>JANXMZ010000035.1 GCA_025354385.1 Bacteroidota bacterium
ATAGGTATCTCGACGAATTCTGCTTCAGGATTAACCGATCTCAGATGAAAAATAATGTGTTCAACAATATTATTGGTAGAATGGTGGCTGCTGACAAAATTTATCAAGACAAATTAATATGCAATTAACTACTGACCTCTATAATTTTTTATTTCCTTTCGCAACAATTGACCGTACCTTTCTCCAAGCTGGGAGAGACATAGGGGATACCCAAATTTAAACCACGCAATATTAACAAACAGGCCACACACATAATAATATAAGGACTGATTTTATTTAACCAAGAACGCACCTTAACAGATATGAACTGGCCAAATGCCATGGTAAGTGCCATTATAGGCAAGGTGCCTAAACCAAAAGCCAACATAAGCAAACTACCTTGCCACATGCTGCCAGTAGCCAAAGATGCTGCAATGGCTATATACACCAAACCACAGGGCAATAGGCCATTAAGTATACCTATGCTTAAATAGTTTTTTATTTTTTTAGGAGAGCTAAGGTAATAAGATAGGCGCACTTTAATGTTTTGGGTAAACATGGCCAAGCCTGGTAGGGTATAGTGGCTGTATTTACTCACAAGTAAAATGAGTAGTATTAGGCAACCGGCTACAATAGAAAGCCATTGTTGAAGATGAAAGATTTGAAAACTGCTGCCCAAGGACCCAAATACTATACCAAGGGCGGCATAGGAGAATGCCCTGCCAATATTGTATAAAAGAATGGCAGTGGTTTTTTGAGTGCCTCCTAATTGCTGCACTGGTAAAGCCAATGCCAGTGGCCCACACATGCCTATGCAATGAAAACTGCCCAATAGGCCAATGCTTAATCCGGAAAATATGACAACGAGTAATTCGTTCACTATTTTACAACAATATCTTGCTCGTGGTAATAGTTTTTATGGTTGCTTTCCCATTGTATACGTATTTTATAAAACCCATTAGTGAATTTATCTTTTGGGATTATAAATAAGCCATTGGCATCGGGTTGGAAATGGAGCGAAAAGTCTTTCTTTTTATCATCGTTTTTAATAAACTCTAATTTACCATTGGCAAATGCAGTTCTTAAATTTTCGGGTATAGTAATGATAAGGGCATCATTGCTTTGGGTAATTAAAGTATCATGGGTGGCTGCATTCAGATTATCAGAAGCATCTATCTTTAGTTGGTATTTTAATTCCTTTTCGTAGTAATTAGTATCTACCATTTCGTTGGTTTGCTGATAAGCAAGATACACCATTCCTAGCATGGCGATGATAAAGCCAACGATGACGATTGTTATTTTATGTCCCCAGTTCATTTTATTATTTTTTGTTGTTTTTCGTCACACTGAGTTTATCGAAGTGTGAGTTTATCGAAGTGTGAGTTTATCGAAGTGCTTATTATAAAAACGGGCCCAGAAATTTGGTTTTAATGGTTTGTATTTTTTCCCCATTGCGATACACACCAATTTTAATAGGGGTGCTGCGCGCTTTGATATCATTAGCAGAAATTTCTAAAAAGAATGTGAACTCCCCGATAGATTCTTTTTTAAGTATAATATTTTGATTGCCTATTAATTTTACTGTGCCTTTTATATTTTCTAATTGCAAAGTAACTGGTATTTCTTCGCGTGTTTTATTAATTATTTTGGCTTCGAATAAATTACTAATTTGCTCGCCTGGCATTTCTTGATACAATTGCCCCTTTACACGAGATATAAATGTATCAACAGTTTTGCGAGTGGCTATCATGGCAACCATTGTTATTAAAAGTATGCCTAACAAAACAGTATATGCTTTCATGCGGGTATTGAAATGGAATTTTTTACCAGTTGTAATTTCATTTTCGGAGGCATAACGAATCAATCCTTTTTCAAATTTCAAACTTTCCATTACATCGTTACAAGCATCTATACAAGCGGTGCAACCTATACACTCCATTTGTATACCATCGCGAATATCTATACCCGTTGGGCATACCTGAACACATTTTAAACAACTAATGCAATCGCCTTCTTTGCGTTCGGCACCTTTTTTAAATTTGCCTCTTGGTTCACCGCGGTTGTAATCATAAGAAATTTGCATGGTATCTTTATCGAACATTACACTTTGTAAGCGGCCATAAGGACAAATGGTAGTGCAAACAATGTCACGCACATAGGCATATACGGCATAAAATAACAAAGTGAAAATAATTAAGCCAAACATTAAACCTACATGGTCTTCCAGTGGTTCTTTAATAATGGTCACCACTTCGTCTATACCCAATATGTAAGCTAGAAAAGTATGAGCAATGGCGAATGAAAATAATAGAAATAAAAAATGTTTGAAGGTTTTCTTTAAAATTTTAACAGCATTCCAAGGACCTTCGTTTATTTTTTTTTGTTGAGAAGGGGAGCCTTCTACCATCCACTCTATAGGCCGGAAAATAAATTCCATAAAAATGGTTTGTGGGCACACCCAGCCGCAAAACAGCCGACCAAACACTACTGTGAAAAGCACAATGAATACAATAAATGTAATCATGGCAATTGCGAAAATAAAAAAATCTTGAGGCCAGAAAATTTTACTAAAAAGGATGAATTTACCTTCCAAGATATTGATCATCATGAAAGGTAAATCATTCACCTTTACAAATGGCATTGCAAAGAATGTCAAAAGATAGAAGTAGGCCAGATACTTGCGGTAATTGGTCCACTTTCCTTTGGGTTGAAGGGCATAAATCCATTTTCTATGGCCCTTTTCGGTAACATTACTAACCCTATCTCGGAAAGTTTCAGCATGCAAAAGTTCTTCGTCCGTCACTTCTTTATTTAATTATTTTTTTACTGTAATAGAATCCGTAGCCGTAGAATCTGCGGTTGTTTTAGTGCCCGTTTCTTCTGTATAGATTTCGCCTTGAGGTTCTTTGGCATTGGCAGGATGGCTGCCTTTTATTGATTTAATAAAGCTGGCAATTTGTGCAATTTGTTTGGCAGATAATTGATCTTTCCAAGCAATCATGCCTTTTTCCACCCAACCATACTTAATAGTTTTGAAGATGTCTTTGAGCGAGCCACCATGTATCCAATACTCATCGGTAAGATTGGGACCAACACCACCTGGCATACTGCCTCCTGTTGCGGCATGACAGGCAATACATTTTTCTGCAAAAATTTTCTTACCTGTTTCTATATCTGGTAAGCCCAACATAGCAACTGTATTTTCATCTACATTGTTACCTTGAACCAATAACATGGCTGCTTTTTCTTTTTCTGCTTGCGCCATTTCTATATTGTATTCCTCAATTTGCAAAGGAGAAGTTTTACTAATATGATAAGTAAATAAATAGATGGCCGCAAAAATAATAGAGCCTACAAACCCTGCTATAAACCACGGCGGGGTAATATTATCTAACTCGCGAATACCATCGTAACTATGTCCTGTATCTATTGTGCCTTCTTCCGTTAATGGTTTAAAATTATTCATTTTATCCCAAACTGTTTTTATCCAACTGCTTTCTTGTTTTGCCAATTGATTGCTGCCATCCACGGTTTGCCTAACCACTTCAACACTTTTTTGTTTGATTAAGGAATTGGTAAGAAATGAAAAGTAAACAATGAGCATGGCAAATAATGCAATTACTGCTATAAGAATCCATGTAGTTGTGGCGCTCGAAAACAAATCACCAGACCTTGGACCAACAGGTGCATCTGTTGCCTGAGCAAACGTGGTTTGTACGAACATGAAAAAGGCGACTAATACAATAGCTTTATTTGCTACTAAATTATTTTTCTTTTTGATTGCAAAATCTTTGGCAACTAATACAAATGTTTTACTTGAAATATAAAGCGGTAATAATAAAACCAATGTTACTACTGTTAAAAGTACATTTATATCCAAGCTGCTTTTTGCAGGTGCTGCGGCTACAGCGGCATCTGCCTCTGCCCCAAATAAGAAGCAGGGGGTGGCAATGGCCAACAAACAAGATGCTATTCTTTTTAAATTATTTTTAGTCATAAATTTATTTGTTATTATCATCCAATGGTAAATTTTCAATTCTGCTTATTTCTGTTTTATCAATGCTGTACATCCAATAAGTAACAAGTACAAAGAAGACAATGAACATTACCAATGAAACAATAGGGTAAATACTTACACCCGAGATTTTTTCTAAATATGTTGAGAATTTCATGTTGTTATTATTTTTTGCTTTCTAATTTGATATCTGTTCCTATTCTTTGTAAATAGGCAATGATGGCGATGATTTCTTTATTGCTAGAAACTTTAATGTTATTGTCTTTTGCCAATCGGTCTGCAATGCCTTTTGCTTGTTTATCCAAATCATCGTTGGCAATAGATTCATATCCACTTTCGTATGGCACACCCATTTTGCGCATGGCGTGTATCTTAGAATTAGTGCTTCCTCTGTCTATTTCATTTTCATAAAGAGAAGGGTAGGAAGGCATGATAGAACCTGGTGCCATAGAAGTTGGTTCGAGCATATGATTGAAATGCCATGCATCGCCATACTTACCACCAATACGCGCTAAATCCGGACCAGTACGTTTACTTCCCCATTGGAAAGGATGATCGTAAACAAATTCACCAGCTTTAGAATATTCTCCATAACGGGTTACTTCATATCTAAAAGGGCGAATCATTTGTGAGTGGCAATTGTAACAACCTTCTCGTATGTATATATCTCTTCCTTGCAATTCAAGTGGAGTATATGGTTTTACAGAAGCAATGCTTGGAATGTTTTCTTTTACTAAGAATGTTGGAACCAATTCCACCAATCCTCCAATACCCACAACCACCAAACTCAATACCAATAACAAGATTGGTTTTCTTTCTATAAAACTATGCCATATAGAATTAGAAGGTGCACGGTATTCTTTGGTTAAAGGTGCCGCTTCAGCTTCTTCTTTAGCAACAAAAGATCCTTTTTTAGCAGTCTTCACCAAATTGTAAATCATAATAAATACACCAATTAGGAAAATTGTTCCTCCAATGGCTCTCATAATATAAAATGGTATCACCGTTTGAACAACATCTATAAACTGATATTGTAACTGACCCTCTGGAGTGAAGGCTTTCATCATGAAATAAGAACGGAAAGCACTCCAATACATTGGAATTGCATATAATAAAATACCTAAAGTACCAATCCAGAAATGGGTTGCAGCCAATTTAGTAGAGTATAATTTAGTATTGAATAATTTGGGTATCAACCAATACATCATACCAAAAGTTAAGAATCCATTCCAACCCAATGCGCCAATATGAACGTGTGCCACTGTCCAATCGCTATAGTGAGAAATGGCATTCACATTTTTTAATGAAAGCATAGGACCTTCAAATGTGCTCATTCCGTAACAGGTAACTGCTACCACAAAGAATTTTAAAACAGGGTCCTCGCGCACCTTGTCCCAAGCGCCTCTTAGCGTAAATAACCCATTTAACATACCACCCCAACTTGGTAAAATTAACATGATGGAGAAAGCAGTACCTAGTGATTGCGCCCACTCAGGCAAGGCAGTATATAATAAGTGATGTGGACCAGCCCAAATGTATAAAAAAATTAAACTCCAAAAGTGAACAATACTTAAGCGATAAGAATACACAGGACGGTTGGCCGCTTTTGGCAAGAAATAATACATTAATCCTAAGTAAGGTGTTGTTAAGAAAAATGCAACAGCATTATGCCCATACCACCACTGTACCAATGCATCTTGAACACCAGCATACCACGAATAACTTTTCATAAATGATACTGGAATCTCAAATGAATTAACAATGTGCAACAAAGCCACTGTTACCCATGATGCAATAAAGAACCAAATAGCTACATATAAATGACGCTCTCTTCTGGTAATAATAGTGGCAAACATATTTATACCAAACACTACCCAAACAAGTGTAATTAAAATATCAATAGGCCACTCCAACTCTGCATATTCCTTACCTGTTGTAAAACCCATTAGAAGAGAAACCGCAGCACATACAATGATGAATTGCCATCCCCAAAAATGGATATTTCCTAATTTATTACTCCACATTGGCGTTTTTAGTAACCTAGGTATTGCATAATAAATGCCTGTAAAAATACCATTGCCAACAAATGCAAAAATAACAGCATTGGTATGTACAGGGCGAAGACGACCAAACGCCAAATTGGGAAAGTATTCGCTAAAATTAAGAACAGGAAATGCCAATTGAAAGGCTGCTATAACCCCCAAAAGCATTCCTACTGCGCCCCAAAAAATACATGCAATTGCAAAAAATTTTGGCAGCTTGTTGTCGTAGTAAAATTTGTCTAAATTCATATGTTGTTACTTTGTGTAATTTATAATTGAAAATGTTAATTAAGATTTATTGCTTTGTTCGTTGTCGAATAATATGCGTTGGGCAGGACTCGTTGCATCGTCAAATTGACCATCTTTTACACCCCATAGAAATCCTATCAGGAATCCTCCGGCTATTAAAATGCTTACAATCAATAAAATGATAATGACACTCATGTTAATTGTTTTTTAGTATTGTTCTAATAAATATTTAATCATATCAGTGCTTGTTACAATGCCTGTCAATTGTTTGTTTTCCATAACAGGTAATGCATGAAAATTGGCGCTTGCAAATATTTCTGCTACATCTTTAATAGAATCATCTGAATTCACCACAGCCGGTTGCGCCGTCATTATTTGCTCGATAGTAATGGTGCTCATAATCGCAGCTTCAGATCCTTCTTGATGCTCATACAAATTCATAAAACTTAATTTGCTCACGTCTGTACTGCTAATAATACCAACTATTTCATTGCCTTTCATTACTGGCAAGTGATGAATATTTTCTTTTTTAATGATTTGAACAGCATGGTTTAAAGTATCATTTTGTAACACGTAATGAACATTTTTGGTCATAATGTGGCTGATTGGTTCTCTTTTTTTCATTCCTTTATTGGGGTTATTTTGTGACTTCTTTTAATTGATAATATTTGGCCAACCATTCGGTTAATCCATAGGTAAGTAATATGATGGTGATAGAACTACAAGGCATAAGTATGGCGGCTACCACAGGCGATAAAACACCTTGAACTGCAAAGTATAAACCGATAATATTGTAAATGGCAGAAATAGTAAATGTGAATAGAATAATTTTTTTACCCGCAATGGCAAATTTTATAAAAGTATCCAATTGAGATAACTTAGTACAGTCTATAACGCCGTCGGATGAAGGGGTAAAATTATTTCCCGTATCTGCTACTGCAATGCCCACATCGCTTTGTTTTAGAGCACCGGAGTCGTTCAAACCATCACCAATCATCATCACGTTTAAATAATGGTTAGTTTGTAAATTAGCAATATAATCTAGTTTTTGTTGAGGGGTTTGATTGAAATATACTTCGCTATCTTTGCCAATCAAGTCATGTATATTTTTTAATTCATTATCATTATCACCAGAAATAAGCGATAGCGTAAATTTTGTTCTAAGTGATTTTAGTAATTGTGTAACCCCAAATCTATATTTATTGGTAATGGTATATTCACCATGTATAACACCATCAATACTAATTACTACTTTTGTGCCTTGTCTTTCATTAAAATATTCGCCTCCAATAAATTGAGGTGAACCAATTTTCACGTGGTGCTCGTTCACCCATCCTTCAATACCTTGACCTTCGGTTTCTTTAAAATGCAATACTTCGGAACTATTTTGAATGTTAAGATATTCGGAAACCAATTGACTTGCAGGATGAGAGGATTGCTTAAGTAAAGAAGCAACATCAGCAGTTAATGCATCGCTCAAAATTTTACCTGAGTATTTTACATTGGCTCCTTTGGTATGTGTAATTGTACCAGTTTTATCTAACACAATGTGATTGATGCGAGAAATTTTCTCAATTACTTCTGGCGATCTTAAGTAAAATTTATTAAGCCCAAAAACCCTTAATATATTGCCATTGGTATAGTTTTGAGATAGCAGTAACGCACATGGACAAGCTACAATTAATACAGTTGTAATGGCGTTCCACATCAATGTATTTTCTCCTTGCAACCACCAATATAAACCAGCAATAATTCCAATTGTAATAACTGCGTAAGTAAAATATTTACCGATAGCATCGTAGGTACTTTGTTGTGGTTTTTCTTTTTTGTTGAATACCGGGTTGTTCCATAAGTTGGTGAGGTAACTTTGAGAAACTTCTTTTACAACTACCAATTCAAGCATGCCTTCCAATTGTTTGCCACCCGCATAAATTAACTCACCAATATTTACTTTAACAGGTAAGCTTTCGCCACTTACAAAGCTGTAATCAATACTCGCCTGTCCTTTCGAAAGGAGAGCATCTACAGGAATAATTTCGTTGGAATGAATTTGAACAATGTCATTAGTTTTTACCTTCGAAATTTCTGTTGGTGTAATGCAAGCATCCTTAATAACATTCAATGCAATAGGAAAAAATGATTTGTAATCGCGGTCGAAAGAAATGGTTTGATAGGTTCTGGATTGCAGCCAACGGCCAATCAACATAAAAAACACAATGCCACTCATGCTATCCAAGTAGCCATTGCCACTACCATGTGTAATTTCATAAATACTTCTTATAAAAGTAATCACCAATGCCAATGCTACGGGAAAATCTATATTTAGATATTTGTTTTTAATGCCATACCAAGCAGATGCAAAAAATTCGGTAGCAGAGTAAAATAAAACAGGTAATGATAAAACAAGACTTATAATCTTAAAAAACAATTCAATTTTATAATCTATAACCTCTGTTCCTACCAAATAATCGGCAAGACTCATCATCATGATATTACCAAAACAAAATCCTGCAACACCTATCTTATACCAACGCGTTCTATCTGTTTTTGATTGTCCATTGGCACTAATTTCATTCAAACTTAAATAAGGTTCATAACCAATACCATCAAGGGTTTCTATGACTGCTCTTAACGAGGTTTGTTGGTGATAAAATACAATAAAAACTTCTTTTTTAGCAAAATTAACACGAGCAGATTGAATGCCTTCGTTTACTTTGTGTATGTTTTCCAACAACCATAAACAACTGCTGCAATGTATTTGTGGTAAGTATAAAGTAATATGACTGCTCTCTTGATTTGAAAAATGAATCAATTTCATTTCAATTTCTTTATTGTCCAGAAAAGCGTATTTATCAGATCGCTTTGTTTTATTTTGAATCAAACCAGGCTGCTGGTTCATTTCATAATAATTACACAAGTCGTGTTGTTGTAATATTTCATAAACCATTTTGCAACCACTGCAACAAAATTTCTTCTCTTCTAATAGAATTTTAGAATCTGAAATGGTGTTACCACAATGGAAACAAGCTACAATGGTTTTTGATGAATTCATAATTTTACTGACTTACAATTCCATCACTAATGCTATTCAAATGTTTGTGTCTTTTTGCATCATTGCATGAGCCTTTGCCTTTGCAATCGCCACAACAACTTTTCCTTTCTGTATTCAAAGGGTTGTGTACACCATTGAATTTAGGCTCATTATCTTGCTTTATTTTTTGTATGCTTAATTTCATATATAAATACCTTATTATCTTTTATTATGGCAAAAAAATTATTTGTTTTTGAGGAAGAATTTCCCTGAATCTAGTTTATCGTTAAAATCACCAATCGTATTATCCTCTATCATTGTAATGAGATTTTTCTTTATTTCTTTGAATTGAAAATGAACAGGGCAGGGGCTTTTTTCAGAACAAGCTTTTAGTCCAAGTACACAATCTTTGTAAATAGAATCACCATCAATAGCTTTTACAATATCGGCTAAAGATGATTTTAAATCTTTTGAATCCATATAAAATCCACCTTTTGGCCCTTTTACAGAATGCACCAATTTACGTCTGCTTAAGTCCTGCATAATTTTAGCAATAAAATGTTCAGGGGCATCTGTGCCCTTTGCAACTTCTTTGATACCAACACGCGCCTCATCTTTCGATTTTTGAGCGATGAAAATCATGGCTTTTATGGCGTACTCGCAAGACTTTGAAAACATATTAAATAATGACACAGCAAAATTATAATAAATCCATAAAATAAAAAGAGTTTTTTATCCTTTATTACCTTTTCACTTTTATTTTACAAGTTAATAAATATCGTTAAGCCTTATCAGCATTACATAAATTGGTGTTGATAATACTAACCATGATAAATGTCTATGCAATTACTGATGAAAATCAGTTTTTATAATATTTTTAATTTATTTACGTTCTTTTTATGAACCATTCATTATGTATGTTAATCAATAATGAATATGTCAAGATGAAAAATTTATTTGAAAAAACACTTGAGTGGATGGGTTGGCTTCAAATTGTTGCATCACCTCTTTTCATTGGCTTTGCACTTGGCGTAATTACATACATCAATTTTTACAATGCTATTGGTTTAAGCCTAGGAATTTTATGCGCTACTATCGGATTGTTTATAGGCATCCGTTTTGCGAATAAAAAATTAAAGGGAGAAGGCACCATATCCTTTCTCTCCAAACTTATGGCGAATCCTGAACTCAATAAAAAAAATCCAGAATAGAAGTTGAAAAATTATACCCATACAATGATATTTTTATTGTTTTGTTTCAAAGCAAATGCACAACAACAATACGAAACTGGGCAAACTAGGATAGGATTGAACTTTTCTCCAAACAGAAGTTTTAGGAGTTTAAACAATTCTGAAAACAATCCATACAATGATTCTATTTACAATTCAAAAAGCAATGAGACTCAAAAAACAGGCTATTCATTTGGATTTGCAGTTAGCCGAATGATGAGTAACAGAATATCATTTGAAACGGGTTTGCAATTCTCCAACCAAGGTTATCAAAAAATATACATAGGCCTTGTTTTTGGCAACATGCTTAATCCTTCATCTGGGTCGCCTTCCAAAACTGCTACATTTTATAACCGATATAAATTTCAATACCTAGGAATTCCCGTAAAATTAAACTTTCTTTATGGAGAGGATAAAACACGTTTGTTTGTGAGTGCGGGTATAAATTTAAATATACTTTTAAAATCTAATATTAGGGGTACAATTCATTACCCAAACAGTAAAAATGAAGTTATCAAATCTTCGACAAATACAACATACAATAAATTTAATTTGGGGCCTTATTTAAGCTTTGGGGTGATGAGCCAAATTAATTCCAAACTTAATTTTAAAATAGGTCCTTATTTTAATTATGACATTCTATCCATTCGAAACTCATCATTAATTGAAAATCTATGGGACATTGGCTTTAATATTGGTTTATACAGATTATTTTAGCAAAAAAAATGCACCTGCGTTTAACTGGTGCATCTCTAATTTATTTATAAATTCCTATTTCTATTCTTTAATGAATTTCACACTTTCACTATAGCCATTATTAGATTGAACCTTAGCAATGTATATTCCTTGTGATAACTCGTCCATATTAATTTGAAGGTCACTACCTAAACCATTAACGGTCTTTACAACTTGTCCTTGAACATTGTATATTACAACAGTATTGGTAGTTCCAAACAATTCATTTAATTGAATATTTAGGATACCTCCCGTTGGATTCGGATAAATATTCAAGCCATTTTTTATACTTAAAATGGTGTTCACCTTACTAGTGTTTTTAACATAAGTATTTATTGTGGTATTGGTGAAAACTGGTGCATTGTAATCAAAATAAATACCTGCCATATTTTTTAATTGTTTACCCACTTTTATACTCGCAGATTTAGGTTTGATATTATAGGCTACCCATCCTTGGGCGAAAGCATTATAAGTGCCTTTGGGAGTATAGTCTAAATTAATATTATCGAAAGTAAAGAAAATAACTCCTGCGTCATTCATGGTTGTATTTACTTTATGTGATGCTCCAATAATATTTAAAGTTTCAATATCAAAATCTTTACTCAAGCTATCAATTACCACTACTTTTTGAGCGAGTGCAGTTCCATTGTTTTCAAAATGTATAACATATCTAAAATCTTTATCCGTTAAGGGAATTAAACCATCAATACCAGTACCTTTTGGGTAAACTTCTTTATAATTTGGGTCCCATGAACTTCTAACAACTGTTGTGTTGCTGTAAATATTATTCCAAGGTGTAGATTCTCCGGTTATCCATTTTGTATAAACGGGAGAATCGTAAGCAGCACTATCTATAAAATCAATTTCAGTGCCCAATGGTATATTGGTTGGGGTAGAGTAATATTGATAGGATGAAGTGTATCTACCTGGCTTTATTGTTATGGGAGAGGTAAATTTATATTGATTTGGGAAGCTCGAATTTGGAACCACCATTGGAATACTACTAGCACTAAAAGACAATTGTCCATCGTGCGAATAACTTGTTTGAATGGCCGTTTCTTTCGTATTTCCTTGATTGTAAGTAATCATTTCTTGAATATAAGTGTTGCCAGGTATTGGAGAATTCTTATTCATTAAAAAGGTCTGAATATCGTGAATAGGTGTTAAATTATTAGCAAAATCGAGTGTCTTCATACAAGGACTTCCTGTTGTTGCCGTATAACTAATATTATTACTTTGACAAGAGGCCAATGCATTATTAGCGCCAACTATTTCCTCTACAACATAACTGCCATTTGGCAATTTGATACTGTAATATCCATTATCATTGGTTGCCGCATAGCCACCACCATTAGTATTAATTAAAATATTGGCAATGCCATCTTCTCCAGCATCTTGTGTACAGTTAGAATTTAAATCATTATAAACTAATCCACTCACCTCGCAGTAACAATTTTTACCAGCTGGATTATAACCAACTTTAACATATTCGTAACTGCTACATCCATTAGCATCCGTAACCACTACATTATAATAACCTTCTTTTAAACTTGATATCGTTGAAGTTGAACCCCCATTAGACCACTGGTAGGTGTATGGAGCCTTACCTCCATATGGCGTAGCCGTTGCCATTCCATCGCTTGCAAAAACACAGCTTGCTTGGGTCGTATTCATTCCAATTCCTATTGGAGAAACTTGTCCAATATATTCATATTTTGTAACAGAGCATTGATTAGCATCCTTTATTATACAGGAATATGATCCGATTGCAACACTAGAGATATAGCTCGTAGTTGCACCATTGCTCCACAAATAAGTGAGTGGAGTAGCTGTTCCGTTAGCACTTACATATACCGAACCGTTATTACCGGGACAAACGGCATCTTTTTTTCCAGTATTAGCATATATCTGCGAAATAGGTGGTACCGCAGCAGCTCCATGTTGTTTACAGCCAACTGCATCTACAATAAAAAATGAATAATCGCCAGTACCAACACTGCTTATGGTATTGGTGGTACTCGATAACCCTGACCACTTATAGGTATATGGTGTTGTTCCTCCACTTACAGTTAGTACCGCTCCACCAGTATTGCTAGTGCAAGAACTTGCTGTTGCGCTATAATATACTGTTATAGGAGTACTGGTAGTTATATATGCACCACCAATGCCAGTGCAACCATTCACATCTGTTACTTTTACTGAGTGGTAAGTATCACCTGTTAGATTTGTTACAGAAGCCGTAATTGACCCGTTGTCCCATAAATAAGAAAATGGTCCTGTTCCTCCTGTGATAAAGGCTGTAGCTTTTCCATCAGCATTTAAACATTTTGCTGGACCAGAGGTTGTATTAACACTTATTTGTGGATTTTGACCAATATAAATAGATGTTTCTCCTCCGCAACCATTCACATCCGTTACATAACAACCGTATGTACCTGTTACCAATCCTGTAATGCTGTTTGTAGTAGCTCCATTACTCCAAGCGTATGAATAAGGTGAAACGCCTCCTGTAACACTTGTTATTGTGGCTGATCCATTTGTACAGCTTGCAATAGTGCTGCTTGTTTTTAAATCTAACCCTTTACAATAAACAGTAAAACTATCCTGCATCACATAACAGCCATTAGCATCGCTAATCTTAATTTGGGTTTCACTCTTTCCGGCCGGACAACCTTGGGCATAAGTAACACTTAGTGGACTCGTGCCAGATACGAGACTGTTTCCAGTAATGCCATCTATTAAATCAACAGTATACGGGCCAGTGCCTCCTTTAATATTATTAACTGTTAAGGTTCCTCCACTGCAAGTAATTATTAATGCTGCAATGTCATCATGGGTAATGCCTACTCCAAAGGTTCCTAAATAAAAATTATTATTGATATAGAAGTCTGGTGAAGCTCCTAAAGAATTATAATTATAACCTACCGATGCACCTGTAAATGTAATTGTTTGTGGACTTCCTGTTATTGTTGCGCTTCCATTCTGGATATTAGATCCATAATACCAATTTAAAGTAAAAGGGTAGGTTACACCAGTAAAACTAACAGTAGCTGTCCCTGTTCCTCCCGGACACGCAGGGGTATTAGAGGTGAGTGTCATGGTTTGCGAGAATGCCGTTACGGCAAAAAGCAAGATTGCCATTAGCGACGCTTTTTTGATTTGTAAAAGATTTGAAGTCATAATGATTGGTCAATTTATTGGATAGACGTAAACACCAAAAATTACGTGACAATAAAATTTAAAGAATCGAATTGATTTATTAAACAACCATCATTTCCAACCATTTTCTCCAATTAATGGAACAAAACTAAAGTCTTCAAATATTTCAGTTTTTAATTCATTTCCCTCTAAACGTGTTATACGAACCATCTTTTGTTTACTATCATTGCCAACAGGTATTACCAAATAACCGCCTTCTGCCAATTGATTGAATAATACCTTAGGTACCGATGGGGCGCCTGCCGTCACAATTATTTTTTGATAAGGTGAATGCTCTAACCAACCCTTGGTGCCATCGCCAACCTTTAAATGTAAATGCTTGGTATTGAGTTTATGTAACAATTTACCTGCTTTAACAGAAAGTGGTTCGTGCCTTTCTATGCTGTAAACAATGGCGCCACAAGATAACAGCACCGAGGCTTGATAACCACTGCCAGTGCCAATTTCTAACACCCTATCACCGGCTTTTATATCAAGCAACTGTGTTTGAAATGCTACAGTATAGGGTTGAGAGATGGTTTGACCCTCTCCAATTGGGAAAGCTTTATCCTCATAGGCATGAATCTCGAACTCCGCCGGTATAAAATAATGCCTTGGAATGCTGTTAATAGCACCTAATACAATATCTGAATGTATACCCTTTAATCTCAGTTTCTCAACTAAGCCATTCCGAAGTCCTTTGTGTTTGTAGGTATCTTCGTAAATTCTATGCATGGCATTGTATGTTCTTTAGTACACGGTTCATAACAAAATAATGATACAAATAACAAGGTGCTGCATTTTTGTACCAAATAAATTTTATCACAATTGTCTAAAATTAAAATTGGAATAGCCGGAAATTCAGATTCTGTTAATCAGTATTTACACTTCATAAATGAACAACAACATTATGAAACGGTAGGAGTATTCGATTCAACTAAATCAGAAAATTTCGATTCTTTTTATGGGTTAAATCCATTTCTTGATTTTGCGAAAAGAACAGATGCTATTTTGTTTGTCGGTCAACAGCAACTTAATTTAACAGAGAATCTAATCAGTTGCATAAAATTAAGTAAGCACATTTTATTAGAAAAATTTAATCAGTTAGATCACTACGAACTGATGGGCATTCAAAAATTGTTAAAAGAAGCTGGATCCATTTTTTATTATTCAAATGTGGCTGGCACTAATAGTATCTATACCACAGCCCGCCAATTAATCAATAATCCGAGTAATATTTCTGCCAAAGTACACTTGCCTTATGTGAAAACACATTCAGAAAATGAAAAATACAATTATCTGGCAGAGTCGGTAGATATGGTGATTAGAAGCGTTTCTTCACCAATTGCTAAAATAAAAGTGAATAGGCATTATATTTTTAATCAACAACCAGATGAACTAAAAATACATTTATTATTTGACAATGGATGTGTGGCAGATATTGTTTACAACCTATTTAGTAAAAATGCGATAAACGTATTTACAGCTTATCAAAAGGGTAAGATTATCTCAGCCGATTTTGATCTAAATAAAGTAGAGGAAACAAGGTTAGACATGATGATGGAAAATCAATTATCGCTCTACAACGAGACAAATTCTAATGTGACAATTGCCAATAAAATGCAGGTTTTTGAAAAAAAAATCCTCTATTTTGATGCTTTACAAAAAGATTTGCTGAATTTTGTAGATTGTATTACAAACCATGTTTCGCCTTTGGTTGGAATTGAAGAGGCAATAAACGTGGCCAATGTATTACAACAAATACAATATACACGGCATGAATCACTTGTTTAAATTTACCATTTTAAGTTTTGTTTTAGTAATTTTTTTGGGATGCGATAGGGAGAAAGAATCAATACCCTCATATCTTCACATTAAAAAATTCACCCTCACTTCCCTTGTTCTTACTGAGGGATTAAATACCCAAGAAATTACCGATGCTAAAGTTTTTGCCAATGGCATTGAGGTTGGTACTTTCGAATTGCCCGTTACAGTTCCAATATTTGCAGAAGGCGAAGTAGAAATAACCGTTTTTCCAAATATAAAAGAAACAGGGAGCGCCTATTACCGCAAATACTACAAACCATATGTAGTTTTTATTGATACTCTTAATTTAAAAAAGTTAAGGGTTGATACCATTCAACCAAAAACATCCTATAAGAAAAATGCCGTATTTTATTGGTTAGAGAATTTTGAAAGTAAAGGTTTTTCTCTAGTAAAATATGGCCTAAATAATACTACCGATTCGCTCCGTGTAATTCCATCGAATTCAGTAGGAGTTGATGCACCTTTTACCTCTAATTACTGTGGTAAAATTGAAATTGATTCTCTAACCAATTTTCAAGATTTTGAAATTGCCACTCTCAGTTCATACGATGTGCCAGCCATTGGCACAGATATTTATGTTGAAATGGACTTGAAAAGCAATGTTAATTTTCAAATTGGAATATACTCCGATAATGGAAATATAATAACACGAAGTCCGGTCTTTTATGCATTCCCAACCGATGGTGCTTGGAAAAAATTGTACGTCAATCTTATTAAAGAAACAGGCGACTTGCCAATTGGTACTAAATTGAGAGTGTTTTTTGGAGTGTATAAAGATGCGGCCAATCCAGATGTAAAACCATTGGTATATTTGGATAATATTAAACTTGTTTTTGTTCCTTAATACCATAACAATTGAGTAAGAATAAACAAATATTAAAATATTTAACGAGCGATTATATTGCAGCAGCCATTGTTTGGTTTCTTTTATTCTGGTTCAGAAAACACTATATCGATACAGCACACAGCGATTATCAAATACCCATTGGTTCAGATGATAAATTAAAACTAGGTATTATAATTATCCCAAGTTTTTGGTTAATTCTTTATTATTTTACAGGATTCTATAAAAATATTTTCAGGCGCTCTCGTCTCAGAGAATTAAAGCAAACTGTTTACACCTCTTTCTTTGGTTGTTTTGTTATCTTTTTTGCTCTCTTGTTGGATGATTCTGTCAGCAGTTATAAAGGATATTATCAAACATTCTCGCTTCTCCTCTCACTACAACTTATTTTCACTTACTTAGGAAGATTTATTCTTTCAACCAATATCAACAGAAAAATTCAAAAAAGACAATTCGGATTCAATACAATTCTTGTGGGTTCCAACGAAAAATCATTGAAATTATTTACCGATTTGGAAAATGCAAAAACTACTAACGGTTTTTTATTCGCTGGTTATGTAAGCATTGAAGGTGAGCAAGTAAATCTACTGTCTTCTAAGCTTCCGTATTTGGGCAATTATAACAATTTAGAAGGACTCATAAAGGAATATAAAATAGAAGAGCTTGTAATTGCGCTTGATACCGAAGACCATACTAAATTAAATGCGGTATTAACAACCGTGGAAAATGAACCTGTGTTTATTAAAATCATTCCTGATATGTATTCCATCTTTACCCGCATGGTGAAAATGAATAATATATTAGGTGCAGTATTAATTGAAGTAGATTTTGAAGTAATGCCAGAATGGCAAAAGAATGCAAAACGTGTATTCGATATTTTCTTCTCCTTATTGGTTCTAATTATAACAGCTCCGTTTTTATTGATAATTGCCGTTCTCATTAAAATTACTAGCAGAGGTCCTGTGTTTTTTAAACAAGAAAGAATTGGATTAAAAGGCAAACCTTTTAAAATTATTAAATTCAGATCCATGAGGATTGATGCAGAAAATAATGGTCCGCAACTTTCCAGAGAAGACGATCCCCGTATTACTAAGATAGGTCGCTTTTTAAGAAAAGCTAGATTAGATGAATTTCCACAATTTTACAATGTTCTTATTGGTGAAATGAGCGTGGTTGGTCCTCGACCAGAGCGTCAGTTCTTTATTGATCAGATAATGAAACGAGCACCCTATTATAGCCGATTAAATAAGGTAAGACCTGGCATTACAAGTTGGGGTCAAGTAAAGTATGGATATGCAGAAAACATTGATCAGATGTTGGAAAGATTATTCTATGACATACTATACATAGAAAACAATAGCTTGGCTTTAGATTTTAAAATTATGGTTTATACCATTCTCATCATGATTCAAGGCAGAGGTAAATAATTATCTTATCAGTTGCACCGTTCCATTCACTTCCTTAATCAAATTTGTTCTGGTGTTTGTGAATTTGTAGATATAATAATAAGTACCAGAAGGGCAGGGGCTGCCAACATGATTATGCAAATTACCGTTCCAATAATCATCTTGCGGGTAAGTGAATTTATACATCAATACACCCCAACGGTTATATATTCTTCCTTCCAATATATTATAGCCAGTAAATTGAGCTTCTAAATTATCGTTCAATTCATCAACAGTTCCAGGGGTGAATACATTGGGAAGCTTAATTGAATTGGTATCGCAGTTAATGAATTTAAGATTGATACTATCTGTAAAAGTACATTTATTGGTATCGGTAACAGTTAAAAAAACAATACCAGTGTTACTGGCGTTAAATGTTCTATATTGGCTATTATTTTGCCATAGAAATTTAGACTTAGGGGTAATAAATGGAGAAAGGGTATAGTAATCACCAGAACATAAGGAGGTGTCTTTACCTAATGAAAAATAAGGTCTTCGGTAAATCGTAATGGTTTTATCAAATGTATCGGCTGCACAACCTTTACTACTAATGTAATTAACAATTAAACTTAAATTAAACACCCCTCTTTTATTGTAAATTTTAGTAACAACACTATCTCCAGTTCTTGTCGTACCATCTCCAAATTTCCAAAAATAAGTGGCCGAAGAATCACTATTGGCTTTAAAGGTAAATTGATTAAAGGTATCACAAGTCTCCGCTAAATCTGGTACAATTGTTAATTTTGCTCTATTCAATTCAAATCCTCCACCTAGTTCCGTTGCATAACTTTCATCATTACCACTGGCATATAAATAAGCAATAAAACCCTTCGCAGAATTTAAAGTGAATGAATTCACAGCATTGATTTTAATATTACCTACATAATTATTGCATTTTACGATGAATGACGAAGTATCAATGGGTTTACCGTTAATGGTAAGGAATCTTAAATTTTGTTTTGGACAGGTAATGCCAAGGAAAAATTCTGCTGGTGCAGTGGATAAAAACCCAGTAGTTGGCGCAATGAATTGTACATTTGATGTAAGTTGATCATCAGGCAAAACGGTCATGATACTAGGATTTCCTATATTGTTGCCATTGCAAATGCCACTTTTCATAATCTGAATGACAGATATTTTTTTATCTGCCTTTATACAATTAGGAGAATTGTTAAGGTTGTTGAGAAGATAAACTTCTCGCTCATTCATGATTTTTATAAAATTACCATCAATATACAAGGATGTATTATTTTCCGTTGCAACTATTTGAACAACATAACCTTTTATCAAATTTTGATAAGGTATGGTGGTATATTGATAACCTTGTAATTGCACGGATCTTGATTGGTTGTATAAATGGTCGCATCCACTGCAATTTTTTTCATACAATACCCTCGAGCATTTAGCACCCTCAAATACCGAAAATCTTTTACAACCAAATGAATTCCATATTTTAGTCCCTGCCAAACTTTGACTATCCGATGCTTGTAACCATATCATTTCATTTTTTCTCAATACCCTTTTAATTAGCGTATCTTTAAGGTCAAATGTGTTTAGTGTGCCGCCATAGGTAGTTGCATCAGAAGTTGGTAAAATATTTATAAAGCAACTATCATCTATTGCAACAATACTAAATTCACTGCTATTGCTGCCTCCAGCGCCTTTATCTCCTCTGTAGGTATTAATGTAATAAACAGGATTGTAGGGAATGTTGTTTATGGGAACAATGGTAGCAATATCCGTGCTGTGCAGACTATTATTCAGAGCATAAACGCTAATGTCCTTAATAGAGGAAATATTAATACTCTTGTTAATAAAGGTGTTTGCATTGGGGGAAACCAATGCATTTGTAAAACTAATAACAGTGTCTTTTCTGAAAATTTTGAATGGTAGATTCAATGCACCAACTCTAATATTTACCGTATTTGGACTGGTTTTACAGGAAATTGAAAATGAAACTTGAACAGGGTTGGTATAATTTTCGAGAAAAGAAAACCAAAACTCTTTCCCCATGTTATCAGTTTGATTCTGACCTATTATTGTAGATTGACAACAAATAAATACAAAAATGAATAATGTAAATTTCTTAGCTAGTTTTAAAAACATTGAGGGTTCAATTTTATTTTACTTCTTATTTATCAAACAAAGATATATTTTTGACGAATAAAATACTTAAAAAGTTGCTCACGGTGCTTTTTTTGAACCTAATTTATTAATTAAAAAATTACATGAAAAAATTGTTTTACTTATCAGTTGCATTATCCGCGTTTATTACGCAGGGAATAAATGCACAAACCACTGCTACACTGATCAAAAAAGTGGAAGCACAGCCAGGCAAGCTTATTATTCCATATTCTAAGTACAAATTGCCAAACGGGCTTACCGTTTTAATTAACGAAGATCACAGCGATCCTATTGTTCACGTAGAGATGACCTACCACGTAGGTTCAAATCGTGAGACTGTTAGAAGAACTGGTTTTGCTCACTTCTTTGAACACATGATGTTCCAAGGTTCTCAAAATGTTGCAGACGAAGAGCATTTTAAAATTGTTCAAGGAGCGGGTGGCGAAATGAACGGTACGACCAATAAAGACAGAACAAATTATTTCGAAACTGTTCCAAGTAATTACCTAGAAACAGCACTTTGGCTTGAAGCCGATAGAATGGGTTTTTTATTACCAGCTTATACTAATAAGAAATTTGAAGTACAGCGTGCAACAGTAAAAAACGAAAAAGACCAACGTTATGGTGAAGGTTACGGTGCTTTGGCGGAGGTTCAAGATGAAACTATCTACCCATTTGGACATCCTTACAGTTGGCAAACCATTGGTTATGTGGACGACTTGAACACTGCAGATTCAAGCGATTTGAGAAACTTCTTCATTAAATGGTATGGCCCAAATAATGCTATCCTTGTAATCTCAGGAGATGTTAATACTGAAGCTACCATCAAATTAGTGGAAAAATATTTTAGTTCTATCAACCGTGGTCCAGAAGTTCCAGCTTTACCTAAAAGACCAGTAACTTTAGAAGAATCTAAAAATGTTACTATTTTATCTAAAGTAGTTTTCCCTTTAACAAGCATTACTTTTCCAACAGTTGCTTCTTATCACCCAGATGAGCCTGCTCTAGAGTTATTGGCAGCTTTATTCGCTGATGGTAAAAATTCCGAATTATACAAAACATTTGTTGATCCTGAATTCTGTGCCCAAACGAATGCCTATAATTACTCTCAAGAAATTGCCGGTGAGTTTAATTTTCAAATTGTAGCTTATCCAAGAGCCGCTGGTGGTTTAAATGAAAAAGAAGTAAAAGATACTTTAAACGCTGCATTAGCAAGATGGGAGAAAGCGGGCATTAAAGATGCTGACTTACAAAGATTGAAGCAAGCTATAATAGCTGGTTATTATGGCATTGGTGAAACAGTTGCTGGTAAAGCATCTGTTTTAACACAATATGAAATGCTTTTACCTAATAGAGACTTTACACCTCAAGATGATTTAGACCGTTACTCAAAAGTAACAAAAGAAGATATCATGCGTGTTTACAACAAATACATTAAGGATAAAAATTATGCATGCGTTAATATCATTCCTGATCCAAGATATGAACAAGATAGAAACTTTAAAGTACCACAATACGAGAGCGTGAATCAGTATGCTAAAGAAAACATTGATAGATCAGCATATCAAGGATTAAAGTTTTCTCCGCCATCAGATCCTGCCGGATTTGATAGAAAAATTCACCCTGTCGTTCCTGCAGCAAAAGCAGTTGAAGTGCCAAATTACTTCAAAATTAATTATGACAACGGGATTAAAATAATAGGTACAAAAACCACTGAGTCTCCAAGAGTATATTTCACAATAGCTATACGTGGTGGTCACAGATTTGAATCTGGTAAAGTAAAAAATGGAACTTCGGCAATGCTAGCTAGTTTAATGAACGAAAGTACCAAATCAATGAAATCTGTTGATATTGAAAATAAGTTAGAAGCAATGGGAAGCAGCATCGGTTTCAGTGCGGGTAACACTTCATTCAATTGTACGGTAGTTTGTTACAAAGATAAAATTGCTGAAACCATGGCTATTTTGGAAGACAAATTATTAAATCCAGCATTAGATGCAAAAGAATTTAAAAAAGATAGAAAAGCGCAATTAGAATCTATCTCTGCCAATAATTTAAGCCCTGTATCTTTTGGAAGTAAAACCTTTTTCTCCACTTTATTTGGAAACGACAATCCAATTGGTGTTCAAGCACTTAGCGATTACAAAGTTGCCAATGGCATTACTGTAGATGATTTGAAAAATTATTACGACAATTTCATCTCTTCAAACCTAACAACTGTTGCTGTAGTGGGCGATATAGATGAGGCTTTGATTGCAGAGAAAATGGCATTCTTAAAGAAAATGGCCAACAAAAACTTAACCATGCCTGTATACAACAAATTCCCTGAGCAAGGTAAAACTCAAATTTATTTAGTTAATCAAGATTATGCTAAACAAACTAATCTTATTATGGGTTACAGAACCATTCCTTTCGATATGGAAGGAGATTTCTTTAAATCTTCTATCATGAACTTTGCTTTGGGTGGAAACTTTAATTCTCGTTTAAATTTAAATATTAGAGAAGATAAAGGTTGGACCTATGGAATTCGTTCTGGTTTCAGCTCAAACGGATTAGATTATCCGGGTTATTATGTGGTGAGTGCTGGTGTTAAAACTTCGGCCACTGATAGCGCAATCTCTGAAATATTAAAAGAAATTAAAAAATACAAAGAGACTGGTATCACTGATGAGGAATTGGCCTTTACCAAACAATCATTGATTGGCAATGATGCTCTTAAATATGAAAGTCCTGGTGATAAATTAGGTTTTCTAAGTCAGATTATCATTTTAAATTTAGACAGAAACTTCAATGAAAAACGCGCTGAAATAGTGAAAAATATGACCAAAGAACAAATCAATGAGTATGCTAAACGCATGCTTTCTTTAGATAACTTGGTTATTATGTGTGTGGGTGACGATGTTTTAATCAAAGAAAAACTAGAAAAACTTGGACTTGGAAAAGTAAAAGTTATTAAAATGTAATTGTAAATTAATAATTCGAAAAATCCCCTGAGAAAACTCAGGGGATTTTTTTTTGTAGCCACTTTTTATTGGGAAACCTTCATAACGATAGGTTTCTTATTAAAAAATGTTTTAAACGGCTTTTAAAGGGCAAATTATTGGGAAATTTAAATCGAATTGTTGAGCTTCAAATAGAATTGGAACTTAATTTTGAACCAACTCTTTAAAATTTTTCAATAATCCCAATTTTGTTAGTAGATTGTGGAATCTTCCCCTTGAAATACGCCCAAAAAGTGGTATTTTGCAATGTTTTTTAAAAATCAACATATATGGACCAAAACCCAGAAGAAGACTTCATTGAACGCATTATCCCGATTAATATTGAGGACGAAATGAAAACAGCTTACATCGATTATTCGATGTCCGTTATTGTGAGCAGAGCATTGCCAGATGTTAGAGATGGTTTAAAACCCGTACACAGAAGGGTTTTGTTTGGAATGACAGAATTAGGTCTAGGACCAACCAGACCGTATAAAAAATCGGCCAGAATTGTCGGTGAAGTAATGGGAAAATATCACCCTCATGGTGATTCGTCTGTTTACGATACAATGGTTCGTATGGCTCAGCCTTGGAGCTTGCGTTACGAAATGGTGGATGGACAGGGTAACTTTGGTTCAATTGACGGTGATTCCCCGGCAGCCATGCGTTATACAGAGGCACGATTAAAAAAAATTGCCGAGGAAATGCTGAATGATCTTGAAAAAGATACTGTAGATTTCCGCCCGAATTTCGATGATTCTCTAAAAGAACCAACCGTATTACCATCCAAATTTCCAAATCTATTAGTGAATGGAGCGTCTGGAATTGCAGTAGGAATGGCCACCAACATGGCGCCTCACAATTTATCGGAAGCCATAGATGCAACAATTGCATACATAGATAACAGAGAAATAGAAATAGCTGAATTAATGTCCCATATCAAGGGACCTGATTTTCCAACTGGTGCTATCATTCATGGAACTGATGGCATTCGTTCAGCTTTTGAAACGGGAAGAGGTCGTATTTTAATGCGTGGTAAAACCGAAATTGAAACCATGGGCAACGGTAAGGAAATGATTATTGTAACAGAAGTGCCTTATCAGGTTATGCCAAATCAAATTATTACCCGCGCGGTTGAGTTAGTTCAAGAAAAAATAATTGATGGAATAGTAGGTGTTAGAGACGAGTCCGGAAGACAGGGAATGCGCCTAGTGTTTGAATTGAGAAAAGATGTTATTGCCAATGTAATATTAAATCAACTTTTCAAATACACATCCTTACAATCTTCTTTCTCTGTTAATAATATTGCACTTGTCGCTGGTCGACCAGAAATGTTGAATCTAAAAGATATGATTCGTCATTTTGTAGCACACAGACATGAAGTTGTGGTTCGCAGAACTAAATACGATTTAGCCGAGGCTCAAAAAAGAGCGCATATTTTAGAAGGTTTATTAATTGCTTTAGATCACCTCGACGAGGTAATTGCACTAATTAGGTCTTCAAAAGGCCCAGAAGAGGCAAGAGAAGGTTTAATTAGCAAGTTTGGTTTAACAGAAATTCAAGCCAAAGCAATTCTCGATTTAAGATTGCAGCGTTTAACAGGTTTAGAACGTCAAAAGATTAAAGAAGAGTTCGAGGAGTTAATGAAATTGATCGCTTACCTACAATCTATATTGAACGATGAGGCTTTAAGATATACTATCATTAAAGATGAATTGCGCGAAATGAAAGAGAAGTATGGTGATGATAGAAGAACTAGAATAGAACACAGCGCTGGTGAAATTGATATTGAAGATTTAATTCCAAATGAAAAAGTGGTTTTAACTATTTCTCACATGGGCTATATTAAAAGAACCAGTTTGAGTGAATACAAAGAGCAAAACCGCGGTGGCAGAGGAAATAAAGGTGTGGCTCATAGAGACGAAGATTTTGTAGAACATTTATTTGTAGCCAATACCCATAACTACATGTTGTTCTTTACAGAGCAAGGCCGTTGCTTTTGGATGAAAGTTTATGAATTGCCAGAAGGTGGAAAAGCAACTAAAGGTAGGGCTATCCAAAACTTAATTGCGATTCCTAAAGAAGATAAAATAAAAGCATATTTGAATATAGAAAATCTTAAAGATGTAGATTATTTGAATTCACATAACATTATTATGTGTACCAAAAAAGGTATCATTAAGAAAACAACTTTAGAAGCATATTCTCGTCCGCGTACCAACGGTATTAATGCTATCACAATTCGTGAGGGTGATGAATTATTAGAAGCCAAATTAACCAATGGTAATTGCGAAGTTATCATTGCAAAAAAATCTGGTAAAGCCATACGTTTCAATGAAAAATTAGTGCGACCAATGGGCCGCAATGCAAGTGGTGTGAAAGGTATTACCCTTGAATCTGAAAGCGATGAAGTAATTGGTATGTTAACGGTAGATAAAGAGACATTAGATACTGCTACTGTTTTGGTTGTTTCCGAAAAAGGTTATGGTAAACGCTCATACTTAGTGGATCCTGAAACCAAAGAAGATGAATACAGGATTACCGGAAGAGGTGGTAAAGGTGTTAAAACATTAAATATCACCGACAAAACTGGCGACCTCATTGCAATTAAAAATGTATCAGACGAAGATGGATTGATGATTATTAATAAGTCTGGTTTAACAATAAGAATGAGAGTGGATGCGCTCAGAACAATGGGCAGAGCAACTCAAGGCGTTAAACTAATTAATATAAAAGATAATGATGCCATTGCATCTGTTGCTGTGGTGCCTGTTGAAGAAGAAGAAGAGGAAGTAGAATTATTAGAAGATGGCGTTGCTAGTGAAACTACTGATATGAATCCTTCAGAAACCAATGAGGACAATAGTATTGAGCCAACAGACGAAAGTGGCATAACAATTGAATAAGTAAATTTAATCACTTTATAGAGTATGAAAAAAAATAGAATTTTAGCAGTTATTTCACTTGCAGCGTGTTTGTTTAATATGAGTTATTCCAACGCGCAAGTAAATAAAATTAAGACAGTCAGAAATATGATGAGTGCCGAAGATATAAATATACTAGCGGCTAAATATAATATTGATTTGGCATATGAAAATTCTCAAACAAGTAATAGTGTTGACATGTGGGCGTGGAGAGCGATGGTATATTCTTACATTGGTTATAATTTGGACACCGCGGTATCAAACTTAGATTTAGATGCTACCAAAAAAGCTGGAGAATCTTTTTCTAAATATTATCAGTTTTCCGAAGAGGATAGGGCCAATACCAAAGAGGAAGTGGCCAATTTTTACACCCAAGCAGCTTCATTGTGCTTTAACAAAAGTATTCAATTATCAAGTACAAAAGGTCAATTTAATGATGTAAAACTATACATTGGTTATGTAGAAACTATTCTTAGTCACGATGAGACAGCGCTATTAGAAAAGCAGAATATAACTTTGGCTAAATTGTACTTAATTTTATTACAATCCTCTCAAAAAGATAGTTTAGTTGATGAGGAAGTTAATTATCTCAATAAATTAGTTGCCATTCCCAAATATAACAACGCCTACGTATTCGTTCGGTTAAGCGAAATTTATGTTCAAAGAAAAGAATATGATAAAGCTTTGGAAGTTTTAGCCAAAGGCAAAGAAAAAATTCCTTCAAAAGCAGGGGACTTTCTGAATGCAGAAATTGCACTTGAAATTGACAGAAATAATATCGCCTCCTTAATAGCAAAGTTTAATGAGGGAATTGCTCAAGATCCTGAAAATGCATTGTATTATTACAACCGTGGTACAACATATGCCATGTTGAAAAATAAAGAAATTGAAGACAAAGTTGAGCCGGGTAAATACTATTTTATTCAAGGATTAAGTGACTTTAGAAAATCACTTTCAATCGATCCCTCTAACCAAGATGCTAGTTTTAATGAAGCATCTTTATTAGTAGATTCTGCCAATTATTTATACAAGTTGAAAACGAAGGTCGCTGGAAAATATGATTTATATGACAAACAAAGTAAAGCACTATACAAAGAGGCGATCGATAAGCTCGAATTGATTAGACAGTCTGGTAGTAAAAAAGATAATGAACTAATTGATTTGCTCAAAACCATGAGAAGTATTTGTTCTAAAATTGGTGATGATGAAGGAAGAAAAAAATATAATACAATGTATCTAGAGGAAGAAACCAAAATGAAAAACAGTAATCAATAAATCTTATAAAAAAGGGCAGAGAAATCTGCCTTTATTTTAAATATGTAAGTTAACATAATATTAATTATAAGACAAATTAGGATAGCAATATTTTTTAACAAACCCACTAATATCAATAGACTTCAAGTATCTCATATTTTCTCTCATTAAATACAAACGTAGCATTTATTACCTTATTCAACATTAACTTTGATAACGGTGATTGATTTGAAATAATGTAGATTTCTGCAGAATCAATTGAAATTTTCCCCAATGAAATACTTAAATAAAAAGTGCCATGATTTGTTTTAATTAAACTTCCAAATTGTATACTTTCTAAATGATGTGCAGGATTTAAACTTCCTAGGATTTTTTTGTTATTGACTAACTCCTTAAATTGAATTCCCAATTTCTCTTGCTCCATTTGCATCATGGCCTTTCCTGTATCATGCTTATCGCCGGCAGTACTTTTAGTCTCATTTGCAGCACTTTCTTGATACAATTTATACTCGTTTTGAATTGTTAATATTTTTTCTTCTACCAATGCTAAACATGCTTGATGAACCCTTTGTTTAAAATCTAAATTCAATACCACTATATTTTGCTAAATTTTATTTTGTAAAAATGCTCTCCAGAAATCACCAAAATAATAAATTGACCGGCAGAAAGTCCTGATCCGTCAATTTCTATGGTATTTGAATTGACTTGCAGTAATGGAAGTGAAATAATTGCACCATAAGCATTATAGATTTTTATTCCGTTACTATTAAGCGTCCCTTCGGCCATACTCAGTGTCATTTTTTCATTTACTGGATTTGGGTACAGCTTTAGCGATTTAATAGTATTTTCCGGTATACAAAGGTCCAATTGTTTTATGTTTAAATTGGGAAAAACGCCCATAATTCTAAACGCACTGTATGAATTTATATTTGTTTCAACCTCATTTAAAGAAAAATCATTGCCTTGTACGATTCTTATTATTTGCCATTCGTTTTGTTTTGTTAGTCCCTCTATATAGAATTGCTTTATTTCACTTGAGTATAGATTAGCAAAACTAACCTTAATACTACCATTTACAAGGGTTTCACAGTTAAAAAACTGACCTTTGAGTGGTAAGGCTTGTAAACATGAAATAGTAAATGCAAGCGTATCTCTATGCGAACAATTTGTTAAGGTATCTGTAACCTTTAAAACTGTGTAAAAACTACCTGTGCTGCCATAAGTTATAACTCCTGGCGTATTTAAAACAGGTCCACTAAGCGTGCCAGGACTTCCTCCATTAAATTGCCAATTATAATTAAAACCATTCCCATTATTCAAAGAACTCGCCCATGAGGTAGTATCTTTGCAAGAATTAAGTGGTGTTGCCGTTAATGTTTCTGATACAGGTCGCATGGCTGTTAAAAACATAGTATCTTTTACTGTGCATTTTGATAAAGTATCTATGGCCAATAAAATCCTATTACTAGTGGTATTGGCTGTAATTGTAACTGTATCTGTACTAAATAAACCTGGTTGCCATTGATAAATCGTATTGATGCTGTTATTGTTTTTAGTACCTATCCTTACTTTCTGATTCGCACAAATACTTGTATCTCTTCCGGCGTTTGCAATAGGCTTATAATAATCATTTGTATTAATAGTATCAAACAATCCTTGACCCATATTGTAATAGGTACCACTGCCACTTAATTGCAATTTCATATCCCTCAGCATATAAATATTATTACCACTCAAAGGTGAATTATCTATGTAAGTTAAATTTGAGGTAGAGCCTAATAAACTAAAAGTACTGTCGATATGCTTTGCTCTAAAAACATAATAATCATGTACCGCTGTATCAGATGGAGACTGCCATTTCAATTTAAAACTCAATGAACAGCTATCTTGTACAACTACAAAATTTTTAGCCGGTTCCACTGGTTGCATCCGAATCGTTGGATCGCCCATCAATGCAGTATGTACATCTCTTATAGAATAGGCAACACTGGGATACAATAAATAATAGATGCCAGTATCTAAATTATTCTGACTTATCATAGTACTAAAACCTATTGTTTCGCCCATGCCCATATGATGAAAAAACCAATGAGGCCTGCCTACATTGAATGTATTTAACACATACCCTTTAGCCGCCAATGGCGCTTTTAAGAAATTATTTGTATTGTCCCAATCTACAAAATAACTACCGAAAAAACCACTGAAAACGCTTTTTACACTTTGTGAAGAGTTAGCCAAATCAGCGGTATAACCAATCGCTTGATTCCAATTATACGCCCCAAATCCATATCCAAAACTCCATAAATAATCATTGGAATTTAAATTTGTTAAATAATCCAATGCCTTGGTACATGTATCATTTATTAAAGGCGCCATGTTTCGGTAGGCATTGTTGCCCATATCTTCAATTCCTCCTAAAACACCAAAATTATCATCTAGTAAACAGCGCTCTTTCACATTAAACACCTTGTGCCTATAATCATGATTGCGTTTTAAATACTGTTTTAACAAATCTCTTTCACTTAAGGAAAATGCAGTCATATCAGACAAATCAAGTCTGCCCACTTGCAAAGTAATAAGGTAAGGAATAATAGAATTGTCAAATTTTCCATCGCCACTTATGTTTTTATTAGCAGCTCTGCTACCGAAAGTATTATTAACAAATGTATCCGTCCAAAGCGAATCTGTCAACATATCTCCATAATAGCAATCTGCAGGCCATGCTCCCTCATGACTCGCACCAGGTGAATTTAAATGAGAATGACCATCTGGTGGAGGTTCATAGTTCATGGAAATGGTATCGTAAAAATTGCCGGAGTATGGCACCGCCAAATCACCAATTATTAATAAGCTCTTTACATTTAAAGGATCTGACTTGTAAGTACTCAGAATATATGCTTTAATCTGTTTTACAGTTGTGGAAGGCGAAAAATATTTAACAATCGTCTGCCATCCATCACCTACTAAATCATTTCTAAGCGTTCTTATTGCAGTATCAAGATAAGTTTTATTCGTGCTATCAATAACCAATATAATTTTACCACGATTCACGATGGCAGGAACCCTATTACCAGCTAGTACGTATCCAAATATTGAATAGCCATGGGGTCCATAATCCTTTTGCACTTCATATTCATATTGGTTACCTGTGCTAATTGTATCACTGAAACTTGTATCTGTTGTTGAAAGACTTTTGTAGACACTTCCCCAAGTGAGTGTATTTTTTAATTTGCGATAAACTGATTGATTAGTTGCAGATGGCAATCTGTTGCGCCATTTAAAATCCAAAATAGATTGACTTGAATTATAATAACGAGCCTTACAAGTCAACTCAATAGAATATTTTCTAATGGTTTGGGCATTTAACTGATTACACGAAATAAAATAGAAAATAATAATCAGATAGTAAAGTATTGTTTTAAATCTGAACAATGGAATGTTTAAGTTTGAGTTTAAGGTTCAAAAATAAACTAAATTTTATGAATGATCGTCTTTATTGTTTATATCTGCCTATTATTTTTCTTGAAGTTTCAACAAAACTGGCAGGTTTAACGCCATTTTTTAAATTGAATTTAGAAATGTCATCTAAATATTTCCAAGAATCAATGAAAGCTCTTAATGCTTTCAAATAACCAAAACTATTATCGTAAATATGTGTTGGCTCAGCTGTGACACCATTAAATTCGATTATTTTAATTTGCTCAAATTTTAATAAATTATCAAAGTTTGTAACTTTTATATCAAATCTGCCAAAATAAATACCTTTTAAATCCTTCATTAAAACATCAAAATTTTCGTCCAATTCACTGGAAATCCAATTATTCCTGTTAATAAATTCAGCGCCATTGCAATGGTTCCCAAAGGTATGAAGCATGCAAAATTCACCATTATATGGTATATAATCTAAAGGATAAAAAGACCTTTCAGATATTTGTTTTGAGTATACAATTCCCCTTTCTTTGGCAAGGATTAATTCTTGAATACTGCTTGTACCATTGCCAGTGACGTTAAAGAATTGTTTTTCGGTAAGTGAACTTACCCGATATTTATTTTCTGAAGGAACATAAACTACAAAAACCCCATATTCACTAGTAAAATTTATATATTCTTGAAGTAAATGGCGTCCTTCTATGAATTTTAGCCCATTGTATAATTCATCTTCAGAATTGATTTTTACAACCCCCTTCCCTCTTTCTCCTGCATCAGGTTTCAAAATTAAAGGATATTGAAATTGTCTAATTTTAATAATTTCCAATAACTTACTAAAGTCATAATCAAGCTCAACACTTATAGTCTGTGGCCTATATATTTGTGGAATTTGCTCATCAATAATTTGCTTTGAATCAAAGAAAAATCCACCATATTTATCTATTCCTGGATTTGCATTGGTAAAGTAAAAAAGATTTCGATTTCTAATACCTTTTAATATGATGTATGGCAAAAGTGGCCCATAAAAAGCCCACATTGGCCAATATTCGTATTTTAACAGCTTGATTTTCCAACGATGCTTCATAACAACATATTGGGTTCAAAATATTGACAGGAAAAATGCCCCTTATCTAGCACCATTTGAGTAATACTAACCGTATCAACCTTATCTGTAAATTTATTTTTTTCACTTCCAATCGTCCTCGCTTTATGAAAATTAAATAGACTTTCTGAATCTTTTTGTATCATTTGAAAATCAGATAGTAGGTGGTTACTTGCTATTTCTGAATACAAAGTAGAAGATGCAATTAAAATCGGATTTTTTAAATCCGAAACTTGCTTTATTGTATTATTGCCATCAAATATATGAATGGATAAATATTCTTTTTTGATATCATAAATACACATTGTAAAAGGTTCCATTCCAATGAATTTATTGACTTTTATAGAATCAATTTCAAGACTTTCTGATAAAACCTCTTTTAAAAGTATTCCTCTACTTTTTAAATACGGAGGGGTTCTTTCATGCTTAAAAAAGGCACCATTCTGAAGACAAGCAATTATATTTCGGTTATAACCAATCCAAGTACCACCTGCAACATTATCTATAGGGCAAAAGATTTTCGATGAACCAATTTTTCGCCATTTTGGAGGCAAACTCATTCGACTTTTGGATTCATCTCTATTAAATGTAAGAGTAAATCTATCTGGACTTTTTACGAAAGAAACAATACACATTTAGTGGCTTTGAGATAACCTGTAAATACTAGTAGAATGGGCTATACCAAAATCTGGGCACAAATCAAATTTGAAGCCTTGCAATTCTGCAAGCAAGCGAATAAGCGCAAAGTGATGCACTGTGTGTTCAGATAGATAATTAATTTCTCTGCCAAGACTTGTTTTGCTTTTTTCTCCATTACCTTTCGTCTCAATACTTTTCGAATCATTTAATACAAGTGCATCAAGTTTACTCAAAATTATGTGCAAATGTTCAATTGCTATTTGCCTAGTCGTTTCAATGTTTTTGTTTCGCTTTCTTGAATCATAATCTATTAAATCATCATCTAAAGAAATTAAAAATTGTTCGTAAAACTCTATGATATGCCTGCTATGCGCCCCTATTGAGCCACTAAAGGAATGACCCGTTAACACATTGCAATACAGATTATCATCCATATCAATTAAAATATTTGCAAATTCCTTAAGATATTTTACATTCAGCTTGACCACGTTATGCAAATAAAACAATGATTTATGATAATATCAAATCTGATTTCAAGATTGTTTAATAAGCGTTAATAAAGCATTGAATATTTACTTGCTCGCTTCAATCGCATGGCCTTATATTTGTAAGAATGGAAATTGCAGGAAAAATTATAAAAAAATTAGACGTTGTTACAGGCAATAGCGCCCGTGGAGAATGGAAAAAACAAGAGTTTATTATTGAAACAGAAGATAAATATCCAAAACAGGTTTGTATCAGTGCTTGGGCTGAAAAGGTAGACGAACTTACCCGGTTTAACATTAACGACAAGGTAAAACTTTCTCTTAATGCCGAAAGCAGAGAATACAATGGAAGATGGTATACTGATCTTCGCTTTTGGAAAATTGAAAACCTAGCTGGTACTTCTAATAATGTACCTTCTAACAACAATGCAGCTGCTCCCGCAGCGCCTGTTGTTGAAGATTTTTCAAATTTTGATAATTCTCAGGAGTCTGACGATCTTCCTTTCTAAAAGAAAATGGATAAAAAAGATAAAAAGTTCCTTACGGAGTATCTTAACAATGCCTCTCCAACTGGTTTTGAAACATCTGGTCAAAAAATATGGTTGGAATTTATAAAACCGTATACAGACGCTTATATATCTGATGCCTATGGTTCAGTAGCAGCTATTATTAATCCTGGTATGGATTTTAAAGTAGTTATCGAAGCACATGCTGATGAAATTAGCTGGTTTGTAAAATTTATTTCTGACGATGGTTATCTCTATGTTACCAGAAATGGTGGTTCTGATCATTTAATAGCACCTTCAAAGAGGGTTAAATTATTTACAGAAAAAGGGGTCGTAAGAGGAATATTTGGTTGGCCCGCCATTCATGTCAGAAGTTCTGATAAAGAAATTACTCCTACTTTGGATAATATTTTCATTGATGTAGGCTGCTCTAGCAAGGAGGAGGTTGAAAAGTTAGGAATTCACGTAGGTACTGTCGCAATATTTGAAGATGAGTTAATGGAACTCAATGATAAGTTTCTGACAGGTCGCGCGTTGGATAATAGAATTGGTGGATATATGATTGCACAAGTGGCAAAAAAAATAAAGGAGAATAAAGATAAAATTCCCTTTAGCTTGTACATTGTAAATTCGGTGCAAGAAGAAATTGGCTTAAGAGGAGCGGAAATGATATCAAGAAGAATTAAGCCCGACGTAGCAATTATAACAGATGTTTGTCACGATACAACATCACCCTTATACGATAAAAAGAAACAAGGAGATCAGCGCTGCGGAAAAGGTCCGGTTCTAACTTATGGTCCTGCTGTTCAAAATAACTTATTAAAAATGGTCATACATACAGCCGAGAAGTATAAAATCCCTTTTCAACGTGCTGCTGTGAGTAGAAGTACAGGTACCGATACAGATGGTTTTGCCTATTCTGGTGAAGGTGTACCTTCTGCATTAATTTCATTACCACTTAAATATATGCACACAACTGTAGAAACAGTTAGTAAAACTGATATGAACCAAGTCATTGAATTGATGTATAGGTTTGTAACAAACCTTAAATCTGGTCACGATTTTAAGTATATCAAGTAAAAACAGAATTAATAGACTGAATAAATGGTATACCTTTATTCAGTCTATTTTGGACCTAATTTACTCTTAAATGCAAACAAAAATCAATAAAGCGACATCCATCATTGGTATTTTTTTATTGAAATGTTTGTCTTATTTACCACTTGGTTTTCTTTATGTAATTTCGGATATTTTATTTATCGTATTTTATAAATTAATAAAATACAGGACAAAGGTTGTAAGAATAAATTTAAGAAACTCATTTCCTAAAAAGACTGAGGTAGAACTAAAACAAATTGAAAAGCAATATTATAAATTCTTATCAGATTTAGTAGTTGAAACAGTAAAAGGTTTCACTATCAGTAAAAATCAGTTGTTAAAAAGAATGAAATTCTTGAATACAGTGTATGTAGATGAGTTAGTAAAAGAAAATAGAAGTGCTATGGTTGTAATGGGTCATTACGGCAATTGGGAATGGATTTGTAGATCGGCCCCATTATTTATAAAAAACAATATTATTGTAGCCTATAAACCATTAACCAATCCTCAATTTGATAAACTATTGTATAAAGCAAGAATTGAATTCGGAGTTAGGCAGGTGCCAATGCAGCAATTACCCAGAGTTTTACTTTCCGAAAAAAAGCCATATTTATTAATTTTGTTGGCAGATCAATCCCCTTCAGATGCCGAGACAAGTATTTGGGTAAATTTCTTAAACCAAGATACGGCCGTGCTCCCAGGCATAGAAAAATTGACTATTAAGTACAAATTACCAGTGTTTTATAACGAAGTAAAGCTTTTAAAAAGAGGTTATTACACGTGTGAATTTCAACCATTACATGAGGTTATGACTAATGAACTACATGCTAATATAACACAAATTCATTCTAAGAGATTAGAAGATAATATCGTTCTAAATCCATCCATTTGGCTATGGAGCCACAAGCGATGGAAATTAAAAAGAAAATAATTCTTTATTTTATTTTTTGAATAAAACAAGTTGCACACTAAATTATTAGATAGTATAATTGCAGCATGGCAATGAGCAAGAAATCTTTATTTGATAACACTGAAGTTGATTTAAGTATCATTTGTAAAGCTTTAGGACACCCCGCAAGAATAAGAATTATAAAATTACTACTTGCTAAGAACGATCAAACCTGCCAACAAATAGTTGATAAATTACCTCTTAGTCAGTCTACTGTATCTCAACATTTAAGCGAGTTACGGTCGGCCAATCTGTTGAGTGCTAAAAATTATAAAACAAGTGTGATATACAGTGTCGACAAAGAATATTTGGCAAAAGCCCAAAAAATGTTCAGTGAACTATTTTATGCTCATATACTTAACGTGAAGCAAACTTCATTATTTTAAATCGTTAATTTCCTTTTCAAAGGAATCCATTTTTTTTAACATATTTGAATTCATATCTTTCAATTCAAAGATATGTTTGGAGAATACTTGTTTAATCACGATTTTATTATCTATATCGGATTTATACATTTCACCAATATCTAATATTAACCACTCTGGATTAATTTTCGGAAAATGCTTTAATAACGTAATTACCAAATCGAGGCTGGCCTTGTTTCGTCCTGATGCCAAATGAGACATCACCGCATTCGAAATTCCGAGTAATTGGGCAAACTCCATTCGAGATAATTTAGACTCTTGAAATACCTTTAAAATCTTAGCTTCTACCATGTTTACAAAGGTAAATATTAAATTTTACAATTGTAAAACAATGCATTTACAAGTGTAAATCAGCTCGTTTACATTTGTAAAAACAGTAATTTGCTTATAATGTGTTACTTACAATAATATTCTCTATGTTAATGACTCATTAAAGCAAATCTTAAGTTAGGTTATGCATCTAAATGTTTCCATGTCATTAGTTACAGTAAAATCACATAATGATTTGAATTTAACAAGCCCAAAAAACACTGTTTTTAGTCCATATTATACCTATATAGTTAGTTTAAATATATTTCATATACTATTCATATTTATATATTTATAAATATTGTATAGATGTTAAATTTAGAAATTTTAAATAAATATTTGGAAATTTATACCGTTCATTACTAATAGATTCTAAATATGTTGAATTCTATTCAAAAGTTAATTTCGATTTTAATTTATTTACATTATTTTTACACCTTATTTATAAACAGTGTTATATATGAACAAAAAATTACTTCTCTTTGCGTTAGGATTACCTATCCTACTCAATGCGCAAAAATTTGCCAGTCCTTCCATTAAACCCTTAACAGGTGTTCCCCTTATCCCAGTAAAAGAAACTTTTTTAGAATCAACCCACGACAGCAGTTTGCCCAAATCTTTTGTTGGCAGTCATTATAGTTCAACAAAAAGAGGCACCAATCAGTCCTTCAATTTTGTGCAAATAGGAAATACCTTTTACGATTTGCAAACCAATGCAAGTATTGGACGTAGAATTATGTTGTTACCCAATGGACGAGTTTCAGCAGTTTGGACGACCTCTGATAATAAATCATTAAATTTTCCAAATAGAGGTACAGGTTACAACTTTTTCGATTCATTGACATGGTTCCCAAGTCCTGTTCATACACCAAGATTAGAAAGCACAAGAACAGGTTGGCCATCATTAGGCATCAATGGCAATAGTGAATGGGTAATGGGTCATGATGCTACTCTAGGCGGTTTTGTGAAATCTAAGAATGCTTCAATTGGCAGCTTATCATGGACCACTGGCTCGGCCGTTTTAACGCAAAACAAACGCAGGCCAATTTGGGGTAGAATTGCTAATAATGGCAATATTTTCCATTGTGTTTCAAATTATTCAGATTCTTCTGCGCTTAACGACCCCAAAGCACCAACAATTAAAGGAATATTTGCTCCTTGGACTTATAGTAGATCAACAGATGGTGGTGCTACTTGGTCAACTCAGCATATTTTATTACCAGGATATGATAGTTTTAGATATGTAAGTGGAGGTGGCGATCAATATGCAATTGATGTTAAAGATTCTGTTGTAGTGATTGTTTCAGGTGATTTTCACGAGGATGTTGCTATGTGGAAATCCATTGATAACGGTCTGACGTTTAGTAAGACAATTATGGATACTTTCGAATATGCGCCTTACAGAGATACTCAAGTGTTTGTAGGAAGTCCGTTTGTTTGTGATGGCTCACTGGATGTAATTATTGATAAAAACTACAAAGCACATGCTTTTTGGGGTGTTACCAATGTTACCAAGAAAAACAAAAGTAAAGACAGCAGTTTCTTCACTCCTGCTCAAGCCTTGTTAGCCTATTGGAATGAGATAGATAAAAAAACAACCTTTATTGCTTCAGGTTCCCAATTTGCAAAAGACCCCAATCCTGATATGAATGTTCCTGGTTTAAGTGATACAACTTATTCCGTATACCCTGGAACCTACAACGCCCGTCAAGCTAATTTTACCCTAAAAGATAAAAGTACAGCAACCATGCAAGGCGCTAGATTAACAAATACAGCTTTGTTGCGTTCACCATCTGTTGGTATGGATAACAATGGCAATATTTTTGTTAGTTTCTCTCTTCCTGTTGCCGGTGATGTTGATGATGCTTTCTGTAATTTCAGAGATATTATGATGGTATGCTCTAAAGACAATGGAAAAACTTGGGAAAACCCAATTGATATTACTAAGATGAAAGGTGTTGAAGAAGATTTTGCATGTGTGGCTAAAAAAGTAAATAATTATGTTCATTTAATATTTCAACAAGATGAAGCTGCTGGAACTAATCTATCAAACCACAATGGTGATGTATCTTTGATTTCAGACAATGGCAATTATATTATGTATGCGGCTATTCCTGTTTCTAAAATATTAGATGGAACCATTGGCAATAGCTATACTAAAGTTGAATCTATTAATGCCACTAAAGAAATTTTTATAGTGTCACAAAACTATCCTAATCCTTTCAGTTCTAATTCAGAACTATTAATATGGTTAGAAAATACAACGAATGTTAAATTAGAAATTAAAAATATGACTGGCCAAGTAGTGGCAACACAAAATTTCTACGATTTAAACGCGGGCAATCAATTATTGAACATTCAAGGTGACTCATTAGCGCCTGGAATATATTTTTATACTGTTAGTACCTCAACAAATAGTGTAACTCAAAAAATGATGGTTCAACGTTAATTCAAATTACTAAAATCATAAAAAATCCTGATCATTTTTGGTCGGGATTTTTTTATGCAATTTTTTGACTGTACTCAAGGTTGCAGGCATTGCATCTATGGGCAGGTGAAACACCAATACGATTAATAATAATGGATTACAAACAAGTTATTTTTATTTTTTGTGAGTCATATTCTTTGGCAGAATGATAAAGAATAGTCCCCTAAATTATCTAGCTTAATAAAAAGATGTATGTATTAATTTAAAAGTTGAAATCTTTTTTTGAACATTTATCAATAAATAGCCTTAAAAATCCATCAATTGAATAAGTGATTTTACATGCATTCTAAAAGACGAATTAAATCAAAAAATTATATTGACTTAGTTCGAGTAAAAAGAAATTTTTCACCTTTAGGTATACAGCTATAATCTTTTTTCATCAATTCGAGTAAATCTGCCCCAAAACCTGTAGAATGTATCTCAATGATGCAGCATCTGATTTTAGAAAGCCAACTTAAATCGCCTTTCACAAAAATATCTTCTTCAGCGCCCTCAATGTCTATTTTTAACAAATCTATTTTCAAAAAGTTGAATCTGTTCATCAAAGAAGAAATACTTATAGATTCTATCATCTCGTTTTTTATGCTTTTGCTAGAATTCGTAACTTTAAACTCATTTGACTTTACAGTGTCATCAATAATATTCACCTTTCCATCTTGGTACCATACGGCCGCATTCAAAATCTTAATATTTTTTTTCGTGGAAGTATTCAATTGAAGCAATTGAAAATTGTTTTTTTCAGGTTCTAATGCTATTACATGCGCTTCAGGAAATTTGTTAGCTAAAACCAATGTTGAAATTCCAATATTTGCGCCTAGGTCTATAACAGATTGTACTTCGTCCAAATTAAAATCATATTCTTTATCCCAGATTACTTGTCTCAATGTTGCAAAATCGCCTGTCCATGGCCTCATGTATATTTTTTGATCTAATTCTTTTATAAATACATGAACCATTTTCCTTTTTAATAAATGTGCTATAATAAAACTACTCGCACTGGCCATTCCAAGAGAATTAAATATCTTGACTAGTAGTTTTAACTTTCGTTTCATAATTTAAAGATTAATTTATTATCACAAATATATCATTTAAAATATTAGAAATACTATCAACACTAGTAATGATCTTCTTCTTGTTTTTCAATTATTCGCTTGTAGGTAAAAGGTGCGTTTAATGGTGAGATCGTAAATACAAAGGATTGGGTTCTTTTCTTAATACGTGTTTCTGTTTAATAGGTAGAACTATTATTTAAATTATTTTTAAAAACATTTGTTTCTAAGTTTAAAAAAACTACATTTGCACCACTCTAAAAAAGAGTATGATTCCGTAGCTCAGCTGGTAGAGCATTACACTTTTAATGTAGTGGTCCTGGGTTCGAGTCCCAGCGGGATCACCAGCAAAAAAACCCTTTAATTATTTAAAGGGTTTTTTTTTGAAAAAGGATTAAGGATCGAAATCCAAAATTTTGGAATTCTAATTTATTAAACTTAAGGTAAATGCTGGATTCATTATTTCTACTTCCAGCATTTAGTTAACGAGATGATCGTTTTTTTTGGTTAATTTATTCTTAAAATTCTTAAATATGCTTTTCCTGATTTTCCAAGTCCGCACTAGTTTGCTAAATGTAAGCCTGTCATACTCCTTTTCCCAGAAACTGGTATTGTAAGTATTCCAAGTATCATAACCAGCATGAATAGTTTTACCAAATATATCCCACGGTTTAGGGGAGCCAACAAAATGTAGAATTACATTTTTATTGTTTTTTGGTTGAGGATTACTCGGATACCACGGCATGTTAAATTCTTTTGGTAAATGACCAAAGTTACCTTCACATATGGCATTCAATAATGTTTGGTCGGCAGAAAGAAACTCATTTGAGTAATTATCTGATATTTCTTTTACTCGCAAAGCTATATTTTGTTCTTCCCATAATGGAATATTAAATACCAATACACCGGCATTAAAGTAATGTGTATCGGGATGCCAATTTAATGTCTTAATGAAAAATTGATTTTCTAATGCATATTGAACAGGGCAGCCAAGAACGGCAGAAATTGCACTGTCATTTTTAATTTTATGTAAGTCTAAAATATCACATTCAATTATTAAATCACTATCCAAATATAAAGCACTTCCAGATTTGATAATATTAGGTATTAATAATCTTCCATAGGTTGTCCAATCGCCATGCAATGAACGAAGATGCCCAAAGGTTGCCATAGCATCAAAATCAATGAATTCTGAAATACCTTGAAAACCTTCATTTTGTAATAATTGAAGAATATTATCCTTATCTCTTTGATGAAGCGATGAGCACAAAAACCACAATTTAAGTTCTTTACTATTGGAACAATTTCTGATAAGCGAGGTAAGTGTTGCTCCTAATCCCTCCATTCCTAAAGGATTAATATTAAAAAATGTATCCATATTTAGTTTTTGCAAAAATTAGTTTTTATAAAAATGTTTGAAAAAGCCATTTCAAAATTTCTCCCCACATACACCGTTCTTAAAAACATTTATTACTTTTCAAAAGTAAAGAATTAAATTGAGACTTAAAAACGACCTGTTCATTGAGGTTATATGGATGTTTTTGCAAGGATTTTGCACAATAGATTTGTATTTAATTTAAAATATGAGTACTCGTAAATGGCTGCCAATGTTATTTTTTACATGATGTTTTAATTTTTTAACCACTTATATTCCTTACATCACATATAAATCCATCAAAAACAGTTCAATAACTTGAGCCATTTGTAATGGTTTTATTCGATTTTGTTCAATGCAGAATTTCTATTTTTTTCATACCATTTTATATTTTAAGTATTTGTACACTTTTTGAACGACACTTTTCCAAAATGCTATTTTAAATAAACTATCAATAGAGGTTATTTTTAGGTATTTCAATTTTATTTAAATATTTGAATATCAAAATTTTAATAAGCAATTTACCCAAATTCTGATTCGTATAATCTCTTCAAATTTGAAGTGGTTTTTGTTTATTATTTATCTTTTTTACCAATTGTTAAAACTATTGTCGTTTTAAAATTTGTTTTTTACTTCTAATTTTTATCGCCTTCCATTTTTGCCATCTATAGCAATAATACTTTTCTGTTTTTTTAATTTTTACACCCTGTATTTCAATACAATACATTTTTTATTGTGATTTGCTTTGAATTTTATAAACGTTTCACAAACTTGAAATAGGCAATCTCAATTTCTATAAGTTAAATTACTTAACGAGTAATAAAACCTATTTAAATCAAGTATTGGCTAAACTTTTCCCGAAACTAAAACACAACTAAAACTACTTGACACTATGAAAACTAAAAAACTAAAAGAAGTAATTCTTTTTAAGCGACCGCTCGCAAAAAAGTTATTCAATTTAAAAACAGGATTTTCAATTTTCTTACTTTTTCTCTTCTCCTCCTCCGTTATCCTCGCCCAAAACGCCCCAGTTAGTTTTTCATTTAGTTTAGGAAGTTCGTGTAAAACGAGTGCAGGAATATTTAGGAAGGATGGGACATTAATACGAACCTTGTGGGGAGGGGTGAATATGTCATCAGGCACGCATACCAAAACCT
>JANXMZ010000062.1 GCA_025354385.1 Bacteroidota bacterium
ACATGTCATTGGAAAAATAAAAGTATTTCGCATTATGGCTGAACGCTACAGGAACCGAAGGAAGAAGCATAAGATGAGAATGCAAATCATTTGTGGAATCTATAATTTTCAACTAAAATGACTTATGAAAGAGGTCTAATAGAATCTAAAATGTTTAAACCAAAAAGTGTCACTTTGATTTGTAAATAGAATACTGTTTTTTTCGCATTTACTTATATGTGAGAATTCCGCTCTTTTGTAGCTGCCGTATGTGTTGGGAAAAAGAAATAACTTAACATATTTACTTAAAACATTTGAATCTTTATATAAACTAATCTGACTAAAGTTAATTTTATCATCATTATTGTTAGGTGATTCTATGACATAAATTATAGAATCTATTGGTGTTAAATTATTTTGAATTGAGATAAAAATTTTTCCATTGGGAGTGTATGCAATATCTGTAATAACAGAATTATCATTTACAGGCAAAGGTATTGTATATTTATTCAGAATTGAATAATCTTTATTAAGTATATATTTAAATACTTTTTTTGAGTTAGATAAATTACTATAAGAAAAATTTGAATATCCGTAATATGTCATAACCCTGTAATATTAGCAATAACAAGGCGGTCGAAGAGTTTATCTTTGAAATATCTCCTATTAAGTTTGTATACAAATTCATTCAAATACAATTGAAGATATTTGCCTTTTATTTTATGGTAGTTTCCAAGGAAGTTGCGCTTTGCATTACTGATTGTTATATGCACCCATCTCAATGTTTCTCTAGTTGTTTGCTCATCTGATTTTTCTGTAAAATGTAATTCTACATAATCTGCAATATCTACATAGGAGGTGCTCTTATCTGTAAATACTATGCTTTTGTCATCTATAGATTCAAACACTGTTTCGTTTATATTTTCCATCAAATGATCTGGCAAAACCTTAGCTTTAAAATACCTACATTGACTAGATTTATTGCCAGTTTCAATATCTTCTAATGGTGTCGATTCTGCCATTATTGCAACATTAACTTTACCTGCTGCCCCTCGTCCTCTTTGACCCTTGGATTTCTCAATCTCATTGGACTCTACGGTAAAATAACCTTCATCCATTTCTATCATTCCCTCTAATGTATAACGTGCGTCACGTTTACCCATTGCTTTGCGAAGTTTATGAACCATCGCCCAAACAGGTTCGTAGCGTTTTAAACCCAATTGTTTTTGTATTTCCTTACTAGAAAATCCCTTTTTTGTTGCGCTTAATAGAAACATAGTTTTATACCAAACTAAAAAAGACAGGTTAGAGCTTTGCATTATAGTACCACTGCGGAGGGATGTTCTGCTCCTGCAACTTTTACACTCATAACTCCACTTGCTTTTGATCCAAAAATGCTCCGTATGACCACACCTGGCACAGGTAACGCCTACCTCATCTCTCTGCGCTTTGAAGTGCAATCGGCAAGATTCTTCACTTTCAAAATGTGCTGTAAAACTGAATAAATTCATAATCTGTTCCTGCAAATATAAGTACCTTTTTTTATATTATGACTATTTACGGATATTCAAATAATAAATTATAAATTTAAAAGAGCGTATGGTCAACTGCCATTAGGAAGCTGGATTTAAAAGTCCTTTCCTTTGGAAAGTATTTAGGAGAGGCTCAACTCTTTCTTTAAATACCGAGCGGTATGACTGGTCTTAGATTTTATCAATTCCTCTGGTGTGCCAGTTGCTAATATTTCACCACCACCATGTCCTCCTTCAGGCCCTAAATCAATTAAATAATCAGCTACTTTTATCACATCCATATTGTGTTCTATCACCAATACAGTATTGCCTTTTTCGATTAAACGGTTCAACACCCCTAACAAAACATTGATATCATCAAAGTGCAAACCAGTAGTTGGTTCATCTAAAATATAAAAAGTACTGCCGGTTTCTTTTTTACTCAATTCTTCGGCTAGCTTTACACGTTGTGCTTCTCCTCCACTGAGGGTGGTGGAAGATTGACCTAAGGTAATATAACCCAAACCTACATCTTTTAAAGCCTGCATTTTACGGTTAATCATGGGCATATTATCGAAGAAATCTACGGCATGTTCAATGGGCATGTCTAACACATCGTTGATGCTTTTTCCTTTGTATCGCACTTCTAAAGTTTCGCGATTATAGCGTTTGCCATTGCACACATCGCACAATACTTCCACATCTGGCAAGAAATTCATTTGAATGACTTTGTAACCACCACCTTTGCAAGTTTCGCAACGGCCGCCACTTACATTGAACGAAAAACGACCAGGTTTATATCCGCGTATCTTCGCTTCGGGCAACATCGTAAATAAATTTCTAATATCGCTGAAAACACCCGTATAAGTTGCAGGATTGCTGCGTGGGGTGCGGCCAATTGGCGATTGATCTATGCGTATTACTTTATCAATATTCTCTAATCCTGTTATACTTTTATAAGGCAAGCATTGGTACTTGCTATTGTATACATGCTTGGCTAAAATGGGATACAATGTTTCATTAATCAAGGAGGATTTACCACTGCCGGATACACCTGTAACGCCAATGAACTGACCCAAAGGAAATTCCACAGTTACATTTTTTAAATTATGACCGGTGCAACCTTTCAATACAATTTTATGGCCATTGCCCTTTCTTCTTTTCTTTGGCACTTCGATACTTTTACTGCCATTAATGTATTGAGCAGTGGTGGAGTTTTGTTTTAAAAATTCAGGGTAAGTACCTTGCGCAACAATTTTACCACCATTGATACCTGCATGAGGACCAATATCTATAATATAATCACTTTCTGCCATCATGTCTTTGTCATGTTCAACGACAATAACACTGTTTCCCAAATCGCGCAATTGTTTTAAGGAACCAATTAATTTTTCGTTATCGCGCTGGTGCAAACCTATGCTTGGTTCATCTAAAATATAAAGCACATTCACTAATTGAGAACCAATTTGAGTGGCCAATCGAATGCGCTGTGCTTCGCCTCCACTTAATGTATTGGCAGGACTATTCATGGTTAAATAGTCCAATCCAACGTTCACTAAAAAACCAACGCGTGTGCTAATTTCTTTGATGATTTCCGAAGCAATCACTTTTTGACGATCACTCAGTTTTTTTTCTATCGTTTGCAACCAAACATTTAATTCTTTAATAGATATTTGAGAAAGATCGGCAATGTTTTTATCATCGATTCTATAAAAAAGTGCTTCTTTTTTCAAGCGCTGACCAAGGCATACCGGACAGTCTTTGGCATGCATAAATTCTTCGGCCCAGCGGCTTAAGCTTTCGCTATTGCCTTCGTAATACTGTTCTTCAATTATTGGAATAATGCCTTTGAAAGTAGCTTCTATGGTTTGTGTTTTGCCTTCGTAATTGGTATAGGTAATACTGAAACTTTCATCGCTGCCATGCAAAATAATTTCTAAAATTTCATCACTTAATTTGCTGATAGGATCGGCCAAACTGAATTTGTATTTTTTAGCCAAACCTCTCAATTGTGAGAAGGTATAATTTTCTCTGATTTCGCCAATAGGCAGTATGCCGCCTTTGTTAATGCTTTTAGTGCGATCTGGAATAATATGGTCTATATTCACTTCACTTACTATGCCTAACCCATTGCAATTGGTACATGCGCCATATGGGCTGTTAAATGAAAATGTATTGGGTTGCGGCTCATCGTAACTCAAACCTGTTTCGGGGTCCATTAAAAACTTACTGAAGAAATGGACAGTATTATCTGAATTGTCTAAAATGCTGAGTGTGCCTTTGCCCATTTTAAAAGCTGTTTTTACACTTTCATGTATCCGATTTTTATTGGCATCGTTGGGTTCTATGCGGTCTATTACAACCTCGATATCGTGTATCTTATAACGGTCGAGTTGCATACCGCTTTCAATTTCTAAAATAACATTGTCCACTCTAACCTTGCGATAGCCTTGTCTGCGAATCAATTCAAACAATTCGCGGTAATGTCCTTTGCGACCTTTTACCAATGGTGCTAATACCGTTATTTTTTTAAGGCTGAATTTATCGAGTATGGTTGCTAGAATTTGATCTTCACTAAAACGCACCATTTTTTTACCACTCAAATAACTATAAGCATCTCCCGCACGGGCAAATAACAAACGCAAAAAATCGTAAACTTCGGTAATGGTTCCAACTGTAGAACGCGGATTTCTACTCACCGTTTTTTGCTCTATGCTGATGACGGGAGAAAGGCCATCTATCTTATCCACTTTAGGGCGTTTCATATCGCCAATAAATTGGCGGGCGTAGGCACTAAAGGTTTCCAAATATCTGCGCTGCCCTTCGGCAAAAATGGTATCGAATGCCAAGCTAGATTTGCCGCTACCGCTCAAACCTGTAAATACAACCAATTGATTGCGGGGTATGGAGAGGTCGATGTTCTTTAAATTATGTTCAGCAGCGCCTATTATTTCTATCGTGTCTTGTTGGTTCATTTTAATACGGTTGCAAAGGAAATCTATATTTATTGGATTGGGTAATAAATAATAACAATTAATATGAAAGAAAGTTTCTTAATTCTTTTAGGGTTGATATAAAATAGTACATCCATGCGAACTCATTATCAATACCTTTGACAACATTAATTTCTTAATTCTAATTTGGGTAATTTGTATTATTAAGTGTTATAAATTATTTCTACCTTTTTTATTCCGCTGCGCTACCTGAGAGAAGTTCATTATTGATATTTGAATTCCTTTTTATGGCATCATTGCTATTCCGTGGTGCCAAAAAAGGTAGACCCAACTAAGCCGAAGGCTTTCTCACGAACATAGCGAGTAAAAAGTTAGTCGTTTGATACGACCTCCCTCACACCCAAAAATTTGTTATAGTGTCAACCATTTTACTCTGAAAATAAATAACATTCAGCCATTCATGATCGGTTAGTTTTACACAAATTAATTTGCGAAAAAAATAATTTAATTAATTAAATACTTGTAAAGTAAATGAGCGTATTTGACAATATAAAAAATATGGTTATTACAAAAGTTCTTAAGGATTGATAAAATAGTTTGTTGTAAGTAGCATAAAAAAACCCGAACCTAAGTCCGGGTTTTTTTTTATTTTTTAAATAGAATTACATGATCAATGTTTTGTAAAAGCTAGTTCCTTTTTTGTAAGGAGAATCGTAGATAGTTACTTTGGCTTTAGATTTTTTGCCGCCTACTTTCATACTTACTTTACCTTTGGTTTTTTTACCTAAGAAATTTTTAACACTCATTTGCGTATGCTTACTTACATAAAATTCGTTTTCGATAAATTTTTCATGTACAAATTTTTCGTCAAAAGAATAGGTTAAGAAATTTCTGAATTTGTAAGGAGAATTTTCTTTGGTGAAAGTTTGTTCGTAAGCATTAACCATCCCTTTACCGGTAGTGCTTGCAATTTTAACTTTAGTACCCAATTTATTTTTTCTCAAATCATCTGTCATGTTGATGGCCATCTTACCATTGCCGGTAGACTCAGATGAAACTTGTACTAAAGAGCTAATGATAGTGTAGCTCATAGGTACAGAAACATAAGTATTAGGTGGAATGAAAGTATATCTTTCTGAAACAACAGTAGACATTCTTCTAGAATAAGTAATGTTTTTACCAGAACCAGATGGAACTAAATACTCTTGAGAAGTACTTTTTTCAACCCAATAATCGTTTTTCCAATCGTTGTAAACAAATACTGAACGTTTCCAATCGATGTACATCGGTTTATCCGCTTTGTTGTAAATAGAAAAGTAAGTGATACCATTTTCAGCCCACATGTCGTAAGTGATTTTGATGTCATCATTTTCGCATACAGAGTTTACAACGGCGTCTTTGCCCACAGATTCTGTTTCGGTAAGTCTAATTTGACCTCCGCATGATGCAAGCACAACGATGGCTGCTAACATCATTAAACTTAGTTTAAAATTTTTCATGTTATATATATTTATTTGGTTGGTACAAACATATAGTATTTTATAACCTTCTCCATACTACATTTGACGTATTTTTTAAGAAACTATCAATTTAAATTACAACTAGGAAATGAGTGAAAAACAACTTATCTGTCTGATAATCATTGTAAAAACGGTGTTTTGTACAAATGCAAAGCCAGTGGATACTGCTCGTGTAAATACCTTGAATGATTTGTGTTTTGAAAATTTATACTCCGATATTGGTTTGGCTAAGAAACAAGCTTTTGAAGCTTTTAAAATAGCAAAGGCCATCAAATTTGTGAAAGGCGAAGCTATGGCATGTAATCGGATAGGCGTAGTTTACGATGTTTCTGGTAATTATGATAGCGCCTTGTTCTTTTATCAAAAATCGTATCAGATAAACTTGGCCATTAAAAATTTAAAAGGGCAGGGGAGTACTTTGTCTAATATAGGTCTTACATATTGGAATAAAGGGGATTACAACAATGCCTTGAATGCTTTTTATGCGGCCATACCCCCTTTGGAGGCAGTGTCGCACTATTTGTATTTAGGCAATTGTTATAATAATATTGGGTTGGTATTTGTAGAATTAAAAAATTCGAGAAAAGCCAGAAACTATTTTTATTCCGCATTGAAATATTACGAAAGAGGTGAGAATGAATTTGAAAGGGCCAATGTATTGTGCAATATTGCCATGATACTCGCTCAGGAAGATCAATTAGATTCTTCTATTGCAATTAATTCCGAAGCTATTAAAATATATGAAAAGGAAAGGGATTATTACAATCTTGGGAAGTCTTACAACAATATAGCCGACGAATATAAGCAGAATGGCGATACGGTGAATGCATTGTCAAGTTATTTAAAGGCCATAGATTGTCATAAAAAAGCAGGGAATATTACAGGTATTGGAGAAACTTTAATTTATCTGGGAGAACTCTATCAAGAACTTCATCAAACGAAACTTTCACAAAAATATATCAATGAGGCTTTCGCTATGAGCTATAAAATTAAATCGCCCAAGGTGCTTTCCAATATTTTTTACCACTATGCACTTGTAAAAAAGCTGGACGGCGATTATAAAACGGCTGCAGAATTTTTGGCAAGGGTAAAGGTGATGCGAGATACTATTTTTAGAGCAGAAACCTCTCGACTCATTGCCAGTACAGAGGCCCAGTTTGGCATTGAGCGCAAAGCCAATGAAAATAAGCAATTGCAGCAACAAAATAAAATTCAAGAATTGCAAATAAGCAAGGCCAAAGCGGAAATAGCAGTAAGAAAACAAATGACCTACGGTATCATTGGTTTCTCTGTTTTTATTGTTATTGGTGGCATTATTTATTACAGAAGAAGACAAGTGATACAGCAACTGACCGCCAAAAATTTGGTGCATGAGGCAGAGCAACAGCAGCGTGTTTCAATTTCGCACGATCTGCATGATAATGTTGGAGCGCAACTTTCTTATATTGTCTCTAATTTAGATGTGATGGAAAACATGGTACCAGATAACAAGCGTTTAAAATCGGTGGCAGACATGAGTAAGCAGGCCATTTTAACCTTAAGAGAAACGGTTTGGGCTTTGAATAATGAGAGTGTTACTACAGAGGCATTTGCCGATAAATTTAAACAATACGCTATCAAAATGTTGGATTTTAATACCACATTGCAATGTAATTTCCATGAAAACATACAACACAGCATCGTATTGCGACCTATGCAAGCGTTAAATTTATTTAGAATTTGTCAGGAGGCTTTTAGCAATGCCATGCGACATTCTCAAGCTTCGCAAATAGATGTGTTTTTTTACAATTCCGAATTTTCTGTTTTTGATTTTAAGATTGAAGACAATGGTCGAGGATTTATAGAAGCAGAGGGATTGGCCAAGGGTCATTTTGGTTTGCAAAACATGCAGGCAAGGGCGGGTGAAGTAGGCGCGGAGTATTATATAAATTCCGAATCGGGCGTTGGTACCACTATTATTATCAATTTATTAAAATACGTTTAATATTGCATAAGAATGAAAAGAAAAATTAACTGGAGGAAGGTCGCTTGGCGTTTTTTATTGATTCTTTTTTTGTTGAGTTTTATTTTGCCTTTGCTCAGTCGTATAATGCCAACGGGCATGACCAAGGCAGAAACAAAACTTTTTTTCGAGAGCAAAGGTATAAAATTTAAAGATACATTTTTACAATATGGTAAACAAAGTTTACGATTTGTGTGTGCAGGAAATGATACTTTGCCAATGATTTTATTCATACATGGCTCGCCCGGCAGTTGGGATGCGTTTAAAGATTATTTATCAGATACTGGCTTATTGTCGCATCATTATTTAGTTGCTATTAACAGGCCCGGCTATGGCGGCACCAACATGGAAGGGGTGGCTACTTTGGAGCAGCAGGCGGCGGCTGTTTATGCTGTTTTTCGATTAAAAAACAATGCGCAACCCATGGTAATTGTGAGCCATTCCTATGGGGGACCTGTAGCCGTCAAATTTACTTTACAATATCCAGAAACTGTATCACAATTAATTTTAATAGCCCCTACTATTAGCCCAGAGATAGAGGAGAGTATTGGCTTCAAAAGAGGTTTGCAAAAGTTTAGTAAGTTATGGCTATGGCGCTGGACCTTGGCAGAAGACCTAAAAAATAGTACCCGGGAAATGCAACCCTTGCCCGATGAATTGCGCCAAATGCAGCCAGATTTTATAAAGTTAAAATGCCCAATAATAGAGATACATGGCACTGCTGATGCTTTGGCCCCATTTGGCAATCAGGCCTATGTAAAGCAGCAATTCATAAACGCACCAGTAGATACCATTGTTTTGCAAGGCGAGGGACATTTGATTCCTTTTACCATGCCGGGTAAAATAATAGAGATGATAAAGACAAAGGTGAAGTAACGATTTTATTTTCTAAATCTACCTGCAAAAAACACCCAACTGCTCAACCATTTTCTTTTTTTTAAATAGTTTAAATCTAATTGATGTGCAAAGGCTTCGAGCTCAAAACTAATGGCCATATAAGCTTGGTGGTGTTTAAAACCATTACCAAACATACCCACCCAATATTCTAAAAAATACCAAATATAGTAGGGAATAATGAGCAACTCTAACTGCTGTCGGTGATGAATTTTTTCGTGATTAATAACCACCACATTATTGTTAGTAGCCTCATCTTTTAAAATAATAAAAGGCCATAAGGCCATGGCCACTACCCGCCTATTATAGAAAGTTAAAATATTGAGCAAACGCTGACTGACGATATGCATTAATTATTGCCCTTGGCTTTTTCTTCTTCCTCTTTTTTCTTTTTCTCTTCTTCTTCCTTGCGTCTGATGCGTTCCTGTCTTTCTTTTTCTATAAGCTGCTGCAATTGTTCTTCATCGCTTAATTCCTTTGCAGGTGGAGTGCTATCTGGTTTTTTCAACAGCGCATTCTTCGCTTTAATGGTATCATTCAAACCCATCACAAGTTTTTTAAGACTGTCCAATTCGTATTTCATCCGAATGTTTTTAGCTTGCTCGGAGGTCAATGCATTAATGCGTATATCCAATTGTTTGGTTAAATCTTTGGTCTCTAAAAACAAGCCATTGTTTTCGTCGTTCAAACTTTTATTTTTTTGTTCTAGCTCTTCAATCTTTGTTTTTTGGTTAGAAACCATGTTGGTAAGATTGATAATTATATCGCCATTTTCTTGCCCTGCCTGCACGCTTGCTTTAAAATCTTCCAGTTTCTTTTTTTCTTCTTCAAGGGCTATGAGTTGCAATTGCATGTCTTGGTTTTCGGATTCCAATTGGTTCACCTTAGCCGCCAATTTATTGCGTTCATTAATAATGCCAGTATCTTTATTGCTGTTGTTTATAGCTCCATTATTGGCCAATTTTAATTTGCTTTTCAACTCATCTATTTCCTTGTCTTTTTTATTGATTTGGTTTTTAAGATTGATGATAATTTGTGTAAATGATTTCTCTTCCTCTTTATTAGTGTTGACTTCTATGGTAGTAAGGTCTGTTTTTTCTTCGCCCTTAATTCTTAAGTAATCGTATTTGGCTTTGCTATCTGCTCCAATGTAAAGACCTACCATGCCTTTGTTAAGTTCTATCTCTGTGAAGGACACCACAAACTGACCATTGATAAACAAATCGTAAACCTTGTCATAAGTTTTAATGGTAATTACATTGAGTGTTTTAGTTAAATAAGCAGGGGCCTTTACCCAACCATTGCCACCGCCCATTTTAGGCACCTGTCGGTCGTTATAAATCCGCATGATACGAAATTCTTTTTTCTGGTTAATTTCTACTAAAAGACCGCTACTATTGTCTTTGGCCATTAGTAATATGCCGGCACTTTGTTTGCGGTTATCGTGTTCGGCAAAGGTGATAGAGGTTTCTAATTCAAACGAACCGTATTCGATTTTGTCGTTTGGTAAAAGAAAATAACCTGATTTTTTAGATCTGCGAAAAAGTTCGTAATAGCCATTTTGGGCAATGAATAAATTGTCGACATTAAAGGTGGAGTTCCAGTTTTTGTCGCCATTGTTAAAATTTTCGTCAAGTAAAATTTTTGTAAAATCCTTTTGAACTTCCTGTCCGAAACTTAATATTCCGACAGCACAGTTTAAAAGTACAAATAATTTCTTCATCTTTGCAGGCATTTTGAATTAAAAAGCAAAATTAACGAAATTTATATATAATGAAGACTTGTTGTTGTTATTTAACCTTACTATTTATTGTTTTAGCAGGGAACGGCTGTTCCAACGATGTGGAAGTTTTGGCAGGATACGAAGAAAATGCTGCTATTTATGGTATACTAGACCCTAACCAGGCGGTTCAGTTGATCAAGATTAACAAAGTATTTACCAATCCCAATAATTCTGCGGCAAATGTTGCTAAAATTAGCGACTCTCTCTATTTCGATACCATTCAACCTATTTTACGAGAAATAGAAACCAACCGTGTAATCCCCTTATACAGGGCCAATATTATTTTAAAAGACAGCGGTTACTTTGCCAATTCGCCTAATTACTTATACGCCACCAAGGAGAAAATTTATGCGCGTAATCCGAAAAATACTTCTCAATATTTAAATTACCGATTGGAATTAACATTGCCCAAAACTGGTAAAAAAATAACAGCAGTTACTAATATTCCAGATTCAATTCTTGTGTCTTCGCCCTTAACAGTGCGCTCGCAAATTACACCAGCTATAGACTTTAAGGCAGGAAATACTTTTAAAGTAATTTTCCCAGCACCTGCTCAAGCTAAATTGTGCGATGCGTATTTCAATTTTAATTACCTCGAAATAAATAAACAAGATACCAATCAAAAAACTGTAAAAACAGCGAGATGGCGATTGGTAAACAATTACAGAACCATAGATGATATTGGTGGTGAGAATGTGGTAGTTACCATTGCATCCAATGCCTTCTTCGATTTTTTACTTACCAGCATTCCGGTTGATGCCAATGTGAATAGAAAATTCATGCGTTGCGAGATGTTGTTAACTGCGGGCAATTTGGAGTTAGATAATTACATTCAAGCGGCCGAGCCCTCCATTGGTATTGTGCAAAAGCAAACAGATTACACCAATATTAAAGTGGGTGTGGGCATTTTTGCGGGTCGCAGATTAACGCACTACAATAATTTGGAGTTAGGCTTTAGCGCTCAAGGTACTATTATGAATGAACCCGCCTATAAGGTTTTGGGTTTTGTTAAATAATTAGTATTCAAAAGGTCTAACAAATAATCTTAATATTTCATAATTTTCTACATCTTTGTAGAAAGGGTCATTAAATTTCCATAGGATGAAGTGTGTTATTAATATTTGCGTTTGCTTGCTGTTGGTGCTTTTAAATCAAGGGTGTGCCAATGAAGTTGATATTGCAGGACCTTATGAAGAAGGGGCTTCTGTATATGCCTTATTGGATCCTTCACAGGAGGTTCAATATATTAAGATCAATAAAACTTTCACCAATCCGAATGGTTCAGCCGCAAGTGCTGCCCAACAAATAGACTCATTGTACTTCGATTCTTTAACCCCAACACTTTTGGAAATAGAGACCGGCAGAATTATTCAACTTTATAAAACCAATACTATTACAAAAGCACCTGGTTTATTTGCCAACTCTGTCAATTATTTGTACACCACCAAGGAAAAGTTGTACGCCCATAATCCCAATAACATCTATCAAGATTATCACTATCGCCTCGATTTGGACCTGCCAGCGAAAAAGAAACATATTTCGGCCGTTACCAATGTGCCAGATTCAACTATACTATTGGGCCCCTCTGGTATAGTCAATCCAATCAATAAAGTCATGGAGTTTACATCAGGCTCTCTAAAATTTGGTTTTCAAGCACCCGTAAACAGCAAAGTTTTTGATGGCTACTTTTATTTTTACTTTTTGGAAATGCAAAAGCGTGATACAAGTATTCGAGAAGTAAAAAGTATTCGCATTAGGATGTTTAGTAATTTGAGAACCTTGGTGGAGAATTCCATAGAAAATTTAAGTTCTTCCATAGATGGTAATTTTTTTTATGAATCCCTATTGGCTAAAATTAAAATAGACACGAATGTCATCAGAAGGGCAATGCCTTGTCATTTTGAACTTGGTTGTGGCAATCAAGAATTTGATAATTATATGCAAACATCGGAGCCTTCCATAGGCATAGTGCAAAAGCAGACGGATTATTCTAATGTTTTACATGGGGTTGGTTTATTTGCCTCACGCAGAATTTCCAGATATAATAATATTTCGCTAGGGGCTTATACAAGAAAGCGTTTAACCAAAGATTCTGCCTTGCGAACATTGCAATTTGTCAATTAAATTTTGATATTTATCAAGGTTGTTGTGCCTTTTTGGCGCAAATTCTGTCATATTTCACCACTTATATAATCAACTACCTCATTATTGGCATAAGTTGGGGCATGGCATTTTATTTGATAATTTAAAGTAAAAATAATTGAATATCGTTATGAGTAAAATAATAGGAATAGATTTAGGGACTACCAACAGTTGTGTTTCTGTAATGGAAGGCAATGAGCCAGTGGTAATCGCCAACAGCGAAGGTAAAAGAACAACACCTTCGGTAGTGGGTTTTATGAAAGATGGTGAACGCAAAATTGGAGACCCTGCCAAACGTCAGGCCATTACCAATCCTCGCAATACCATTTTCTCCATTAAAAGATTCATGGGCAATACCTTTGATCAAGTAACAACAGAAACCGGAAGAGTGCCTTATGAAGTGGTAAAAGGAGAGAATAACACACCTCGTGTAAAAATAGACGACAGATTATACACCCCACAAGAAATTAGTGCCATGGTTCTGCAAAAAATGAAAAAAACAGCAGAGGATTATTTGGGACATGAAGTAAAAGAAGCTGTAATTACAGTGCCTGCTTACTTTAATGATGCTCAGAGACAGGCAACCAAAGAAGCTGGAGAAATTGCTGGATTAAATGTAAGAAGAATCATTAATGAGCCTACTGCTGCAGCATTGGCGTATGGCTTAGATAAGAAAAACCAAGAAATGAAAATTGTTGTTTTCGATTGTGGTGGAGGTACCCATGATGTATCTGTATTAGAATTGGGCGACGGTGTATTCGAAGTAAAATCAACGGATGGCGATACCCATTTAGGGGGTGACGATTTCGATCAAAAAATCATTGATTGGTTGGTTCAAGAATTTAAAGATGAAAACGGTGGATTGGATATTAGTAAAGATCCTATGGCTTTGCAACGTTTGAAAGAAGCAGCTGAAAAAGCCAAGATTGAATTATCCAGCACCACAACTTCTGAAATTAATTTGCCATACATTATGCCAGTAGATGGTATCCCTAAGCACCTAGTAAGAAGTTTAACCCGTGCTAAATTTGAACAATTGGTAGACGATTTAGTGCAAAGAACCATTGCACCTTGTAAATCGGCTTTGAAAAATGCAGGTCTAAGCACCAGCGATATCAATGAAGTAATTTTGGTAGGTGGTAGCACCCGTATTCCAGCAGTGCAAGCAGCAGTTGAGAAATTCTTTGGTAAAGCACCTTCAAAAGGGGTGAACCCAGATGAAGTTGTTGCTATTGGAGCTGCCATTCAAGGTGGTGTATTAACCGGCGAAGTAAAAGATGTTTTGTTATTAGATGTTACACCTTTGAGTTTAGGGATAGAAACCTATGGCGGTGTAATGACCAAATTAATTGAAGCCAACACTACTATACCAACCAAAAAAAGTGAAACCTTTAGTACTGCCAGCGATAACCAACCAAGCGTGCAATTACATGTGTTGCAAGGTGAGCGCCCAATGGCGAAAGATAACAGAACCATTGGAATGTTTAATTTAGATGGCATACCACCAGCACAACGCGGAGTGCCTCAAATTGAAGTAACTTTTGATATAGATGCCAATGGAATTTTAAATGTAAGTGCAAAAGATAAAGGCACTGGCAAAGAGCAAAAAATCAGAATTGAAAGTTCATCTGGATTGAGCAAAGAAGAAATTGAAAAAATGAAGCGCGAGGCAGAAGCCAATGCAGAGTCGGATAAAAAGGCCAAAGAAGAAGTAGAAAAATTAAATGCTGCAGATACGTTGGTATTCACTTCAGAAAAAAATCTGAAAGACTATGGTGATAAATTACCAGCAGAGAAAAAAGAAGCTATAGAAGCGGCTTTAGCCAAACTTAAAACTGCACATGGCGCAAAAGACCTTGCAGGTTGTGATAGTGCTTCAGAAGAGTTGAACAAAGCATGGGAAGCAGCTAGTCAAGATATTTACCAAGCACAGCAGCAAAACCAACAAGGTGAGGATGCTGGTGCAACACAGCCCGAAGGAGAGAATGCTACCAATACTTCTAATGTTGAGGATGTACCATTCGAAGAAGTAAAATAGACCTATCTTACTAAGCCCTTTTCCAAAGGAAAGAAGGCATTAGATTCAGGTAGAAACTAAAATTTGGTTTCAGATAAATTAATTAAAACCGTTTCAATTTTTGAAGCGGTTTTTTTATGCCAACTAATTACAAAGGGCTTTAGGTTTGTGGTAAAATGACAATCACGATGACCTCTGCCTTCTTCATCCATATTTTTAATCATTCATTTAAACATATATTTGTACCCCATGCAATACCGATTAACTTTATTATGGCTCTTTATTTCTTTAACGGCAAAGGCACAATCTATTTTAACAGGAGCATCGCAAACCGAAAAGTATTTGCCTTTATTAAAAAATAAAACGGTTGCTTTGGTAGTGAATCAAACCAGCACCATTAACAATACCCATTTGGTGGATTCATTGAAAAAAGCAGGTGTTAATATACAAATTATTTTTGCACCCGAACATGGTTTTAGAGGCAATGCCAGTGCGGGTACACATGTTAATAGTGGCATTGATGAACGCACAGGTATTAAAATTATTTCGCTGTATGGTTCACACAAAAAACCAACGCCCGAAGATTTAAAAAATATTCAACAAGTGGTATTTGATATTCAAGATGTGGGCGTGCGTTTCTATACCTACATCAGCACCATGCATTATGTAATGGAGGCATGTGCAGAAAATAATATTCCTTTTTTGGTGTTAGACCGCCCGAATCCCAACGGCCATTATGTGGATGGTCCGATATTAGATACGGCCTACAGAAGTTTTATAGGCATGCATCCTGTACCCATTGTACACGGCTGCACTATTGGCGAAATTGCCAAAATGATTAATGGCGAAGGGTGGTTGAAAAACAAGATGAAATGCAACCTAAGTATTATCAACTGCAAATATTATAACCATTTGTTGCCTTATGTTTTGCCAATAAAGCCGTCTCCAAATTTGCAAACTCAAAGTGCCATTTATTTATATCCCTCACTGGGTTTGTTCGAGGGTACTTTAGTAAGCATTGGACAGGGAACAGATAAACCCTATCAGTGTTTTGGATCACCCGATTTAGGGTGGGGCAATTTAAAATACCGACCGTCTAGTATCCCAGGTGTGGCCGAGCGACCGAAGTTTATGGGTTTTGAGTGCATAGGATTCGACCTAACTTGGTATGGCTATGAGAAGGCAAGATATGATTCGGGACTGAATTTAAATTGGTTGATGCTAATGTATAGATGCAGCGCAGATAAAAATAAATTCTTTACTGATTTTTTCGATAAATTAGCAGGCACCAATCAATTGCGTCTGCAAATTTTAGCAGGTAAAAATGTAACAGAAATTAAGCAAAGTTGGCAAAAGGATTTAGAGACTTATAAGCAAATGCGCAAGAAGTATTTGTTATACGAATAATTTTCAAATACAATTTAAAGTAGTCAATTGCGTTTACCAAATATTCATTATGAAATTTAAAACAATACTCTTATTTTTATTAGTGGTTCGTTTTGTTAATACCCATGCCCAAGTTGAGAAACCAATGCCAACAGAAGCGCAATGGCAATCTTATTTTTATGCAAAAGAAGCTAGTATTAAAAAGAAATTGTATCAATTGGTGTTGGAGGGTAAGGTAATGGCTTATAAGAATGATTCGTTATTAACGACTTATAGTTTAGAAGATATCAGGAAAAGAGGATCAACTGAAAAAATATTCAACATTAAGGGAAAAGATACGGCCATTTATGAACCAATGAAACCAACCGATTTGAAGGAATTTTGGTTTTGCAAACAAATGAGTACTTCTCCATTCAATGAGGTTGAAAACAACAAATTTATAGCTGTTGTATTAACCTTTCAACCCACCTTTGGAGGCTTTAAGGCCAATATAAATCCTTTGTGTTGGTTATTGGTTTCTGAAGTTAAAACAGTACTAAGTAAAGAAGACTATGAGTGGTTGCTACTCGTTTTTTATTATGTGAAAAATGACAATACTTTGTTGTATCGCAATTCAGATAGGGGAGATGCCTATTGGGAAGTTAACCATGTAAAAATGTTAAATAATATTTCGAATGCCGATTCTACATTGTACAAAAAAATGGGACAGTCGTTTGCAAACAGTTCATTTTATTGTGATGCTTTTTGGTATGATGAAAGGAATAAAACCATTGCAGATATTTATGATTTTCAACAAAAGAAAACGATTTCTCATTATGATTTTGAAGTTAAATATAAGGAAAAATTAACTGTATTTGTACCAACAGATATTTTTGACGCAACCAAAGGGAAGGACACTGTTATTTATAATCCACGCGTATTAAACCATATTACAAGTCTCACCATAGATAAGGCCACCAACAAAATTAAGACCTTCAATTTCGAGATCACTGATTTAGATCAAGGAGGAAGAATTTTGAAATTCTCTATGGATGCAGATATCTTTCGCAAAAGTGAAACATTGCCCACTTTGTTTTGGTTTTTCGAGGATTATTATCAGTGGAGTAAGTAGTTTTTAGGTTCCCAACTTAAAAATCCCCTTTATTCATTTAGAATTGGAATAGCATCAAAAATTAAATTGTGATAGTATCAAATGATATTATCATCATGCCAAAAATTATACATCCCCAACTTTTTTTCCACTCGTTTGTTATCATTTAAATGCAAAATTTTGTATTCACCGATTTCAGACCCGATGAGGATAAAAACAAGTTCGATGAACTCTTAGATATCTTTACCCAATTGCTGCAATATACCAATGGCGATGCTGGTGAAGCCCTCGATTGGATGCACCAGCTCGACAACCAACACCATATTACCAATGGCGAATATGGCATGGGCGATTTTATACAAGATTTAAAAGACAAAGGTTATCTTAACGAGAACGAACAGAGTGGCGACTTTGAAGTCACCAATAAAACCGGTCAAGTTATTCGCAAGCAAAGTTTGGATGAGATATTCGGCAAATTAAAAAAAGCCAATAATGGCGAACACAAAACTACGGTCTCTGGTCAGGGCGATGAATTGAGCAGCGATAGCAAGCCCTACGACTACGGCGATAGTTTAGAGAATATTAATTTCACTGCCTCTATTCGAAATGCGCAAATTAACCATGGTATTGATGAGTTTAATTTAACGAGCGATGACCTTGAAATCAACGAGCGCGAAAATAAAAGTAATAATAGCACTGTTCTGATGATTGATATCAGTCACAGTATGATCTTATATGGCGAAGACCGTATAACACCTGCCAAAAAAGTAGCCATGGCTTTGGCCGAATTGATTAAAACCCGTTACCCCAAAGATACTCTAGATATCATTGTATTTGGCAACGATGCCTGGCCTGTCGAAGTGAAAGATTTACCCTTCTTAAAAGTAGGACCTTATCACACCAATACCTATGCGGGTTTGGAGTTGGCCATGAATTTATTGCGCAGAAGAAAAACCGCCAACAAGCAAATCTTCATGATTACAGATGGCAAACCTACGTGCTTAAGAGAAGGCAATCGCTATTATAAAAACAGTTGGGGCCTCGACCGTAAAATACTGAACAAGACCTTAACCATGGCTGCGCAATGTAGAAGGTTGCATATCCCTATTACCACCTTTATGATAGCCAAAGACCCTTGGTTAGTGAAATTTGTTGAGGAGTTTACACGCACCAATAATGGCAAAGCTTTTTACAGTTCGCTGAATGGTTTGGGTGATTATATTTTTGAGGATTATATTAAGAACCGGAGGAAGACGGTGAGGTAAAACTTAATAGAGCTGTCAAACACACAATAACTTTTATCTAATTTTAGTCGCTAACAGTGTTCACTTTTTTGCAATGCTGTTTTTGATGCCTATAATTGTATCCTATCAGTTGTAATTGAATTTTACATAGCTGTTTCAACGAAGAACTATAAAAAATACCGCGCTAAGAAAATGAATTCAATTCTCGACCAACTTATGTTAAATTTTCCGCTCGACAAAATTGATATGGAATTATTGCAAAGCAAAATTAAAACCAAGCATGTTGCAAAGGGAGAAATTTTACAAATGAAAGGGGAATTGTCGAATAATTTTTATTTTGTGAAACAAGGATTGCTTCGCTCTTATGTGATTGATGATAATGGGAAGGAGCACATCTTTATGTTTGCCCCCGAAGGATGGATTATTGCAGATAATGTTTCGAATGCCATACAAGTACCCTCCGAATTATTTATAGATGCTTTAGAGGCAAGTGAAATTGAAATATGCAACAAACATTTTTTTGAAGAAGCCATGGCACAACATTCACAAGTAGTTGCAGTTAGTACCAAAAAATTAATCAATCGTATGGCTGTTTTGCAAAGACGGGTTATTATGTTGATGAGCGCAAGTGCGATGCAGCGTTACGAACATTTTTTAGAAACCTATCCGAACATTGTACAGCGTGTGCCTCAAAAAATGATTGCTTCCTATTTGGGAATTACCCCCGAAGCGCTCAGTAAAATACGAGGCGGAATGACGCGTAAAAAATAAATTAATACTACTTATTTATTAATCTAGGTTAATGCACAAGTGTTTGAGTAGGTCGATTTTTGTAATATTAATTCGATAATAAAATGAAAAAGTATTTATTTTCGGTTGCTGTCATCGCAACCCTTCTAACATCAGGCTTTACAACCATTAGCAATAGCAATTGGAAAATTGCTGAAAACTATTCTATCAAATTTATTAGCGAGCATCCATCCGGTGTATTCACAGCGCTTAAAGGTGATATCGTATTTGATGAGAACAATTTGGCCTCTTCAAAATTCAATGTCGAAGTAGATGCCGCAACCATTAACACAGGGAATGGCATGCGCAACAAACATGCTAAAAGCGATAAATGGTTTGATGTAAAACAATATCCTAATATCAAATTTAATTCAAGCAGTATCATCAAATCTGCAACTGGTTATACAGTTACCGGAACCCTTGACATGCATGGTGTTCAGAAAACCATTAGCATACCTTTTACTTTTGCAAACAATAACTTCAATGGTAGTTTTAATGTTAACCGTTTGGAATACAAAATAGGAACAACCGAAGGCATGTCTGCAAAAGCTTCGACTGCTATTAAAATTGAACTTTCTGTACCTGTTACAAAATAATTGAAGGATGAAAACAACCTTTTTTCATGGTATGCTTGCGGGAATACTCGCGGGAATCGCATCGGTCGTTTATAGTCAAGTGTATTGCCAAGCTTTGTTGCTCAATTTCTCGAAAGTAGTGAATGCTTCTGGTATGATTGGTGCTTCTATTTTTGGCTGCGTTCTAGCCTCACTAGGGTATCATTTTTTTTCAAAATTTGTAAGGAGAAATGTCAATACGTGGTTCAATATAATTTTTTTAATCTTGACATTTGCTTCTTGCATAGGCATTTTCTCTGCCGAATTGCCCATGGATATCGAGTCGCCCGAAATGTTTATTGGTTTAACCATGCCCATGCATCTTTTTCCATTCATGTTTTGGTTAGCGGTGAAACCACTCTTTGAAAAGAGGCCTGCATAATTGATAATATTTTACTTCGCATCTATCAGCCACTGCCCTAACCTCACCTCATCCACCTGGCCAGCACTGCTGTGATTATTGGTTAATATTACGAAGCAAATATCTTTATCAAATCGGTTCCAGAAGAAGGTCCAGAAGCCCCGCCACCAGCCGTTGTGATAGGTCCACATACCATTAGGTGTTAACTTTAAACGAAAGCCTAAACCATAACTACCGCCGTATACATTCGGTCCAAAACTAGGGGTTTGCAACATGGCCATTAAGTCTTTATTCAATAAGCGCCCATCTAATAAACCGCGGTGAAAAAGAAACATATCCTCTACACTGCTATAAGCACTTTTATCACCTAAAATACCATCCATGTAATAGGTTTCGTTGTACACGTATTTATCGAAGCGGCCAGTCATTACAGGCGAATGATTCGAGGGAGGTTTGTAACCATAGAAAAAAGTATTACGCATGCCACAGGGTTTAAAAATGTTTTCTCTTACAAATTCAGGAAAACTTTTACCAGAAACTGCTTCAACTAACACTGCTAGAAAGGCAAAATTAGAATTGCAATAACAAAATGACACATCTGGTTTTAAATAAGGCGTTGGTTGGTGTTTCACCATAAAGTCATAAAAATCCTTATTGCACATACAACGTCCGGTATCTTGCCAGTATCCATCAGTAAAATACATATAGTTGGCCAATCCGCTGCGGTGATTTAAAAGCTGATGAACAGTTACATCGCTGTATGGGAAATCTTTTAAATAAAACTTAACGCTACTATCAATATTGATTTTTTTGCGCTGTACCAATAAGAGAGTGGCCACTCCTGTAATGGTTTTAGATACTGAGGCCAATTGAAACAAGCCATTTAAAGGCATGGGTTCTTTTTTATTAAGGTCGGCAAAGCCATATGCTTTCTTAAATAATTTATGGCCTTTTGACATCAATACGGTGCCGTTAAAATCGCACCCAAAATAGGCATCTATGCTATCGGTAAAAGTTTTGCTAAAAGAAGAAAAGGTATCGTTTAAATTGTAAAATGAATCTGCAGCGAATACAGACTTTTTAATATTGGAATTTACAGGGCTATTGCATTGTGAAAATAGAAAAATGAGGAGCGTAAATACTAGTAATCTGGATATCATAAAAAAGTCCCGAAAAATATTACTTTTTCGGGACTTTGAAATTATTGTTACTTACAATTAACGAACAGTATAAATATATTCTTTATTGTTGATGGTCGCCTTTGCTGTTAAGTCGCAAGCAGCATCGTTATAGGGATCGTAATCTATTTTAATTGTTTTTCCAGACGATGTATTGGTAAGGGTAATTTTACCAGTAACAAAAGTGCGGGCGCAACCTGTTTGTATCTTTTTATGCAAAGCTTGATCAATGGTAATGGTAAAGCTTTCACCTTTGCGGTTAACACCGCTTGCATTACCTGTAATATCAAATTCATCTCCTAATAATCCGGCACCTAGGTCCACAGTTTTGGTAATTGTTCTATCACTCTGCCAAGAAACAGTTCCGTTAGAATTGGTTGCAGTGGCATTGCTTACTTTTACATTGATGCTGGAGGCACTGGTTCTGGTAAGGGTTATTGTGCCTGTTAGTTTGGTCATTTTCGTGCCATCGCTACCACCGTAAAAATTATCGGCATCAGCAGCAGAAACTGTGAATACAGTTCCAATTTCGTTGTAGCGTTTAGTAGAGCTTATGTGCAATACACCTGCTCTGTATCTGCCATCGTTGCAAAGCGTTCCATAAGGCAAAGTGGATTTTAAAGCACCAAAATCTATGGTACATTCAATGCCGTCTCCATCGCTGTAACTGCTGTCTGTAAAGTTTACAATGGCGCCACTCGGTAATAGCGTATTGCCACCTCTGGTTCTGGTATCATTGCTGGCAAAGTCATCTGTAATGTCAAATACAGAGGTGAATTCGTTTTCTGCTGTGGAATTGTCTTCAGCAGAAGTAATGGTTTGTACAGTTTCGGCTTGATCTTTTTTGCAAGAATAAAATGTTACAGAAATACCTGCTAAAAAGAATGCGCTAAGAATAATTTTAGTAGCGCTGGGTTTTGTTAGTTGTTTCATATGTGTTATTTGTTAGTTTATCTGATTGCTTGTTTTGACTATGGCAAGTCAAAAAGGTTGTCAGTGTTTTTTAAAGATTCTCAAGAATAATGCCAGAAATTTTTTCAATGGCTTCATTGTCAATGATTAAAGGGGGAGCCAAGCGAATTTTATTTTCGCTATACAGGAACCAATCTATTAATAATCCAGACTTTACACAATTGTCAATTACTTTTCTACAGTAGTTTTTGTCTACTAAATCTATGGCCAACATTAAACCCTTACCACTTATTTCCATAATATTAGGATGAACCAATAAGGCCCTGAATAATTGTTCATTTTTTAAAGCCTTTTGAGGTAGATCATTGTCAATAATAAAATTTAATGCAGCCAAAGAAGCTGCACAACTCACTGGATGACCGCCAAAAGTATTGATATGACCCAAAACGGGATTATCTTGAAACAGGTCCATGATTTTTTTATCGGCAATAAAACACCCCAATGGCATGCCACCACCAAAGCCTTTGGCGAGTACTAAAATATCGGGAGTAATGCCATAGTGCTGCAATGCGAATAAACCGCCACAACGCCCATATCCACTTTGTATTTCATCGAACACCAGCAGAGCGCCTGTTTCATTGCAACGTTTTCTAATAGCTTTTAAATAGATCAGGTCACTTGGCATATAACCTTTCTCCCCCATAATTGGTTCTATAAAAACAGCCGCAGTGGCTTCAGTAATTTTGCTATCTATTTCACTCAAGTCGTTTTGATGAATGAAAGAAATGCCTGGTAATAAGGGGATAAATTTCTGACTAAAATAAGCATCACTCATCAAACTGAGTGCGCCATGAGTACCTCCATGGTAGGCTAAATATTGGGCGGTAAAATGATGCCGACCTGTCACGCGTTTCGCCAATTTCATAGCGCCTTCTATGGCTTCGCTGCCGCTGTTTACAAAGTATACACTGTTTAAACTTTCTGGCAGTAATGTCGCCAAATGAGTGGCCAACATCACTTGAGGCTCTTGAACCATTTCGCCATAAACCATTAAATGCATGTATTGGTCGAGCTGATTTTTGATAGCCTCCATAACCTGTTTATTGCCATGCCCCACATTGCTAACGCCTATACCCGATATGCAATCCAAATACGTTTTGTTTTTTGAATACATATAGATCCCTTCGGCTCGTAATATTTCTAGCGCTAAAGGTGCTGCAGAAGTCTGACCAACATGTTTAAGAAAAAGGCGGTTGAGTGAGTTCGTGTGCAAGATTGTAAAATAATTAATGCCATTTAAGACTTTGCAAATTTATATTTAAACCACCTAAGTTTTATATACTCATCCTAATTGATTTTTGGATGAAATTTTCTCTTGGGAAACTAACCTCGAAGCAACACCGAAGGTAAAATTAGTCTAGGATGCTTTTACCTTTCCCCTCAGTTATAAGGTTCCGTATAGCAGTATAAAATAAAAAGAACATAAGGGTGCAAAAAAACTTTTGTTGGAATGCCTTATTTATTTTTGATAATAACCGTGCATAAACTTGTTTATATGGCAAATGTTTGCTTTTTTGCACAACAGTAATATAATCTCCCAACCATTCTTAAACCATAAATTATTCTGATATGAAAATTGTAGACATCAAAACCATGAACGGACCCAATTATTGGAGTATTCGCAGGCATAAACTTATTGTGATGCGACTAGACCTTGAGGACCTAGAGCAAAGACCAACCAATACAATTGATGGATTTTATGAAAGATTAAAAACCTTATTCCCTTCTATGTATGGGCACCGTTGCAGTCCTGGTGTTCCGGGCGGATTTTTTCAACGCGTGGAAGAAGGTACATGGATGGGGCATGTCATAGAACATATTGCTTTGGAAATACAAACCCTTGCTGGCATGAACTGTGGTTTTGGAAGGACCCGCGAAACAACTACCAAAGGTATTTACTTTGTAGTGTTTAATTATTTTGAACAAAAGGCTGGTATTTATGCGGCTAAAGCAGCCGTTAGAATTGCAGATTCACTTATCAATAATACCCCTTACCATGTTGAGGATGATATTCAAAAACTGAGAGAAATAAGAGAGGAAGAAAGATTAGGGCCAAGCACAGGCAGTATTGTCGAAGAGGCCATCAAAAGAAAAATCCCTTACATACGTTTGAATGGAAGGTCGTTGGTGCAATTGGGATATGGTATCAATCAGCGCAGATTACAAGCTACCGTTGTAAGCACTACCAGCAGTATTGCGGTAGAAATTGCCTGTGACAAAGAAGACACAAAAAATTTATTAGAGGCCGCAGAAATACCAGTGCCAAAAGGCAGAATATGCTACGATGAAGATGATTTGGAATCGGCCGCATCGCGCATAGGTTATCCATTGGTTACCAAACCCATTAATGGCAATCACGGCAAAGGCGCTACAACGAATATGCGAAATTGGGAAGAGCTGAAAGTCGGTTTTGAAGCTGCTAAAAAATATTCCCGATCAGTTATAGTTGAGAAATTTATAACCGGGCACGACCACAGAATTTTGGTAATCAATTACAAATTTGTAGCTGCGGCCAGGCGCACGCCTGCTTGTGTTGTTGGCGATGGTAAACATACTATTCAACAATTAATCGATATCGTGAACAGTGATCCACGCAGAGGGTATGGCCATGAAAAGGTTTTGACCGCTATTAAAATTGATAGTTTTACTGAAAATATTTTGAAAGATAAGGAGTTCACTTTAGAAACTGTTTTAGAAAAAGATTATGAGTTGTTATTAAAACCCACTGCGAATATTAGTACTGGTGGAACCGCCACAGACATCACAGATATTGTGCATCCAAGCAATATTTTTATGTGTGAAAGAATTGCACGAATTATTGGGTTGGATATTTGTGGTATCGATATTATGGCACCCGATTTGAGCACACCACTCAATGAAAATGGTGGAGCTGTTTTGGAAGTCAATGCAGCACCTGGTTTTAGAATGCACTTGGATCCTACAGAAGGAATTGCACGAAATGTTGCGGAACCTGTAATAGATATGTTATATCCTCCAGGAACATCTGCAAGAATTCCTATTGTTGCCATTACAGGTACCAATGGTAAAACAACCACCACCCGTTTAATGGCTCATTTGTGTAAACAAGTTGGATTTAAAGTTGGTTATACCACTACAGATGGCGTTTATATTCAAAATGAAATGATGATGAAGGGCGATTGCACCGGTCCTGTTTCTGCGGAGTTTGTATTGAAAGATCCAACGGTAGATTTTGCTGTTTTGGAATGTGCAAGAGGCGGTATTTTAAGGGCAGGTTTAGGATTTCACAATTGCGATATTGGCATTGTTACTAATATCGCAGCCGATCATCTTGGTCTACAAGGTATTGATACCATTGAGCAATTGGCCCGTGTTAAAGCAGTGGTGGTTGAAAGTATTTTTCCAGAAGGACATGCTATTTTAAATGCCGATGATGATTTGGTTTATAAAATGAAAGATGGCTTGGAATGTAAAGTGGCTTATTTTAGTATGGATGAAACCAATCCGAGAATTGTGGAGCATACCAAAAAAGGTGGACTTGCAGCGGTGTATGAAAATGGTTATGTTACCATCATGAAAGGTGCTTGGAAAATAAGAGTCGATAAAGTGTCTAATATTCCTATGACCTTTGGCGGTCGTGCGGAGTTTAATATTGCCAACTGTTTGCCAGTTGTATTGGCGGCTTACTTGCGCAATTTTAAAATCGAAGATATCAAATCAGCTTTGCAAACATTTATTCCTTCTCCTGCTCAAACGCCTGGTAGAATGAATATGTTTAATTTCAAAAACTTTACAGTGATGGTGGATTATGCGCACAATACTGCAGGCATACAAGCCATTGGTAAATTTATTAACAAGACAGATGCGAGCAAAAAAGTGGGTATCATTGCTGGGGTGGGTGATAGGCGCGATGAGGATACTATTTCTTTAGGTGCAGAAGCTGCTAAAATATTTGATGAAATCATTATCCGTCAGGATAGGAATTTAAGAGGACGTTCGGAAAATGAAATCATAGATTTGATGATTAAGGGCATAAGAGAAGTAAATGATAATATGAAAGTAACCATATTGCCTTTGGAAAAAGAAGCCATTAATTATGCCATTAATAATGCTGAGAAAGATTCTTTCATTGTTATTTGCAGCGATGTAATACCAGATGCCTTGGAGCAAATTATGATGTTGAAAGAAGAAGAGGAAAATGCAACGATGGCCAAGGCCTAGTGCTGAGAAATGAAAATTAAAATTGCATACGTTTTACTTTTTATTACTTCCTTGTATGTTGTATGGACCCAGTTTTACCATTTAGGAGAGTTACCCATAGTGCAATGGGATGAGTCGCGCTTGGCGGTGAATGCTGCAGAAATGCAACAATCGCAACAATATTTGGTAAGCACCTACGAGCATCAACCAGATTTATACAATACCAAACCACCATTGATGATATGGTTTCAGGTGTGTTCTATTCAATGTTTCGGACTCAATGAATGGGCCATCAGATTGCCGTCTGCACTTGCCGGTGTATTGACTATTTTTTTAGTGGGTTTTATGGCCTATCGTTCTAGCAATAATTTATACACTGCCTGTTTGGCCATGCTTATACTCACCACTAGTTATGGGTTTATTCAATTGCACTGCAGCATTACTGGAGATTACGATGCCTTGCTGGCGCTTTTTTTATTACTCTCTTTTTTTCAATGCCAGAAATTCTTAAATACCACCAAGCGTATGCATCTCTATTATTTTACCTTTTTTGTTTCGCTTTCTATTCTTACAAAAAGTGCTGCAGCGCTTATTTTTTTTCCAATTTACATGGCTTATTTTTTTTATGCCTCAAGGGTTAAATATTGGAAACAATTGGCGGTATGCTTAATCCTATCATTAATACCATTTTTTTTGTTTCTTTTTTTAAGAGAGCAGGCCGCATCTGGATATTTAAAAGCCATGTGGGAAAATGATATGGGTGGCAGATTTATAAATGGCAAAGATGGACACGAAGGTGCTTGGTATTATTATATTCAACAGTTATTTGAATTTAGATACAGTTGGTTCATTTGGTTATTACCAGCGGCAATTTTATACGGTTTATTAAAAGATATAAAGGAGTTAAATAGCATCAGTATTTGCATCCTTGTTTATTTGTTTATTGTAAGTATTGCGGGCACCAAATTGGAGTGGTACGATGTGCCTGTTTTGCCACTCATCGCATTGCTAATTGCGTTATTTTTTGTTAATGTTATAAAACATACTAATCGGTATGTTTTTAAATTTGGATTGGTCGCAATACTAGCATTGTGTTTGATGGAGGGGCTTTATGCTAAGATTAATTTTACGACTAATCGCGCTGGCATGCGTTTAGATAAATCCATTTATACCATTAGCGAAAAAATTAGAAATTATAAGGGTTCAGAAAATCTCTATTATTATTCGGGTACATATGATGCTTGGAATTATTTTTATACCTTTACCAATAAAAAAATTCAGAGAGTGCAATTTGATAAAGTACAAACTGGCACTACCATTTTGACCACCAACAGTTTTTCGGATTCTTTGCAATTGAAATTTTATACCCTCACCCTCGATTCAAACAGCCATGATAAAACCATCCGTATCACAGGAATTAAATAATATAAAACCTTTGCTTTTGCCAGCATTGTTTATTTATGTTTTTATATTGTTTGTGATGCCCTCTTTTCAGCATGGTTGGGACTCTTATTGCTGGACCACCTGGGCTATTCAACTAAAGGAAAGGGGATTGGTTTCTGCCTATGAGCAAGGCAGCAGTATTAATTATTTGCCCTTGTACACCTATGCCTTAAAAGCGTTTTCTTATTTCTATGAGTCGAGTGAAATTTCGGAGAATATTTACAAGCTCAAACGCCTTACAAGTTTGTTTGATATGGCCACCATTTTACTGCTTTGTAGCATGGTGAAAGAGTCTAGCAATCGTCTTAAATATTTCATTTTTGGGGCGCTTAATATTGGTTTTTTTTACAATACATTGATATGGAACCAAGTGGATGGCATACTTACTTTTTTTGTTTTTGCTTCTTTCTTTTTTGCCTACCATAAAAACACCTTTGGGTCCTTAATTTTATTCTTGTTGGCCTTGAATTTTAAACTACAAGCCATTGTGTTTGCTCCAGTATTGGCAGCGCTTTGGTGGCCCGAGTTAACGTTAAAAAATACCATTCGGTATTTTTTTTCACTCCTGTTAATTCAGGTCATTATCATACTACCTTTTTTAATCAATGGCAATGCAAAAAATATTTTAAAAGTTACTTTCGAGTCGGTCGATTATTTTCAATTCGTAAGCATGAATGCCTTTAATTTTTGGCATATAATATTAAATGGCGATTTAATGACAATGCCCGATAATACACCAGTGTTGTTTGGGTATACTTATAAGTCGATTGGCCTAGGCTTATTTAGTATTTGTTGTTTGCTAATATGTGTGCCTTTGTATCTAAAAATTTATAAGGCGTATTTGAGTAAAAAGGAAGTCCATTTTGATTTAAAATGGTTGTTGTTGTCTATGACTTTAATCTGTTATACTTTTTTCTTTTTCAACACCCAAATGCACGAGCGTTACATTCATCCAGTTATCATTTTTTTAACCGCCTTGGCTTTCTTGTATAAGCAATGGGGGGTATGGGTATTGGTGAGTTTGAATTATGCCTTCAGTCTTGATTCTATTTGCAATTACTTTAAAATAAATCAGAACCATGTATTCTTTTTCTATGCCGATTTTATGGCAGCCATGTATGCTATAGGATTATTATGGCTATGCATACTTTGGTACAAAGCGTTACCAGCAAGAGCATTTTATTATAAGAGATTAGAAAACGAGTAGCTTATTGCCACTCTTCTTTGGTGTGTTGAATTTTTTCCCAAAGGGTGTCTTTCAATTTCTGAATATTTAAACCTGAAACACCCGATATGAAAATGGGATTCAATGACTTTAAATCTTTTTTCATCAACTTCATCAATTCGTCGTCCATCATGTCACATTTGGTGATTGCAATTACACGTTCTTTGTCCAACAATTCAGGATTGAACTGTTTCAATTCATTCAATAAAATTTTGTATTCTTTTTTAATATCGCTAGCATCAGCAGGAATTAAAAATAAGAGCAAGGCATTGCGCTCAATATGTTTTAAGAAACGGTGTCCAAGTCCTTTACCTTCGTGTGCTCCTTCTATAATGCCTGGAATATCGGCTACTATAAATGAACGGTAATCGCGGTATTCAACAATACCCAAATTAGGGACAATGGTAGTAAAAGGATAATTAGCAATCTCAGGTTTTGCAGCGGAAATAACCGATAGCAAAGTGGATTTACCAGCATTTGGAAAACCTACCAAGCCTACATCGGCTAATACTTTTAATTCGAAAATACACCAGCCTTCGATGCCTTCTTCACCTGGTTGTGCGTAGGTTGGAGCGCGTTTGGTAGAGGTTTTAAAATGCACATTACCTAAACCGCCTTTACCGCCTTTTCTCAATATTTTTTCTTCACCATCTTTGGTAATCTCAAATAATATCTCACCTGTTTCGGCATCTTTGGCAACTGTACCTAGCGGCACTTCAATGATTTCATTTTTACCCGAAGCACCTGTAGCTTGGGCCGATTCACCTGGCTTTCCATCGGCTGCGTGCACATGCTTGCGGTATTTTAAATGCATGAGGGTCCAAAGTTGGGCATTGCCTCTTAAGCGCACATCACCACCCTTGCCTCCATCGCCACCATCGGGACCGCCATCGGGAAGACCTTTGGCTCTGTGAAAATGAGGACTGCCTTTACCACCCTTACCGCTGCGTATGAATATCTTTACGTAATCTATGAAATTTGAATCTGCCATTTTTATTTTTTTTAACTGCTCAACCAAGGATGGCAACTATTCTTTTTTTTGTTTTTAGTGACTCGCTTCGCCTATTATCGAACTCAAGCGACTAAATATTTCTTCAACTGTACCAACACCATTAATCGCATGGTACTTGCCTTGTGCATTATAAAATTCTGCAGCTACCGCGGTTTGTTCGTTGTATACATTAATTCTATTGCGAATAATACTCTCGTCGGTATCATCGGCTCTGCCACTGTCTTTGCCTCTTATTAACAAGCGTTTTACCAATTCATCTTCGCCCACTCCTAAAGCCAACATCAAAGAAATAGCCGTTCCTTTTTTCTCAAGGAAAGCATCCAATGCCTGAGCTTGTGCAGTTGTTCTAGGAAAGCCATCGAAAATAAAACCTTTGGCATCGGTGTATTTTTCAACCTCAGCCTCCAACATATTAATGGTAACCTCATCGGGTACAAGGTTGCCCTTGTCCATGTACGACTTGGCCAATTGCCCTAATGTGGTTTCATTTTTTATATTGAATCTAAAGATATCGCCTGTAGAAAGGTGTACCAATTGGTATTTCTCAACTAGCTTGGCAGATTGCGTGCCTTTGCCTGCGCCTGGAGGGCCGAATAAAACGATGTTTAACATTTTGTTATCCAATGATGATTTTTATATGAATTTACAAAAATACACGGAATCCACGAGAGTTTGTAAAGAATACTGCACGAAACTATTATTTTTGTGGCTTATCCATTAAAAATAAAGTGAAGAAAATCCTTATCGTAGTTGGCACACGTCCTAATTTCATTAAAGTTACCCGATTTAAAAAAGTGGTGGCTCATTTTCCCGAGTTAGACATAAAATTTGTGCATACTGGTCAGCATTTCGATGAAAAAATGAGCAAAGTGTTTTTTGATCAGTTCGATTTACGTCCCGATTTTTTATTGAACATAGGTGCCGGAACTCCCAATGCGCAAATGGCCAATGTGATGTTGGGTCTCGAGCGTGTTTGTGGTGAATATCAACCCGATTTGTTAATGGTGGTAGGCGATGTGAACAGTACCTTTGCAGCGGCTTTGACAGGTAATAAAATGGGCATTAAAGTGGCGCATTTAGAAAGCGGTTTGAGAAGCGATGACCGCACGATGCCTGAAGAAATTAACCGCTTGTTAACTGATGAGATTTCTGATTTTTATTTTGTAACCGAACAAAGTGGATTAGACCATTTGAAAGCCCATGGCGTAGAAGATAAAAAAGTATTTTTTGTGGGCAATACTATGATCGATAGTTTGGTGGAGTTCGAGCCACAGGTGCAAGAGAGCGATATATTAAAACAATATAATCTAACACCGCAAGGCTATGTGCTAATAACCATGCACCGCCCTAGCAATGTAGATGAGAAAGCGGGATTAGAAACATTAATAGCCATAATTAAATCGATTACCAATAATTTGAAATTGGTATTCCCTATTCATCCGCGCACCATTGCTAAACTCAAACAGTTTGGTTTGTGGGAGCAGATAGAACATTTAGAAGGTTTAATTTTTAGTGAGCCTTTGGATTATTTTTCTTTCCAAAAATTAACAGCCGATTGCAAGTTTGTAGTGACTGATAGTGGCGGCATACAAGAAGAAACCACTTACCGCCAAATACCATGTTTAACCTTGCGCAACAATACCGAGCGCCCAAGCACAGTAACCATTGGTAGCAATGTATTGGTGCCTTATACCATCAAAGATGTAGAGTTTTACATCCACCAAATCATGACCGGCACCTTCAAGAAAGGCGCTATTCCGCCATTGTGGGATGGCAAAAGCACCGAGAGGATTTTGGAAGTGTTGAGTAAAGTACTTTAAAACGGAACACATCTAATGCAAAAAATAAGCTACGATTAGTTAAATTAGTAATATCAATATTTTCTAATGCGAAAATAATCGACTCTGTTTTTTTAAATAATCAATTACAATCATTGAAGTTATTTAGTTTTTCAAACTGAGAAATTAAATGAAGATTATTAACTCCTCTAATTTATTAACCTATAGTTAAATCTAATTCTTAACATTCGGGTTACAAGTAAATAATTTAAAGTATATTATAATTTGTTAAATTTGGCTATGAAAAAGAATAAACATGGTCTTTCTGTCAAGAGGTCGCCAGATATTGAATATCAAATTAGAAAGGAGTGTGGGTTTGGTTGTATTATATGCGGTGGGGCTATTTATGAGTACCATCATATTGATCCTGAATTTAAAGATGCTTTTGAGCATGAAGTAGATAAAATTGGAATAGTATGTCCAACTCACCACGCCTATGCGACTAGGCATTTTTGGCCTACAGAAAAATTTATAACTGCTCGTAAAAATCCATTTTGCACACAAAATTCGAATAAATCTACTTTTGAATTTGGTACAAATCCAAATCACGATTTAATAATTAAGTTAGGAAAAACAAAATATGTAAATACCTCAACAATTATAGAAATAGATGGTAAAAGTATTTTATCAATATCAAAATCAGAAGAGATAAATAGTCCTCCTCAATTAAGTGCATCATTTTATGATACAAATGGTTTTAATGTAGCTAATATAGTCAATAATGAATGGTTCGGAAATAGTGAAGCCTTTGATATTATTACCGCGGCTGGCAAAATTGAAATTCGAAATGAAATTAATGAGATAAATTTATTACTATTATTAAATGGGAATATAATTGAGGTAAAAAAGATAAATTTAAGGTATTTAAATTGTGTTATTCAAGGAGATTGTAATGGATTTAATGTAGGTACCCAAAATACCAAAGTTTCTTGGGGTTATGACGAATCAGAGATAATTAGTTCTGATTATGGAATTAAGGTTATTGGTGATGAAATTAGTTTTGGTAAAAGAAAAAATAATTTGGAGACAGATGGCTCACAAAATTTAATGAAAAATCAAATCACAGTATCTGGAGGACATGTAATAATTGATGAAAGAGAAGGTAGTTTAAGTTTAGGTACAATTAAGAAAAATGATCAGGATATTTGTCATTGTGGTAGCAATTTGGCTTACATGCATTGCTGCAAAAGAAATGAAGAACTGATAGCTGAATATTCAAAGGACGAAAGAATTATCAATCTAAAAAACAATGGTCAGAAGTTGACTGGAAAGCCAATTTACTTTAAATATGAATTTAAACCAAGGGAGGCCATTATTGGAACTGTCGTGCACGCTGATGCTGTTTTTATTATAATAAATACAGCAAGAGAGAGAGTTCCAATAGACTATATTGCCTCGAGGTTGATTCTAATAAATTTTATAACTAAAGATTGGTATACTTATTACGAGAGTATGGAAAATTATTCTGAAAAAAAGTTTCTAAAAGATTTTTATGATGTTGTTAATCGAATTTTTATTTCAAATCAAATGGTTAAAATGAATTTTAATTTAAAAGTGGCCCATGAAGTAAGTGTAAATGATGCCATGTTTACAATAGAATCAGGATTTAATAAAGAAAGTAATGAATTAATTAATTCTATTTTGCGTGTATTTCTAGAATCAATAAAAAATTATGTTGAGGGTACCTTTATGAAAGGATACGACATTAGAAATTTTCTAGCAATATATGATGAAAGGTATTTTAAATTTTATAGCTTTTTCAATGAGATAATTAACAAATCCAATTTTAAATTATCAAGTGACTTAAATTTAGCTATATATGAATGCTTCATAATAATTAATAACTATCATGGAAATAAATTTCATGAAATGTTAGAGAAATTGAAAGATTCTCTCAATATTTCATAGTTAAGAGGTTCACAGTCTTTTCTATGCCTAATTATATAACATAAATATATGCACCTATTCAAGATTCTGATAGCTCAAGAATTTTATTTTTTCTTTAAACTATATTTTGGCCCTAAATATTGTTCTCAAAGTTTACAAAATTAATTAACTATCAGACTGATTTAACACCATTTTATTAAAAATATATGGGGATTTAATTTTTACACACTTAATTTGCAGTAAAATTTATGCTTACCCTTACAGCCATTAGAACCCAAACCCAAGAGATTATTGAACGCCTGGCCAAACGCGGTATCGATAGAACCGCAGACATTCAACAGATATTGAGTTTGGATGAATCCAAACGCGCTAAACAAACCTTGTTAGAACAAAATCTTGCCAAAGGCAATGTATTGGCCAAAGAAATTGGTGATTTGTTTAAAAGTGGTGACAAAGCAGCAGCCGATGAGAAAAAAGCTGAGTCGATTGAATTAAAAGAAGCCGCCAAAGTATTGGAAACTGAGTTGACTGAAATAGACAAGCAACTCACCCAAAAATTATACGAAATACCCAATGCACCCGTTGCAAAAGTAGTATATGGCAAAACCCCCGAAGAAAACGAAACCGTTTACGAATGGGGTGTAGATCCAGTATTGCCAGCCAATGCCAAGCCACACTGGGAATTGACTTCTCAATACGATATCATCGATTTTGAATTGGGTAACAAAATTACTGGCGCTGGTTTCCCAGTATACAAAGGCAAAGGTGCTCGCCTGCAAAGAGCCTTGATTAATTTCTTTTTAGACGAAGCCATTAAAGCGGGTTACTACGAAGTGCAACCTCCCATTTTAGTAAACGAAGCCAGCGGTTATGGTACCGGTCAGTTGCCCGATAAAGAAGGACAGATGTACCACGATAAGGCCGATAATTTATATTTAATTCCAACAGCCGAGGTGCCTATTACCAATATCTACCGCGATGTGATTTTAAAAGAAGAAGAATTGCCAATTCGCAATGTTGGCTATACCCCATGCTTTAGAAGAGAGGCGGGTAGCTATGGTGCGCATGTGCGTGGTTTGAACCGTTTGCACCAATTTGATAAAGTAGAAATTGTTCAAATTGCACATCCTTCTCAAAGTTACGAAATATTAGAAAGCATGTTAGAGCATGTGAAAATGTTGATGACCAAGTTGGGTTTAAAATTTAGAATCCTCCGTTTATGCGGTGGCGATATGGGTTTTGCCAGTGCCATGACCTACGACTTCGAAGCGTGGAGTGGTGCGCAACAACGTTGGCTAGAGGTAAGCTCCGTATCGAACTTCGAAACCTTTCAAGCCAACCGTTTGAAGTGCCGTTATAAAACCAAAGATGGTAAAAATGAATTGGTGCACACCCTAAATGGTAGTGCGTTGGCATTACCAAGAATTGTGGCCTCTTTATTGGAAAACAATCAAACAGAGAATGGTATCAATATGCCAGAATGTTTGCATCCTTATTTAGGATTCACTAATATAAATTAAATTTGTTTTATGGATAAAACATTAAAAAATTTCACAGGAATAATGTCTCAAAAAAGAAACATAAGTATTGGAGTTTTGTGCCTTTTTTCCATCATTGCAGGTTTATGTGTAATGGCCATCTGTTCATCATTTATTATTAATGTTTACTGGCATGAAATATTTTCAGCAGTCATCTTAATATTCGGAGTGGCTTTGCTTTTCAGTTTAAGATTATTAGGTCGCGTTTTATCGAAATAAAATTGAAGGCCTTAATAGTCATATCTGTATTTTGTTTAATTGGTGTCAATGTGACGGCTCAATTTTTACAAACTTGTGTAGAGCCAGCTCGGGTGCAGCCTACCTATATGTGCAACCAAACCTTATACGATCCAGTGTGTGGTTGCGATCATAAAACTTACCGCAACCAATGCAATGCCTATAATAACCATGGCATTAATTTATGGACCAGTGGCGTGTGCAGTGGTATTGATGTGGATTTTTATCCCAATCCTGTTGTGCAGGGCACTATGTTAACGGTGAACATTGCTTATCCAGATTTTTATATGGGCAATGCAACACTATATATAACCGATATGTATGGCAAAACATGGGAGCAGCGGTTTCTGAATAATTTTAACCGCACACAAATTCAATTTGATATGACCGCTATTCCAACAGGTGTTTATGTTTTGGTGGTTATAAGCTCTAATAAAGTAGGGGTATCAAAATTATTTTCTAAGTATTAGTTTACTTTCTGAAAATATTAATAATGATAGAATAAATGCTTAATAATTACCGCCAATAGAAAGTTTCCAGCAATTGATTGGCCGCACCAAAGTGTTCGATTTCGAGCAAGCAACCTGTTTCATTTCTTGTAAAAACATAACGCGATTGATCCTTACTATCCGTTAAGGTTTTTATCCAAACATTGCTTTTATTTATACTATCAGAGTATTCAAATATGTAATAAAATGATTTGTCTTTTTTGGATGTATAATAATAGCGGGTTAAATAATCTTTGTTGTTATAAACATATATTTTCTCTAGGTCTTCAACCAAATTATTTACAGAATCAAGCCTGCTTTTTTTGAGTGGGGTATTGGCATTTATAAGCGCAGGTTTTGGCCAGTCACTTTCATTAGGGCAACCCAATGAGGTGGTCCAAAATTTCGTGGAATCTAATTTAAGAGTTGGAAAAGAAATCACATAAAGGGTTTGTCGTTTTCTGGTATGACTAAAAAAATCATCCGTATTCTTAAAATTTTCTACCAGGGCATATTCGCAACAACTCCAAGTATCCCAAAGTTTAAAATAAGGGTTCGGTTGTTTGAATTTATTGAGAGCAGTTTCAAATTCAAAAATGGTGTTTAAGTTATTTTCATCGGCTCTAAAACCCGATAATAGTTGCAGATTATTTCCTGTGATGGCATAGCGACCATCCATGTATCGAAAGTTTTTTTTGAATCTTAAATGACCTTTTCCTGGCGTATAAATATCTGTTTTTATGATTCCCTTATAGTTGTAAGTGCCATCTTTTCTAAAAGTCATTTCCACAAATGTATCTAACCTGGTATAATTGCTATCAGCTTTGTTGGCATTGCCTACAGTATAATAATACCAATGGCCCAAGTAGCTATTGTCTATGGTTTGTGCGAATAATTGTGTCCAAAAAATAAATGTGTAAGTGAAAACAAAATGCAACATTAATTTGGACTTAATATACAGATTCGTCATTTTACGAATATAAAATAGAAATATTGAAAGGTCAACAACTATTTTTTGTAAGTTGAGTTAGATTTTGAACATTATAAAGTTAAGCTGAATACCGACTAATTGGTCCTAAAATTAACGCATTAAACCTATCAGTCAATGCTTATTGTTATCATCTGTAGGATGGTGCCGGTTTCCTTTTTTAATCCTTACCTTTGCATTCCTTTTTAAAAGCTCAGCATTGAAAGTAAGAGAACTGGTAGAAGCTTTTGGTCAACATCATCAAATGAAAGAATTTCTGGAACAGCACAGAAATTCACAGTCTTTTATTGCCCATTTTGAAGGGTTAATTGGGTCTTCTTTTGCAGTAGCCATTGCATCTATGTATGCAGAGTCTGGTAAAACCATTTTTATTCTAGTTCCCGAAATGGAGGAAGCAGAATTTTTGCGCAGCGATTTACAACACTTAATATCGGATAATGAAGTATTGATGCTTCCAGATAGCTTTAAACGAGTATTTGAATTCGAAGAAATAAGCAATGACCAAATTCAGATGCGGGCCGAGGTTATTTCCCGTTTGCAACATGCTACCCATCCTTACATAGTAATTGCGACACCGGAAAGTATTTCTGAGAAGGTAATTAGCAATGAAAAATTACAGCAGAATTCTTTCGATATCAATGTGCGTGAAAAATTAGATACAAATTTCATGGCAGATTTTTTAGATGAGAATGAATTTGAACGTGAAGACTTTGTATACGAACCGGGTCAGTATGCCATTCGTGGTGGCATTATAGATATTTTTAGTTTTTCCAACGAACAGCCTTACCGCATTGAGTTGGATGGAGACGAGGTAGAAACCATTCGCACATTCGACATTGAAACACAATTGTCCATCTCTAAAATTGCTTTCTTAACCATTGTTCCCAATATTCAAAGTGCCGGCATTGCAGGCGAAAAAGTATCCTTCTTCAAATACATTCCCAAGGATGCTATTATTGTTACCAAACATTTTAATGATCAGTTTGAATATTTGAATAAACAATGGCAAAATTTGATAGAGAACGAGCAACATCCCGAACGCATGTTGCTAACGCCTGGAGAAATTAAGGCCAATATTAAGTCGTTTTCCACCATAGTGGAAAGCAGCAGCATGACGGCTTTTAAAGCCCAGCAATCTTTCCGTTTTAACATGGAGCCGCAACCCTTGTTTCAAAAGAATGTAGAAATGTTGCTGAACCATTTGCAAGCCAATGAGCTGAATAATATCATGAACTTGGTGTTTAGCGATACGGGTAAGCAAATAGAAAGATTAATTGCTATTATTCATGATAGGCAAAAACAAATTAATGTCGTACCCATTTACCATGGATTGGCAGAAGGTTTTTTAGACAAAGAATTAAAGATGGCCTGTTATACTGAACATCAATTATTTGAAAGGTATTACAGGTACAAGGTTCATAAAAAGGGGTACACCAAAAGTACCGCTATGACCCTTAAAGAGCTAAGTGAATTGCGCCCAGGCGATTATGTTACACACATTGATCATGGCGTCGGCAAGTTTATGGGTTTGCAGCGAATGAACATGAATGGGGTAGTTCAAGAGGCTGTAAAAATAGCCTATCGCGATGGCGATTTGTTATTTGTAAATGTCAATTCCCTGCATAAAATTTCGAAGTTCAGTGGTAAAGATGGGAATGAACCAACTTTGCATAAACTCGGCAGTGGGGTATGGGAAAAACAAAAAGCGACTACCAAGAAAAAAGTAAAAGACATTGCCCGTGAGCTAATTACATTATATGCCAAACGCAAGGCGCAACCGGGGTTTGCATTCAGTCCTGATACATATTTACAAATGGAATTAGAGGCTTCGTTTTTATACGAAGATACACCCGACCAAGCCAAGACCACCGAAGAAATTAAACGCGATATGGAAAGCGAAAAACCAATGGATCGTTTGTTATGTGGAGATGTTGGTTTTGGTAAAACGGAGGTTGCTATTCGCACTGCATTCAAAGCGGTGAATGATAGTAAGCAGGTTGCCGTGTTGGTGCCAACAACTATATTGGCGCATCAGCATTATAGAACATTTAAAGAGCGATTAAATGCTTTTCCGGTGACTATTGATTATATCAATAGATTTAAAACCGCGGCCGAAGTAAAAAAAACGCTAAAGGATGTGGCCGATGGCAAAGTAGATATTTTAATTGGCACGCACCGCTTGGTGGGTAAGGATATTAAGTTCAAAGATTTAGGCTTATTGATCATAGATGAAGAACAAAAATTTGGGGTGTCAGTAAAAGATAAGTTGAAAGAATTAAGAGTGAATTTGGATACTCTAACATTAACAGCCACGCCTATTCCACGTACTCTGCATTTTTCATTAATGGGCGCTAGAGATTTATCTGTTATTAATACAGCTCCACCGAATCGTTTCCCTATTAAAACAGAGTTGCAGATTTTTAATAAAGAGATTATAAAAAAGGCTTTGACCTATGAATTGGATAGAGGTGGGCAAGTGTATTTTGTACACCACCGTGTGAAAGATTTATACGAATACCAAGCCATGATGGAACAGATGATGCCAGGCATTAGAGTTGCAGTAGCTCATGGTCAAATGGAAGGTCATGATCTCGAAAATGTGATGGTGCGATTTGTGGAAGGTGATTATGATGTGTTATTAGCCACTACTATTATTGAAGCAGGTTTGGATATACCCAATTGCAATACCATCATCATTAACAATGCCCACATGTTTGGCTTGAGCGATTTGCACCAAATGAGGGGTAGGGTAGGCCGCAGCAATCGCAAAGCCTATTGTTATTTATTATCGCCACCACTGAATTTGTTAACTACCGATGCTAAAAAAAGATTAAGCACCATTGAAGAGTACAGCGATTTAGGCGGTGGATTTAATGTGGCTATGCGCGACTTGGATATACGTGGTGCAGGTAATTTGTTAGGAGGCGAGCAGAGTGGTTTTATTTCGGAAATTGGGTTCGATATGTACCATAAAATTTTGGATGAGGCCATTCGCGAATTGAAGCACGATGAGTTCAATGAATTATTTGCCGATCAAGAAGAAAATATAAGCAGCAGAGACTGCCAAGTAGATACCGACCTTGATATGTTGATACCCGAAAGCTATGTGCGCAATATGCCCGAGCGATTGGCTTTGTATTCGGAGTTGAGTAAGGTGGATAATGAAGAGCAGTTATCGAAATTCATAGAAATGTTGATTGATAGATTCGGCAAATATCCTCCAGAAGTAAGCACCTTATTAGCTTCCATGCGTTTAAAATGGATGGGCAAAGCCATGGGTTTCGAGAAGATTAATTTAGAAAAAAGTTTATTGAAATTGTATTTCCCCAACAACGAAAAGGCAGCCATTTTCGATAGTACCGCTTTTATGAAAGTGCTGCAATATGTGGCAACCAATCCAAATAAGTTCGAGATGAAGCAAACGAGTAAGTCGCTGTTGCTCATCACCAAATCGGTGCACACCATACAGCAAGCTACCATGGTACTAGAGGATCTGCAGGTGTTGTACTAGGTTGCTGTTTGTGTTAGTCATCCTTGTATAATCCCTACGGGATAAGAATCCATGCAATTAATTATAAAAAAATAATAAATCTCATAGATTGAAATCTCATAATTATATAATCCCTTAGATATTATAAATCAATTCGCAATGCAAATCGTATCCGATAGGGATTAGATATCTTCACGATTATATGCCAATACCAATGTATACAAAATATCCCGAATGGATTAAATATCTATTTGATTATGTGCCTTCGTCAATACCTATAAATAATTATCCCGTAGGGATAAAATATCCGTAGAAAATGCAACCAACGTTTTTTAATATCCCGTAGGGATTATACACCATTGTTGATTATCCATTCAACAATTTTTATATCCCAAACCAATCCTGTCCTAAACGATTTTGGTCAAGAACATAAGATTCAGATTTTCAGTAAACT
>JANXMZ010000042.1 GCA_025354385.1 Bacteroidota bacterium
GACCAGCTTGTGAATCTTTTTTTATCATAAATATTGCAAGGTTTTTAACAAATTTCTACAAAACCTTGCAATTTAAAAACACATTTATTACACAAACTTAAAGCCTGTATTTATTTTAGGCCATTTTTGAGGCTTGACTAAATATTATTTTTGGCAGATAAATAGCTTTATAACTTATGTAACCACAGCCTGACTTTCAAGGTGAAAATTGGTTAAAGAAAAGCGAATAAAATACTATTTGGCGGAGGTTCTTCAGAAAGTGAAAATATTGGCCTCAAGTTATTTTCGCGCATCTTCAATTTATTGGCAACGTTTTTTATTAACCTCTTATATCTATTTTTTCTTAAGTTTGTTATGAAAATCTATAGAATCATTTAAGCTACAATATAAAATTAACATGCAGCAAATCAATACTATATATATATATGTAATAAGCCGAATTTTAATACTATTATTGATATCTTATATTGTAACAATATGAAAAAAACATTATTAACAATCGCAATTGCTTTGTTTTCATTTATGAATTCCAAAGCACAAACCATGATTATTCATGGAACAACTTATACAAAATTTTATTTAGTGGAAAATGGCCAGATTTACAAGATTTTTGCTGATGAAATGTGGGTTATGGATCCTTCAGGCATTGGTGGTGTAAGAGGGATTTCTGCCTCCATTAATTTAACCTTTAACAGTGTTCCTAATTATGACCCTAATGACATTCCTGTTGCCCAAGTAATTAGTTGTGCTGATGCAAGGCAAAATAACGCTGGTAGTTGTGGCCCTCTAAGAAACCATCGAGATGGCAGTATTTCATGCGAAGACCTAAGTAATTCTTATGCATGTAGTATTAAGCTGGCGAATGGCACAATTGTTTACTCCGGGAATGGTAATTTTTAAATTATTTAAAACAGAACCTGCTTTGAAAGCAGGTTCTGTTATTTCCATGCTTATTTTTTGTAAAATCTGTTATGCACAAACAAATGCCTTAGTGACAATTTTTCAAGCTGGTAACTGTAAAAACATAAACTATGCAGATAAATATATTGATTCTTTATGTAAAAAAAATGGGATTTTACACCTCTACTACTTAAAAGGCATCAAGGAAAATGAAATGAAAAAATACGCCAATAAATTATTTGGCCGTGCTTTTGATCTAAAATCCCTGGTAAGCAAGGAAAATATTAATAAGTGGCAATTGGATAAAATAACCGCAACAAATGTTGCAGCCATTATAAAAGAAGACAGGATAGTAAACATATCTGATTTGGATGGGTTTGAAGAAAATGAATTATTGTCAATAAAATTTGTTGGAGAAAAACAAATAGTATCCAACAGACAATTCAACAGTACTTTAATAGACTCCTTCCAATTAAACTACAAAACTAAAATAAAAATTGATTCGCAAGTAAGATTAAATAAATTATGCATCATTGTTAAGCAGGATTCATTTCTATATATTCTGGAGCCATTATTTGATGAAACATTGTACAAGGTAAATTGTAATACCGGGAAAATCACAAATCAGTTACTATTGAGGAACCTTATACCTTATGATAGTATTTTATATTATCATTTTGCAACAGTTGAAAATGGAATTAGTGGGGATACAATTGAAAAATATGCAAATATGGCCGGCAGGGACCCTAATAAACGATTTTTCAATTTATTCATTTCTAAAAATCAATTAATCGTTTCAGGTGATTATCAAATGTTGACTTTTATAACTAGATACAAGGTCATAAATTTGAGTCATAGTATTATTTATAAATTTGATTTAGATTTAGAATTTAAAAACTATTATTTTGACCGCCATTTAAATTATAGCGGCTATTATCCTGTTGAACATGCAAATGACAATAATTCATCTATTGACAGAATTCAATACCAGATTGATCAGGATTTTAACCAACAACTCACAAAAAAGAGAATTATCTATTTTAACCTGCAAGACAAGAATCATAATCTAAATAAATTTGATAAGGATACCTTAGATATACCAAAATCCTTTAAAGGAGCTTTTTATAGCAATGATATCCGCAATTTTGCCAATATGAGTACGAAGGAAAACCCTGTTTGGCTTTTTGACCCTTATCCTTATTTATATTTTCCAAAGGATAGTTTTTATCACGATTTAATTCAAGACACTTTATTAAAGACCATTGTATACCTAAAAGAAACACCAAATAATGTGTGTGTATTCAAAACTTATAAAAAAAATGACAATGAAATGGTTATTATTCTTGAATATAAAAATAAAACTTATAGAATAGATTATAATATCACAAATCGGAAAATTACCAGAAAATTAAATATGAATAGCTTAACTAAATATAACTTGCAGCTTTTAGTCGATGATTCTGGTAATTCCTATTTTTGCCCCATTGAAAGTGAAGATTCAGGTAATTACCTTTATTTAGATTAATTCAATTTATTCATGAGGTTTGCAGTTCTAATTATTTTATTTATTTCAGCATCCTGCAATGCCCAGAATATTGCAGGACTATGTATTGATAAACAAAAAATGTATTATATCATGGAGAAAAAAATTTACTGCCAGGAAATCGCATCTAATAACTTGATTGCCAAAAAAGATATTGCAAAGGATTCTTTAATAATTTTAAAATTACATAAAAAGGCCATTAGCCTTTACAGGATATATGGAGATAGTGCAGTACAAGAATGTAAAAAAAAGATTCGAGGTTTTAGATTTATCAATATCAGTGCAAATAATAACTCAATTTTTGCGTCCATAATGTTTCAAACCAGCAACGCTATTAATGCGAGATACAGATATGCAATTTTGAAATTTGACACGTCTTTAATTTTTCGAAACCTATATGTATTGAGAGAACAAAACTTTGATGCCTATACTATCTACCCGCCATTCCAACCTAATGAATTTACTAATATCGGGCATATTGAATTAATACATTATCAATCAATTGATAGTTCCTTGTTTAATTATTCTGCATTTGAATTTATTGAAAAAAGAAATGAATTTAAAATAAACCATAATTTAACTAGTTCATTTAAATTGCTTAATAACTCTTTACTTGAAGCAAACCGTCGATCTTTATTAAGTCCAATTGTATATCCTGTGAACAATTCAAATGCAGAATATTTTTATCATTATCCGAATCCAATCCTGTATAATGGGAAAAATGGAAAAATAATAGACCCGTATAAGCAGAAAAACCATGCTGACAGCCTTAATAAGACAAATAAAAATCAAGTGGTATCTAACTTAAGTTTAAATTTTGAAAATGACCAATTTAATTGGAAAAATATCATTTTAGCTTCAACAAAAATTGGGCAATATATTTATTTGGTTGTTTCTAATAGAAACCGATTAAAGATTGATTTAGTAAGATTCGATTTAGTATCAAGTAATGCTAAAATTTCAACAATAGAAATGCCTTTAAAAGACCATTATTTTATTTTTAAAGAATCAGAGTTATTTGTACTAATAAATGAAGAGACTAAAACAATAGAAAAAATAAGTTTATTAAAACTTGATTTTGATTAAGGTATTCTAATTTTACATTTCCTCATTTATCATTTTTTGCGCCATTAACTTACCTTCTCTTACAGCATAATTGGTACCCCTATCTTCCGGATATACCTGTGCCATGGTATTAATAAATACATTGGGCAGCGGTGTATGAAAGCCCGGAATTAAGGTACTGTAATGCAATGTTACCAATGGCTGAGAGTAGGCCTCTTTCCAAACATGATAATCCAATACCCAGTCCTCCGTAAAAGCAGGGAACATTTTTTTGATATAAGGCATGGCATAATCAAAGAACTCTTTTTCGGTCATGTTATATAAAGTCTCGTCTGTTGGTAAATATTTAGATAGGTAAACAATATGCCGGCCTTTATAAGTATCCTTAGATTCGAAGTTGGTATGCTCTATAACCCCCACAAACGGGAAACCCGGATCATTCACATTCAACCAATATATTTCACTTAAACTTTGTTTCAACTCCAGCGTTAAACATACATTGCCTATGTATTGAATTTTGTTGAGGCGTTCTAAATAAGGCTCTTCAACATGGCCCTTTAATAAATGATTGATTAAAGGAAGTGGTATGGTTAAAACAGTTTTATCCGCTTTAAAAATTTCACCATCCTCTGTTTTTATTTCATCATTATTAACAGCAACAACTGCTCTGTTTAAATGTACTTTTCCGCCAAGCACATTAATTTCCTTGGTCATAGATTCGGCTAAAGAAGCAAAACCACCGCGGTAATATGCCAAATTTTCTTTTCCTTTTTCACCTCTACTGCCGCCTCTTAGTTTTAATTTATTCCAAAACCAAACAGCCGAAACCGATTCGGCATACCGACCGAATTTGCCTTTTAGCAAAGGCTCCCAAACAACCGTATAACCCTGCACGCCACAAATTTTTGTCAACCAATCTTTCGCAGTAATGCTTTCAAGTTTCTTCCAGTCTTTTACCGTTCTAACAGCTAGTACTACAAATCCCAAACGAATTCTGTTAATCAAATTTAAAGGTTTAAATTTCAACAAATCTGTTGGAGAACTGAGTTTGAAAAAATTATTCGCGTAATACATCCCAGTGCGTGTAGGACGAATGATGATATTCTCCTCGCAGTTTAATTCTTTAATAAGGTTCATGATGTGCAAATCATTGGTAAACCAATGGTGATAAAACTTCTCCAGGTTCTCTCCTTCTACTTTAAAAGAGCCTGCTAAGCCACCCACTTCGGCATCTTTTTCAAAAACATTTACTTGCCATCCAGCTTTGGCAAGATAATAAGCCATGGTGAGTCCTGTAAACCCAGCTCCAACTATATTGATAGATTTTTTTGTCATTATATTATTTTTCAAATCCTATTTTATCCTTAATGATGTACAAAGGTCTGCGCTTTATTTCACCATATATTCTGCCCACATATTCGCCAATAATTCCCAATACCAATAGTATGATACCACCTATTAGCAATATCGAAATCATTAATAAAGTCCAGCCCTCTACATAATCCTTAATAAATATTCGCATAATAAGGGCATATACAATTCCTACAAAAGCGGCAAAGGAGGTTATAAAACCAACAAAGGTGGCCACTTTTAAAGGAGTATTAGAGAAAGAAAGGATAGCATCACTGGCCAATCGCAACATTTTTTTCAAAGGGTATTTGGTTGTACCAGCAAAACGGCTCTCTCTGTCGTATTCCACAAAAGTTTGATTAAACCCTATCCAGGCCACCATACCTCTAACAAAACGATACGATTCGCGCATGCTTAAAAACTGATCGAGTGCATTGCGGTCCATAAGTCTAAAATCGCCCGTATCCAGCGGTATGTCCACATCGCTCAATCTATTAATAAATCTGTAAAACCATTTAGCGGTAAGCAATTTAAAAGCACTTTCTCCTGCCCTTTCCACACGCTTTCCAAATATAACATCATACCCTTCCTCCCATTTTTTTATCATTTCTAATATAATGTGTGGAGGGTCTTGTAAATCCGCATCTATCACCACCGCTGCATCTCCTTTGCAATTATCTAGGCCAGCAGTAATGGCAATTTGATGTCCAAAATTTCTTGAAAAATTAATACCTCTTACATGTGCATCGCTTTTTATTTTTTCGCGAATAAGATCTAATGTATTGTCTTTGCTGCCATCGTTTACAAAAATAATTTCATAATCGTATTTGGCACTGTCTAATTGCATAAAGGTTTCTGTCAACCTCTTATAAGTTTCTGCAAATACTTCCTGCTCATTGTAACAAGGCACTACAATTGATATTAATTTATTCATGGTTTAATTTTTTTTTATAGATGATGTAGAAACCGATTCGGGCGGCACTGTCGTAATTATCTTCAACAAATTTATAAAAGCCGGCAATATTCTGCGGCAACTTATTTTTTAACTCAGGCTTTAATGTATAAAATGAATCTCTTTCATGCTGATTTATACAAGGGAAACGTTCGTACTTGGAGGCATCTACTATGATTGGTGGTTGCTTTTCTTTTATGTCTGCCAAATATGCGTTCACCATACCTTCACTGGTATAACCCTTGGTATCTAACGCATAAGGATAAAAATACTTGGAAGGCGATAAACGATTGCTCATAAAATTAAGCCCATCTACCAAGCCCCACTCTAAAACATAATCGCTGGGCTTCGAATTGGATTCAATGTATTGAACGGCTGCGTGCATAAAAGAATCTTCGTGCTGGTATTGGTATAGGGCATACATTTGCCAACGGTGTCTTATAAATGTTTTGTAACCGTATAAAAAGAAAATGCAAAGCGTAAAAATCAATTGAGCCAATTTTAGTTGGTTACTAACTTTAATAAAATATCCCAATGATTTAACAAATGATGCGTAGCACAGCACCATTGGCAAAATCCATTGCAAGTAGTAATGTAGAAAATAAGCTCCGGCCAAACTCGACAAATAAATTTCCATTAAAAACCATACGGAGGCAAACAATAACAGCAATTTATCCTCATATCGAACCACCTTGTATTTTACAATGTAAAGCCCCCAGTTAAAACCAATGCACAATACATTTACCCAAAGAAATGGTATATTGAGTAAGCTGAATTTAATATTATCAATTATGGAATGATGATTATCTGCAGCATAAATAAAATTAAATCTAAAAAAACAATCCAGCATATTGGGCAATGCATTATTCGCATAAAAATAGAAAACGGCCAGGCATACAGGCATCAGGAAACCTAATAGCATGAAGGCAAAATGAGCCACCATTCCCCAAAAATTTTTCTTTTCGAAAAGGGTGATGCCCAATTCAAATAAAACAAAGATCAACCATATGGCAATTTGATTCGGGCGTATTAAAAAAACACAACCCATGGTAAAGCCCATCAACAACCAATTTAAGGCAGAACCCTTACCGTTTAAATAATTAAAAAACAATAACAAAGAAGCACCCTGAAAAAACAATGCCCATTGCTCTGTTTGATTGCCCGTTTGGTGCAAAAAAACAATTAAAAACAAGCCAATACATGTTAAAGCAAAAGCCAATGCAACGGGAATTATTTTCTTAATGCATAAGAACAAAAAATAGAATGCGGAGGCTGTTAAAAAGAATTGCAAAAATAAAATACCACTTTGTCCACCCATTTTATAACCAATGGCATTGAGTAAATATAACATTGGACCTTTATGATCCCACAAATCTTTATAGGGAATTAAACCTTTCAGCCAGCTTTGCCCCATGTACATAAAACAGCCAGAATCCCATATAGGTGGCAGTTCTAATACAGGTAGCATTATCCAATAGGCCATGAGCAGTAAAAAAAAGAAGACAAAGGCATTCAAAAGTTTTGTACTTAACAAGCTATTATTTCCCTCTGGAAAAATGGTGTTCAATGCTTTTTGTCCAATCATTTCTGCTAGTTTTTAAAGGGGAATATTACCATGCTTTTTGCGCGGCAAATTCTTCACTTTATTTTCCAGCATACCAAATGCTGTTATTAATTTTTGTCTTGTTTCTTCGGGGTAAATTACTTCATCTATAAAACCTCTTTCGGCTGCTCGGTATGGATTTGCGAAAATATCTGCATACTCTGCCTCTTTTTCTTTCCAAGCTTCTTCGGGGTTGCTGGCACTGCTAATTTCTTTTTTGAAAATGATTTCAGCAGCTCCTTTTGCGCCCATCACAGCAATCTCTGCATTGGGCCATGCAAAATTCATATCGGCACCAATGTGCTTACTGTTCATTACATCATAAGCCCCACCATAGGCCTTACGCGTAATTACTGTAATTCGTGGCACAGTAGCTTCGCTAAAGGCATACAATAATTTAGCCCCATTGGTAATAATGGCATTCCATTCCTGATCGGTGCCCGGTAAAAATCCTGGCACATCTTCGAATACCAATAATGGAATATTAAAGGCATCGCAGAATCTTACAAACCGCGCTGCTTTGGTTGAGGAATGAACATCTAATACACCAGCCAAAAACGCTGGGTTATTGGCAATAATGCCAATGCTTTTACCTGCCAAGCGGGCAAAGCCTACTACTATGTTCTCAGCAAAATTTTTATGAACCTCAAAAAAACTTGCTTCGTCTACCACACCCTCTATTACTTCGCGCATATCGTAGGGTTGGTTGGCATTGTCCGGAATAATATTTTTCAATCCATCTCTGCTTTCATTGCCCACGGTATAAGCAATAGAAGGTGCTTTTTCTTCACAGTTTTGAGGCAAATAGCTCAACAAATTTTTATAGCCATTTAAACATTCTACCTCATTGGCGAATGAGAAATGGGCTACACCAGATTTAGCAGAATGAACAGAAGCACCACCCAATTGTTCGCTGCTTACTTCTTCGTTGGTAACTGTTTTTACAACATTTGGACCGGTTACAAACATATAACTTGTATTTTCTACCATGCCAATAAAATCTGTAATAGCTGGCGAATAGACAGCACCACCAGCGCATGGCCCCATAATGGCTGATAATTGAGGAATTACACCACTGGCAATGGTATTGCGGTAAAAAATATCTGCATAACCACCCAACGATACGACCCCTTCTTGAATACGCGCTCCACCACTATCATTTAGGCCAATAATAGGTGCTCCATTTTGCAAGGCAAGGTCCATTATTTTACAAATTTTTTCTGCATGTGTTTCACTTAATGAACCACCAAAAACGGTAAAGTCTTGAGAGAAAACATAGGTAAGGCGACCATTGATTTTTCCGTAACCGGTTACCACACCATCGCCTAAAAACTGTTGATTTTCCATACCAAAGTCTTTGCTGCGGTGCGTAACAAAGGCGCCAATTTCATTGAAAGTACCCTCATCCATTAGGAAATGAATGCGTTCTCGGGCGGTTAATTTCCCTTTGGTATGTTGCGATTTTATGCGGTCTTCACCACCGCCCAACAGGGCTTCCTGTCTTTTGTTATTCAGTAATTGTCTTTTGTCCATTTTAGGTTCAGATTGAGCACTCATCATTGATGCTATTTATAAAGTTGCAAATTAAGCGAATGAAAGTGGAGAAACAAAAAAGCCGCATCTTTTTTTGATGCGGCTTTTTTTATAAGGAGATTAAAGTTATTGAGTAATCACAATTTTGCTTGTTTGTATCTGATCATTGGCAGTTACTTTACAAACATACATGCCAGCAGGTAAACCTTCAACACTCATAGATTTGTTGTAGGTACCATAACTCACAGTTTCTTGTGGAATAGATCTTACCAATCTGCCTTGCATATCGTATAAATCAACCATCACATTGGAAGTTGAGTTTAATTGGTAACTGATATTAATTTCCGAAGTGTTGGCAACAGGGTTAGGCGATACAGATACTTCTTCAGAGAAATAACTTTGTAACCCTTTTAAACCAGAAGCATTGGCACTGAATTTAACGTCATCTAATAACAAAGAAGAACCTTGGGTTGGTGTTGTTACGCTTGTTATGAATAAAATCAAAGCACTGTCTGGAGTCGCGGCAGATTTATAATAAGTGGCTAAATCGGCCGTGAAATTAACCCATGGATACTTAGTACCTGCACCTGAAGCAAATAAAGTACTCATGATGGTATCGGTTTGAGCGCCATTTTTTTTGGTCATTAAAATTTGAAAACCAAAGGCTTCTGTTGTGGTGGTTTTAGGCAAATAGCAAGCTGCAAATTTAAGAGAAGCAGGGCGAGTAGAAAGAGGAAATTTAAGGGTTTGCATGATTCCTACAGTGGTGGTATTTTGCAAAACCACAAATTTTGGTCCGCTTGGAGAAATGAGAGGAGAACCATTAACAGTAATAGAAGTTGTTTGAGAAAGGGTACCAGACAGCACCAACCATTTAGGCAATTGGCTATTAGCTATTGGGGTTTCAAAGTCGCCATTCGGCACTAATTGAGCCTGAGTAGTAAATACTGATACTACGGCTAATGCACAAGAGAGTAATATTTTTTTCATTTTAATATAAATTATGATAATACAAATTTAAGAAATAAATTATGTATTTCAACAAATCTAATAAATTTGTTTTAACAAACTTATTACTATGTTTAATGAATCATTGATTATTCAACTATAAGTTGTCTATTGTATCGCAGCCCTCCTTTTTTCAGAACAATATTATAAATACCTTTTGAATAATTAAATAATGAAACATTAACATTGTTTTCATCTAAAACAGACACTCCCTTCTTAGTTAATATTAGTGAGCCTTTAACGTCATATATAAATATCTCATACTCTTCAATTGAATGACATACAAATCTAATAATAGCATTTTCATTTGTAGGGTTTGGAAAAATTACAATCGAATTATTATAATAAGATGCAATTGGACCCTCACTCAACCCAGTCAGTTTAAATTTAATATCATCTACATACAAAATATTTGAAACATTTGGAATTAAAGGATCTATATCACAAGTAAATAAAATTGTACATGAATCTGGCATTAAATTGGAAATGTAACTTTTTGATAAGTCCAAATTGAGATACGCCCAATCATTTAAATTAGAAACGTTATTAATAGGGTCAATCAATGTATCAAAACTACAAATCACTTCACTCTTTAAACCATTATTCTTAAAGAAAATTAATTGCAATCTATATTTTGATATTTCTGGCAATGAAGATATAAAAATTGATTCGTAGGAGATGACGAGCGGTCTACTGTTTATAGGAAATGAATTTTTTAAATAACCATTCACTATAACACCTGAGATATTTTTTTCAGAAAAAATCGAATACATAAAACTTCCATCCGTAGGATAATATATTTTGTGATTAATACCAAGAGATTTAAAAAGTCCGTGATTAATATTAGATTTCCAATCAGATAAATTTCCATAAATTGTATCCTTTTCAAAAGAAAAATTTGGAGGATAAATAAACTGGGAATGTCCCAATTTAAACAATAAAAAAGTACATATTAATATATTAATTTTCATATTTAAAAATAATTAGGGTGCGCAATGACGTTGTTAGAATTTAAAGTTCTGCTAATTATTAATTCTGTATTTAATGGGCTTCCATACACTCCAAAACTATTAACTTGAATTAATCCGGTTGGGGATAAAGTTCCAATTCCGAGGTGTCCTGTTGCGGTTGCGGTAGACACACCACTTGTAACCCTAGTATTTTGAGAATAAATAGAAAAAAAATAAGCAAACAATATCAATACGGCAATTTTTTTACTCATAATCATATTATTAAATATCAAAAGTAAGATAAAAGGTAAATGAAAAAAAATAATATTCACTTTTTATAAAATTTGCTGCAATTTAAAAATTATTAATTCAATGTATAATTATTTATGCATACCATAAATTATAATCTAATTGTATAAATTTATCGAATAATATCTATGATTTTACTAAAAAAATCTACTTTTAATCATAATACTTGGGATAGTTAAAGTAAGTTATATTCAAAATAGTAAGCTAAAATCAGTAATTGTTAGCAATGTCTCTCCCCTAAACAAGTTGCCTCTTAATGTTTATGAAATTGAGACTAAGTGATACCATCTATGGTTTAAGGAAATTAAGGAAATAAAAAAAAGTCACCTCGAGATGAGATGACTTTTCAAATTGTTTGGTTGGTTGTATCTACTCTACAATGAACTTATTCATTGAGATTTCATTACCATTAATGACTTTATAAAAATAAACGCCTTTTGAAAGGTTGGCAACATCAATAGCGACAGTTTGAAGACCAGCTTCAATAACACCATTGTTGATGGTTTGGACTGTGCGACCTTGCATATCGTATATTACTATTGAACTATTTGAATTATTTGCAGCAACAAATTCAATGTTTAAAATAGTACTTGCTGGATTAGGATAAGCACGAGTAGTGAAATTGCTTGCAGTAACTGGATTGATACCCGCACCGCTAAAATTCATAGTGGCACAGCTTCTGTTATTGCCATCAATGTTCATATCATAAACAGAATCAGGCGTAGTACCATTGTATAAAATTAAATAAGAACACAGCGTTACTTGGCCGCCACTAGGAGCCGATAGCGTTAAGTTATTAATGGTATAGTTAGCTGTTGCCCCGCTGTTAATATTAGCAGTAATAGGCACAACAGTGGCAGTTTGCGTGTAAAGTGTAGTGCCAACACCCATAAAATAAACAAAAGTATCTGTTGTTTTAATCATACTAGGACCATTATTGGTAACGGTAATGTTAACACTAAATGGCTTACCTGTTCGGATGGTTGAAGAAGAATTTGGTGAAGTCATGCTAATGCCAATATCAACAGTTCTTTGAGAGTAAATTGCAGTTACCACTAGTAATGCAAAAGAGAATAGTATTATTTTTTTCATTTTGTTATTTAAAGAATTGCAAAAATATTTTAATAAAATTTTAATTTAACAATTCTTCCAAATCGTTTTGAACAATGTTCTTAACAATGGCATCATTCTGTTCAATTAAATCGTCTGAAACCCTCTGCTTTTTCTCTTGAAGCTTTATTATTTTCTCCTCAATAGTATTTTTGCTGATAAATTTGTATACAAAAACTGGCTTGGTTTGTCCTATCCTATGGGTTCTATCCATGGCCTGTTTCTCCACTGCGGGATTCCACCAGGGGTCTAATAAAAATACATAATCGGCCGAGGTTAGGTTTAATCCTACACCACCTGCTTTTAAAGAAATAAGGAATAAAGGAATGTCCTTGTTTTTTTGAAACTCATTTACCAACTTCGTTCTTTCTAAGGAGGGTGTGCTGCCATCCAAATATAAAAACGGTTGATTTTGTATTTTAAAATACTCTTTATACAAGTTTAAATGCTGAACAAACTGAGAGAATAAAAGTATTTTGTGATTATTCTCAATGGCCTTCTGAACCATTTCTATTACTTCATTAAATTTACCCGAACCATCCAAATAATCATCTTGCGCTAAAATAGGGTGGTTGGCAATCTGTCTTAATTTTGTAAGTCCTTGCAAAATCATTAACTTAGAATTATTCATGCCCACATTGCTAATGGAGGCCATCAATTCGTTTCTGAATAAGGACTTCACACTTTCGTAACGCTCGCTTTGCTCCTCTGTCATATCGCATAGGCGAATCTGCTCTGTTTTCAGAGGCAGGTCGGTAGCCACTTGTTTCTTGGTTCTCCTCAAAATAAATGGCTTTACAATATTTCTCAAAACCTTGGTAATATTTTCATTCTTCTCCTTTTCGATAGATACCACGTATTTTTTAGAAAAGAAATTATAGGTACCTAATAAGCCGGGATTCAAAAAATTTATCTGGCTCCACAAATCGGTAATGCTATTCTCCACAGGTGTTCCGGTAATAACAAAGCGCTGTTTGGAAACTAATTTCATAACACATTGTGCAGTTAATGAGCCAGGATTCTTAATCACCTGCGACTCATCCAACACAATGGTATTAAAATAAATTGAAGAAAATAAATTGGTATCGTTTCTCAACGTGCCGTAAGATGTAATAATTAAATCATAGTAAGGTAAAATATCACTCAAACTTTTTCTTCTGTTGATGCCTATGTGCACATAAACATTCAGGGTTGTAAACTTTTTAGATTCACTTAGCCAATTGTAAATCAAAGAAGTTGGCACCACTATTAAAGAAGTATGCACCATGGCTTTGGCCTGAGTTATTTCTTCTACCTGGTTTTCAATATTTAAAACAGGTTCCGAATTGGTATTGCTCAAACTATCAAACAAGCCCAACTGCTCGCGCTCGCTAATATGGGCAGGCACCTCCTTCATTTTTTGTTTAGGTTTTTGAACCTCATGAATATGCTGCAGATAAGATAGTATTTGAAGCGTTTTACCAAGCCCCATATCGTCGGCCAAACACACACCATAGCCCTTATCACTCATATACCGCAACCAATTATAACCTTCTACTTGGTATGGTCGCAGGTTTGCGTTTAACTCTTTCGGCAAATCATATTGAATACTCTTGTCAAAATTAACATCATTGCTAATGGCATAGTCATCATTGTCTAACATACCATCTAATAGGCCCAAATGGTGTTTTTTGAGTTTTAATTTATTCTTATCTACTACAACAAAATCAAACAGGCTGGAATATCTAGTAAACCATTCTTCGGGTATAATGGCAATCTCGCCATTGGGCAATACAAATTCCCGAATGCCTTTAATGATGTTATTTTTAAGTTTTATGAACGGTACTTCAAATTCGCCAAACTGCACAATGGCTTGCAAGTCGAACCAATCACCTTGTTTCTTTACATCAAATGAAACAGTGGCTTTGCCGATAAAATAATTTTGCTTTATCAGCGATTGATCAATTACAAAACCTTGTTCATTTAAAATTTCTTGATTGTTACTTATAATTTCGAGGAGTTTAATAGAACCTTCTTTGCTAATAAAAAGAGAGCCTTCATAAATGCTCAGGCCTATTCTTTCCAATATTTGTTTTTTGATATCCTCCCACTGACGCGAGCGCCTTACGCGATGAAATGTAAAGTCACTCCCCTTCTTCTCTAAAGAGACTGAAACCATTTTAACAGAATGGTAAGGGAATTGATAAGGCCCATAACTAAAATACAGACTGGCACAAATCATTTGATCGCCAAAAGAGGTGAGTTTAAGCACCGGAAAGGCTCGGTATTGCTCAGTTTTAATTTCAAAACCTTCTGCATATACATCATATTGTTCAACCAAATTCTTTACAAATTTCTCGAAATACAACTCTTCGTTTTTAGGCGCTATGGAAATGAATTTTTTATTTAAAAATGGCATTATCTTATTGCCATCTGTATTCTTTTTAAAGGTGAGCAAATGGTTATCCGTAAGCAACCAAGCAGGCTCATGAATAATTAACTCGCTGCCGTTGCCACTGAAATTAACTTTCTTTTCATTGAGTTTAATGGTGGCAAAATAATTGGTACCCTCTTCGTTTCTTCTAAAATGGAAAAGAATAGAAGCGCGTTCATTCTCTATGTTAATGAGTTGATGCACCACATTCTTATCTTTGGCCAAATAAAGTTTCCGTTTGCCCAAATGCTCTATCACCTTCAACAAGCGCTTCTCTATGTAAGGTCTTATCTTGGCATGTAATTCTTCTTTGTAATGTTTTTCGAAAAAATCAGACTGGCGTATGGTTTTTTTAGAAACGAAAAATTTCTTAATAAGCACTTCAGGTTCGGTTTCATCGAGGTACTTTAGCAATGCCAAATCATCCTCTGGCACTTTAAATCCATCTGCGGCACTGCTGTGCAATTTTTGAGAGAGCAAACTGTGCTTTCCGTTTTTCATTAATTGAACAGCATGCAATTCAATTACATAGCCTAAATAAGGATGCTTATTTAAACTGTAAATTAATTCAAATGGTTCTTTGGCGTTTACTCTCATTTAAAAATTAGGAATGTGCACATATCGCACGAAGGTAATACCAAAGCCTGTCAATGAAAAATAAAAAGTTAGAAAATAAAAAAGCCCCCGTTTCCGGAGGCTCAACAAAGTTATGGTGTTGGCTTATTTTAAGCTGTTCACGTGCAAAGCTAAACTTGATTTCAAGTTAGATGCTTTGTTTTTATGGATAATGTTTCTTTTAGCCAATTTATCAAGCATACTAGCCGCCTCGATAAACAAAACAGCTGCTGCTGCTTTTTCAGTGCTTTCACGTAATTTTTTTACAACATTTCTCGCAGTTTTATGTTGGTAACGGTTTCTTTCGTTTTTAACTTCCGTTTGTCTGATTCTCTTGATTGATGATTTATGGTTAGCCATACTTCTTTTTAAAGGACTGCAAAATTAACGAAAATATTTAATTTTCAAAATATATTTGAAAATTTTCATTACTATCGGTAGAAAGTTTATTTTTGACCCTTGGTGAAAGTATTGATAATAGGCAGCAGAATTCCCTTCCCTTTGCACGATGGAGGCGCTATTGCTACGTTCAATATGCTAAAAGGGTTAAGTCATTGCGGCATAGAAACCACTTTTATTTCTCTAAACACCCACAAACATTTTGTTGACGATAGTACCCTAAAAAAAGAATTCCCCTTTTTAAAAGCCCTTATTCCTTTTAAAATTAATACTGGTATTAGCCTTTGGGGTGCCATAAAAAACCTATTTGGCAATAGTTCTTATAACATCGATAGGTTTTACAATACGGATTTCGAACAGTTCATTGTTCAACAAATCAAAAATAACGCCTACGACATCATTCATTTTGAGGGCTTATTTGTAGCACCATACATTGCCGCAGTTCAGTTAAATTGTACTACTCCCACCCTTTTAAGACAGCACAATATAGAATTTCAGATATGGGAACGACTCGCAGCAAATGAAAAAAATCCGCTCAAAAAATGGTACCTCCATTTATTGGCCACACGAATTAAACAATTTGAATTGGATGTTTTACCCAAATTCAGCAAAATTGTTACCATTGCTCATTCCGATGAGGTTTTGATTCAGCAATTAACGCTACTTAACCATACCCAAACCATTCCCGGTGGATTTGAAATTAATCTTAGTGAAGCTTCGCATGGTCCGCTTATTCCTAATTCCATGTACCACATTGGCTCTATGGAATGGTTGCCAAACAGACAAGCCATGGAGTGGTTCTATGCCTCTGTGTGGCCTTTAGTAATAAAAGAAATGCCGTTTGCTAAATTCTACATGGCGGGTAAAAATATGCCACTCAAATACAAGGAATGGGAAAGCGATAATTTCCATGTATTGGGCCAAGTAAAGAATGCAGCCGAATTTGCCAATGACAAAGAAATTTTAATAGTTCCACTCCAAAGCGGCAGTGGCATTCGAATGAAAATGATAGAGGCCATGTTGCAAGGAAAGGCAGTGATTACTACACAAATTGGCGCTCAGGGATTGCCTGTGATAAACAAGGTACATTGTTTAATTGCAGATACTGAGACAGATTTTTCACAAGCCATCCTTGCATTATTAAGAGATGAGGCATTCAGAAAATCTATTGCAGAGAAAGGCAAATCGGTGATGATAGAACATTTTGAGAATACTAAAATTTCTGAACAGTGGAAACTTCTCTACGAATCAATGCTTCACTAATGGGCGCATATACATAGCAAATCCTCCCCTTTCTTGAATCTTTATAAGATTTTTGCATTCTGGAATATTTTCCTGATCATTCATTTTTGCGATAATATAAACTGGCTTATCAATATTGCCGTTCATTAACCATTCCTTTTGCAAATCATCCAACTCAGCTCTCTCATTCTCCGTAAGATTGTAAATGGAAGATTGTTTTCTATGTTTTAAAAATGCAAGATTCAAAATATTTAATCCATCCATTAATTGCAATGGTTGGGTTTGCGCATAAAAATAAGGTGCATAGCTTTTATAGCCCACATGGAATATATACGCATCCTTTCCTTTTAAAGATTCAAAATATTGAATAGCGCTTCCCTGAGTATGCTTTTCGATTTTAGGAACCAATAAAACCGCTGCTAAAAACACGACCAATACATTGCCCACAAGCAAAGCGCCAAAGGCTTTTATAGTTCGATCTTTAAATGCAAAATACGCAAACACAAAGAGGGTTACAATTAACAAACTACCTGGTAAAATATCGCCCCAACTCCATTCACCATTTATCATTAAATTTTGTTGTGTAAATGAATCCTTAATCATACCTATCAATTGCATCTTTAAATGAGCATTCATCATCACCACTGGCAATGCAATTAAGGCCAATGAAATTAATAACCCCAATACTATCACACCAATGATATAATACCATTTGAATTTAAATACTTTCGAATTATAACTTTCGATAGTATATGCCGCCATAAAAGTAAGCGGGAGCCAACACAATGATGAATAATGTACAATCTTTGTTTTTACAATAGAAAACAGAATTAATACCACCCAAAATAAACACATCATTACCAAACGGAATAAATTTTCTGGATAAGTATAAAATTCATTTTTTTTCCAAGCACTCAAGGCAATTAAGGAGATTGGAAAACAGCCAAAAAGCAATACTAAAAAATGATAATAAAAAGGTTGCTGATGGCCTGCAATATTTTGCGAAAACAAACCAATTTGATACTGTATAAACTCGGCAATGAACCACGGTCCGTTCTTAATCGTTTCGGGCAAAAACCAAATAGATGTTACCAACAGCGCGGAGAATCCGAAGATTAACAAATGTTTGAATTTAAAAAACCATACCATTCTTTTTGCTACTACAATAGCAAACAATACCAACACGCCAATTAAAAATGCAACGGGCCCTTTGGCTAAAATGGCGATCCCAGTCATGATCCCTGCAATCATAAAATTGCGATTGCAATTGTAGGTAACATGATAATTTTTGGCTGCTAAATAAAATTGAATAATACTTACAAAAATGAAGAAGTTAAAGACCGGATCTATCAAGCCAGTTTTAAAATAAAAATGTGGGGTGATAGATCCAAGGTAACACAGCACCCACCAATGAGCCACATGTCCTTTGAATATTTTACGACTCACATGATAAATATAGCACAGTGTTATGATACCAAAAATAGAATTTGGAAATCTAGCGGCAAATTCATTGACCCCAAATAACTTCATACACGCTACCTGCATCCATATAAACAAAGGAGGTTTTTCCCAAAATGGTGTAAAATTAATTTGTACTTTGGAATAATTTCCTGTCACTATCATTTCGCGGGCAGATTCCGCAAAATTAATTTCATCCCAATCGAACAGATGCACTGCTCCTAGGAATGGCATGAATAAAATGAGACCAAGTGCAACTATGATTAAAAAATGAATCGGGTTAATTTTAAACTGCATGAATTATAATTTAATCATTGGTTGTTGCCAATAAGGTGTTTTGAAAATACGTTCAAATAATGAAAAAATAATATAGGCTATCAAAAAACCAAGGAGTGAACCGACGTATACATCTATTAAATAATGTTGCGCAACATATACTCTGGAATACCCTGAGACAGCCGCTAATACAAAAAAGAAAAATTGCAACCATTTGTTATTGCTTATAAAACCAGCTAATGCCAATGCGCAAAATGCTGCCATGGTATGCCCAGATGGAAAGCTCCCATTTTTATGATGTTGAATGCCCTCTACATGATGAAAACTAACCTTATGTTCAGTTAGCCAACTAAAAGGACGCTGCGCGTCTGCAAAAATAAAATACTTATTAAGCACTATCGTTAATCCACAAATAATCATCGCAACTGCAACAGCAAGAAAAAATCTTTTTTGAGTAAACAAGCCCAGTGCCAGCAAGAAAAGAATATAAGCAATCTCTGGCAACCGAGTGATATGATACATGAATACATCTAAAAAAGCCGAGTAGTGCAAATTGATAAACAGCAGTGATTCTTCCTTTTTATAAAATATTACCAAAGGCAATACCAATGCTGCCAACAGAATATGGCAAAAAATACTAACCCCTTTATTTGTATAACTATTTGTCAAACGCCTTTGAAATAATTTTACAAAGATTGACAAAAATTTTATTTAAAAGATAATAAAAAAAGATTTAATTGCGATACGAAATTAATTCGCAAAAGAATGGTAAAAAAAAGAGAAAGAATAAAAGTTGAAATTGAGTTCCCTATTAAGTGCTCCCCTTCCCTATTATATAATTACATTAGCAGTGCCTCGGGCCTATCAGAATGGTTCGCCCACGATGTTAATAATAGAAGTCGCAATGAATTTACATTTAAATATGAAGATGGCGAAGTACAACAAGCAACTATGATTAAAAATGTGCCGAATAAATCGGTGCGTTTCAAATTTCATGATACCGAAGCCGAAGAATATTTAGAATTGGATATTATTGTTGATGAATTAACAGATGATGTTGCACTCAAGGTTACAGAATTTTGTTATGAAGAGGAAAAAAGAGGCATCAATGAGTTGTGGCAGAGTGAAATTGACATTCTGAAAAATGCAACTGGCGGGTAATATTATAATTTGGTATAGACTTTGACAAGTTAACCTTATCTTATTTCCTTCGCATATTTTATGAAAAAAATAAATTTATTGGTTGTTAAAGCTTTTGTAGGCCCTTTTATTGCCACATTCTTTATCTCCATGTTTTTATTTTTAATGCTATTCCTTTGGAAATGGATTGACGATTTAGTAGGCAAAGGATTGGAATGGCATGTTGTTGCGCGACTTTTATTCTTTTCGTTGGCCGATTTAATACCAATGGCTTTGCCCCTTGCCGTACTTATATCAAGTCTTATGACTTTTGGAAACCTATCCGAGAGTTATGAGATGGTAGCTTTAAAGGCATGTGGTGTTAGTATTTACAGGGCCCTTATGCCAGCATTTATTATTATTTTATTGTTAGCCCTTACCACTTTCTATGTTTCTAATATTGTAATACCCAAGGCCAATCTGGAGTCAAAAAGTTTGTTGTGGGATGTAAGAAATAAAAAGCCAGCATTTAGTTTAAAAGAGGGTGTTTTTTATGATGGTATCGAAGGATATAAAATTAAAATTGGTAAAAAAGAACCCGATAACGAGACCATTAAAGACATACTCATTTACGAAATTAAACCGGGTTATAGCCAATTAATAATTGTAAGAGCAGAGAGTGGTGTAATGAAATTGAGCGATGATAAACGTTTACTTTATTTTACATTGAAGAATGGCACCCGCTATGAAGAGTTGGTGGAAAATGCCAATTATGCTAGAACCTTTCCTTCCACAGTTACCAAATTTGAAACTCAAAAAATAACTTTTGATTTAGGCGATTTGGAATTAAAGCAGACAGATAAAGACTTGTTTAAAGGTAGTGCAGTAATGATGAATATCAACGAACTTCAGCGTGCTATCGACTCTTCGAGTAAAGAAATTAAACAACAACAGAATACCACCCGCGATTTTTTAAGACCCTATTATCCCGACCCTAAAATTTTAATGCAGCGCAATACCAAAGATAGTCCTCAATTGAAATCGGACACGCTGATCAATAATTTTCCAAAAGAAAACCGTTACAATATTTTAGAACTTGCTCTTAGTACAACCCGTAATTTAAAAGAACTCGTAACCTCCTCGGCCAAGCAGCTGGATGAATTAAAAACAGAAACTAGAATGTACAATATTAAATGGCATGAAAAATTTACACTTTCTACTGTGCTCATAATATTATTTTTGATTGCTGCACCACTAGGCACTATCATACGCAAAGGTGGGTTGGGTATGCCACTAGTCGTATCTATACTCATGTTTATTGTTTATTACATCATTAATATGATAGGCACCAAAATGGGCAGAGAAGGTATTATTCCGGAATGGCTGGGGGCCTGGATAGCAAGTCTTATTTTATTGCCCATAGGCCTTTTTATTCTCAAAAAAGCTTCTATAGAATCCTCTTTATTTCAAAAAGATAAATTTGAAAAATGGGTAGAAAAAATGAGAGTAAAATTGAATCTTATTAGAGAAAAATAAGGGGCTTAAAGCTCGTGACCCATCTTTTCTTTTTTTGTATCTAAATAAGCTTGGTTATGAATATTGGGTTTGGTAATAATTGGCATATTTTCTACAATCTCTAAACCATATCCAATTAAACCTTTTCTTTTCTTTGGGTTATTGCTCATCAGACGCATTTTGCTAACCCCTAGGTCTCTTAATATTTGCGCACCTATGCCATAATCTCTTTCATCCATTTTAAATCCAAGTTGAATATTGGCATCTACTGTATCCATGCCTTCTTCCTGCAATTTATAGGCTTTAAGTTTATTAAGCAATCCAATACCTCTGCCCTCTTGATTCATGTAAATAATAACCCCTTTTCCTTCTTCTTGAATCATGTTCATGGCCTGGTGCAATTGCTCGCCACAATCGCAACGACAACTGCCAAAAATATCTCCGGTCATACAACTGCTATGCACACGCACCAATATCGGTTCATCCTTTTTCCATTCACCTTTTGAAATAACAAGGTGTTGCATACCATCGCTAATTTGAGAATAGCATATCAACTCAAAATCGCCAAAGGAAGTTGGCATATTCACATTAATTTCGCGTTTTATAAAACTTTCGTTTTTAATTCTATATTTAATTAAATCCTCAATGGAAACAATTTTCAAATTGTGCTTTTTTGCAATTAGCATCAATTCAGGTAAACGTGCCATTTCACCATCTTCTTTTAAAATTTCGACAATGCAACCTGCGGGTTCAAATCCTGCCAAACGGGCGAAATCAATGGCAGCTTCAGTATGTCCTGCTCGTTTTAAAACGCCTTCTTTCTGAGCTTTCAAAGGGAAAATATGGCCAGGGCGTGCAAGATCAAAAGGAATGGTTTCGCTATTAACAAGGGCTTGAATGGTTTTACTTCTATCACTAGCAGAAATACCAGTGGTAGTGCCATGACCTTTTAAATCAACAGAGATGGTAAATGGTGTTTCGTGAACAGAATCATTAGAACTCACCATCATGTCCAAATTTAATTGCTTGCATCTTTCTGGCAATAAAGGCACACATATTAAACCTCTCCCTTCTTTGGCCATAAAATTAATCATCTCTGGAGTTACATTGCTAGCCGCTGTTAAAAAATCGCCTTCATTTTCACGATCCTCGTCATCTACTACTATAATTAGTTTACCTGCTTTTATATCGGCTATTGCTTCCTCAATCATATTGAGTTGAAATTCTTTTGACATTTGAAAAATAAAAATGCAAATTTAAGCATTCTCACTCTAATTCGCTGTCCATGCAATAGATTTATCTGATATGCTTATCACTTTGTTTTCTAGATGCCAAAATTGAGTACCGAACTTCCCAGCTAGTTCTACATCATGGGTAGCGCATATAATAATTTTATTACTTTCAATGGCCAATTGACGCAATAATTTAAACAATAATTTTTTGGATGGATAGTCGAGAAATGCGGAGGGTTCATCCATTAATACAATAGGTGTATCTTGTGCTAGTGTTCTTGCTATGTTTGCCTTTTGCAATTCGCCATCGCTAATTTCATTGAGAAACTTTTCCTGAATAGTTTTTAAACCCAATGCTTCCATATAGGCATCAATCAATGGCGATTCAATTTTTTGTTCACTCATTACTTTTAAATAAGGATATCTGCCCAATCTCACCAAATCAACAACTCTTATATAATCCTCCTCGATTTTTTTTGAATTAATGAAAGACATTAACAAAGCGCGTTGAGGATGATCATACGCGCTAATTGGTTTCGCATTAATAAAAATTTGACCATTGGAAATGGGTTTTAATCCCACCAAAGTTTTTAAGAGTGTAGATTTACCAGCACCATTGGCACCCGTTAAAATCACGAATTGACCCGTTGATAATTCTGTCGATAACGTTTGTATCAATTCAACTGATTTTCGCTCAATGGTGATATTTTCAAATTTTAATACCATGCTACACTTTTCTTTTTAACAAAATAAATAATACTATTGGCCCCCCAATAAGAGCAGTAGTGACATTAATCGGTAAATGAAATTCAAATACAGTCCAATTTCCAATGATATCGCACAGCAATGCCATACAGCCACCAATTGCAATATTGAATATTAAAAGACTCCTGAAATTAGCCGTTTTGTATAACATACGGGCCACATTTGGAACGGCCATGCCAATAAAGGCTATTGGACCGCAGAAAGCAGTGATAACACCAGCTAGCAAGCCTGTACACATTAAAATTTGAAGTGAAACACTTTTGGTTTTTACCCCCAATGTGTAAGCCACATCTTGTCCCAAAATCATAATGGATAATGGCTTCATTAAAACATAACTCCAAATAACACCTGCAATTGTAAATAACACCATTACGTTGAGCGACCAACCAATGGTATTATTAAAGGAACCCATGTTCCAGATAGAAAACATTTTCAGGTCGGTTGGTTTCGCCAAATAATCAATCAGTGTTTGAAACGCACCCATAATTTGACCAATAATAACCCCAAACAATAAGAGTATATAACTGTATCCAAATTTATAGGAGACAGCCAAAGCTATCAGTAACACTAAAAAAGCACCCATAAAACCAGCTAAAGCAACACTTACAGATTGCATGTAGAGGGATTTTAAAAAAGGAATCGATGTACCACCAATAATAACAATTCCAACCGCCAATGAAGCTCCCGAACTTACCCCTAAAACATATGGTCCTGCTAAAGGATTTTTAAATAATTGTTGTAGCATAAGACCACTTGCAGCAAGCGCTGCGCCAGCACAAATAGCAGTCAAAGCTTTGGGAATACGAATCGCGCTTAAAATGGTATCAGAAAAAATATCATTACCGAAAGGATGGATGAAAGTAGGAACAAAAAAAACATCTAGAATGACCAGAGCAAGAAGCAAAAGTATAAAGATAATAATTTTTGAAAAATTCATTAAAACAATGGGTTTGGGGTGGGTTCTGAATCCAGAAAAACCCTGCGAATATAAACATTTACAAATATTATACAGAAACCAAAACAATCTTTGCCTATCACCAGTTAAATTGATAAATTTGCACCAACTATGTCCATTGAATCTTCTACTGATAGAATAATTAAATCTCCCATCGGCAGCGAACTGCATTGCAAAAATTGGGTAACAGAAGCAGCGTATCGCATGTTGATGAATAACCTCGACCCAGATGTTGCGGAAAAACCGGAAAATTTAGTGGTATATGGAGGAACAGGAAAAGCCGCCCGTAATTGGGAAAGTTATCATTTAATTATAAAAGCTTTATTGGATTTAAATGAAGATGAAACCCTGCTCATTCAATCGGGTAAACCGGTAGGCATATTGCCAACGCATAAAGACGCGCCTCGTGTATTAATTTCAAATTCACAACTTGTACCGCATTGGGCTAATTGGGAAAATTTTAGAGCTTTAGAAGCCAAGGGTTTAACAATGTATGGTCAAATGACCGCAGGAAGTTGGATTTATATCGGTTCACAAGGCATTGTTCAAGGCACGTATGAAACCTACGCTGAATGTGCTCGTCAGCATTTTGGAGGAACTCTAAAAGGCACCTTAAATGTTACAGCGGGATTGGGTGGAATGGGTGGTGCTCAACCCCTTGCCATTACAATGAACGAAGGTGTATGCTTAGCAGCCGAAATGGAAGAATGGCGCATGCGTAAACGTTTAGAAACCCGTTACCTTGATTTTATGACCAAAGACATTGATCAAGGCATAGACATGGCATTGAAAGCTAAAGAAAATGGAGATGCTGTATCTATTGGTGTGGCTTGCAATGCAGTTGACTTATTGGAACGCCTAAAAAGCAGAGGCATAGTGCCAGACACTTTAACTGATCAAACCAGTGCACACGATCCATTGGTTGGTTATTTTCCCGAACATTATGATGTGGAAAGTGCTGATAAATTAAGAAAAATAAATCCAGAACGCTATATTGAAGAAAGTTATCAAACCATGGTACACCATGTTAGATTGATGATTGAATTTCAAACCAAAGGCAGCATTGTTTTTGATTACGGCAATAATTTAAGAGGCAGAGCGCTTGAAAAAGGATTAACCAATGCTTTTGATTTTCCTGGTTTTGTTCCTGCTTTTATACGTCCACAGTTTTGCTCCGGTCGTGGACCATTCCGATGGGTTGCATTGAGTGGCGATCCCGCAGATATTTACGCCACGGATAAAAAAATATTAGAATTATTTCCAAACGATGACGGTTTAAAACGTTGGATTAGCATGGCACAAGACCGTATTGAATTTCAAGGATTGCCTGCCCGCATTTGTTGGTTAGGTCAAGGCGAAAGAGAAAAAGCAGGACTTGCATTCAACGAAATGGTGAAAAATGGCGAAGTAAGTGCACCCATTGTAATTGGTCGCGACCATTTAGATACAGGCTCTGTTGCTTCTCCTAATAGAGAAACAGAAGCTATGATGGATGGCAGCGATGCCATAGCAGATTGGCCTGTGTTAAACGCATTGATCAATACAGCTGGTGGTGCAAGTTGGGTAAGTTTACACCATGGTGGCGGTGTTGGCATTGGTTACAGCATTCATGCTGGCATGGTTATAGTGGCAGACGGAACAGAAGAAGCAGCGGTGAGATTAAAACGCGTATTGCACAACGACCCTGCCATGGGCGTTATTAGGCATGCAGATGCGGGTTATGATATTGCAAAAGACACTGCAAGAAAACATAAATTGGATTTAAAGGAAAGATTAGGTTAATTCTTACCTTCTAAATGACCATTCAAAAAAATATTTCTCTTAAACCCTATAATACTTTTGGCTTAGATGCAAATACCTCGCATTTCTGCCAAGTAAATTCGCTTTTAGAATTAAAACAGGCATTAATAGAAAGTGAAAATATTCCTCATTTAATAATTGGTGGTGGCAGCAATTTATTACTCACCAAAGATTATGAAGGTCTTGTTATTTTAAATAAAATAAAAGGCATTCAAATTGAAAAGGAAACCGATGACCATGTTTATGTAAAAGCTTACAGTGGCGAAAACTGGCATGAACTTGTGCAATATTGTGTCAATAAGAACTGGGGTGGTATCGAAAATCTTTCATTAATTCCAGGCACTGTGGGTGCAGCGCCCATGCAAAATATTGGTGCCTACGGTGTGGAAACTGAAAATGTGTTCGACCATTTAGAAGCTTTGAATTTAGAAACCCTAGAAATAGAAAAATTTGATAAAGGCGCTTGCGAATTTGGTTATCGCGAAAGCATATTTAAAAGAAAATTAAAAGGGCAATACTTTATATACTCTGTTACTTTTTGTTTAACGAAACGACATCAATTACACCTTGAATATGGTGATATCAAAACAGTTTTGAATGAACATCAAATCAAGTTAGAAGAGGCCACGATACTAGATGTAAGCAATGCAGTTATATCAATACGTCAAAGTAAACTCCCCGACCCCAAAGTATTGGGCAATAGCGGCAGTTTCTTTAAAAATCCAACCATTGCAAAAAATACATTTGAGACCTTAAAAAGTCAGTTCCCGGATATCAAAGGATTTGAACAAGCCCATGGCATTAAAGTACCTGCAGGATGGTTGATAGAGCAATGTGGATGGAAAGGTAAACGCGTTGGCGAAACTGGCAGTCATGCTCAACAAGCTCTGGTATTAGTGAATTATGGCAATGCCAAAGGCAATGAAGTATACCAACTCGCTTTAGCTATTATACAAAGTGTCAAAGAAAAATTCGGTATTGTATTAGAACCTGAAGTAAACATTATTTGAAATGGACATAGCTGCCAATATCATTTATGAAGATAATCATTTAATTGCCATTAATAAACCCAGTGGTATTTTGGTTCAAGGTGATGAAACTGGCGATATCCCATTATCCGAATTGGTCAAAGAATTCTTAAAGAAAAGGGAACACAAACCCGGCAATGTATTTTGTGGGGTTATTCATAGAATAGATAGACCAGTGAGCGGGGTTGTTATTTTAGCAAAAACCAGCAAGGGCCTCTCTAAAATGAATGAACTTTTTAGAGAAGATAAAATTAAAAAAACATATTTGGCCTTAGTAAATGGTGTGCCGTTAGAAACAGAAAAAGAATTGAGAAATTTTTTGCGCAAAAACAGCAAAACTAAAAAAGCAGATGTTTTTAATAAGGCGATAGAAAATAGCAAAGAATCCGTTTTAAGTTATGCCATAAAAGAGTTTAGAGGCCATCAAACTTTATTGGAAGTTAAACCAATAACGGGGCGTTTTCACCAAATAAGGGCGCAGCTTGCTTATAACAAAACACCGATTGTAGGCGATTTAAAATATGGGGCACCACAAGTTTTAAAAAACAAATCTATTTGCTTACATGCCTATCAGATAGAATTTACACATCCTATCAAAAATGAGTTAGTGAAAATAAATTGTCCCCCTCCTTTCTGATAATTCTGCCATTTTTTACTCAATAAACAATGTACTAATAATGCCTAGGAGTGTTTATACTTAGTAGGGCAAAAACGACGCTAGCCTTTCGAAAAATCGGTCTATTTATTTAACTTTGACTCTTATCGCAAAAAAATAAATCATTTGTTATTCAGTTCATTAACAAAATTATTAATAGTATATACAAGTATTGTTTTTATTTTTAAATCCTTGCTCTATGTTTGATTATAAGTTGTTGATATCACTAGGTTTTAGTACTTATAAGTGCAAATACTTAACGATAACAACGGGTTAATACATACAGCAATATGAATACTAAAATTATTAAACTAGTTTTGGTTCTACTACTTATTTGTCCAATTTTCTCAGCAAAATCGCAAATAAAACTAGGGAACAATGTCACCTCTATCAACGCTTCAAGCCTATTAGAGCTTGAAAGTACTACGAAAGGCCTTCTTTTCACTCGCATGACTTCAACTCAAATGAACGCTTTAACAGGTGTTAAAGGTTTGGTTGTATTTAACACCGATAGCAATTGTCTTTTTAATCACACTGGAACAGCATGGATTAGTTTATGCCGTACAGGTATTACGAGCCTTAATGGAGCATGGGTAACCACAGGAAATACTTCTTCTGGGGGTAGTTATTTGGGAACAAGTAACAATTCCGATTTGGTTGTAAAAACAAATGCCATTGAGCGATTGCGCATCGATTCCAGTACCGGTAATGTGGGTATAAAAACCACCAATCCACTCACTACACTTTCTGTTTATGGTGGCTTATCTATTGGAAAGTGCGATTCTGTTGCCCTCACTTCGGATAATCAAGTCATTTCAGTTGGCAATACCTCTAGCATATTCTTTTCGTCCAATACTGCGACTTCCTCACAACGAACCATTATTCTAGGAGACGGATTGGTAATGGGTCAGATGCTCATATTGATTAACATCGATAGAGACGCCAATGATGCGATGGAAGTACCAGACAATAATAACACTAAACTAAGTGGAACTATTACAATGAATAAGGATGATACGCTAACCCTTATGTGGAATGGTTTGGATTGGATACAGTTAGCATTTACCAATAATTAATCATGAAACATTTAATTTTATTTAGCTTCCTTTTTCTGGGAAGTTGGAAAATATTTGCCCAAAATTCGGCTAAACTTTTCGGCACTGATTCAATGTTTATAGGCGATGGCGGAAATATAAGTATTTGGGGAAATTTTTATAATGCAGGCAATAGCAGTACTGGTGGTTCCCTCATTATTAAAAGCAATGGCTATGTAAAAATGTATGGTGATACCTTGCAAAATATGGGCGCCTCGCAAATTGCCGGTACTGGATCGTTCGAAATGATACGTCCCCGTCCTACTCCATATGCATCTTCCTTAGGGCAAACGATTATTTCAGGGGGACCTACCATGTCTTTCAGCAATTTTACAGTGAATACAACTGCCGCTATTCAATTAAAAAATTATGATTTAAAAGTTAGAGATACATTAAAATTCATTTCTGGATGTTTGGTATTGAACAATAACGACTTAATTCTAGGGAATGGTTACCCAGGAGTTATTACAGGGTATAACCAAAATAGTTTTGTGGTTACCAATAATAATACACGTGATACTTTAAAAGGCTTTTTGAAAAGAGAACAAATAGGCTCCACAAGCATTGTATTTCCAATTGGACAGGCCATAGGAGATTACACGCCAGCAATGATTCAAAATACTGGCACCACAGATGATTTTAAAGTAAGGGTTTTTGATTCCGTTTACGAGGATGGCTATGTGGAAAATTTATATGCTCCTTCAAATGTTCAAGCAAGTTTGAGAAGTGTTCAAAGAACCTGGGATATACGTGAGGGCATAAAAGGCGGCAGTAATGTGAACCTTACCTTACAATACAATACTGCAACAGAGCCTACCATTTTTAGCAATAATAGATCGCGTGCCTTTATATCTCATTACACAGGAGTATACCCCAATACGGGTGGTGATACTGTTTCTAACTGGAAATGGGATTTATTTAAAAGGAACAGCACTGCGGCTCCGAGTTCATCTGGCACACTAACCACTGGTAGTGCAATTGCAAGTGCAGCCATGAAATCGCGTTCGGGCATTACCTCCTTCTCTCCATTTTCTATTACAACATGGTTTGCTGGGGCCACACCTTTGCCAGTTCAACTAATTGCATTCGATGCGGAATGGGTAAATAACAACGATGCTATGCTGGCTTGGACCTTGGCTAATCCAGAGATAATATCGGAAATGACTTTGGAAAGAAGCTTAGACAATGGTTCTTTCGAAACCATTAATAAGTTCGCTGCACCCAAGCAACAAAACAATTTCAACATGGTTGACATAGGCTTAAGGAATATGGCCAGTGATTATGCCATCTATCGATTAAAGCTGATAGAATTAAATGGCAGCATCAGTTACAGCGATGAGAAAATATTAAAGATCAAAGGTAAAAATTCGGGTCTTGTTATAAACGCCTTTCCTAATCCTGCCAATAAAAGTTTTAATTTAATACTTGACCCCGCGCTCATGGAAGTTGACGCCAAAGTGACTTTAACCAATAGCTTAGGGCAAATCGTTTTTGAATACACAATAAATGAAAATAGTAATTCAACAATAAGTTTAGAAATACCAACCCTTAACTTAAGTGAAGGTATTTATCATTTAAATATAAACAGTAGTAGCCATGCGGCACAGCAAAAATTAATCATCATGCATTAAAAGATATTCTGAGTTTTGAATTGTATAGTTAAAAAATGTCGCCCAATTGGGTGGCATTTTTTTTTGACTTTTATTCCTGAAAATGGGTGAATTGGACCCTTTTTTAGTATTAAAATACCTAAAATTGAGTATTAATACAGAGTATTAAACACTAAAAACCAAGAAAAATTACAAAATATCTATTTTTCATATAACTAATTATCAAATACTTACACTACAAATATTGTTTAAAACCTGTTTTTTTTGATATTAACTAGTACTAAAATACCAAAATGTATTATTTTTGCCTCAACTAAAACACAATTATTATGAATTACACAACGAAAGGATTTCTTAAAGATTGAATCTAATTTCACTCTAAAAAACACTTCAAATTTTCTTAAAAAATTAAATGTTGAAATAGCATTTAAAGAATCTTAAAAAATTAAGATTTATTGTTCAAGCAATTTTGCTTGTCATGGGAATTTTTTGTGTCGGAATTATTCAAATTTAAAAAACAATTTCAAAATTGATTCGTAAAAACAAAAAGCAAAAATTAAAACACCCAATACAATGAAAAACAAATTACAAACCTTACTGATTGCTTCTATTATTCTAGTTGCCAATTCAGTATTCTCAAAATCGACTACCTGGAATGGTAGTGCTTGGAGCAACAGTGCTCCCTCTGGATCTGCAGATATAGTTACCATTACAGGCAACTACACGCTTTCTTCCTCTATTACCTACGGAAGTTTAACCATTAGTAATAGTGCTACAATGACGATGGGTGCCAGCCTTACAGTAAGCGGAAATTTAACACTTGCTGGAGGCACCTTGTATTCCAATGGCAATACATTAATTTTAAGTGGCAACATAACGGTTACTGGCAACAGTACGCTAAGAGGTAATTCTTTAGCTAGAGTGGATATAAACGGCAACTTACTTACCATTAATGGAGGCTCATTAACCTTAAACAATTTTGAATTAGTAATCGATGATTTAACATTTTCTTCAAACCATTACATTAATAGCTCAAATGGTGGCTTTCTTTCATTTGACAATTCTTCTCAACACAGCATTAATGGCAGTTCAGGTGCAAGCCCTGGCTTTGCTACCAATAATGCTCATGTGAATGCTAAAGTTAGATTATACACCGCAAACGGCAACTCTAATACCTTTTACTTTCCTATAGGCGATGGCACAGTTTATTCTCCATTTATTTTTGACCCTACCAACGTTCCAAACTCTGGAACAAGCTATACACATTATATTGAAGCTATTTATACAGGCGCTAAATCGACTAACACAACTTTGGATTTAACGACTTTGAATTCTGCTAGCGGTTATGAATACTGGACAGTTGCAACTTCTAGTTCAAGTATACAAGGACAGATTTCATTGAGATACGATAACAATGCAGGTAAAACCGGTAAGACTGTTGTAAATTCAGTTAGTAACATCAATTCCGATTTAATCATTGCCAATTATATCAGTGGTAAATGGAGTGGTATTAGCTCCTCTAGAGCCACCGCTTCTAGTATTACAGTAGTTTCATCTACATCCACTAGTATTTCACCAAATACATTTTACACCTTGGCTTCTAACAATTCAAGAACGTCTTTCTTAGTGCCGTTGCCCGTTTCTTTGATTAACTTTAGTGCTATTGTAAACAAAGAAGTTAAATCTGTTGAATTAAATTGGGCTACAGCCTCTGAGGAAAACAATCAATACTTTGAAGTTATGAAAACGACCGACTTTGTCAATTGGACTGCTATAGGTCGTGTTTACAGCAAAGGTTCCGGTAACGACATGAAAGTATACAATTTTGTTGATGCTCAGCCATCTAATACCAATCATTACAAATTAAAAGTTGTATCTAATAATGGTGAATTCTCTTTCAGCGACATTAAAGTGGCTCGCTTGAATGAAACTTTGAATACAACGGTTATTGTTTACCCTAACCCTGCTAATGCAAGTGTAAATCTGAAACTTGAAAACATGGACATGAGCAATCCTGTAAGCATACAACTGGTAAATCCAATGGGACAGATAGTATTCAACCAAATTATCACAGAAAATTTCTCTAATATGGTAAACACTGCCATACAAACTTCAGAATTTGCAGCTGGTATTTATCAAGTAAATATCTCTGGAAGCTATGGAACAATTACTCAAAAACTAATCATCACTCACTAGTCCTTATTTTTTAAATTTATAGTTTAGTTTTAAAATGAGTGCTGATCTTGAAAGGGGTCAGCACTTTTTTTGTTAGAAATATTTTTCATAGCCAATAATCTTTTAAGTTTGTATGAATTTATCTATGACAGAATTAGAAACCTATATACAATCTTATTTTGGGGTGAGTCCTGAGGACTTGGCAGCCATTGCCTCTCAATTCAAAGAGAAGCAATGTAAAAAAGGTGATTTTCTTTTAAAGACTGGCAATCATTGCGATGAACTAAGTTTTATTCAATCGGGTTTAATTCGTATTTACGTTAATACCCAAGAAAAAGAAGTTACACAATGGATTTCTAGCAAGGGTTATTTTGTGACAGATTTATCTGCCTTTGTTTTTGACAACCCCGCCCGATGGAATATGCAAGCTTTGACAGATATGAAGCTATACACCATTTCAAAAAAAGACTATCGCTTATTAGGTAAAGATATTCCAAAATGGCATGAACTCGAAAAACTTTTCATTGCCCGTTGCTTTGCTTTTTTAGAAGAGCGAATTTTCTCACACCTTTCTATGAGTGCCGAAGAGCGTTACCAATTATTTTTTGAACAAAACAAATCCTTGTTTAATGAAGTACCGCTTCAATACATAGCCTCTATGTTGGGCATGACTCCTGAGACTTTTAGTCGCATTAGAAAAAAGAGTATTCAAAGTTAATTTTTTCTTGATATAGATCAAGAGGACCACTCTCCATTTACTATCAACTTTGTACTATTAAAATACAAAGTAAAATGTCTAAAGAAATTAAAACATCCGTAAAAATTAAAGCCAATGCTGCAAGGGTTTGGCAAGTACTTAGCAACTTTAAAAGCTACCCAGAATGGAATCCATTTATTAAAAAAATTGAGGGAGATATTAAAGTGGGGCAAACATTCAAAACTTTCATTCAACCTCCAGGTAATAAAGGCATGTCCTTTCAACCAACCGTATTGGTTTATGATGCACAAAAAGAATTTAAATGGATTGGTCACCTGTGGTTCAAAGGTTTGTTTGATGGCGAACACCGTTTTCTTATTGAAGCCAACGAGGATGGTAGCACAACATTGCATCAAAGCGAAAAATTTAGCGGCTTACTGGTGCCTTTGTTCAAAAAAATGTTAGACAGGGATACCCTTGAAGGATTTAGGCTGATGAATGATAAATTAAAAGAAATAGCGGAACAAGTACCTTCCTAATTTCATTCATTAATCTTCATGCGATACTTTATGTTTAAAAATCCGCAAGGAGTTTTTATAACAAACAAATTGAACTATGTTTGTTTTGATTTATGAATTATGATTTAAATGAATTTAAGACCGTACTTTCATTGAGAATAGATTGGAGCGAAATGGATTTATTTGGACATGTCAACAATGTTGAATTCTTCAAATACATGCAGGCTTCGCGGGTTAATTATTGGGATGAAATTGGATTAACACATTCATTCCGAGATTTAAAAATAGGACCTATGTTGGCTTCGGCTTCATGTCAGTTTAAAAAAACATTGTTTTACCCCGGTCAAATAAAAGTATTGGCAAGAATAGATTTTATTAAGAATACCAGTTTCGGTTTGACCCATCTGATTTTAAATGAAAACAATGAACTAGCCGGCATAGGAACTGATATTGTAGTGCTTTATGATTACAATATAAATCAGAAAATGCCCATCCCTATAGATATTCGGAATGCCATTCATTTAAGAGAAGGTAAAATATTCGATACGACTGCCTAACCTTATAATATCTACCTTATCACCTCTACCACTCCCCGCATATCGTGTGTAACATTGTATACATCGCGAATGGTAGCTTTCCAAATATAAACGCCTTGAAGAATATTGGGATCATCTGGCGTTAACCAATGGTCTTCTACATTTTCACTATCAAATAACTTTTCGCCCCAACGGTTAAAGATTTGCAAACGATAGGATTGAATATATGAGTATTGATTCTCTGTTAAACCGAACCCATCGTTAATACCATTGGCATTTGGTGTAAACGCATTTGGAAAGAAAATATTGAGCTTTTCTAAAATCGGAATATGTTTAATAATTGTATCGAAACATATGTTCTGATTAGAGACTACCAATCGCACATTCATTGAGCCAGTATCCTGAAAATAAAAATCTGGGTCTTGTAAATTGGATGACCCGAATTTTCCGAACTGCCACTGCCAATTATTACCTCTTTCCGATCTATCCAAAAATAGGAAACGAATGCCTGAACTTGTTTTATCATAATGCACAAAAACAAAATCTGCTTTTGGGTTATTCACGATTTTTACATTGGTTTTAACGCTGTCTCGGCAATCACTATCTGTAATGGCTTTGAAGGTGGCGGTGTAGGTTCCCTGATTCTGATAAAGGTGTTTAATATTGGCGGCATTGCCTATTTGTCCATCTCCAAAATCCCACATATAAGATTTTATTGTGCCAATATTTATAGAAGCCGAAGCATTGAACAAAACACTGTCGTTCAAACAGGCCCCTTTGGCAAGCGCACTATTGATAGTAGCACTTGGAGATAAATGAATAACTTGTGATACCGTATCGATACATCCAGAATCGGAAATAACTTTATACGCAATGGTATAAACACCAACACTGGTATAGGTTTTGGCAGTTGGGGTTTGCAAATTTGAATTAGTAGCATCGCCAAAATCCCATTGATGGGTGGTTAATTTTCCTGAAGCAATGGCGCTAAGATTTGTAAATTTAAACGAATGACCGAAGAAACATTCAACAGGATTTTGCACTGAAAATTGTGCATCGGGTTGCGGATTAACAATGACAGTTTGTATCATTTCTCCATCACAATCATATAAAGAATTCAAGCGAAGTTTAACGGCATAGCTGCCATCTTTCGGAAATTTAAAATTAGCAATATTTGGTACATTTTTAACACTGTCATTATTAAAATACCATGTATAACCTTTGATACTATCATTGCTTTTTTGAGGGAGATAATTAAAATTGAAAGACTGCAAATTGAAGCATTGCGCTTTATCGTTAATGGAGAATTTGGTTGTTGGGCCAGGTTTAGTTTCTACAAATTTCTTGAGTGTATCGCTGCATCCAAAATTATTGGTGACTTTTAAAATAATACTGTTTTTTCCAGCGCTTATAAAGGATTTTATGGCTGTATCGGTATTTGTAATTTTTGTTCCATCTTCAAATTTCCATAGCGTAGCCACTATATTTCCAGTATCTGTTGTAGAGGTATTTACAAACTTAAAACGGTTGTCAACCTTACATAAAATACTATCGCTAATGGTAAAATTAGCAGTTGGCGAGCCCAGTATTTTAACATCCTGTGCGCTGGTATCCTTACAACCAAAAACAGATTGCACGATTAATTGAACAGTATAAACACCCTTGCTTTTATAAAGATGTTTGCTATTTTTATTGGTATCCAATTGTGCATCGCCAAATAACCAAAGACTTTTTAATGGTTGTTTTGTAGCTGTTGACTTGTTTGTGAATTTTATAGAATCTCTCAAACATTGACCAGTAGACAAATAGGTGAATATCGATTTTGGATTGGGTACTATGTTAATTGTTTTTCTAGCAGTATCGTTACAACCATTCTTGTATTCATACATCAAACTCACCACATATTTTCCAACGGCAGGATACACATGAGGCGTTTTAAAAGTTCTATTGGTTAAATTAGTACCATCGCCATAATCCCATTTATATTTTTGAAAAAGAAACGAATCAATTTGAGTATTATTTTTATAAGAAACCCCATTGCCATTGAAACAAGTATCGGCAACCAAATATGTAAATTCTGGTTTAGGCGATTTTTTTATTTCTATTAATTGCGTTGCTACATCCTCACAACCATGGTTGGTGGTTAATCTTAAACTTACCTGATAAAGGTCGGCCTTTTTATATAAATGTTTGACGATTGAATGGGTATCATTCACATTTAAATCACCAAAATCCCAATTCACAATTGCCAATGTATCTTTCGATGTAGAGAGATTATGAAAGAGAATATCGCGTGTTCCATTCGAACAAAAAACAGTATCGGTGGTACTAAATTTAGCAACAGGCGAAGGATAATTTTTAATATTTAACGTGTCTATAAATATACATCCATTTCTTTCGGTAACCTTCTCCCAATATTGCCCAGGCTGTTTAAAATAGCGATAAAAAAGTGTTGATTTATCATCCCACAAATAGGTATTGGTATATTTAAAATTCTTAGAATAAACCGGGAATTCTAAATGACCACAAACCACCGTATCATTGATAAGCACCGGATGTTTATCCGCCATTCCAATGTATAATCTTTTGACAACAGAATCCAATATACCTGTTTTAATATTTTTGCAATACATGGTAATATTATAAAAACCAGTGTCCTTATAAATTTTTGTAACAGAAGTACCTGCCTTTCTTTTTGAATTATCGCCAAAGTCCCACACATAACTGGTAAAACTATCATTCTTCACCCTTGTGAATTGCAACGTATCTTGTTTGCACTGATTGCTGACCACAAAATTATTATGCAAATTTCTAAAACGTGCGCCTGCCATGTATGCATATCCTTCAAAATTACCATAGCCATAGGTATAAGCCATAAAACCATTAGGGCATACAATGTGATAATTGCCAGCATCAATGGATAATTGAACATATTTATACCCGTTTAACACTAAACTCGGCCGCCATAAATAATTAACAATAGAAGCGCCATTCACTTTAAACTTACTAGTATCTGCGGTTCTAACAATAATATTTACATAATTTTCTGGCGTAAAGTTGCTACTGGAATTTACCCAACTACTGACAGGAACATTGGTAACTTTGCCAACATTGGCTTCGGTTATCCATTGTAAATCGGGCACCACTTGCACCTGAGAAATATCGCCCATGGTTATTTTTGGTTTTGAATGGCGATTACAGGTATTGCCCTTTGCAAATTGAGTTACCGAAATTCGCTTGTTGGCAGAAACGCGCATAACAGTGTCCATTCCAACATTGTAAGTAAAGAATTCACCTTGATTTAAAGTCTTGTAAAATTTATTGCCAACATACACATTTGTATTGTTTTCAATGGCCATCGTTTTAAAATAATATCCACTAAAATTATCTTTAAACGGCAATAAAATATAACTGCCACCCATGGTAGTAGTCGGAAACATTTGTTCGTAGGTATGATCTAAAAAAGCCAAATCAATATTAGGAATTGGAGTATAAACCGAATATGGAAAACCACTGTTACATGGTAGATTTACACTGTCGTTAATATTGCTATAAGTTTGCCTATTGCCAGCAAATACTGCAAACTTAGAAGTTAAAGTTCTTGCTCGAATAATAGACCCTGTAAGGTCATCATCAGTTGTCATGTAATGAAAGGTTTGCCCTTTATACAAAGTAACATTATAGGGAATTCCTTTTCTATTATTATAATAGGAAGAAACACCATTAGGAACAACCTCTATGATAGAGGTATCTGAAATACCAACCACTGCGAATTGAGCAGATTTATTTATTTTTCCACCAGCGAAGTCCATTTTATTACATATCCATTGGTTAGGACTTTCATTGGTCGTCACAAAATATTCTGTAGCAAAAGGAATAGACTCAGAAGGGATAACCGTAGTAGCCCCTTTGGAAGACCAGAACCGATTAACGGCTTGCACTGTAATAAAAGTATCGGCCGTAATATGAACCGATCGATTATTAACTGCATCTGAAAACCAATTGCGATTGCCCATGTGAGAAGGAACCTGTATATAAAGCGTAACATTGGGCGTTAAAGTATAGGTAGAAGTTGAATTAATATCATCTTTATTATCATTTATTACTTTAATTTTTGCAGCGTATTGAGAGGTGATAAACAATTGCAAAGTATCCTCATCAAATGGACCGGGTGCCGGAATGAATGGCGATCGAGAAGAGCAATAAATTTGTGCATCTAAAAAAGCCACCCAAAAATCTTTACCATAGGTATTCTGAGCATTGGAATACTGGGCAATTGCAATAACGAAAAAGAGGGTCAGTAATTTTTTTTTCATTTGCCAGAAAAAGGAATAATAAACGAAGGTAATATATTTTTTTGAATTGATTTTAGAATCATTTGATATAGAAAGAATTGATTAATTCATAAAACTTATCTTATCACTTCTACAACCCCTTTTATATTGTGATAAACATTGTAAATATCGCGAATAGTGGCTTTATAAATATATACACCTTGTAAAATATTAGTATCATCTGGAATTAGCCAATGCTCCTCTTTATTCTCATTATCAAATAATTTTTCTCCCCATCTATTAAACACCTGTAAACGGTAGTCTTTTACCAACTCAAATTGATTAGGATTCAGACCGAATCCATCATTCAAACCATTGCCATTGGGGGTAAATGCATTTGGAAAATAAAAAGCAATTTTCTCTAATATTGGAATGTGTTTCACAATTGTATCATAACATAAATTCTGATTAGAGATAACCAATCGCACATTGACTGAACCGGTATCTGTAAAATAATAATCGGGATCTTGTAAATTTGAATTACCCAAATTACCAAATTGCCATTGCCAGTTATTACCTCCTTCCGATCTATCCAAAAACAAGAATCGTATTCCCGAATTATCTCGGTTATAATGCACAAAAACAAAATCTGCTTTCGGATTGTTCACGATTTTAACATTAACTAAATTACTATCGCGGCAATTATGATCTGAAACAGTTTTGTAATACGCTTGGTAAGTGCCGATATTCTGGTATAGATGCCTTGTTAAATTACCTGTTCCTGTGCTCCCATCTCCAAAATCCCAGCTACTTATAAAGCTTCCTTTAGCAATGTTAGCATTACCAGAAAACAGCACACTGTCATTTAAACAAGCGCCATTGGCATTCGCAGAATTGATGATTGCGTTGTCGTATACCCGTATACTAACGGAGGCGGAATCCAAGCAACCGGAGTCGGAACTAACTGTATACAGCAATTTGAAGGCACCACTGTTTCCATAAACCTTTGCTGGTGGGTTTTTCAATACAGAATTTGTTGCATCACCAAAGTCCCAATTATGAGAAAATAAATTGCCTTTGGAAATAGTTGAAGTATTTGTAAAATTAAAATTTTGACCATTGAAACATTGCTCCGAATCATTCACCGAAATATTGGCCTGTGGCATCAGATTTACAAATACATTTTTTTGCAATTCACCTTCGCAATCATTCACAGAGAATAATTTTAGTTGAACTGGATAGCTTGCAGAAAGCGGAAATTTAAATGCGTTTATACTTAATTGATTTTTTATACTATCATTGTTAAAATACCAAGTATATCGCTTAATACTATCGTTTGTAATTTTGGGCAAATAAGTAAACGTAAATATTTGGGCATTGTAACATTGAGAGATTTGATTGACAGAAAAATCAACCTGTGGATTGGCTTTCACTTCAATTTTTCTACCTGTGCTATCACTACAACCTTGGCTATTGTTAACCTTTATCGAAATAATTTTGAAACCTGCAGTTGAAAAATGCTTTAGGCCTGAATCCTTGTCCTGCAGCCGTGTACCATCGCTGTAAATCCATTGTTTTGAAATTAATTGACCCGAATCTGATGAAGATGAATCAATGGATTGGAAGAGATTATTTTTTTCACATTGAACGGTATCCGATATAATAAAGTTGGCTTTGGGTGGCTGCAATATTCTTATAAGTTGCGTGGTATCATGAGTACAGCCCTTATTCGTTTTCACTGTTAAATGAGTTAAGTATTTTCCAACCTGTGCAAACTGATGAATAATAAATTTGCTTGAATCTGTATATTTTGCCTCCACCAAATTCCATTGATTGGAGACAATAGAGTCAATTGAAGTTGATAGATTAGTAAACTTTATTGACTTGTTGCGATTGAAACAAAGGATAGAATCACTGACAGAAAAAGTAGCTTTTGGCAATGGGTAACTAATCACATTTAAAGTATCTACATAGACACAACCATTGGATTGAATTATTTTTTCCCAATACTGACCAGGAGCTTTAATAGCTTTATAATAATTTGGATGACCATCATTCCACAAATAGGTAAAATCGGGGTCAAACCCTTTTGAATAAACTGCAAAATTTACACGACCACAAATGGCAGTATCTTTAATTAAAACTGGACCAATACCAGAAGCGGCAATGTAAATTTTCTTCACAACCGAATCAATCGCATTGGTGCGCAATTGATGAGTATACATGGTAGCAATGAACCAACCAGTATCCTTGAAGGTCTTTTTAATGACGCGACCAGAGGCAGAAGAATTGTCGCTAAATCGCCATGAGTAATTGTTAAAACTATCTGTCTGAACACCTGTGAAAGTGATGAGTTCAGATTTGCATTGGGCATCCAGAAAAAAATTATTTTGTATGGATTTAAAATTGGCAGCTACCGCAGATGCATAGCCGTTGAATATACCATAGCCATAATTATAAGCAAGAAATCCCTTTGTACTGCTTAATTGATAACAAGTTGTGTCCATTTGCAATTGGAAGTAAGAATACCCATTCAATTGCGGAGCCGATTTCCATAGAGAATTAAGAACGCCCTTGCCATTGTATTTAAAAAAAGAAGTGTCTTTGGTTTTTACAAGTACATTAAAATAATGTTCGGCAACCTTGCCATAGGCATCGTTCATTAATGCATTGATATTGGCTTTTTGATAGAATTGCACATCGGCAATCAGTTGAATTTCGGAAATGCCACCAACATTGGTTTTCGGTGCAGGGTGATTATCGCAGCCATTACCTTTGGCAAATTGCATAACGCTAATTCTTTTATCCGCATCCACTTTTGTTGCGGAATCTTTTGGAACATTAAATACAAAATTTTCACCTTGTTGAAGAATTTTGTTGATGTATCCGTTGATTTTGATATAAGTATTATTTTCGGCAGCCACTATTTTAAGAAAATAGCCTGTATTGTTTTTAAAAGGCAGAGCCGTATAGGCATTGCCCCAATTGACAGTTGGAATCATTTGCTCGTAAGTATGATCAGTAAAACCTTTACAAAGATTACCAATACTATTTATCTGATACGAATTGGTAAGACGATTGCCCGCGAATACAGCAAACTTTGAAGAGGCATCGCGCGAACGAAGGATGCTGCCAGTTAAATCATCATCGGTACTCACATAACCATAAGTCTCTCCCTTTTTCAATACAATTAGAAATGGCATACCTCTTATATTGTTTTTAGTGGTAGAAACCCCCGTTGGAACAACCTCTATAACCGATTGATCGGCAATGCCTACAATGGCAAATTCCGGAGACTTGGCATCTTTATGCATAATGTTACTGTAGCACGACCAAGTGTTGTTACTTTGATTGGTAGTTACAAAATACTCGGGGTTATTGGGAATGGATTCTGATGGAATAACAGTGGTAGCACCTTTGAAATTATTATAACGTGTAACTGCCGTAACATTAATAAATGTATCTGCTGTAACATGCACACCATTATTTGTTTTAATGCCTGACAATAGTGTATGACATGCCAATTCTGAAGGTAATCTTAAATAATAATACTGATTGGGAATTAAGATAATGGTTTTTGAATAATTAAAATTAATGCCAGAACCTATGGGATAATTTTTACTGGCTTGCACAGTAACTTTTGCTTTGGTTGGCGATAAAAGATAAAGTTCAAGAGTATCATCTGACCAAAGTGGAATTGGAGGAAGAAAAGGAGGTGGGTCGCAATTTACATCGGGTTCCAAAAATGTTACCCAAAAATCCTTCCCTGCATATCCTTGACCGTAAGAAAATGGAAGACCTATAAAAAAAAGAATTAAGCAAAGTAAGTTTCTAACCATTCAATCAACTAAAAATTATGCATCGAATATATATTGTTAATTTGTAATGAATTACATGTTTGCTCATATTTTTACTTTTTAAAATAAAAAATTACATCAATTTGACATTTCGCAATAATATTTTATAAATTTGATGCATTCTTAATTAAATTTAGTTTTAATAAATCAATACTTTATGAGCATAAAATCAGAACATATTTTTAAATCTTCTATCGTTTGGACTGGTAATAAGGGAGAAGGCACTAGCGATTACAAAAGTTATGAAAGGAGCCATACGGTTTCTATTGCTAATAAGCCTGATATTTTATGCTCATCCGACCCTTATTTTAGGGGCGAAGGTGAAAAGCACAATCCAGAAGATTTTTTAGTATCAGCCTTAAGTTCATGCCACATGCTTTGGTATTTGCATTTATGTTCGGACAATGGCATAGTTGTAGTAAATTATACAGACCACGCTGTTGGCACCATGGTGGAGAAATCGTATGGCGGTGGCTATTTTACAGAAGTTGTTTTGAATCCCGAAGTAAGTATTACTGATGTAACCAAAATTGAATTGGCCAATAGCTTGCACAAGCAGGCCAATGAAAAATGTTTTATTGCCAACTCCTGCAATTTTCCTGTTAAGCACAACCCAAGCTGCATGGCCGCGCAGGTTAATTAAAGTAAAGCTTTGATATCAATGGTTGGGTATTCATATTCATAATATCTGTTTATATCGAATAACAGATTTGTGAAAATTATTTTGATTTAGTTTTGAACTAATCGGATGCTTGCACGTATTAGTTTTAAAAAAAATCACATGAATATCAGAATCATCCTCACCTTTTTTATTCTATTAATTTATTCTGCCATGGCTGGTCAAACCCTAATGCCAATATACAGCTTTGCTACAGAAAGGCATACACCTGATTGGTACAAAGAACAAGCCAGTTTATGGAACAATGAAATTAAAAAAGATAAGAACAATGCTTATGCCTGGTACAATTATTACAGGGCAACGCGCAACCAATTGAGATTGGATACCAACGACAAACGCAGCCACGATGAAAAGGCCACCATATTGAATAACATTGTAAATGATATGGGCCAAGCAGTTCCTGAATCATTTGAATACAATTTGAGCAGATGGCTAATTGGTGGCAACGACAATCAATATCTACCTCATTTAAAAAAGGCTGCTACTATGGGGGCGGAGCGCGAGGAAATTGTTTCAGAAATGATTAATTGGGGTGAAACAGATCGCAATATTACTATGCGCGATAAATATGCCGCCTTGTGGTTTAATTCAAAATTGGCCTCACCAGGTTTACTCAATTACAATTACAATGTAATGGCAGGATTAAAACCAAACGCTATTCTTTTAACCGTTGGTGATAATGACACATATCCAATATGGCAATTGCAATCGCAAGGTATTCGCAAAGACATTACTGTTCTTAATCTCAGTTTACTAAACATTGATACTTACCGCGACAAAGTTTTTAAAGAATTGAACATTTCAAAATGGGACACAGCACTGCACTCCGGAAAATCTATCAACGACAACAATACATACATTGCAGAAATCATAAGACACATTGCTACTAACACTGGTCATCATCCCGTTTATGTAGCTTTAACTACTGGAGAGGAATACACCAACCCTGTTGCAGATAATTTGTATCTTACAGGGTTGGCCTATGAATACAGTGACCAACCTATAGACAACATGGCTCTGTTAAAAAAGAATTTCGAACAAAATTACGCGCTTGATTACATTGAACACAGATTCTTTAAAGACATTTCAGAATATTATACAATATGTGTGAATGAAAATTACATAGTACCCATGCTTAAATTATACGACCACTACAAGGAGGCTGGTGATATTCAAAAAACAGAATGGATAAAACATAAAATACTCATACTGGCCGAAAAGAGCGAACATAAAAGCACCATTTTAAACCACCTTAACTAAACGTGAAGTTTCATCTGAGTAAAGATACACAGGCACCTGCTTCGGATGAAGAACTGATGGGCAAAATTATTGCCCATGGTAGTAAGTTGGCTTTTGAAACTTTATACGACCGATATCATAAAAAATTAATTTGGTTTTGCATGCGCTTTATCGGCAGTCAGGCCCAAGCAGAAGATATTGTTCAGGATGCTTTTATAAAATTAATAGACAAACCAGAACTGTTTAATAAAGCCATGAAATTTTCCACTTGGATGTATACCATTGTTCACCATGCAAGTTTGAGCCATATCAGAAATAATAATAACAGAGCACGACTGCTTAAAGAAAACTACCATCCTATAAAAGTTGCTCATATAAACTCAACATACGATGCTAATTTTATTCAAAAAAAACTTAACGATATTTATAAAACCCTTTCGGAAAAGGAACAATTGATTTTTGTTTTACGATTTGAAATGGAAATGAGCATGAGAGAAATAGCAAGCATCGCTGAGATTCCAGAAGGCAGTGTAAAATCATGTTTATTCTATCTCTTAAAGAAACTTGCCAGTCAACTTCATACAAAAGAACACTAAAAAATATAAAAAAATGGAACAAATACCCAATATTATACTCGACTTATTGATGACAAAATCCTTCGACCAATTAAGTGCTTCGGAAAAAAAAGAAGTGTTTCAATGGATGGATGAAGCAAATTACAAGCGACTGTTCGAAGCCAATCAATTGTTAAATCACGTTGCATTTAATGAAAACGACTTAAACACCAACGCTAAAAACAAAGCCATATTGATAGAAAAAATTAGAGACAAATCTCGGAAAAAATCAATTGCTTTTTATCCTATCGCTTTGTGGAAAGTAGCCGCTTCTTTTTTATTGTTTGGAAACGTTGCATATTTCTATTTGCATTACAATGTTAAAACAGATCAACCCGTTTATCTTACGAACACAGATACAATATACATAGAGCGTGCAAATTTTCTTCAAGATACCCAAACCTATTTTCATGATACCGTTGGTAAACTTTTCTATAAAGATGATTCCAACAAAGCAAAAAATCATGCCACCTATGCTCAAGCCAATGTATACGGCAACGATCCAAATTCAGAAACACATCAATTGTCTGTAAGTGATTATGAGAAAAAATTAAACAATAAAAAAGGAAGCAGTATTAAAGATGATAGCCTAATACAAACCATTGGTTTTACGACCTTGTAACAAGAGGCCATTCTCCAATTAATTTCGCAACAATTGAAATAATTTTAGTATTATTGAGTCTTCCATTGGTTCAATAAAATAATCATGAAAATTATTTCGAAAAAAAATTTGACAACAGATGAGAAAAGGCATTTGATGCAGATTTGGAACAATGAATATCCAGCAAAATTAGCATTTAATACACTTTCAGATTTAGAGCTATACTTGAATGGATTAACAGACCTTACCCATTATTTTGTGATAGATGAAGATTCAAATATCCAAGGTTGGGCCTCTACTTTTAATAGAGAAGATAATATATGGTTCGCCATTATTCTAAACAGTAATATTCAAAAGAAAAAAGTGGGCACCAAGCTTTTAAATCAGTTGAAAGCAAATCAAACAACTTTAAATGGCTGGGTAATTGACCATGATACCGACTTAAAAAAGAACGATGAGAAATACCTTTCGCCATTGATTTTTTATACTAAAAATAATTTCACTATCTGTGATGATGTGAGATTATCTTCAGAAACAATTTCGGCAGTAAAAATTAAATGGACCGCCAATTAATCGCACCTACAACCATGCACATTAAAAAACAAATAAAACTAATTTTTTCCTTATCAGCATTACTGATATTTACATTTTCATCATTTACAAATCGTATTATATCAACTCCATCATTGAGCAGTACTGACAGTATTGATATTAAAATTGGACAAATGATTCTGATAGGTATAAATGATATCAAAAGCATTTCAGAAAACGACTCTTTGCTTTCCGATATTCAATTGGGCAAAGTAGGCGGCATCATTTTATTTGAAAAAAACATCAGTCCTACCGACTCCAAAAATAAACTAATACTATTGATTAGTGAATTGCAAAAAAAGGCGCGAATTCCTTTATTTGCAACTATTGATGAAGAAGGTGGAAAAGTGCACAGGTTAAAAGAAAAATACGGATTTGTAAGAATGCCATCTGCAGCCTATTTAGGGCGTATAAATAATGTAGATACCACCCTATTTTACAACAGACGATTGGCAAAAGAATTAAGAGAGTTGGGCATTAATTTAAACTTTGCACCTGTGCTAGACATGGCCATTAACCCCGAAAATAAAGCAATTGTAAAGGTTGAAAGAAGTTTTTCTGCCAGTCCAGAAATGGTGAGCAAGCATGCACTTGTTTGTATACAAGCCCATCATGAATTCGGTATTAAAACCATCCTCAAACATTTTCCAGGTCATGGCAGTTCTACTAGCGATTCACATTTTGGCATTGTAGATGTGAGTCGTTCATGGAATTTTAACGAATTATTCCCCTACTATTCCATCTTGCAATCTGGCACTTGCGATGCTATTATGACCGCACATATAATTAATCAAAACTGGGATACAACCCTATTGCCCGCTACCCTTTCTAAAAAGGTCATACAAGAAATGTTAAGAGGATGGATGGGTTATAGAGGTGTAATATTTTCGGATGATATGCAGATGAATGCCATTAGTAAAAATTATGGGTTTGAAACATCTATAGAAAAATCCATTAATGCCGGAGTAGATGTTTTAATGTTTGGCAATAATGTGCATCTAGATGAAAAGCCAGCAACAGCCAAGGAGGTTCATGCCATTATTAAAAAACTATTAAAAGAAGGTAAAATAAAAAAAGAAAGAATTGATGAAGCTTACTATAGAATAATGGCATTGAAAAACAAAAAGTAAAGCCCTTTTTTATGATTAAAAAAAACAGGTTGCTCATTTATTTTTTAGTTTTTGCGCACCAAGCATGGTGTCAGCCTTCAACATTCAACAAAACACTCGACTCCCTTTTATCACTGAAAATGGAAGTCCCTTTTAATGGCCTTATTCTGATATCAATAGGAGAGAATATCGCATATAATAAGATAGTTGGATTTTCTGACATGAAGAAAAAAACGCCTCTATGCGAGGAGGCGCAGTTTATTATTGGCTCTATTAGTAAACAATTTACAGCTGTTCTTATTTTACGAGAATTTGAAGCAGGACACTTAACATTAAATACTCCTATTAAAACCTACCTACCTAAAATAAAGCAGGCATGGGCAGATACAGTAACCGTTCACCATTTATTAACACATACCCATGGTATACCAGAATTAGATAAGATGCGGCACTTTTCTGAACTCAGTTCACATCTCTCTTTCCAACCTGGTACAAATTACAACTATTCTCAAATTGGGTATCATTTGTTATCGCTTATTGCAGAAAAGACATCAGGAAAATCATTTGCCAAATTGAGTTCAGAAATGTTTCAATTTTGTGAAATGGAAAAAACTTTTCATCCAGATATAAAAAAGTACACCCAACTGGTAAAAGGGTATAGCAATAAAGGCAAAGGTGTATTAATGGAAAATAAAAAAGGATTTATGAATTATGCTGCTGCGGGTGGTTTTGTATCCACGGCCACCGATTTACGGAGGTGGAATAATCATTTATTTAAAGGGCATTTGCTAAAAGACAGCAATTTGAAACGAATGTGCTCACCACAACCGAATGCCATTAGACAACATCCCTTATTCGGCATTACGCAATATGGCTACGGCATTACCATTTCTACAAAAGACAGCCTTCTGCAATTGGGTCAAACTGGATTAGCACCTGGCTTTTGCTCTATGAATTATTACTTTCCCAAAAGTCAAACAAGTTTAGTGATTTTAGAAAATTATATTGCTTCAGAAGAAGATATAAAAGCCATTTTTTATTATCATTTACTAATTTTAGATTTATTTAGAAAAATACAATTAGAAAACTATTAGCGCTTAATAACAATTGCTTGCCAATCGCATTTTACCTATATATATTCACTTTTAAATCACCTAACATTTAAAATGTTTTAGCTAAATTTGCAAACCGATTGCTATGCGCTTAGAAGACGAAATAAAGCAAACCAAACCTTTTAAAAACGAGTTCCAAAAACTTGTCTTAAATATCAATGTTACCAGCAGTTGGTTAAATTCTCTTTTTTCAGAAAAATTAAAACCTTATGGGTTAAGCCCTCATCAGTATAATGTATTGCGAATTTTAAAAGGCAAGTATCCAGAGAGCTATTGTAATATGGACATTACACAGAGGATGATAGACAAATCTTCTAATGCTACTAGAATAGTTGATAAATTATTAGAAAAGCAATTGGTGAGCAGAATTGAAAATGTTTCGGACAGACGCTTGGTGAACATTACAATTACTAAAAAAGGGTTAGATCTGCTTGAAGAATTTGATGAACAGCCCATGGCAGATCCCCATCAGTATTTTAAATTAGATGAAGAAAAAGCAAAGCTTATGAATGATTTATTGGATCAAATGCGAGGATAAAAAAATTTTCCCTTATAATTGTACCTACAATATTTTTACATACAATTTAAACCAAATTCTATTATGCAATCAAAATTAAACTTGGGCCAATCGCTGAAAACAGGACTTTTAGCCGCCCTATTTGCTGCCGTCATCAATGCCATTCTTTTCTTTGTATTTCACGCTGCTGGCGTTTTTACTGATGATATTTTTATTCAACCTAATGAACCATTGACTATTGTTCCAGTTTTAATTTCTAGCATTTTCCCCACACTTGTTGGAGCCTTGGTATTTTTCATTTTCGAAAAATTTTCAAACAATGGATTTAAAATTTTCAGAATTTTCACCCTTGTAATTTTGGTTTTATCACTAAGCAGTCCATTTATGGGAATTAAAGGGGTAACTCCTGCTTATGCAATTGTATTATGTGTAATGCATGTTTCAGTTGTATTTTTATTGCTTTACCAAATTAAAAAGAGCAAAGATAAACTTGCTTCATAAGCACCATCCCATTAGACCATGCCAATAAGTTATCAAAATAGTCTAGCTCATGACTAAAGGGATTCAAACCCTTAATGCTTTTAAGTAACCTCGCTGGCTTTCGGGCGGTACAATTCATTAGCACTAATTTTTCCTTAGCTGCTGAGCGGCTTGAATGACAAGAGAAAATTTCTTTTGAAAATAGTTTAATGAAGAGAATTTCAAAAAAAAGCACCCATCCAAAAGGACAGGTGCTTTTTTGTTAAACATACAGCGCAATTATAAAATTAGCAAACCTCCATCTACAATTATGGTACTACCAGTTATATAAGCAGAGGCTTTGCTTGCCAAAAACAATGCTGCATTGGCAATATCTTCAGGTTCTCCCATTCTTTGTAAGGGAAGCGACTTTAAAAATTGTTCGGTCTGGGCTTTCATAGCGGCCATTTGTTCGGCACTCACATTTGCACCCATCATTTTTGCGGCACCGGGTGTATTAACACCTCCAGGGGCAATATCATTCACTGTTATACCATATTTTCCAAGTTCTTTTGCAAACGACCTGGTTAACATGCGCACCCCTCCTTTAGAGGCATCGTAGGGCGCTAAATTCCCAGTGGGTTTTAAACTGTCTACAGAAGAAATATTAATGATTTTTCCACCGTGGTTTTTGCTAATCATAATATTGGCGACCTCCTTGGAGAGAAAAGCCATGGCTTTTAGATTTAGATTCATGGTACTGTCCCATAATTCTTCACTCATTTCTGTTGCAGCTGTGTATTTAAAGATCCCTGCATTATTAACTAAAATATGAATGTCTCCAAAACTACTGATGGCCTTTTCAACCACCAATTTTACATTTTCAATTTTCCTTAAATCTACTTTAATATAATCGGACTTAACATTCAAAGCCTTAATAGTAGCCATGGTCTCTTCGGCTTCCGTTTCATCTTCAATATCCGCAATTAAAACATTAGCACCTGCCTCGGCCAATCTAATAGCAATACCTTTACCAATGCCCATGGCACCGCCAGTAACAATGGCCGAATAACCATTTAAATCGAATAGTTGAGATATTGAGTGATTCATTTTATTGTAGGATTTGAATTTTCTATTTATTTAGAATAAGAAAACAAAGATGATGGATATTTTTTTTTTGAAACCTAATAAAAGTCAACCTTACGGCTGACAATTATCATAATTAAAACACCCCACTTTTATTTTGGAACATTTGTTTTTGTATGTTTGCCGCAGAGAATAGCACCGAACAATGGTTCAATATTTATCACTATGAAAGAAGCAGAATTGCTACTAAAGTTAAAAGCTGGAGACAAAGCTGCATTTGAACAATTGATTAATGCATACAGTCGTTCGGTGATTAATACATGCTATCGATTTTTGCTCAATGAAAAAGATGCCGAGGATATTTCTCAAGAAGTATTTATTGAGGTGTTTCAATCCATTCGTGCATTTAAAGGCAATTCCAAAATCTCCACTTGGATTTATCGCATTGCTGTTACAAAGAGCTTAGATGAAATTAAAAAGCGCAACCGCAAAAAAAGAATTTCATCTATAGGCAAATTGTTAAAACTAGAGGATATTTCGCAATGGATGGGCGGAGGTAAGCAACCCGACCAAGTATTGCACGAAAAAGAAAAAATGAAAGAAGTAATGAATGCCTTAAACACTTTACCAGACAGCCAAAGAGTGGCATTTACATTGAGTAAAATGGATGGTTATAACCATTTGGAAATTGCCGAAATAATGGATACAACTGTTATTTCTGTTGAATCATTAATATATAGGGCCAAGAAAAAAATGACTCAAAAATTACAGCTCATTTTAACAAAAAAGAATGACTAGTGCCAGAAATTTAAATAATAATCGTCTAAACTCATATTGAATCATGAAAGAATCTGTTATCAAACATAAAACTGAAATTTACATTCAGGCTTTTGAAAATTTGCCCGACATGCCGATTAGTGCTACTTGGAATGATTCATTAATGTTAAAACTCTCTCAGTCTGAGACAAAACCTAGCGCTGATTTTCCTCTTGCCGGTTTTAAAGTTGCTGCGGTCCTTTTTATCTTTATAAATATTGGTTATTTTGTTACTGCTTATACAACTACTAATAATAATGCGGTAGATAGAAATACCGATATGAAAATTATTTCCAATGAATTATTTATCAATCCATCTTCACTAACCAATTAACCATGGACGTATTTGCACAAAAAAAATTCCTTATTCGCATTGTAATTGCATTAACACTCTTAAATGTTTTATGCATAGGGGTATTTGTTTGGAAAGATTTTAAACACCGCCCCCCTCACCCGCCTATGCATGGCGAGTATAGAGATGTAACAGGAATACTTGAAAAAGAACTACAACTAAGTTCGTCACAAATGGTTCAGTTTAATACGCTACGGGTTGAGACTTTTGAGAAAGAGAGAGCTATTCTTGACATTTTAAGAAGTGAGAGAGACTCCATGAATGAGACGATGTTCAATAAAGTGACCAGTGATAGTATTGTAAAAAACATGGCTTTACGCATTTCGCAGAATGAATATAAAATGGAAATGCTAAGATTTGAACAGGCCAAGGCTTTAAAGAAGATATGTACGCCAGAACAATTGGATAAATTCAAGGAATTGACAATGGAAATTCGCGATTATTTCCGTCCAGATAATCAACCTCGAAGAAGATGAAAAAAATCTTTTTTTCATTTGTTATGAGTTTTGTTGCTCCTATGCTCTTTTCACAATCTTATAAACCTGTTCAAGTAAATTTTAAGCCAATGTTTGGTTCGCAAGAATTGGTTTTAAATGATTCTGTTTACACCTTCAATTTAAAAGACAGTGTTTATATTGAAACCTTGAAATTTTATATTTCAGGTATTGAATTATTGTGTAAAAACAAAATGGTATGGAAAGAGAACAACAGTTACCATCTTATTAATTTAAGTGAAGAAAACACACTTCATTTAATGTTACAAGTGCCTAAAAATATCCACTTTGAGCACATTAAATTTTATCTAGGTATTGATAGTGGCATGAATACTTCGGGTGCACAAGGCGGTGATTTGGATCCAACGAAGGGTATGTTTTGGACCTGGCAAAGCGGTTATATTAATTTTAAACTAGAAGGTAAAAGCAATGCATGTGCAACACGCAAGCACGAATTTATGTTGCATTTAGGTGGTTATTTGTATCCATATAATACAATTCAAACCATTGTTCTGCCAATGCCCGCTAAAACTTCCGCTATTATCGTCATAGACATCAAAACATTTTTAAGTGCCATTGATTTAAGCAAACAACACCACATCATGTCGCCTGGCAACAATGCTTTTTTATTATCCCAAATAGTCGCCAAATCTTTTAGCCCATGGATAGCACCTTCCAAAAAATAAGCATTATCTTTTTTCTATTAGTTTTGCTTACAGCTTTTGTTTGGGTTGAAGAAACTGCTTTTAAAATTCCTGATAATTGGCCAAAGCCCAAGTATGATTTTACGAAAAACCCGCTCTCTGAAAATAAGATTGAATTGGGGCGAATATTATTTTACGATCCTATTTTATCCAAAGACAGCAGCATTTCTTGTAGCAGTTGTCATTTGCAATACACCGCTTTTACGCACATGGATCATGCCCTTAGTCATGGCATTGGCGACAGCATGGGTACACGCAATGCCCCCGCTTTAATGAACCTTGCTTGGCATTCTAATTTTATGTGGGATGGTGCCATAAACCATTTAGATGTGCAATCTTTAGCGCCCATTAGCCATCCCGACGAAATGGGTGAAAACATTGTAAGCGTAGTTTATAAGCTCAATAGGAATAAGAAATACCGCCACCTATTTGCTGCATCTTATCATTTATCCTCTATTACAGGCGAGCAGGTTTTAAAATCCATTTCCCAATTCATGTTAACTTTGGTGAGCAGCCATTCAAAGTACGATAGCGTTATGCGCAAGCAATCTCTATTTACGAATCAAGAAAAAAACGGTTATGCTTTGTTTCAAAAAAACTGTTCGAGTTGCCATACGGAACCTTTGTTTAGCAATTTTCAATTCGTCAATAATGGTTTGGCTCTCGACCCCGATTTGAGAGATTACGGCAGAATGAAAATAAGCGGAGATGCCAAAGACTCTTTGAAATTTAAAATACCCTCTTTAAGAAATATCGAATTTTCTTCCCCATACATGCACGATGGCCGATTCAAAACCTTGAATCAAGTATTGAACCACTATACAAAAGGCATACAAAAAAATAATACTTTGGCGAAAGAACTAGAAACTCCGATTATTCTAAGTGCAAATGAGAAAGTAGACCTTATTGCTTTTTTAATAACTTTAACAGACAGACAATTTCTATTCAATCCTGCCTATGGGTTTCCTAAATAAAATAGAAGGAGCGCCAGAAAAATAAACGGATATCGTCTAAATAAAAAATAAACACCTCCAATATAACATATGAAAAAAATTGTTTCAGTATTTAGCTTAGTAATAATGTTTATTATTACTCATGCGCAAACCAACCCTGCTATTATTAATTGGCTTCAAAATAACAGTATAAAAGGCAGACATTATGTAAGTGGAAACTCTACGCCTATTAACGACAATGTTTTGGCAAATGTACAAACAGTTCAATTCTCTAGCAGTTGGGTATATATTAGCACTCAAGGAATTCCTACTTACATGACAGGTCCATTTTTAGATGGTAATCCTTCATTGGCCACAGCACAAAATGCAATCTTCAAATTTCCGTTAACCCCTGCACAAAATAATGGTACGCTTACTGCAACAAATGGTGGCAATATTGGCATTTTTATCAATGGTGTGGCATTGTTTGATTACAGAGATGGTGTTTCATGGAGTAATTCATCAAATGCTTTAAAAGGCGGACCTTTAATGGGCATGGGCGATGGGGTGTGGAACCGCGATGCAGTTGTTGGAGAAAAGGGTGGATTTGATTGCTCAAAAGGACATCCAGCCATGGGCAATTACCACCACCACCAAAATCCAAGTGCTTTCAAACTAGACAAAAAAGTGATTTCAACCATTTGTAATTTATACGATGCAGATGGTTTGTATGTTATTGATACTACTAAGCATTCTCCTCTCATTGGATTTGCTTATGATGGCTTTCCTATTTATGGTGCTTATGCTTATAAAAATGCAAACGGTACTGGAGGAATTGTAAGAATGAAATCGAGTTTTTCATTGCGCAATATCACTACAAGAACTACCTATTCCAATGGTGCTTCTGTAACAGCTGGGCCAGCGGTAAATGCAACTTATCCTCTAGGCTATTTCAGAGAGGATTACCAATATGATACAACAAGCACGGCAACCCCTGATTATTTAGATGATCACAACGGACGCTTTTGCGTAACACCCGAATATCCGAATGGTATTTATTGTTATTTTGCAACAGTGGATGCGAATTGGAATTCTGCTTATCCTTATGTTGTTGGTCCCACTTTTTACGGTGTTAAAAATGTTTCGAAAGTAACGTCCATATCGGAAACAGTAAGCACCTATACCCCGGCATCCAATATTACATCAACTTTAAAAAAAGAATTAAATATTTCAGTATATCCTAATCCTTCAAGTGATTTAATTGCAGTACAAATTGCAGGAATGAATTTGAAAAATTTAAGCATTAGTATATTTGACAATACAGGTCGCTTAATAGAAACAACAGTTTTATATCAAGGCAGTACGATTGCCTATTTTGACACACGAAAATATTATAATGGCGAGTACGTGATTAGGATTTCTGACGGCATTAGCATTGTCAACAAAAAGGTCATTATTGCCAAAGAATAGTCATTTTATCTTCCTCTTTTTTGCAAATTGAATTTCATTGCCTAACTTGCTTTGGTAAATGAAAAAGCTACTATTCATCTTAATCGGTTTTGGGGCATCTGTAACACTTAAAGCGGACACCATAGATTATTGTCATGTGTATTTTAATCACGTAAAAAAATGGGAATTTAATTTGAGTCAAAGAAAAGACATACAATTAAAAATATCTCAACTTAAGAGCAGTGATACCATGGTGGTTTTTTATTTCAATGATAAGCCATGCCATGATTGTTCAACAACATTTTATTTGGCAGACAAGCAAGGTCATGAGTTGATGAAAAACAGTTCTAATATAAACTCAGATGGAGGCTTTCGCATTGCCATGTCTGATTTATTGAAGTTAGGCGATACTGCGGGATTGAAAAACTTTGCGATTTATATTCAAGCCGAAAGCAAGTTGTCAAATAAAATTTTGCTTTTTTCAGTCAGTATCCAATAATTTTATTTAGAACATTATTATGCTTTTTAATAAAAGCTTTTTAATTTTACTTTTTATTGCAATCCTTTTATCCGAAGGCTGTATTTCAGAGAGAGACCTTTTAAGAAAAAGAGAAATCAATATGACTGCATTTAAAAATGACAGTTTAAATCATGGTTATTCAAATAATTCTGACTTAAATAACTACAACTTATGGACTAACCTTTATGAATGTAAAACTTTTAAAAAAGATACAACCAATCAGGTTTCTATAACCTCTATTATTCTTAATCTGAAACAAAATCAGCTCACAGTAACAGCAATGAATTATGACAAACCGATTAATCAAATACTATTAAAAGGAAAACTTAAGAAGGATTACTTAATCATAAAGCGAAACTTATTTTTAATACCAATTCCATTTTTATATTTTCGACATCGAGAAAAAAGAGTATTAATAAGCAATGATGTAAATAATAATTTAATATTACTTTCAGGAAGTGAAGATTTTCTTTGGATTTTATTTGCTGGAGGTTATAATTCCGTGAGCTTTAATCGGTATTCTAAAATAAAATAGCATAATGTTAAAATCCATTCATCACATTGCCATTATTTGTTCGGATTACCAGGTTTCCAAAAAATTTTACACGGAGATTCTGGGATTAAAAATACGCCACGAAGTTTACCGTTCTGAAAGGGATTCCTATAAACTTGATTTGGCTCTGAATGACAACTATGTCATTGAACTTTTTTCATTTCCCAACCCTCCTACCCGCAATAGTCATCCAGAGGCTGCAGGACTGCGACATATTGCCTTTGAGGTTGAAAATATGGAGACTGCTATTGCACAATTAGCAACCAATGGCATCGCAACAGAAAGTATCAGAACAGATGAGTACACTGGCAAAAGATTTACTTTTTTTAAGGACCCTGATTTATTACCCATTGAACTTTACGAAACAAAGTCTTAATTTTGACTAATAAATAAATTACCCATGGCACATCCTACACATTACGGTACCGTCACAGAAGCATTGAACGCATTTAAAAGTCAAGGCTACACAACAGATTTTAATTTGGAACAAAATTGCATCGTATGCGGTGAAGAGAAATTCGGAGTCGATGAATTTAGTATCATGGATGTTTACCGTTACGAGGGTGATTCCGATCCTGCCGATGAAGCAACAGTATATGCTATAGAATCGAACAATGGTATTAAAGGGGTATTGGTAACGGGCTTTGGTATATCTTCAGATGAGCATTCAGATGAATTTCTGAAAAAATTACGTTAGCCACTTTTTACCTTGAAACCCCCAATTAACTTGTTTAGATTTTTTATTTGAAAAAAGCAGTTTCAAAACTATATTTGTTCTATGAAACAATATTTTACATTTCTTCTATTATTACCTTTTATGTTAAAAGCTCAAATGACATTTACGCCTTTTGCTGCAGGTAAAATTCCTTCTGGTTATATTGTAAACAATATCTTTTCGCTCAATCAAGATGAAATTTGGGCGGGTGCTAGTTCCAATGCTGGCAATCAACAAGCTTATATTTTAAAGACGCACGACAATGGCGCTAACTGGATCGTTTATAAAATTGACTCCAGTCTTACCGGCTATATGCTCGACCTTTATGTGGTTAACTCTTCGGTAGCATTTGCGGTGTTAGAAGATCAAAGTGGCAATTCCTATAATTACAGAACTTCCGACGGTGGTTCGAATTGGAAATTAACAAGCAATACTTATGGCGTTTACGTTCATGCCTACACACCTTCCAATGTTATCATGATGGGGGCCGCCAGCGCTTGGTATTCCACCGATAGTTTTAACACCAATACTTCCGTTGCGTGGAACCAAGGTGGACCACCCTCTTTCACTCCCTTTGGTTTTAATGCATTATCAGGCACGCAATTACAATTTACTTCAGATTCGGGCGTATTTTTTGGTTATAGCAAAGGTAGCATTGTAAGAACACAGGACAATGGTCACCATTGGAAAGCTTTTCGCACTACTTTAGATTCCACAAGTGCTGCTAGCAGTATTGCCAACAGCGGCAATACCATTATTGCATTGAGAAGATATTTAAATAACAAAGGTGGTTTGAGCAGAAGTGCCGATGGTGGAAAAACATGGGTGAACAAATCAGATTCTGTTCCATCTGCAGCGGGCATCCAAACCATTGCCTCCATTAGTACTAAACCTAATTATTTTCTAATGGGAGGCTATAATAATATTTTAAAATCTACGGATGGTGGATTGATTTGGAAAAATATCCCTATACCCGGTGCTGTAAAGAGTGCAGGGGTAATTCATATTGCTGGGGTTAGTAATGCATGGCTAGGTGGCGATATAAGCTCCAATTCGGATGCAGCCTTATATAGAATTGATATAAGGGAAAATCCTTCCTCTGTTGCTTCATTAAATAATATTGCTTTTAAAATGTATCCTAACCCAAGTTATAATATTGTAAACTTCACAAGTAATTGCGCTGGTTCTTTTTCAATACTGGATATGAATGGTAGAACTTTAATGAATAATATTATTGAGAATGGCAGTTCAACTATTGATATTGCACATTTACCAGCAGGTATTTATCTGGTTCACTTTAGCAACGGCAATGAAACCATTGTGAAAAAATTAGTAAAGTTAGTTGACTAAAAATTTATTTTTTCTGTTTGCTCATTTTTACAATGTAATAAACTGGTGCACCTATTAACACAATAATTAAACCCGGAAAAGTATAATCAGGTTTATAAATTAACAAATTGACGCTTATAAATGCAGCCATTAATATATATAAAGCAGGTAAAAAAGGGTAAGCAAATACCTTGTAAGGTCGGGGTGCATCGGGCTTTTTAACTCTTAAAATAAATATCCCAGCCACGGTTAAAATATAAAAAACCAGAACAGCAAAAACGACGTAATCTAACAAATTGCCATAAGAGCCAGAAAGGGTTAAAATACTGGTCCAGATGGCTTGAATGACAAGCGCAAATTGAGGTGATTGATTTTTATTTAAAGTGGCGGCACGTTTAAAAAACAGACCATCTTGCGCCATGGCATAGTATACACGCGACCCAGAAAGGGTCATGCCATTGATACAACCAAAAGTTGAAACCATTACCAAAGCTGCCATAATAAATAGCCCAGCATTGCCGAAAACTGTTTCGGATAAAAGGGTTCCTACCCTGTCATTTTCTGCCACCTGAATACCCTCGAATGGAATAACTTTTAAATACACCCAATTAATTGTAAAATAAATGAACATGACAATACCTGTTCCCAAAAGCAAGGAAAGTGGGAGGTTACGCGCTGGCTTATCTATTTCGCCACCTGTAAAAGTGACATTGTTCCAAGCATCAGAAGAAAAAATAGACCCCACTAATGCCACACAAAAAATGCCCCAATAATTATAATTACCAACAGTCTCTGGCAAGGAAAAATTGGGCATCTGTGTAGTATTGGTAAAAGCAAAATACAATCCTGCCACTATCATAAAAACGATGGCCCCTATTTTAGTAAAAGTGAAAATATTTTGAATTAATGCACCGCTTTTGACATTTCTAAAATTAGAAATCGTGAGTAGCCAAACGATTGCCATTGCCAGTAATTGCTGGGAACTCAATTTTAATTGGCCCATTTCTAACAGCACATTTTCTGCGGAGATACTGGGAAAAAACACACCCGAAAATTTAGCGAAAGCAACTCCCACTGCGGCAATGGTTCCTGTTTGAATGACGGTAAACAATGTCCAGCCGTAGAGAAAGCCAAACAGTGGCCCATACGCTTCTCGTAAATATACATATTGACCACCTGCTTTGGGCATCATGGCGGCTAATTCTCCATAACAAAGTGCTGCCAAAAAGGTGAGAATTGCGGTTACCACCCACGCTAATAGTAGCATTAAGGGCGAACCTAAATCGCGACTCATGGCGGCAGGTACAATAAAAATACCAGAGCCAATCATGCTGCCGATAATGAGCATGGTGCAATCCAATAAACTCAGTTTTTTTGTTATAGACATGGGTGCAATTATATGTATTAATAGTCAATTAATACGTTATAAATAATGCAAAACAGATATAAAAAAACAATCCTGTCCTAAACGATTTTGGTCAAGAACATAAGATTCAGATTTTCAGTAAACTTTCACCAAAATAATTCTGTTTTCAGAAAAGAACCCCCTGTATCTGTATTAGAGGTGGTCCGTTGTTGTCTTCAAAAGGCTTGTCTATCCATTGTTGTAGATTGATTTTAACGAAGATGTTGAGCCTGATAAAAGCAACCAGATTGGATAAGTGCCACTTGTATTTTGCCATAGCCTTAAGCGCTTTTAATATCAAGATAGTTATCAATGCAGTCCAAATCTGAATG
>JANXMZ010000072.1 GCA_025354385.1 Bacteroidota bacterium
CACCACTAACACCATAGGTTACAATGTTGTTTCTGAAATCCGTCCAAGAAGCGTAATTGGTACCACCAGTTACTGCGGTGTTGTCAATGGTATACGTACCAGACATGATTTGGCCCGAGACCGAACCCATTAAGCCGACAAATACTACCAGTAGTAGCATTCGGAGACTTTGATTTAATTTGTACATTTTTTTCATAAAACTTATTTAATTAATTGTTTTTTTAGTATTTTTAACTGAACAAATATATCATTGATATTTTAATAAGCAAATGTTTATCACAAAAAAGTATGAAAAAATTACAATTTCGTCACATTAAAATGAAATTAGTATATAATACCTATTTTCTTTTAACTCACTTTTGAATTGTTTGAAATATGCTTTTCTAAATTTTGCCATTTGGTAAAAGCTAGTATTTGCGCCAAACTTAATGAATTTTGGAGGTTTCAAAAAATTTTCAAAAACATTATTTTCAGAATTTTTCAGCACTAATATTCCATTTTTTTGTACATTTCCTTTTAGTATTTTATCTATTGTCAGAAATCTGTCAAAAAACTGAAACCCACTATTTTTCATGTAAAATAAATTTGTCACAACAAATGATTCATCCAAATCATGCTTGAAAATTTTCTTAATACCATGCGACCATAAAAATGGTTCTAAATAAAATTTAATTTTGGACTCATTCATTAGAAAACTAGAATCTGCTATAATATGTGCGCTAAAGCCATCAATACATGTGTAAACATCATGCCCCTTAATTTCATGCACCAACAATACTTTTTGTTGAGAAAATTTATACTGCAAGGAATTCAAATATAAGCCAAACCCAATTGAAACTCCTAAAAAAGACAGAACTATGGCCTTGTTTTTATGGATACAAAATGCCAAAAAAAGAAATAATAGCCCATACATCATTAACATCTGCACAATATCAAAATGAAGACCATTGATGTATGAATAAGGCAATTGATCGATACCCTTTACCAGCCAATTATTAAATTGAATGAGATAAAGCAATGCCTTGCCAAGTAATATGGCCAAAAAGGGCAACATTTGGAAAACCAATAATGCAATCAATCCTATCAAAGCAAGACTAGTAATTGGTATGATTAATAAATTGGAGAGTATAAAATAGTTTGGAAATTGATGGAAATAAAATATGCCAATTGGAAACGTTAGTAACTGCGCTGCCAATGACACCGAAATAAGACCCCACACATATTTACTCAACCAAAACCTGGGGGTGTACCATTTGCTTATCATTGGCTGAATAAATACAATCCCAAGCACCGCCAAATATGACAATTGAAAGCCAACGTCTACTAAAAAATGTGGATCGTATAAGAGCAGAATAAATGCCGAAGAATAAATAATATTATAAATATTGACATGGTACTTTAGTAATTTACCAATTGTGATAAAGCTAAACATAACCGAAGCACGCAAAACGGAAGAGGATAATCCTGTCATAAATGCGTATAACCAAATACCGAATAACAGCAAAATAACTTGAAATACTTTTCCATATTTGCGTTTAGTTAAAGGGGCCGTTAAAAATGCCAAAATCAAATAGATTATGCCTGCATGCATTCCACTAACCGCTAAAACATGCAATGTGCCTGTTCGCATAAAAGCCGCTGTTATTTCTGGATCTAAATCATCTTTATAACCCATTAATAAAGCTTCTGCAACACCCAATTCTTGAGGTGAGTTTAAATATTTCTGTAAAACTTTCAAAGACTGGTCTCTGAGCTCAGCTGCTATTCGATAAATTGAATTCTTATGCCCGGACAATCCTATTCTTGAGGAAGAATCAGTAAATACTTGATAATAAATATTGTGATAACTTAAGTATTGCTGGTAATTAAATTCTTCTGGATTGGCAGGTGATTGAATAGGGCGCAATTTGGCAACTATTAAAAAGCGGTCGCCAATTTGAGGTCGTTTAAAATCCATACTCTTTTTTAAATACAATAAAATAGTACCCTGAACTTTAGATTTTTTGCCTAAAGAATCCACTACTTCTTTGACGCTGGCATAACATTTAAAAAACTTTTCCTTTTCGACTATGGCATCCTCAATGTCTATTTGAATGATTTTGGGATGTAGAACGTCTGCAAAATAATTGGCCTGGCGCTTTTCATTAAACCAATATGTTCTTAAATACCCAAAACAAATAATTATTATGAGAATAAATACTCCAATGAAAATATCCGATTGATAACGCGTGTTGATTCTACGAGTTCTTGAAAAATAGAGAAAAAAACTACCGCATATTAATAAAATAATAATTGGCAACAGGCTGCCAAAGGGACAATATAAAGCTGCAAAAATGCCTGCAATAAAAGGCACCAAAATCCTAACAAAAGGTATGGCATGCCAGCTAAACATGCATTACAAATACCTTCGTTTTACTAATAGAAAAAATTCCGCAGCAAGGGTTTCATTTTCTTCCCAATTCAATTTATCTGCAACTTCATTTTCAAGAAAGACTGCCGCTTTCTCGAAAGAGCCTATACTTTCTACCGTTTGTAGACAGGTCTTGTAAGCTTCTGCATTACCTTGAAAAAGCTCATTTATAAATTCAAATTTTTTGCTGATAGAAATGGCCTTTACCAATTCTTTGATAGGCATATCTTTTAATTTATCTGCTACGTTAATTTCTGGTTGTTTAAACTTTGCAATTTTACCATTTACAGTTGAATCATCTTCCTCTGGCTCATTGTTAACCACTGCAGGTTTTTCTGCGGGTGCAGCTATCTTAGCCACCTCAATAACTGGCGCAGGTTTTGTTGGCGGTGTAATGGCAGGTTCTTTTACTATTATAGGCTCTGCTTTTTCAACAATCACAGTTTCCTTAACAGGTATTTTTATAACGGGAGGTTCTATCACAACTGTCTTTGAATCTATAACAGGTGACTCTTCCTTTTTTATAATTTTAATTTCAACAGGTGGCTTTACCGCAGGTTCTGTATCTTTTAAAAGTTGTGATTTATCAAAAATATTTAGAGCTGATAATTTAATATGTTCTTTGTAAAAAGTTACATTATGCCCTTTCTCAATTTCTGCTATAGATAAACGAAGCGTCTCATTAATTTCTTTAAGAGACTCAAGAATTTCCTTATTGCTCAACATGAAGAATTAGTTTTTTAAAATAATCTTAGAATTTATTCTTCCACATCATGCTTTCTACAGGCTTTATAGTACGGGCACTATACTTAGCATTCTTCTTTTTATTATACATGGTTTTTACCTCGCCGGCCACTACAAAATAAATGAGCTGACCAATTGGCATTCCAAAATAAATCCTTACGGGTTGCGAAACACTTATTTCCAATGTCCAAGTATTGCAAAAACCAACATCTCCTTTACCAGCAGTGGCGTGTATATCAATACCCAAACGACCAGTACTGCTTTTACCTTCCAAAAAAGGTACGTGGGCATGGGTCTCAGTATACTCCTCGGTCACCCCTAAATAAAGGGTTCCAGGATGCAACACTATGCCTTCCTGAGGGATTTCAAAATGATCAATTTTATTGTGGCCTTTGGCATCCAGCACTCTGTCTTTGTATGTAGCTAAATAACGACCAAGGTGTACGTCGTAACTATTGGTTCCTAAACATTCGGGGCGAAAAGGCTCGATTAAAATATTGCCATTTTCAATTTCATCTAAAATTTGTTGGTCTGTAAGTATCATTTATTGTTGTATTTCAAAGCACATGATTGTGCGGTCATCACTGCACGAAATAAATCTGTTTATTCCAATCCACAAAATTTTATTCACGGAAGATTGATGCGCCTCATATTTTGGAGCATCAATCACCTTTAATAATTCTAAATTTTCCGCCTCCCAAATCTTTATGGTTTTATCCATGCTACAGGTTGCGGCCCATTTTTGGGATGTATTAAAGGCTATATCATTGATATGATACCAATGTGCATTAATGACATTTATTGGTTTCATATCTTGCCATAATTTCAAAACAGCATCTCTGCCTCCACTCAGTAATAAATGATTTCTAAAATTGTAATCTAAGCAAAATACAGATTGAATATGCGCTTGTATCTTATCTTTAATTTTAAGGTCTGAACCAATTTTCCAAATAACACCTTCGCTGCCGGCCACATAAAATACTTCTCCGCATATTAAAATTTTTCTTAAACTTTTTGGAGAGAGTGCTAATTCCTGCTCCAATTCAAATTCAAAATTAAAAACGGAGAGTACTCCATTGGCCTGAGCTACTAAAATTTTGGTGTTCCACACTTTTATATCAAATATGGCAGCGTGTTTTAATTGCAATTGTTTGTCTATTTTTTGTGTGGTAATATTTACGATGCTAAAAAGACCGTTGTCACCACCACATAATAAAAGTTCGTTGAAAAAATGCAATGCAAAAATGCCAAAATCAAAACGAACCAATAACTCACCATCTGCTTTTTCCATGCACCATTTGACCACCATACCATCGGCACCAGCACTATAAAATGTATTTGCATTGCCAGAATTGCACAAAGTATAAATAGCTTGACTATGTCCTTTGAATTCTCTTACCTTCGCTACTTGTATTGACATGCCCGTAATTTTTGAAAAACAAATTGATGCTGCAAAGAAACTCGCTGTTTGGCACATTACCGAATCTGAGGAAGAACTTTTTAAAAAGCATCATTTTCTGCCCCATCCAGATTTTTCTAAAAAACGCAATACTGAAAAAGCAGTTTCACAAATATTGCTCAATCATCTTTTAGACTATGATGCACATATTGATTTAAACAAAGATATTTTCGGTAAGCCTTATCTGAATAATTCCAACATTGCCATTTCTTTCAGCCATTCAAAGCAAATGGTAGCATGTATTATTGCCCTCAATGATCAGCCAGTGGGAATTGATATAGAAGTAATACGTCCAAGTATTGGGCACATTGCTCATAAATTTTTTACAAAGCAAGATTCTGTGCCCTTGCCAGCCAATTTGGGTATTCATTTGGTTTGGGGAGGCAAGGAGGTATTATATAAAATTTATGCTAAAAAAGAATTGGATTTTATTGAGCATCTTACTGTAAAATTCGATGCGAATTTGGAACTTAATCAGCCCTTTGGTAATGGAATAGGATTAATTCATAAAAATAATTACAACTCAACCCATCAATTGGGTTTTTATATTTTAAAAGATTTTATGTTAGTATGGGGCAGTTAATTTATAAAATTTGACTCATCTGCAAAGATTAGTAATCCCTTTAACGCAAAAGATACCATCAAATACTATACTTTCTTAATGCTAGAAAAAACCAAATCATTTAAAAATGAAATGATTTCACTTTCTTTTTTTTCCTTTCCAAAATCGGTAAGCGAAGGGAGATGATGCATAAAGAAATTTTGAAAATGTGCCATTTCAATAATTGTAGATGCCAAGGATTTTGGATATTTATAGGTTGGATTACATTCCGAAACAATTTGCCCAACGGCTGCACAAAGGTCTTTATAAGGCTTGAAAAATTGCTGCTTATTATCCTCACCTACATGCTTTGTAAGATACGCCTTTGATCCTTCAGAAATAATAATTTTGTGAAGTGAATGCTCGTTAATATGACTGGTTTGTTCATCATCTTTTACTGCTTGTGCCAATAACTTAATCACTTTTTTTAACTTGATAATTGGGTCTTTGATATTATTTGTTTGAAAAATTATTTGAAATTCGAGCCAACCCCAATACCAAGCTGTTAGATAAACTAATAATTTATGTTTATTTTCAAAATAGCGATAGATACCTGCTTCTGTTGTTCCAATTTCTTCGGCCAATTTCTTAAATGTAAAAAGTTCAAACCCCGTCCTATCTATTAACTGTATACTGTGCTTTAAAATGTTCTTACCCAATTCGGAACTTTCTGGATTGCGAAGAAAGAGCGCTTCATTCATTTTAATTTGTAATTGTAATTTCATTACCGTCATTTTTAAAGTTTTATAATAAAACTACAAAGTTACACAAAATATTTTTTACAATTATTTTTGATAGTATTACTACCTTTTTATAATAGTGAAATTTTAATTTAACTTTAACAAAAACAATTTATTACCAATTTTGGAATAAAAAACCGTATCTAAAGTTCACCATTCCTATCCATTTTTATCTTTTCTAAAATTACCCTAAACTTGTATGTTAGAAAAAATTTTAAACATGGAACCAGATTATAGTCAATACAACACCCATTTAGATGTTAAATTTGAGTACCTTCAAAAAATGGATATCAATGCAATGGTGCAAGCCTGCGAGCACAAATGGTTCAACCAAACCCTTACAAAGGTAAATGAAAGTGTGGTAAGGCTTGGCATAGTGAAAGGCGATTACCATTGGCATAAACACGATGATGATGACGAATTTTTTTATGTGCTACAAGGGCAATTACTAATCGATATAGAGGTTAGCACTATAGAACTAAACCCCAATCAAGGCGTCACTATTCCCAAAGGTGTTATGCACCGTCCCCATGCGCCAATCAAAACGGTAATGTTAATGATAGAAACATTAAGTATTCAACCCACAGGCAATTAGTATGGAAGAAGAATTATTTTATATTCAAATCGGCAAAAATGTTGCTAATTCGGAGCAAAGCCAAATGTTTGGCAAGCCCTGTTTTAAAATAAATAGCAAAGCCTTTGTATCTTTTTTCAACAATTGTATGGTGTTTAAATTAAATGGTGAAATGCATACCGAAGCGCTAAGTTTGGATGGTGCTTCTCTATTCGATCCATCGGGCAAGCACCGCGCAATGAAAGAATGGGTGCAAGTACCTTTTCATTATCAAAGTAAATGGCAGGTATTTGCTCAAGCCGCTGCAGAATATGTAGCATCGAATTCAAAATAAAATTTCAGCAATTTTCGGGTTGAGATACTCTCTGATTAAACCTTAATTTGTTTCCCAACTAATTGCAAAATGGATACTGCAGAATTCAATTATACACGAATAGCCAAAGCTATAGAATACATTACAGAAAATGCAAAGGCACAACCAACTTTGGAACAAGTGGCCGAAAAAGTGCATCTAAGTCCCTTTCATTTTCAGCGTCTTTTTACAGATTGGGCAGGTGTTAGTCCCAAAAAATTCCTACAGTTTTTAACTACTCAATACTTAAAAGAAACCATTGGCACAACTGCAAATCTAATTGAAGCCGCGGACATGGCAGGACTTTCTGCACAAAGCAGGGTTTATGATTTATTTACAAGCATAGAAGCCGTAACACCCAATGAATATAAAAGCGGTGGCATTGGCTTAACAATATCCTATGGTTATCATATCACGCTATTTGGCGAATGTTTTATTGCTATTACCGCCAGAGGCATATGCGGTATGGCCTTTGTAGACAATGGAAGTAAGCAAAATTTATTTAATGATTTTGTTAAAAAATGGCATTTTGCAAGGATAGAAAAAGAGGAGGTAGTAACAGAAAAATACATTCAAAAAATTTTTAATTCGAACGAAAAGGGTGAATACAAAATTTTAGTTCAGGGCACACAGTTTCAATTAAAAGTATGGGAGGCTTTGTTGAATATTCCTTCTGGAAGACTTACCACTTATCAAGGTATTGCCAATAAAATTAATAATCCAAAGGCCGTAAGAGCAGTAGGTACTGCAATTGGCGAAAATCCTATTGCCTATTTAATACCCTGCCACCGGGTCATAAGAAAAGAGGGGAAACTTGGAGAATATCGCTGGGGCAGTATCCGAAAAAAGTTATTGGTTGGCTGGGAAGCCTCACAATCAAATAATTTCAATAAGCATTCCTAAAACAATGGTAATTCGCTGGAAATATTATATTTGTGCAGACATTTCAATTTAAAAAAATGTCTACCTATAAATTTTAATGTCCAAGCATTTCAACCCAACTGTTCAAAAAATAATTTTCATTCTTGTTCTTATTTTGTGTTGTACACCAATAATAGATCCTCCAATGGCCCTTTTACTTGGTTTTATTTTAGCACAAACGGTTGGTCATCCTTTCATTCAATGGAATGGCAAAGCTACTGGCTGGCTTTTGAAAATATCTGTGGTCGGTTTGGGTTTTGGAATGAATTTACACCATGCCATCCAAGCAGGTAAAGAAGGTTTATTGTTCACTGTTTTTTCCATAATATTAACCCTTAGCTTGGGATGGTTGCTTGGCCGTTGGTTAAAAATAGAAAGTAAAATTTCTTACCTTATCTCTAGCGGTACTGCCATTTGTGGTGGAAGTGCTATTGCTGCTGTTTCGCCAATTATTAAAGCCAACGCCAATCAAATGAGTGTGGCATTAGGAACCGTTTTTATTTTAAATTCTGTAGCCTTATTTATTTTCCCTGCTATTGGGCATTTTTTCGACATGAGTGAACACCAATTTGGGGTATGGTGTGCCATTGCTATTCACGATACCAGTTCTGTTGTAGGAGCTGCCTCTAAATATGGCAATGAGGCCCTTCAAGTAGCCACCACCATTAAATTAGAAAGGGCGCTTTGGATCATTCCACTTTCGATACTCACCGTTATTTTTTCTAAAGGTGACAATAAAAAAATAAGCATCCCCTACTTTATAGGCTTGTTTATAATGGCCATGTGCATCAGTACTTATATACCGCAATGGCATCAGATTTACTCTTCCATTGTTCAAATATCAAAACAAGGATTAACGCTTACCCTTTTTTTAATAGGTGCGGGTCTTTCGCTCAACACTATAAAGGCGGTTGGAGTTCAACCTTTGTTGCAAGGAGTACTTTTGTGGATTTTTATTAGTGTTATTTCAATTTTTACTATCCTTATAATTTAACTACTTTTGTTGCATGGTAGAGGCAATTATCAACAACAAATCAATGAAGATTGATCTTTCTAAAGATCAATTAAACATTGATGGCACATCGCATATATTGGATATTTTGAGTTTAAACAATGGTAAAAATCTCCACCTTTTGTACAACCAACATTCTTATTTTATAGAGATTTTAAGTTTTAATAAGGAGACCAAATCATACCTACTTGGTTTCAATGGCCAAACATTTGAAGTTGGTATCAAAAATAGATTCGATCAGTTATTGCATAGCATGGGGTTAGATACCTTAAAAAGTCACAAGGTGAACGAGGTAAAAGCACCCATGCCAGGTTTAGTTCTAAGTATTAAAACAGCGGTTGGTAATGATGTTAAAAAAGGGGATGCTATTTTAATATTAGAAGCGATGAAAATGGAGAACATTATTAAGTCGCCAACAGACGGTATTGTAAAAAGTATCAACATTGTTGAAAAACAAGCTGTTGATAAGAATCAAATATTAATTACTTTTGAATAATAATAAATACTCAATCATATGAAATCAAAAATCTACCTTTTATCATTTCTCGCATTAGCATTGCTAATATCATCATGTGGAACCTTATCTATTACTCAAAAACGTTATAGCCGAGGATTAAACGTTGACTTATTTGCAACTAAAGATGCAAAACCTGTTGAACAAAAAGCAAAAGTAGCTACTAAAAAAGGCAGCGATAATCAGACCATAATTGCAGAAAACACTGTCAACAGTACCCCTGAAATTATTAATAACGAGGTTGTGACTATCAATGAAATAGCTGTTACTACTGAATCTAAAACCACTGTGCCTCAAAAACCTTTGGTAAAAGCCTTCAAAAAATTCAGAAAAGCAAAAAAGCAACCCACTATTATTTCAAAACAAGAAAACACCAATTCTGTGACCAAACAGAATCATTCAAATTCAACCAAAAAAACAAACGAAACTTCGCTTATAGTTTTGGTCATACTATCACTTTTTCCTATTCTTTGTTTAATTGCAGTTTATCTTCATGATGATGGAGTGACCACTAATTTTTGGATTGATTTATTGTTACACCTAACTTTTGCTGGCGAAATCATCTACGCACTTTTAGTTGTTTTAGACATTATAGATCTATCATAATCAATAGATAAGAAAAGACTTTTAGCTATTTGTTTTGTCTATATAATATAATTGTATTATAATTGCACTTTATATTATACTTATGACCATTACACAATTAGAATACATTATTGCCCTTGATACCCATAGAAACTTTGTAAATGCTGCGGAGAGTTGTTTTGTTACTCAACCCACTTTGAGTATGCAAATTCAAAAACTTGAAGATGAGCTTGGCGTTAAGATTTTTGATAGAAGCAAACAACCTGTTATACCAACGCATATTGGTGAAGGCATCATTGCTCAAGGTAGAAATGTTTTAAAAGAACACAGCAAAATCATAGAATTAATTCAAGATGAAAAAGGAGTTATAAAGGGTAATTTAAGATTAGGCATTATACCTACAGTAGCTCCTTATTTAATTCCAAGATTCCTCATTAAATTCTTAAGTAAATACCCAGAAGTTAATTTGATTGTCAATGAATTAACGACTGATCAAATCATTTATCAATTAAAAAATGATTTGTTGGATTGCGGTATCATGGCATCACCCATTAAGGATAGAAATTTGAATGAAGAAACATTGTTCTATGAGGAGTTTGTTACCTATGTATCTCCCTCTAGTAAGCTGTTCAAAAAAACCACTGTAAAACCCGAAGATTTAGATTTAGCTGATATTTGGATACTTACAGAAGGTCACTGCATGCGCAATCAAGTTATTAATATTTGTGGCGAACGCAAAAAAGATGGACTTAAAGCCCGTTTCGATTATCAAACAGGCAGTGTAGAAACATTGAAACGTATAGTTGACCAAGATGACGGAATTACCATTTTACCAGAATTGGCTATTTCAGAATTCGGACCTGAGGAAATTGATAAAGTTCGTTACTTTAAATTTCCAGAGCCAGTGCGTGAAATCAGTATATTTACGCATAGACATTTTGTAAAAAAGAAACTTATTAAAACTCTGATGGATGAGATTATTTCTAATGTACCCAATAAAATGCGCAAGAAAGAAAAGCGTGATGTTGTAAAAATTCACTAATCCATTGAACTGTTAAAATAACAACACCTTAATAAGTGTGAGTATTAAAAAAACAATGAAAATTGTTGCAATTGTTTTCGAATGAAGGGTTTGAGCAAACTTAACTCCTAGTCCCGAAGCTATTACAGCGCCCCCTATTACTGGCAGAATATCAGGCCATATTAAATAGCCAGATTGGTAATCTTTGTTGACGAATTCTGATGGCACCTTCATCCCATAAAATAATAATAATGGAAAGGCAATAATGGGAATTACAGATAGCGAAAGACCGGTTGCAAATTTAATCGGAAGTTTTAATATTTTATTGAAATAAGGCACCATCACAACCCCTCCCCCTAATCCGCTCAGAGAAGTAACAACACCTGCAAATAAACCTGCAGGTATAAATTTTCTAGGATGTGGTAGATTATATTCTGTATCTGCTATATAGGCTTCCTTTTTTGCAAAAAGCATTCGCAAGACTGTAATAATGAGTATGGCAGCAAAAATCCAATTGAATACCTTCGGATTATTTAAATTGAAATGATAAATTAAGTAAGTTAAAATTAAAGAAGAAAAAACCGCAGAAATGCCAGTTGTAAAAGCGGAAGGTAAATGAGTATTCCTTAATTTAAGCTGCTTATAGGTGCCACTAATACCAACTGCAAACACAATAACTAAACTATTAGACAGCGTGTAAGGAACTACATCATTGTTAATACCATTGATTTCCAATACGTACTGAATCACTGGAACAAATACAATACCTCCACCAACCCCAAGCATTCCAGCTAGAAATCCACCTGCCAAACCAGCCATTACAAGTAATAATATTTCTGCAAGAGGCATACTATTTTACTTGTAAAATAGATTGATATTGAAGAGGATTGGCGAATATTTCTATGGCTTTCAGTACATCCTTGTCACTATCGAAAGTGGATTCAATAACTGCTTCTTCGTAATAATATCGCCTTGCTATTTCTGCTCTAAGCATCTCTAATATTTCAACCTTATTTTTATCCAAATCATTCATCTTAATTTTTTTTAGAGTATTTTCTAAAGCATCAATTTCTGACTGAATGCTGCTTAAATACTTTTCTTCATTTACCTTTTCTTTTAGGGTCTTCAAGGCATTTTCGCTATTGGTGCTGTAATTAAAATTATGTGTAGAGACATAACTCTTAAAATCGGCAAAATCAGCTTCTGTTAATTTGAAATTTCTAATATCTGCAATGCTCTCATGCTGACTTCTATAATGGGTGGCATAATCAAAAAAGAGATAATTTTTTTCCAAACTCTTGGCAATATTGGAAAGCTTATTTTCGGCAACATTTAAATCTGGTTTCACTCCTCCTCCATCGTACACTGTTCTGCCATTTCTCGTTTTAAAGGCTTTGCGCAAGCTATCGGGTACAATACCTGCGCTGCCATCTGCATTTCTATGTGTATAATCTAAAAGTTGAATACACCTGTTAGAGGGAATATAATATTTGGCAATTGTAAGCTTCATTTGAGTACCATAAGGCAATACCTTTGTGTTTTGAACAAGACCTTTTCCAAAAGTATTTCTACCAATAATAACGCCTCTATCTAAATCTTGTATAGCGCCGCAAACTATCTCACTGGCACTTGCCGAATGGCTATTTACCAAAACGGTTAATGGAATTTGAGCATCGGTTACTTGGTCAAGCGTTTTATATTCTCTAAATGCCTCATCTGATCTGCCTTTAGTTGTTACTACTACTTGATTAATATCGTTGAAAATATTGACAATGCTAACAGACTCGTGTAATAAACCGCCACCATTATCTCTTAAGTCTAGTACAATATTCTTAATACCCCTTTGTTTCAGATTCAATAAAGCGTCTTTAACTTCTTTAGCAGCACCAATCATAAAATGATCCAATTTAATGTAACCCGTTTCACTATTAATCAAACCAAAGTAAGTGACATTTTTTAATTTAATATCTTCTCGTGTAATCTCAATGGTTTTGCGAACATCGTCTCTTTCTATGGTTAAAACTACTTTGGTATTGGGTGCACCTCTCAAGGCATCACCAGATTCATCGAGACTTTTACCCACAAAACTTTTACCATTAATTTCCAGTAGTTTATCACCCACTCTCAAACCTGCTTTGTCTGCTGCTAATCCTTTATAAACAATATTAATGTATTGGTAATTTTCGCGTTTAAAACTGCTACAACCAATGCCGCCATATTCTCCGCTCCGCATAATCATGGCATCTTCTGCTTGACTTTCAGTATAAAAATTAGTGTATGGATCTAATGATCCTAGCATAGCATCAATGCCCTTCTTCATTAATTCTCCAGGTTTTATTTCATCCACATAACCCGTATGAATCTCTTTGTAAACACCCCCAAATATTTCTAGGTTTTTACTAATTTCAAAATAATCATCCGCTTGTTTGAAGGCAAAAATTAAAAGCAAGACGAGCGAGAAAAATAGAAACTTCTTTTTTGAAAACATCTAACAAAATTAACAAAAATATAGCAGAAATACGAAAAATTATCAGTTACGATGATCCATGCCCCAAAGCATTTTGTTGCGCAAAGTCTTCAGATAGGTATCGCCTTCAAATCGCACCAAATTAATGCAGAAATCGGCCTTTCGAATGGCTATCTGAACTTTGTTATCTATGGTTACTGAACGGCTATCTAAACTGGCGAGGAAAAAATTACTCCTTCCTTCAATTTCAAAACTCAATACTTGATCATCGGGAATAATGACTGGGCGCACATTTAAATTATGAGGTGCAATAGGAGTAACTACTAAACTGCCTGATTTTGGAAATAAAATTGGTCCGCCACAACTTAATGAATAGCCTGAAGAACCTGTGGGGGTTGCCACAATTAAACCATCTGCCCAATAAGAATTCAGCGGTTCACCATTTAAAAAAGCATGCACGGTAATCATACTGCTAGTTTCTTTTTTATGCAAGACGAAATCATTCATGGCATAATTAAACTGAAATAAGGGTTGATTGCTTTCCAGTTGAAGGAGATTTCTTTTATCCAATTGAAAACTTCCTCTTTTAAGCTCGTTAAAAGCTTGCTTAAGTCCGTTCGTATTAACATTAGCAAGGAATCCTAAACGACCAGTGTTGACACCAATTAATGGAATGCCACTATTTGCCAATATTTCTACAGCGTCTAATATGGTGCCATCACCGCCAATGCAAATCAAATAATCTATTAATTTATTGGAACTGGATAACTGATTGAACAAAAGAGGATGATCGATTTCTAATTTATAATTTTTAAACTCATTCACCAAGTGTTCATGAAAATAAACAGCAACGCCTTCTGCCCTCAAAAAATCAATGATTTCCTGAACAAGCATGAGCTGTTTATCAGAATTGATAACCTTGGAATAAAGCCCTATTTTCATTCTTAAGAATTACAAAGGTATATAAAATAATTTTGACCCTATTAGAATACAAACCTAAGTGCAGGGGTTTTTAAGAGTTGGCTCTGATGCAAGGCCCTGTCGTATAATCGAAAGGTATACATCATTGAATCTGGAAAAACACCAAAAGAAGGGGATGCTCTCATAATGAGTTTAATATCTCCACTAATACTTTTTGATTTGCCTGTAGGTGTAAGATTGGAAATTCTACTGTTAAAACTTACACTATCTGTGCTCGAAGGTATTGGAATTCTGGAAGCCTTGCCATTCTCAATCGCATAAACATTAACTTCTAGATTGAAGTAATATTTAGAAGCCTCATTAAAGGGCGGCATAGTGTCTGATTCATCCAAACCAATGTCCCCATCTCCATCTGTATAAGCAATCACGAAATTAATCGCAGAATCCTTACCATTCAGTTTAATTTGCTCTATGGATTTTATTGAAATAGAAGGAATAATTGAAAAGGATGTAGATTCCTGTTTACAACCAGCAATTAATGCAAAAATGATTATAAATAAACTATATTTTTGAGCCATGCTTTTAAATGATTTGCGAAAAGCCATATTGAATGTAGAAAAAGACCAATTTGAAAATCTGGCACTTCAGGTTTTTAAGTACCAAAGCGAACAATGTGAGGTCTACAAAAAATATATTCAATTACTGCAAATCGATTTAACAAAGATAAATAAGCTAGAAGACATTCCTTATCTTCCTATCGAATTTTTTAAAAATTTTAAAGTTTGTAGTGGTCATTTTGATGCAGAAATCATTTTCGAAAGTAGCAGCACAAGTGGTCAAGGCATTAGCAGACATTATATAAGATCGAAGGAATGGTACCAACAAACTTTTTTAAAAAGTTTTAATTTTGCATTTAGAAACCCTCAGGAATTTTGCCATCTTGCCCTATTGCCCTCATATTTAGAACGCGATCATTCCTCACTTGTTTTTCAAATCAATAAGTTTATTTCTAATAGTTATTATTCTGAAAGTGGTTTTTATTTACACAATGTTGCCGAACTAAATGTTAGAATTCAACAAAACGAGGAAAAACAAATACCAACCATGTTATGGGGTGTTACCTATGCTTTACTCGATTTTGCCGAACAATATCAAAGTCCATTATCACATACCTCGATTATTGAAACCGGCGGTATGAAAGGTAAAAGAAAAGAAATTGTAAGGGCTGAGTTACATGATATTTTAAAAGATGCTTTTGATGTAAATTGTATTTTGGGAGAATATGGCATGACTGAATTAATGAGTCAAGCGTATTCAAAAACAAATGGTATCTTCAATTGTCCCCCTTGGATGAAAGTGCTTGGCAGAGAAATCAATGACCCCTTTGCGCCCTCAACCAATCAAAAAAATGCTGCACTCAATATCATAGATTTAGCGAATATTGACAGTTGTAGTTTTATTGCTACTTCCGATTTAGGTAAAATCTATTACGATGGAAGTTTTGAGGTACTGGGCCGCCTTGACAATAGTGATACCCGAGGTTGCAACTTACTTGTATAATTATTCGAAAACACCCTTATTTTTGTTCAAATTTTGAATCTTATATTTCACCAGATAAAGTCATTTGTAATTGCACAAAAAACAATGCATTGGTTATTGCTAATACTATTTTGCAGCATGAGTGTTTACGTTAATTACGGACTGGGATTACAAAATACCATGAACCAATACAGTGGCCTAAAGGAATATGGCAGTTATGTGGCTTTGTATGCTATCCACGCCTTATTTGCTTATCTGCTTTACAGTTTTTTATACAATGATTTTAGCTTTTGGGCCAAGCCAGGTTTTTTAATTTTATTGAGTCTGAGTTTTTTAATTTTTGCTTTCAGAGCAACCGTTTATCAGCACGATTTGCTAATAGAGCACCTTTCTATTGAAGGACAAAAACGCATCAACCAATTTGTATACAATGATATTTTTCGTTTGCTATACCTTGTAATTCCCTTAACACTTATTTGGTTATTAGCAGATAGAAAAAATCAACCTTTGTATGGCTTAACCTTTAAAAACCACAAACCCAAGGTATATTGGATTTTGCTGCTGTGCATGGTTCCATTAATTGCTGGTGCAAGTTGTCTCAGCGATTTTTTGGATTACTACCCTCGCATGAGAGTGCTACAATATTTTAATCCACCTACTTGGAAATTATGGATGTATGAAGTTTGTTATGGTTTAGATTTTAGCTCTATTGAATTATTTTTCAGAGGCTTTATGGTAATGGGTTTTATTCGTTACGTTGGTATGAATAGTATTTTACCAATGGCCACATTTTATCTCTCTATTCATTATGGCAAGCCTTTGGGCGAGTCTATAAGCTCTTTTTTTGGAGGCGCTATACTTGGCATTATCTCCTATCACAGTGGTAGTATTTTTGGCGGAATAATGGTACATGCTGGTATTGCGTGGTTAATGGAAGCAGGGGGCTTTATAGGTAATTACATTAAATCAATAAACACATGAAAAAAATTATTGGTATTAATGCACTGACTTATCCTGAAATACGAAATTTTGCAGGACACATTTTTAACAATTATGAATTTAAGAAGCTTTTAGATTTTTATAAATTCCCTGCGTATTTTTTATTCAAAATCAGAAAAAAAATCAATCGAAAATGGCAAAATACTTTTAATGATTTTCACTTAAACTATTGCAATTTTTATCATTTTTTTAACGTAATCAATGCGGGCTCCAAACCTTACATAGTAACGTATGAAACAGCTTTACCCCGCTGGAGAGATACAGATAAAGATTTTGAAAAAGGTTTGAAATTACTGGCCAAAAACAATTGTAAAAAGATTATTGCACTCTCCGAATGCGCTAGTAAAAGACAGGCCAATATCACTAAAAAATACAGTCCAGCATTTTATGATATTATCATGAAAAAAAACATGGTATTATTACCACCTCAACCCACCTTTATTAATACAATAGATGAAAAAAGAAAACCTTCCGATAAAATTATATTTACAATAGTAGGTGCCGATTTTTTTAGAAAGGGTGGACAAGCCATTTTGAATGTATTTGAAGAACTCCTTCACGAAAACAAAAATATTCAACTCAATATTGTTAGCAATTTAAATTATGGTGACTATGCTTCTAAAACTACTATTTTAGATTACAAAAATGCACTGATTACGATTGCAAAATATCCTAATCATATTCAATTATTCAAACATCTGAAAAATGAAGATGTGCAGCAATTATTGCTCAATACGGATGTGGCTTTATTGCCAAGCATAGCAGAGACCTTTGGCTATTTTATTTTAGAAGCACAAGCTGCGGCATGCCCAGTAATTACTACAGATATAAGGGCTATGCCAGAGATAAATAACAATGAGCGAGGTTGGTTAATTCGCATTGCCAATGCCGGTTCCGATGATGCTTCTATTGATCAACCAACATTACTCATTCGTAGTATTTCAGATCAAATGAAATCCATTATAGATTCTATTCTTTTAAATCCAGAAATTATAAGATTAAAAGGACAATTGGCATTGGAAAATATTCAGCAAAATCACTCCCCAATATTGCATAAAGAAACGTTATTAGAACTATATGATTCAATATAATGAAAACTCTATTAACCCGTAAAATATTTTGGATAATACTAACATTATTGCATGTTGTTTTTATGGGTAAGCAGCTATTTATTCATCAAACCATGTTGCAGGACAGTAAGGAATACCTTTATGCAGCAAAGAATATAATTGATACGCAAACACTTTATTCTTGGGACCTCAAAAAAGAATTTAATCCTGATTACTTAACCAAGAGACCCTTTCTATACCCTTTTATCATTGCCATTGTCAAACTAATTTCATTACAAAATTCTTTTTGGTTCCTATTTCTAATTTTAGCAATTCAAAATTGCATCAGTCTTTATTGTTTCAGTGCATTGGAAAAGATTCTGAAAGTAAAGAAACTTCTGCCCAATTATTTTCTGATGTTGGTACTCATTTTATTCACACCTGCTCAACTCATTTATGCCAATCTGATTATGAGTGAGATTTGGTTAGAATTTATTCTGATTCTGATCCTTCTGATTCTGATTCTAAAACCCCTTAATGTTCAAAATATTATACTATTAGCTTTGCTAGCAATAGCCGCAATATCTTTGAAACCCGTGATGCTATTTCTAACAATTGCGTTGCCATTATTGACCTTGGTACTTTCTAAGCAGCGCAGAGTTTTAATTATTTCATTGAGTTTAATCCCTTTGATTTTTGCCTATACCATTTCTAAATTAAACCAAAGCAGAACCGGATACTTTCAATACAGTTCCATTTCTACATACAATTTATTGCATTACAATACCTATAGTTTGTTGATACATACCCAAGGCATTACAAAAGCTGATGCAATCATCGACTCCATTTCTGCGGAGGCCGCATTAAAACAAGATTATTCCTATGCACAAAACATGAAAGCGGTAGCTTGTAAAGATTTAATATATAATCATTTTTTTACGTATACCTATTTACATACTCGGGGGATATTATTTTGTTTACTAGATCCCGGAAGATTTGATATCATTCAATTTTTTGATTTACCACATCAGGAACAGTTGGTGTACGAAACAAGCAAGCAAAATAATTTTACTCGCTTATTGAATACTTTTTTCAATCCTTTTGGGTTGGTATTAGGTGTTTTATTTTTGGTAAATATGCTTAAAATATTGGCGATTCTGAGATTTCTTTTTTCCAAATCCATATCGTTAATTGATAAATTCCTAATATCCTTTATACCAATAGGTATATTACTATTAACCGGACCAATTGGGAGCAGCAGATTTGGCTTACCCTTTTTCCCTATTCTTGTACTGGCTATACTATTACAATTTGGTACAACAAAAAATGAAATCAATTCTTAAATATTATTTGCTAATAATTGGATTTAATACCATGGCGCAGGTTCCAATGGAGCGTATTACTAATTGGCACAAAGCTGGCCTTCTTTCTGAAATTAGAAACAATCAATTCTCGGTTTCGATTGAAAGTTTTGGAGGTAAAGCTATTTCAGGTTTTTTGAATGATACCGCTATTTCAAAAGCCATTGATTATTTAAAAATTAAACACGGTGGCACTGTCCTATTCGAATCAGGTACTTATTCTTTTGCCAACACCATTTACTTGGATGATAGCATTACTTTGAAAGGCAAAGGCACCAATACCCTACTTCAGTTTAATTTAAACCATTCAATCAATAATTGTATCAATGCCTTGGGATCTGTTGAAAAGACAAAAACACCATTCAACAATGCCTCAATTGGTCAACAAAAATTACAATATTCTGGGCCATATAAGTCAATGAATAATGGTTATATTCAGCTATTTCAAAATGACTCTTTTCTGGCTTTTAGCAATTGGGCTTATGGCTCTGTTGGGCAAATATTTAAAATAGATGCGAACGATTCAAATGGTAAAACTTTATTAATGCATACGCCATTAAGACTAAATTTTACTGAAGGTGTTTTCACTTATTTCAAAACAATACATCCTATCCAAAATGTTTCAATAGAATGTTTGAAAATCATTCGACTTGATAGTACTATTAACCAAACCAATAATATCTATTTCAATTATGCTGCCAATTGTATGATAAAAGGAGTTGAATCCGAAAATACAAATTTTGGGCACATTGTATTCGATAATAGCATTCATAATGAGGTTACACAATCCTATTGTCACCATGCATTTGCATACGGTGGCAATGGTCAGGGTTATGGAATTGTTTTGCAAGCGACAAGCAGTGACAATAAAATTGAAAATAATATTTGTCATAATTTAAGGCATAGTTTCCTTTTGCAATCAGGTTCCAATGGCAATGTGGTTTCTTACAATTATTCAAAAGATGCCTATTGGAGCGATAATATTTTAAAGGATGCAGCTGGTGATTTGGTATGTCATGGTAACTATACTCATCATAATTTATTTGAAGGCAATATTTGTCAAACCATCGTAATAGATAATAGTCATGGGAAGAACGGACCCTGCAACACATTTTTCAGAAACAAAGCCGAATTATATGGTGTTTTGATAAGTTCAAATCAAGATTCTCAAAATTTAATTGCCAATGAAATAACAAATACCAATGCCATTATGGGTCAATTTGTAACGCCGGGTAAGGGACATTACAGCTACAATAACAATGTGAAGGGACAATTATTATCAAATATCATTTTGAATAATATTGATACTTCCTTATACCTAAAACAGAAACCTGGTTTTATTTCAAATAATTCAAATTGGCCTTTGATGGGTTATCCTGTTCCTATTAACAAAGGCATTATTCCATCAAAAATTAGGTATACCGACTCGGGTGGAAGAATTTTGTGTAACACATTTAACACGCATAGCAGTATTCGGAATTTACTGAGTGAAAAAAAATCCCTAATTTACTATGGTCCTAATCCGTTCAATGATTTTATAAAACTGAATGCAATTAAATACTTTTCTTGCAAAATTTATGATGATAAGGGACAACTGGTATTCGAGGATGAAGGGAATAGCCCTTTAGAAATTTTGACAGTTTCATGGTCTGAAGGCTTGTATACACTCGTAATAAACAATAGTGAAATTCGTAAATTACTTAAACTAAATGCTAATTAGAGTTTATTACTTTTGCAAAATCAATTTTTTCAAATAATTTACTAGAAAATGCTTCCTTCATGAGATTTAAATGATTGGTGCTATGTGCATCAGTGCCTAAAAAGCTATAATGACCATTTTGAATCAACCATTGGGCTAGTTTTTTGACTTGAGGTGAGTAATAACCAAGTAGAGACAAGAGATTGATTTGAAAAACAATACCTGTTTCTAAAACTTTTTCAACATCCTGATAGTTTTGATGCAAATAAACATAGCGCTCAGGGTGTGCAAAAACGGGTATATAACCCTGAGTTCTTAAATCAAAAATTAGCTCTGTAAAAAAAATAGGTTTGTTTAGAAAAGAAGTTTCAACGAGCAGGTAATTGCCGTTAAAAGTCATTAACTTTTCCCTGTTTTTTACCCTTTCTAAGAAATATTCATCGATATAATACTCTGCCGCAAAATCAAGTTCCAAAGGAATATTATTTTCCTTTATGGCTGCTAATAATGTAGATCTCCGTTCATTCACAATCTCATAATTATTCTCGTAATAATTGGTCATGACATGCGGTGTTGCAATGACTCTTTTATATCCCAGTTCAACAAACTGGCGAGCCATTTCCAGAGAATTTTCAATAGTTTTTGACCCATCGTCAATACCAAAAAGAATATGATTGTGCATGTCCCATTGCAAAGGATTTTCCACTTTTTTATTTCTGGAGAATAATTGATCTAAAAAACCCATTACTTCCTTAAAATTTTATTCTTCAACTTATTGAACCAGCTTTTGTTCTGATGATCATCTTCATAATAACCGTAACCATAACCATTGCCATAGCCATAATTGCCGCCGTAGCCACTGCCGTATGTATTATTGCTGTTTACATCATTAATAACAACAGAAAGGTTGGTATAATTTTTACTTCTATACAAATCGTTAATATTATTGATAACGACTTCTTTTGAGAAACCAGAACGCACCACATAAATGGAAAGATCACACTTTTTGAAAACGTTATTAGCATCTGTTACCAATCCAATTGGAGGATTATCTGCCATAATTATATCATAATCTTCCAATAAATTTTCAAGTAAATCATCAAATTCCTTTTTTAGTAAAAGTTCATTTGGATTTGGTGGAATTGGGCCAGAGGTTATAAAGTCGAGATTTTTTAAACTCGATTTATGAACTGTATTTCGCCATAATGATATGCCTGATAAAATAGAACTAATTCCCTCCTTGTTTTCGACATTAAAACCAACGTGAATTTTAGGCTTTCTCATATCCAAATCCAGAACAACTACTCTTTTACCGGTTAATGCTAATATGGCTGCAAAATTGATTGCAAAGAAAGTTTTTCCTTCACCACTAATCGTAGAAGTTACACCAAAAATTTGCTTTGATTTTTTGGGTAACATAAAATCCGAGTTCGTACGGATTGCTCGCAAAGACTCGCTGATAGATGATTTTGGATTGCCATCAACCACCAATGTAGAGGCAGGCATTTTTTTCTGGTAAGTTGGTATAGATCCAAGAATTGGGGCCTTCAATTTTAACTCTATTTGCTTTTGACTGTAAATAACATTCATCAGTAAATATTTAGTGATGATATAAATAATAATAGGCAAAATACCGAGAATTATAAACATTAACCACACCTTGGTGCGATTGGGCGAAATAGGAGTGTCGGATACAGTGGCTTCGCTCAAAATTATAAATTCAGGAACAGTTCCAGCCTTTGATATTTGGTACTCAATTTGTTTTTCAACGAGCGACAAGTAAAATTTTTCGTACAAGGAATTGAATCTATTCAATCTATCTAATTCTGTTTTCTTAGATGGTAAAGTTGAGTATTCACCTTTTAACTCAGCAATTTTTTTAATAATAATACCTGTTTCCTCTGCGACATTTTTTTTACTCTCCTTAACAAAATTCAGAATTTGAGATTTAATCAAAGATATCTCTAATTCAATTTTGCGATAAGGAATAGTTATTTCTTTATTAGAAATCTTCAAGAGTTCGCGTTCTTTAAACAAATTGTTCAACTCATTAATGCTGTTGGCAATATCTTTATTCTCTATGCCATAAACAAGCGGCACTATATTATCTTTACTTGCATTTCTTTGAATGAAATCGATGATGTCATCAACAGATTTAGTAGATTGATTAATCTCTGCTTTGCTCTTTTCGAGTTCCTCTATTTCTTTTGCAATCATAGAAAACTCTGTTCCAGGAGAAGAAGTTCCTGTTTGTTTAACAAAATTTTCAATGTCATTTTCATACCTATCTAATTTTTTTGAAGTTTCTTCGATTTGAGTCTCAATGTATTGCAAAGTTTGTTCCTGCGACTTTTGCTTTTTCTCTAATGAATGTTTCAAATAAATTGTATCAAAAGCATTTACTATAACCCTTGCCTTTTCTTTATTAAAATCAGTGAAGGATATCTGAATTGTTCTTGCCTCATCATTAGAAGCAATAACAGATAAATTACTAAGAATAGAAGAAACGAGCGACTGCTTTGAATTAATTCTGAAATAATAGTTCTTTTGATCTTCTATGGCCGAAGTGCCCTTATCGTAAAGGATGGCAAAGGTAAAACTCCCCATTGTAACAATGTCTCCAACTCGGTGCGTTTCACCTTCCTCTTTTGAATCCATTTCAGCAATTTTGTACTCTACCTTATCGATGAATGAAATGCTAAAATTCTTATCATAAGGCGTGTGTTTAGGGTCGGATAAAATACTAACCTTGAAAGGAGAATTTCTAAATATTTCTGTCGTTTGAATATTGCCTATGGCATAATAAGAAACACTTAAATCTACAATACTAAGCACATCTTGAGCTACCAATGGAGAGCGAATCAATTCTATTTCACCAGAAAGATTATCATTCTGAGTATTTGCGAGACTATTTAAGCCAACATTAGAAGCTTCCCTTTGAATCTCCAGTTTTATTAAAGAAGAAGCCTTGTAAAGTGGTTTTGTATACTTAAGATAATAATGGCAACCAATAATTGAGATAACAATTGAAATTGGAATCCAATACCATTTCTTCTTAAGAATAAGAATCAGTTTCTGAACATCAAATTCAACTCCTGACGACCCACTTCCTTCTATATTTAAATTTTCATCACTCATTTTTTCACAAGGGTATTTACTAAGATAGAAAATGTAACCAACACCTGTACAATATTAATAATAAAAATATTGTCTCTAATTCCTTCTGCAACTGGTCTTCGCACTGGTTCAACATAAATGACATCATCTGGTTTTAAACTGATGATTGAATTTTTCATATCTGCTATGGTTCTTAAATTAACCATTGTAACTTCTGGGTTTTTCAAATCACCTCTAATAATTCTAATATTGTATCCTTTAGAACTATTATCAATACCCCCATAAAGTGCTAATGCCTCTAGAAGTGTCATGGCAGGGTTATTAAATGGTATTATTTGCCCACCTTTACCACCTAAGACTATAATTTTTTTGTTGACTACTTTTGAAATAACATACACCTCATTGTAATATGCTTCGTATTTTGATGAAAGTAAGCTATCTAATTGAGATACTTTTAATCCAAAAACTGACACTCTACCAATAACAGGAAAATGACAGGTGCCAGCTTCCGATACTTCAAAGGAAGGCTTATCGCCTGTGATTAAATTTACATCTCCAACCGAACTTGCTGAAACCAACTTACCACTGGGATCAATAATTGATTCGCCAGCGTTGGTATACAATGTAAATTGTATTTTATCGCCAATTTTAATTGGGTAATCAATAATTGTTTTTTGGTATTGCGATTTCCAATTTAACTCTTCCTTGTCAATTTTCAATAATACATTGGATGTATAAGATTTACAGCCTGAAAATATAGCGGTAAGAGACAACAATAGTAGACACAATACATTAGAATTATTTTTCATTGAAATCAATTGAATACCTATGTTTTTTAAAGTGTTCATTTTTTAATTAATTTTAATAAATAATCGCCATAACCACTTTTTACAAGTGGTTTTGCAATTGCCTCAAGTTGTGCATCATTAATATATCCCATTCTCCAAGCAACTTCCTCAATACTTCCAATTTTCAAGCCTTGTCTTTCTTCTATTACTTGAACAAATTGACCGGCTTGCATCAAACTGTTAAAGGTGCCTGTATCTAACCAAGCAGTGCCCCTTTGAAGAATTCCAACCTTCAATTTACTGCGTTTCAAATACTCTTTGTTAATATCGGTTATTTCATATTCTCCTCTGGGCGAAGGTTGTAAATTTTTAGCAATTTCAACTACATCATTGTCATAAAAATATAAACCAGGTACGGCATAATTAGATTTAGGATGCAATGGCTTTTCTTCAATACTGATTGCAACATTATTATCATCAAATTCTACAACACCATATCTTTCTGGGTCGCTTACATGATAGGCATAAATTACACCCCCCGTTGGGTTGTTATTAGATTGCAACAAAGTTTGCAATGAGGAACCAAAGAAAATATTATCTCCTAAAATTAAAGCCACCTTATCATTACCTATAAATTTTTCGCCAATTACAAATGCTTGAGCAAGGCCATTTGGCACGGCTTGTTCTGCATAGGTAAATTCACATCCTAAATTTTTTCCATCACCCAAAAGTTTTTGAAAGTGAGGCAAATCATGCGGTGTAGATATAATTAATATTTCCCTGATACTAGCCATCATCAAAGTCGATAATGGATAGTAAATCATAGGTTTATCATATACTGGCATCATTTGTTTGCTAATTGCCAATGTCAAAGGATGCAATCTTGTTCCACTACCTCCTGCTAATATTATTCCTTTCATGTTATTAATTTAATTTTATCTGCTAGCGTACATAGCTTGGTAATATTGTTGATAATTACCAGTAGTTACATTGGTTAACCAATCCTGATTTTCAAGATACCAATCTACTGTTTTTTCTAAACCCTGTTCAAAAGTAACCGATGGTTCCCATCCCAATTCACCCATCAATTTACTGGCATCAATGGCGTATCTAAAATCGTGTCCCGCTCTATCTGTAACATAACTTATTAATTTTTCTGATTCACCTGTTTCTCTGCCCAATTTACGATCCATTAAACGGCAAAGGAATTTAACCAATTGTATGTTTTGCCATTCATTATTGCCGCCAATATTATAGGTTTCCCCATTTCTGCCTTTATGAAATATATCATCAATAGCACGTGCATGGTCTACTACAAACAACCAATCTCTTACATTTTCTCCCTTGCCATAAACAGGCAATGGTTTACTGTGCATGATATTATTAATCATTAAAGGAATTAATTTTTCAGGAAAATGATGGGACCCATAATTGTTGCTACAATTGGAGATTTTCACAGGCATTCCATAAGTATGTAAATAAGCTCTTACAAAATGATCGCTCGAGGCTTTAGAAGCAGAATATGGTGAATTTGGACTGTATGGGGTCGTTTCTAAAAACTTTCCTTCATCCCCTAATTGGCCATAAACTTCATCTGTACTAACATGATAAAAAACCTTATCTTGATAATTATTGTGCCAGATACTTTTGGCTGCATTTAATAAATTTACCGTTCCAACTACATTGGTCATCACAAACTCCAATGGATTTGAGATAGAACGGTCTACATGCGACTCGGCAGCCAAGTGTATAACGCCATCAAAATGATGCTCGTGAAATAATTTCTGAATAAATTCAGCATCGGTAATATCTCCTTTAACAAAGGTATAATTAGACCTTTGTTCCACATCTTTTAAATTCTCAAGATTCCCTGCATAGGTTAACTTATCCAGATTCACAATTTGATAATCTGAATAGGTATTCACAAATCTTCTTACAACATGAGATCCTATAAATCCTGCGCCACCTGTAATCAATATTTTCTTAGTCATTTATTTTTTATTAAGTTTACTGTAAATCCTGCAAGAACATGTCGAATATTAAGGTAGAATTTGGTGGAATTGCACCAGGATAACCTTGCTCACCATAAGCCAGATAAGGTGGAATAATAATCCTTATTTTCATTCCTTTGTTCATGAGTGGAATTATTTCCTGCCATCCACCAATAACACTGGCGCCTACTACAGGCAATTTAAATGGCTCGAAACCACCAAAATTACCATCAAATTTTTGGCCATCCATGAAATAACCAGCATAAAATATAGAGGCTGTTTGACCAGCCTTTGCTTTTATTTTTACATTGCCTGGGTTAATCACAATGTATTTGAGACCTGATTTTAAAGTAACTGTATCTTTTCCCTTTCCACTATATGGTTGGTAGGCAATAGGCTTTTTAACACTTACTAATTCAACATCAAAAATCAATGTGGAATTTGGTGGAATATCTCCCATGTCTTGACTGCCATATCCAAGAGTAGCGGGTATAATTAAGGTTGCCCTTTCACCTGTTTTGAGATATGAAAACCCTTCATCCCATCCTTGAATTACCTCACCATTACCAAGATTAAACGAGAATGTTTGATTTCGGTCTCGGGAACTGTCAAATTTTTTTCCGTCGGTGAGTGTACCAGTATAATGGGCTTCAATACGATCACCTTTTGCTGGTTTTATCCCTTTGGGATTTTTCTTTGTTATAATATACCTCAAACCCGATTTAGTGGTGATAGTATCATTATTAACAACAGTTGCCTTGGCATAAAAAAATGCCATTAAAATTACTAGGAGTCCAAATTTGTTTTTCATTATTCTACTTTTAAAATATTAATCTCATAAACCAATGTTGAGAATGGGGGAATCATCAAGTCTACCCCTTTAGCACCAAAGCCTAGATCATAGGGCAGAATAAAAGTGGCCTTTTCACCCTCTTTCATTTTTAGCAACATATCATACATGCCAATGGGCTGAAACTGTTCTTTTGTAACTCGTACAATTTGAGGTTGACCCATGGTATAGGTATTGTAAAATTCAGTATCATCAAATAATTTCCCAATAAAATGAAATTTTACGGTGCTATTTTCATGAATTGCTTTGGCAGTATCAGAGGATGCTTTTGCATGGTATTGAACTCGAATGCCTGTTGAAGAATCGAGTTCCATGGTAAGGCCTTTTCTTTTTGCGTAAGCCAAAATATTTTCCGCCTCGGCCTGCCAACGGATAATTTTTTCTGCGTTTACAGCACTGTCTACCTGAAATTTATTGAGCTTCTTATCCATTTTGATAATGAATTTCAAATCACTTCCTCTTTTAATGTAAAAAGGCAATTCCGTTTCTAATCTTGTTTTAAAGAAAAAGGAATCCGCATTGATCAAAAATTGTGCACTATCGCCTTCTGCCATAATACTTAGAGCTTCCATTATATCACCTCCTTTATGAGTGGGGGCAACCAATAATATCCTATCAGGTGTTCTATTAAAATTGCTGTAGACTACCGAATCTTCCGAATTGGTAATGCTGTAAAAGCATTGCAAATATTCGCCTACAACTGGCAATGCAATTTTATTACTTCTTTTTAGAAATTTAAATCGCAATCCATTTTCTGTTTTGGAATAATTATTACAAGCACTAAGGCCTGCAAGAATCACAATAAGACCTAATAATTTATATTTGCGCATTGAGTTCTTTTTGATATAATTTTAAATTTTCTTTTATCAATTCAATTGTTTCTTCTAAAGTTAGCACACTACTACCACCAGCTGCATTAAAATGACCTCCTCCATTAAAATGCTTCATGGCAAAAGCATTGGCCGCAAAACTACCTTTACTTCTAAAACTCATTTTAACCAATTTTGTACGATCAATCACTAGAATGGCAAATTTAATACCTTCTATGCCCAATCCATAATTTACCAAACCTTCAGTATCCCCAGTCTGAATTTTGAATTGCTTTAATTCATCTTTATTAATGCTGATGATAGCGGTATTATAATCATGTAATACTTCTAACTTTTTATAAAGTGAATACCCAATAAAGCGCACCCTATCTTCCGTAAAACTATCAAACACTAAATCATGAATCTGCACATGATCAAATCCATAATCCATTAAATCCGCTGCTATTCGATGGGTATTACTGCTGCAATTACTATGACGAAATGAGCCTGTATCAGTCATAATTCCTGTGTATAGACATGATGCACAATCCTTATCAACATATTGTTGTTGTTTGCTTTCAGAAATTAAACGGTATATAAGCTCACAGGTACTACTTGCCTTGTCATCCCAGTAGGTCATTTGTTCAAATCCTTGAGGATATTGATGATGGTCTATTAAAATTTTGACTGCAGAACTTGCACTCACAATTTCTCCATATTCATTGATTCTTGATAAATGATTAAAATCTAGGCAAAAAATAAAATCTGCAGCCATGGTAATTTCAGTTGCCCTTACCTCATTACCTTCAAAAACAATAACCTCATGGCTTCCTTTCATCCAATGAAGAAAGGAGGCAAAATCCGTTGGTGTAATCACAACAGAAGGTATGCCTATATTTTTCAAAAAAATTTGCAACCCAAGACTAGAACCCATGGCATCTGCATCTGGTTTATGGTGAGTGGTAATTACTACTTTTGCATTGCCAACCGATTGAATTGCAGTTATAATTTCTGAAGCCTTGTGATTTCCCATTTATTTGAACTTGCAAATATGCTTAATTATACGACATAACGGTTATAATTTTTCGCCCAAAAGGGTCCTTTATACTGACCAATGGCTTATTTTTAAGACATAATCAATATTGCATTGAATATGTACCTGTGTACACCATAAAATAAAATTAGTTCACTTGAAGCACAATATAGTCCATTTTTTTCCTTCCAATTTTATAATATAAATATGATTATGAGTAGTTTATAAAGATTTTATGGTATTACTCTCATTATAATGACTTTTTTTTTTAACTTTCCGTTTTAAAACTAGCCAACTGTGATTCAAAAATCTACTTACTTTTTTATTTACTTGCTGTTTTTGTGCGCTTCTTGTTCCAAGAAAGATGAAAAAATTGTGAGTGGAAATGTGCCAAAAAATTATGAAAATGTTCCAACAGTAAAAGTAGAAAATTATATCAACAGAATATATATCGATTTGCTGGGAAGGGAGCCACTTAATACAGAAAAAATAAGAGATGTTGGCATTTTAAGATCTGGCAATTTGAGCTTTGATACAAGGAAGCAAATAATTACTAGATTGATGACTGATTCTAGTTTTGTAATTGGCGACTCTTCCTATAAAAAGGCTTACTACCAAAGAATTTATGATTTGACAAAAGCCCGATTATTGGAAGGTGCAGAAGATGGAGAATTCTCGGACCAGATTGGCAACGCTCAATTTGCACTCATCTCTTCTCGTTTAACAGGAGACTCTATCGGTGTTTTTTCTGCTATGATTACCATTGATAGGTGTAAAAATGTTTTGCGAGCAAGGAGAGAATATCAACTGGGATTAATCAAGATTAATCAAATGTATGCCTATATGCTTGACAATCCGATATACGACATCATTAATATGAACAGTCTTAATTTTGTAAATGCCTCTTATGATGATTTGTTTTTTAGATTCCCAACCAGAGATGAATTCAGTATTTCATTTGATATAATCGAGAGCGGAAAAGGTGGAAGTTTATTCGGTGGTTTTGCGAGTAATAAAGCTGAATATTGCCAATTATTAGTGCAATCTAGAGAATTTCACGAGGGCATGATTAAGTGGTGTTACTTAACACTTATTGGAAGAGAGCCTTCGACACAAGAATCCTATAATTTAATGGTAGATTACTACCCATCTCAAAATTTACAAAAGGTACAAACATTAATTCTAATGACCGATGAATACGCCCATTTTTAAAATCGTAATTACTGCCTTTCTACTTCTATTTTTTACTCAATGTAAAAAGGATAAAAACACAAGGTATGAAATTATTCAAACTCCCTCTTATGGAGATAATTTGAACAAAGATAAAGACAAAACAAACATTGAATTTCATAGTATTTTAACAACCAATTTATTTCAGAAACCTTCTTCTATCAACGAACTTACCAGAACAGACCGTGTGATACAAAGTTGCGGCGACAAAACACTTATCAATGAGGTTATTATCAGCAATTATATGAATTCCAATCTAGTGAAACTACCCTCAAGACGAATGATGGTAGATAGCACGGAAAGATTTGTTGAAGAAACCTACGTCAGATTCTTTATTAGAAGACCCACAGAGGCCGAAAAAACTTGGTTTATTAATTTTATTAATGCCAATAAATCGAATGTCAATTTTAGACCCGAATTGGTTTACACAGCATTTTCCGCTTCAGATGAATACATGTTTTATTAAACTACACACCACCCATGAAAAGAAGAGAATTCGTAAAAAAAGCTGCTGTTGTAACTACAGGAAGTATAGTACTCCCTTATTTATTGCCATCGGGTAGTCTTTTTGCACGCACCAATGCTCCTTTGGCCGACCATGTTGTTTACGTTATATTCGGTGGAGGATTGAGGCAACAAGATTCAATTTTACAACGCTATCTTGCCGATAGCCAAAATTTTAATGTTGGTGGAAATATTTTGTATAATATGCTAGAAGGGGCTCCTCCAACTAGCAAAATTGCTTATGGCACAACGCCATCTGGCCAGCCAGATGGAATTCAACCAATACCAAAAATACTCTCACAGACACTACAAAAACAAGGGACTATATTTGCCGAAATGCGAGCCGTTTCCGGTGGACATTATGGCGGTTTAAATTCTTTAGTAACAGGTTCTAGAGTTGAAGGTCAAGGCTTGAAAGTGCGACCTATTAACCCAACTGTATTTGAATACGCCAGAAGATTTGGTGGCTTTAAAGCAACCGATACATGGTTCATTGGCAATACCATTGGCAACTCAGTTCCATTGCTCAATTCAAGTAAACATCCTGATTTTGGTTTGGCCTATGGTGGTAATTTTTTTGCTCCGAACATCACGTTTGGTGGTGATGGATTTGCAGCACTCTCTAATGCTAAAATTTATCATCCGCAGGAGGAATTAGAACCTATGTATAAAATGAAGAATTTTTTGGATAATTCTTTTAATATAAAAAAAGGCGATATGCCAGGCATTCGCAATACCGATGATGAACGCACACAAATAAAAGAATTTATTGCCGCTACATTTCAAAGACAAGCTGCAGGCCTACTACCTATGCCTCCTGTGAGTGGCGGAGATGGCTCCACTATTGGTTATGCCGCAGAAGTGCTGCGTGTCTTTAAACCTAAATTATTGGTTGTTAACATGAGTGGTATTGATGGTTGTCACAGCAATTTTACTGGATATCTACAATCCATGCACAGGGCCGATCATGCTCTTGGATTCTTATGGAATTATATACAAAACAGCATTCCTGAAATGAGTGGTAAAACTGCTTTGTGCTTTGTACCTGAATGTGGCCGCAACCTTCAACACAATCCAATTTTGGATGCCAATGATTGGTACGGTTACGACCATGGTGATACGAATTCCCTTCGTGTATTTGGTGGCATGGTTGGCCCAAACATTCAAAGTAATTTAATGGTTGGATCAGAATCTAATCCCATTGGAACTGTTACCGATTTTAATTTAACCATTGCAGAAATACTTGGATATAAAAGTGATGTTATAAACGCCGGACATATAGACCCTAACGCCAAAAGTTTATTTGATAGAATTTAAGAATGAATTATAAGATACAACATTATTTTCTTTTGACTTTATGTCTACTTATTCTTTCATGCAAAAAGAAAAGTAGCAGTAGTAATCCATTTGATGATTGGTCAGTGTCACAAAGAGGACCAGTAATGCCCGATGTGCCAATAGATCCAAATACCATTCAAGGTTTACATAAAAATATTTTCAAACCAACTTGTGCGAATAGTGGTTGCCATGACGGTAATTTTGAACCTGATTTTAGGAGTATCGAAAGCTCTTATAATTCACTCATTAACCGTTTGGCCACCAATACTGACCCTCAAAATACACAATTTGTTAAACGTGTTGTTCCAGGCGATGCAGCCAATAGTATGCTTCTTCATAGACTCAGTACTTTCATTCCAGGATCGCAAGGCATTATGCCGCTCTCCCTTGAACCAAACAGTGATTGGATTAGCAAAAAAAATGATTATATTGAGAATATTAAAACATGGATTAATAATGGTGCAAAAGATGAATTTGGAAACAGTGCATTGAGTTATGATTTCCCCCCTCAAATAGCAGGTATGATTGCTTTTGCAGATGGATCTTCAACACCACTTCCACACAGTGGCTATAATCCTGTTGAAATACCTTCCGGCACTAACAGCATAAAAATAATGATAGCTTTTAGCGATGATAAAACAGCGGTGAATCAATTTGGCAATACAACACTCAATTATTCACTTAATCCAAACAACTATGCAGGCAGCGAATCAGCGATGTCTATTGAATCAACACCTTTTAATGCCAAAGGTTTCAACGGTGCAAATGTAGATTATTGGCAAAGCATTACACTCACTGTGAGCACCCTTGGTGCAGCGGCAAACGATGTTTTATGGCTTAGAAGTCAAACAACAGACAATGTAAATTTACCTGTTTATATTCCTTCGGTTCCCTCCTCTTTTAATTTAAAAAAATATTGTGCCATTCGAATCAAATGAGAATAAAAAATCACTTTAATATATTGTTAATATTCATTATATTTTTAATGATTAATTCAAGCTGTAAAAAAAACAATGAATTAACCGGTAATAGCGATGTGCCGTTTATAAAGTTTGTAAGTGTTTCTGCTACAACAGTGCTTCAGTTTAAAGATAGTTTAGAAATAACTTTTGAATACAGCGATGCCAACGGAGATATAGGTGAAACAGATCCTGATTTGAATGATATTATGATAAAGGATAAGCGCCTCAGCAAAGCGGATTATTATTTTATTAAGCCACTATCGCCTCCCAATACAAGTATCAAAACAAAGGGAACCATTGCTGTACAAATGAAAAATACCTTTCTTTTAGGAACAGCTAATAGTGAGACAACTACTTTCGAATTGAAATTAAAAGATAGAGCCGGAAATTGGAGCAATAGTATATTTACCCCTACGATTACAATTACAAAATAATTGATTCACTTAAATAAATATCATCTTTTTTGTTCTCAAAAAGTTAAGCCCAAATTTGGCTTACTCACTTTTATTTTATTTTGGGCAACTCTTTCTTTAACAGCTCAAACTACCTATAAAATGAGCAATAATAAAGTTTATGATTGCAGAGGGAAACTGACGGATAGTGAAGGGAACAAAGTGAATTCTGGTTGGTATGCCAGTAATGAAAATTTTATTTTTACCATTTGTGTAAGTGGTGCTAGCAAAATAAACATAAAGTTTAATGGCACATTTAATGTGGAAGCAAATGCCGATTTTTTAAAAGTATATAATGGTAAAGATACATTCGCTTCTCTTTTAAAAAAATACGACAACAACACCAAACCATCTGGCATACTTGCAACAACAGATAGTTGTGTCACTTTTTATTTTCATTCAGATAAATATGTCAATGGTGATGGTTTTGAATTGAGTTGGGAAGCTAAAATCACTTCTGTACCTCAACCAAAATTTAATGCTATTACCGACCCAACCTGTAATTCAACAAAAATACGAGTAGTGCTTGATCAGAAATTTAATTGTGATTCCGTAAAAGCCAAGAATTTTAAACTATCAGGCGCACTATCCACCGCTATCACTGCTGCAACAGGTATAGGTTGCGATGGTAAGAATGAAACCAATACTTTTGATATCTCATTTGCCAGTGGATTAAATCAAAGTGGAAATTATCAATTGGATTTTAATTCAACATTCAAGGATAAATGCGATAGTATCTGGAAAATTAATGCAAAGCTTAATTTCAAAATTACCGATTGCCCTATTAAAGTTATTTTAAAAACAACAAAGGATACTTTATGCAAAGGCGCCTGTGCCACCATTACTGCAACCATTACTGGTGGCAATAGTACTAATTACGTATACACATGGCTAAGTGGTGGGCTTATAGGAAAACCACCTCATACTGTTTGTCCAATCATTGATACGCGCTTTATACTTCAGGTTTCAGATGGTCTTTCTGTGCCAGGAAAAGACACCATTGATATTGTTGTTTTAACCCCTCCAGTTGCGCAAAATGACACAACCGTTTGTCAATCGAGCGGACCATTTAATTTGAGTGCCTCACCTACAGGTGGAAGATGGTCGGGCACAGGAATAACCAATACTTTAAATGGAACTTTTAATCCAGGTGTTTCTGGCAGTGGCACTTTTAATATTATTTATACTTCTGGAAAATGCACCGATATTGTAGTTGTTACAGTAAAGGCCATTAATGCTGGACCTCCAAATGCAGCATGTCCTGGTAGTGCGCCATTCAATGTCTATAATTATTCACCAGCTGGAGGAACTTGGAGTGGACCAAATATTACTTCAACAGGAATTATTACTCCGCCTGTAGCGGCTGGAACTTTTCAGGTAACCTACAATTGGAATGGATGCACTGGTAAAAAAGATATTAATATTGATGGAATTACCATCGAGCAATTCGACACTATTTGTAGGTCAAAACCATATGATACCATTGCCTTTAAACCCGCAGGTGGTATCTGGTCGGGTCCAGCTATAACCAATAATATTTTGGGTATTAGTATTCCTTACAACGCAGGTGCAGGCAACAAATTATATATTTATTCCATCAATGGTTGTAAAGACACATTGGATAGATGGATAAAAGATGTGGATGCCCGTTGGGATGAGATTGCTTGTCCAGATGCAGGTCAAAGAACACTTCCTGCCGGTATACCTGCTGGTGGCAAATGGTCGGGTAAAGGCATATTCGATGCTGTTAATGGCATATTTGATGGAGATACATTCAGAGTTCCAAGTAAAAGTACTTTTGTTCAAGTTAATCTTACCTACACTACATTAGAAGGTTGTAAAGATGATAAAATAATGTACTTAAGATACAGCAGATTTTATGCAGATACAGTTAAAAATTGTGTAACAGATACTGCCTATTATTTGCGATATCAATATGTATTCAACGACCCGTGGAACTTAATGTTTACAGGAAGTAATGCCATTGTTGGCAACTCGCTTTATTATCAGAAATTTAGTCCCGCTTTAGCTGGAAGAGGCACCTATCATCAATTAATTGGGGATGGTAATGGATGTCGTGATACCATCATCATTCAAATATATCCGCGGGCCAATATTCAGAAAGATACCACCTGCTGTATCGCAGATAATGCTTTCACATTATTTAATGGAGAAAAAAAGGGAAGCTATAGTGGCCCAGGCATCACCAATGGCATTAAAGGCATCTTTAACCCTGCCATAGCAGGTGCAGGAAATCATCTCCTATTTTTTAATCTGCCAGGAAAGTGTACAGATACTGTTAGAATAAAAGTAAATGCATTGCCTGTTGTAAAAATAAGTGGGCTATTGCAATTTTACTGTTTAAGAGACACTGTCATCAACCCTACATTAAGTCCTGCAGGTGGCAATCTAAGTGGTGCTGGTGTTAGCGCTTATGCTTTTAACCCTCGCCTTGCAGGCACAGGTATCCACAGAATAAATTACGTTTATGGAACTGGTAAATGTATAAATCAAGATGTACTAGATATTGTGATTGGAGATACTTTGAAATTAAGTTTGACAAGTGATAAAGATACCATCTGTATTGGCTCTGCGGTTATCCTTAACACAAAATCCTTAGGAGGAAGTAATAACTACGATTTACGCTGGAGTAGCGGACAAACAAATGTAAGTGCCATATTTGTTTCTCCAAAAGTAAGTACGATGTATGCTGCTACCTTAAAAGATGGTTGCAGTGATTCTTTAGTAAAACAAAAATTTATTTATGTTCACCCTCAAATGTACAGTTCAAGTATTACCAGTCCAATACAATGTTATGGCAATCAAGGATTCATTTCTTTGAAAATGAACAACACTGGCCCATTTACCTATTTATGGAACACAATTCCTCCACAAAATACTGCAATAATCAATGCCCCTGTAAATAATACTTATAAAGTTTCAGTTACCAATCAGGTAACAGGATGCAAGTACGATACCATCGTAAAAATTCCAGGCTACAATAATATTCGCGCTTACTTTACTTATTCTCCCAATGATCATTGCCTTTACAGTAACAATGCCGAATTACAGATTATCAATTTAAGTGAAGGTGGCATAAATGGATATTGGGACTTTGGTGATGGCACTATTTTACCTTACGACCCTGCCACAAATCCGACACATTTATACGACGGCTTAAAAGAAAATTATAAAGTAAAATTGGTAATAAACAATATTGGCAATTGCATCGATAGTTTTACGGCTAATATCTGCGTAATAGATACTGTTACCATGGTATTGCCAACCTCTTTCACACCCAATGGCGATGAATTGAATGATGTTTTTAAAATAGAAGCAACTTCACTGGCAAAATCTACAATGACCATTTATAACCGTTGGGGCGAAAAATTGTTCTACAGCGAAGATTACAAGCAGGGTTGGGATGGCACTTATAAGGATAAACCTTGTCCTACAGATTACTATGTTTACTATATTAGTTATAAAGGAAAAAAGACAGCAACAAGGTACACCAAAGGTGTTTTGTTTTTAATTCGGTAAATTGTAAGAAATTCTTCCGAAAAAACATTATCATTCCTCCTTTAAAAATAAATTACATCATAATTTTCTTTCTTAAAATTATTATTATGGTGGTGTAGTTTTTATTTTTTTAACCTTCATTTTTATTACTTTTGAAAAGCATTATGAAATTAAAAAGCATTCTCAAAAAAACTAGTTGGTTCGTACTCTTGGTATTTATAATTGCTCAATTTTTCCATCCCAAAAAAAATAATTCTGCTATTACAACCAATGATATTTCAACCAAATATCCTGTGCCAGAAAATATTCATGCTATATTATCCACCGCCTGCAATGATTGCCATAGCAATAACACAACCTACCCTTGGTATTCAAATATTCAACCAGTAGCTTGGTGGTTGAACGATCATGTTGAAGAAGGTAAGATGAAATTAAATTTCAATGAATTTACCACTTATCGTTTGTATAAACAATACCATAAATTGGAAGAATTAATTGAAGAAGTGGAAGAAGATGAAATGCCTCTATCTTCCTACACCCTTATTCATAGAAATGCAGATTTGAATGATGAACAAAAAACTGCGTTAATCAACTGGGCCAAAGGCATTCGCACTTCAATGGAACAAACTAATCCTGCAGATAGTCTCGTTAATCCTAAGAAAAGAAAGTCTTAATTCGCTGCGATTTTACTTAAGTTTTCTATTCTTTTTATGACATATCAATACTTTTGTGCAAATTTGATGCGTATAAATGTCCTTGTCTGTAATCATCATCACCAAAAATGAAGCTGAAAATTTAAAGCTTTCTTTACCTCAATTAAAATGGTGTAAAGATATTGTGCTTGTGGATGATAATAGTACAGATGATACTGTTAAAATTGCAGAAGCATTTGGTTGCAGAATTTTTAGTCGGACCTTTGATGGCTTTGGTACACAGAAGCAATTTGCAGTAAGCCAAACCAAATTTAATTGGATTTTAAACATTGATGCAGATGAGGTGATGAGTGATGAACTGGTTGCTGAAATTACAAATTTAAACTTAGAAAGTTCAGACATTTCGGGTTACGAATTACCAATAAGACATGTTTTTTTAGACAAAATATTTAGACATGGAAAGGAAGGTCGCTTTTACCATCTACGCCTTTTTAACAAACTGAAAGGTAATTTTGATAATGCCAAAGTACATGAAAAAGTGCATTTAAAAGGTGAGGTTAAAAAACTCAAGAATGTTATTCTTCATTACAGTTACAAGAATTTAGACCATTATTTTTCTAAATTTAATCATTACACAAGCATTGGCGCTATTAAACTTAGAGAAAAAGGTAGAAGCAGAAACTTAATTTTAACCTTTGCAAGCTTTCCTTTTTATTTCATAAAGCATTATTTTATTTATGGCAATTTTATGAATGGCAAAGCAGGTTTAATTTGGAGTTACTTAAATGCATGGTACCATGTCGTGAAGTATCTAAAATTGCACGAACTAAATTCGAAATTATGAGCGCATTAAGGGTATTGATGTATCACAAGGTTTCTGAAAAGGAACAAGATTTTCTTACGGTAACAACTGGACAATTGAGCGAGCAATTGCACTGGTTAAAATCTCGCTTTCATTTTATAACACTTCGAGAACTTGTAAATCACATTACATTATCTACCCCTTTGCCAAAAAATGCCCTGTTGGTAACCTTTGATGATGGATACGAAAATAATTTTACACATGCTTATCCCATTTTTAAAATGCTTAATATCCCATTTAGCATTTTTTTAGTGGCCAATTTTATTGGCAAAAATGTACAACATGATGGCAAAATACAAACATTTTTGAAACCTGAAGAACTGCAAAAAATGCAGGATTTAGTGCAGTTTGGATACCATGGCTGTAGTCACGCCAGCCTAATGGATATTAAAGAAAATGAATGGGCCAATGAAATTAAAAAAGGTATTGATTTATTAAATGCGCTTGCTATAACACTTGAAAATGCATGGGCCTACACTTATGGCAATTATCCTAAAAAAAATGAACTTCAATTCAAAAAATTAAAAGAAATATATCATAGCAATAAAATTCAATGCGCTTTTAGAATTGGCAATCGTATTAATTACCTGCCACTTAAAGAATATTATCAAATTCAAAGAATTGATGTAAGAGGAAATGAAAGTTTTTTTAAATTTAAATGGAAAGTAAGCATTGGTAAACTCTTTTAAATTTATGCTTTTAGCTCTGCTTAAATGAACTACTTTTGAACCATGATGCAAGATCCAAGACTCGAAGCTTTCGGACGTTTGTTAACCATAATGGACGAATTAAGGGCCAAATGCCCCTGGGATAGGGAGCAAACAACTGAATCCTTAAGACATTTAACCATCGAAGAAACCTACGAATTGAGCGATGCTATTCTTAAAAATGACCCAGAGGAAATTAAAAAAGAATTAGGTGATATTTTGTTGCATATTGTTTTCTATGCCAAAATTGGTGATGAAAAAAATCAGTTCAACATTGAAGGAGTCATTGCACAATTATGTGAAAAATTAATACGCAGGCATCCTCATATTTATGGCGAGGTAATAGCAGAAGACAGTAACACAGTAAAACAAAACTGGGAACAAATAAAATTGAATGAAAAAGGGAATGAAAAAAAATCTGTATTGAGCGGTGTGCCATTGTCCATGCCAGCATTGGTAAAGGCATACAGAATGCAAGAAAAAGCAGCTCAAGTAGGTTTCGATTGGGAAAACAAAATCCAGGTATGGGAAAAAGTCGAAGAAGAATTACAGGAATTTAAAGAAGCCCCAAATACTGAAGAAATGGAAAATGAATTGGGCGATTTATTATTCTCTTTGGTTAATTATGCGCGATTTAGTGCCATTAATCCAGATGATGCACTCGAAAAAACCAATCGCAAATTCATCAAACGTTTTAGCTACATTGAACAGAAAGCTGAGGCATTAAACCTCGATTTAAGAACAGTTGAATTAGCACAGATGGACCAATGGTGGAACGAGGCTAAAACAAAGCCTTAACGATGATATAAGGGATTCAAAATAAAAGCTGAATTAGCTTTGAATATAACTTTTTCGTTTTAATAAATTATCTTTGTCACCTTTATGGACAATACTCAAGGTTTAAAATTAGTAGAGCTGAATGATTTGCATATTTCACTAGGTGGAAAAATGGTGCCTTTTGCAGGCTACAACATGCCTGTTCAATACAGCAATTTGATTCAGGAACACAATCAAGTTCGAAACAGTGTGGGCGTATTTGATGTTTCTCATATGGGTGAATTTGTATTAAAAGGCGAGAAAGCCTTGGACTTAATTCAATTGGTTACCAGCAACGATGCTTCCAAATTAACGGATGGCAAAGTACAATACAGTTGTTTGCCAAATAATACCGGTGGTATAGTAGATGATTTATTGGTTTATCGCTTTAGCGAGACTGAATATTATCTAGTTGTAAATGCATCCAACATTCAAAAAGATTGGGATTGGATTTCTTCGTATAATACCTTTGGTGTACAAATGGAAAATATTAGCGACCAGCTAAGTTTATTGGCTGTGCAAGGGCCCAACGCTATTAAAGCGCTTCAAAAAATTACGACTGTAGATCTTTCATATATGGAATATTACTCATTTAAAGGCGGCAGCATTGGCGGTTGCGAAGATGTTATCATATCTAACACAGGTTATACTGGTGCTGGTGGTTTTGAATTGTATGTGTGGAATAAAGATGCGAGAAAACTTTGGGATGCGGTTTTTGAAGCCGGTGCAGAATTTGGAATTCTTCCTACAGGCCTCGGATGCAGAGATACTTTAAGACTTGAAAAAGGATTTTGCTTGTATGGCAATGATATTAACGATACCACCTCACCAATAGAGGCTGGCTTGGGTTGGATTACAAAATTTTCCAAAGACTTTGTAAACAGTGCTTATCATAAATCCTTGAAAGAAAATGGTGTAGCCAAAAAATTGGTGGGATTTGAAATGATAGACCGTGGCATAGCTCGCCAACATTACGCTATTCTAGATGCGAGTGGCAATACAATTGGTGAAGTTACTTCCGGCACCCAATCGCCTACCCTCGGAAAAGCAATAGGAATGGGCTATGTCGCCACTGAATTTAGCAAACCCGATTCGGAGATTTACATAGAGGTAAGAGAAAAAGCAATCAAAGCGAAAGTGGTTAAAATACCATTTTTATAGATTTTTCTTTTCAATTTAAAAATCTTAAGTTTGAATAATGAAAAACTTAAACTTAACCTTTTTACTCATTTTGTTTTCTTTACAAGTTTATTCAACTTATGCCCAAAGGGAGATAAGTTCTGTAACGCGCAATTCTGCTTATGATAAAATGGTTCATTTTATTCCTATCCCACTTTTGGTAGGTGGATTCGAAATGGGTTATGAAAAAGCTACTACCACTAAAGAATCCTTTTATACCCAAATTGGTTATTATACGAGTAAAAATGGAGGAATGTATAAATTAAAAAACGGTAATTACACCGATATGAATGGGTTAAAAGTTGAATTGCAATACCGATTCTACAGAAAATCGAATAACTACTTTAAGAATGTATGGATAGCTCCTTTTATGAATCTTAAAACAATGTCTTTAAAATACAGCGAAACCATTACAACTTATTCTTATTCCACTAACTATACAACTAAAACAACTTATATTAATGAAAATAGAACGGCTACTACCATGGCATTCGGATACATGATGGGCATTCGAAAATCTGTATTCGAAAACATTTATTGTGATTTCTCATTGGGAGGTGGCATTCATTTACCTATTGCAGGAGACAATCATGAGGACCTTAACATCGGTTTAATTGCTCCTTACCAAAGAGGCGTTCAATTGAGAATGAATTTGGGATTTTGTATCGCCCTTTAATCACTGGTTATTAGCAAATGGCTGAATGTTTTTCTAAGTTTACTCACCTTTGGATCTATAACAGCCGTACAATAACTATTTTCCTCTCTATTCAAATTGTAATAATCTTGGTGGTAATCTTCCGCATTGTAATAAACTCCTAACGGCTGAACTTCTGTAACAATAGGATTTTCAAAAATTTTATCGGCTGTTAATTTCTGAATAAAGGCCTCTGCAAGTTCCTTCTGTTCTTGGCTATTATAAAAAATAGCAGAGCGATATTGGGTACCAACATCATTGCCCTGACGGTTCAAAGTAGTTGGGTCGTGCATGGTAAAGAAAACAGTCAGTAAGGTATTATAATCGACTAATGCAGGGTCATAAATAATCTGAACCGCTTCTGCATGACCAGTATAACCTGTACAAACCTCTCTATATGTAGGATCTTTTGTTTTACCACCTGTATAACCGCTTATAACGGTGTCTACGCCTTTCAAACGGGCCATTGTGGTTTCTATGCACCAAAAACATCCACCTGCAAAAGTGGCGGTATCTCGCTTTATATTACTATCGTTCATTGTAGTTCTGTTGTTTTTAACATTGTTGACTGTAGAATTGTTTGTTTTTGCGTGGCAAGCCACCAAATATAACAAAGAAATGGCGGGTAATATTTTAAGAAATTTATTCATCTTTTATTTTAAAGGCTTATAATTTACTTTTGTGGCAATATGTTCATACGAAATTATCAATTATTGTTGTTTTCTGCTACCCTATTATTGTTCAGTTGTAGTTTATATACGACCAAACGCAACCAAAAGATTTTGGATACAGACCAGAATCCTGGCTACCATGATCAATGGCTATTTATTAAAACAAATGGCACCAATGTAATGCCAGATTTATCGCATTACAATTGGAATACCAAACCCAGTGGCACCAAACGCGCCACTTCCAACGCTATTCTTAACTTAACAGAATTAGGTCCTAACAACGTGGGTGGGCGTACCCGAGCCATGATAACAGATATTAGCAACCCCAATCGCATTATTGCAGGTGGTGTTTCAGGCGGTGTTTTTATTTCAACAGATAAGGGTGCCAGTTGGGCTGCTATCAACGATCAACAGATTACCCCAAGTGTAAGCGGTATGGATCAAAATCCATTTCTACCAAATATAATTTATTACTGCACAGGCGAAGGCTCAGGTAATAGTGCCGATATTCTTGGTGTAGGCGTTTTCAAATCTACCGATGGTGGTTTAACTTTTAATCAATTAAGCGCAACCGATAATAATAATTTTAAACAGTGCTGGAGCATTAAATGTTCCCCTACCGATACCAACGTATTGTATGTTTCCACCCAATCAACAGGTGTTTGGAAAAGCATTGATGCTGGTATCTCTTTCACCAAAGTATACAATACAACCATAGAAGTGAATGATTTGGAAGTATTACCAGGCGGAGCCGTTTTATTTACCATAAAAGGCAATGGTGCTTACCGCTCTTCGAACGGAAATGTTAACAGCTTCACAAAAATTAATAGCCTAAACTCGTCTGGAACTGCCAGAGGAGAATTAGCTTTTTGTAAAAAATATCCGAATGTTGTTTATGCAGCAATTTCAGGTGTCGACAATGGTTATTTAGGGGTATTGGATGGGTTCTATAAATCAACAGACAGTGGAAAAACTTTCACCACCAGAGCTAATCCAAATGGTACCGTTAAATTTAGTTTTACTTGGTATTGTATGACGATGACCGTAAAATCCGATGACAGCAATAGCATTTATATTGCTTCCTTAGACGCTGGCATAAGCAGAGATGGCGGGCAAAACTGGGACAAGGTAAATGAAATGCATTCCGATCATCACATTGCTCAAAACATGAGCGATACGGAATTATTAATTGGTTGCGATGGCGGCATTTGTATCTATAAGTGGAATGATTTTACTCAGTTCACATCACTCAATAATGGCTATAATGTTACACAATTTTATTCAGGATCTGTATCTCCTCATAGCGATAATATTATGGGAGGTTGTCAAGATAATGGCACCAATGAAAGCATAGGAAGCGACCAAACATTTAACCATATTTTTGGAGGTGATGGAGCCTATGCATTCTACCACAATGCACTCGAAGATACTAGATATTTATCTTATCAAAATGGGGTCATCATTAGAAGAGAAGGTTTTGTTGACAATAATATCAGTAATAATCTACCTGCCAATAGTACCGATAAGTGGTTTATTCAACCATACGATGTAAGTACTTGGAACAGTGATTGGATTATTTATCCTTCCAATACCATTCTATATTTCAGTAAAAACAGCGGCAACAATTTTACAAAATTGGGTAATATTAGTAACGGCAATTTATACGCCTCTAATTCCTCCTCCGATAATAATCCTGCTGTATACTCTGGCGGTAGCAATTGTCTTATCGCCTTTGATTCTGTTTTGAATAATAAAACTAAATTAATCAATTATTATTCTAAGTTGCCTTCAGCTATTAGAAGTTCCTTTTTGAATTGTGTAAAAGTAATTCCTGGACAAAGAGACCGAGTGTTCTTGGCATATAGCAATATAAATGATTCAGGTAGGTTATACAAAGGCACTAATATGCTCTCTGGAACCCCTAAATTTAAAAACATAAGTGGCAATTTACCAAAAGGCCTTCCCGTAAACTGGGTGGAATGCGATCCTATCAATCCAGAAAAAGTTATTTTTGCAGGTACTGATTTTGGGTTGTATGTTACCGAAGATAGCGGGACCACTTGGATCAAAGATACCCGAGTGCCTAATGTTGTTATCAATAGTATTAAGGTAAGTGTGAACCAAAAAGATATTTATTTCTTTACACATGGTCGTGGTGTTTATAGAGGCACCATTAACAATACCTATAATCCCTCTAATATTCAGCAAGTAAATAAACAAAGTAATTTATTCAATTTGTATCCAGTGCCAGCAAGCAATGAAATTAATATCGCATTAAACGAAATCGCAAAGGCTCCTTATTTCGTCTATAATTCCATTGGTGCATTGGTTTTGCGAGGCAACATTGAAGAAGGGCGCTCGAAAATATCCATAGAACAATTGCCAATAGGTACTTATATTTTTAATATTCAAATTGAAGGCAAATCAGAAAGTATTACATTCAATGTACTAAGATAAAAATGTCATCTCACCACTTTGTAAAAGAAGGTCAGGAACCAGCACTCATTATAGCCAATGGACAACCGTGTTCGGAAACATTGATGCACGAACTGCTGGAATGGAGTCCATTTATTGTGGTATTGGATGGCGCGCTTCAAAAAGCACTTAATTTAGGAATAAAATTCGATGTAGTTTTGGGTGATTTTGATTACACAGATATACGCAGCATTCAAGCCATCATTCCGCCCGACACTCAAATTATTCATGTGCCCGACCAAAATAAAACAGACCTTGAAAAAGGATTGGAATTTTTAATTGAAAGGGAAATTCCCGCAGTTAATATTGTTTGGGCCACCGGCAAACGCAGCGATCATTATATAAATAATATTGGCACATTAGCCCGCTATCACTCAAAAATAAACATGGTGATGCTAGATGACCATTCAAAAATATTCGCCATCGACTCGGGTTTTAAAAAACATAAAAACAAAGGGGATAATTTTTCTCTCATACCTCTCAATGAGGTTACTAATATTTCAACTAGCAATCTCGACTGGAACCTAAATAATTCTGATTTAAAATTTCCGTATTCCACTAGCAGCAGCAATAAAGTTTCAACCACAGATTTCGTAAGTGTTACCTTCGACTCGGGTTTCTTATTAGCCATGGAATGCAATGATTTGGATTAAAATAAAAAATAATTGGACGCTTCTTTTACTGCTACTGATATACAGTTGCATTCTGTTCTATCATTTTCAATCTATTCCATTTTCGCACGATGAATTAAGTGCCATTGAAAGGTGTAAATTTGGCTCAATTCATGAATTGCTATGCTTGGGGGTGCAACCCGATGGACATCCCGCAGGGGTGCAATTGTTCCTTTATTTTTTAATACATTGTTTCGGTATTCATGAGTGGATTCTCAAATTACCATTTATTGCATTTGGCATAGGCAGTTTATTTTTAATGTATCGCATAGCTTACCTATTATTCAATCATTACGCAGCAATTACAACTTCTGTTATATATATTTTTCTGAGTTATTTTTTAAGTCAAATAGTGGTAGCACGCCCCTATAGCCCTGGCTTATTTTTTACATTGACCTTATTTTTATCAGGTGTAAAAATTAAGAATAAACCTGAGCGTATTGTCAATTATATTTGGTTATCAATAGGCGCGATAGGGGCCTTCTACTCTCATTATTTTAGTTTCTTGCAAGCCCTTCTTATCATTGCCGGTTTGTATTTATTTTATGGTCAACGGTTGCACAAGCACTATTTTTTCATTTCCGTTGGTATTGCTATGCTTATTTTCTTGCCTCATATTAGAATTACTTGGCATCAATTGAACATGGGAGGATTGGAATGGCTGGGCAAACCAGGGCCTGAATTTTTTCTACAATTTTTTTACCATTGCTTTAATAATAGTTATATGCTATCGACCATCGCATTTCTCCTATTGTTAACCTCATTTTTTAGTAAATGTAAAAGTAAAAAAACAAAACCATTGTTACTGATTTTATTTATTCTTCCTTGTATTATTTTATATACCTATTCTATTATCAGAGCCCCAGTTTTACAATATCCAGCCTTGTTTTTTTGTACCCCCTTTTTATTACAATTTATAGGCAATGGGATAAATATAATGCGCAAACCCCTAAGGATTACGATCATTATTTTACTATCCATTTTTAGCCCATATTTATTAATCATTCAAAATAATTATTATGCCCTCCGCAACTATCAACCCATAGAAAAATTTGTCATCAATAGTCAGAAATTAATGGTTCAAAATCGTGACAAAAAGACCTTAGTAATATGGAATGGCAACTCAAAATATCTCGCCTATTATTTAAATAAACTTGATTTTAAAGGGCCCATTATTTGCACGGATACTTTAAAAAATATTCGCAATATTAATTTAAACACCTTCGAGGCATTAATATGCAACCAATTGTCTCCCTTGAATATGTTTGAAATAAATAAGACCTTCCCTTTTATTTATTCCACAGAATATAACCTACTTTATTCCTGCATGCAGCTTCGCAGAGTAGAGACTGGAACACCTTTATACATCAACCACCAAAAACTTCAATTTGCTTTCGATACACTTTTGGAATGGAGTAAGAAATCATATGACTATAAATTGGATTCACTGCTCAATAATAAAAATTATTACCTAGAATTTATGCCTCAATTGGATTCCACCATTAAGGGAGCCGAATTGGTGCTTGAAACATATAAGGGTGATGAGAGAATTGACTGGCGTTCGGTTTATTTGGAACCTGGCAATATACTGTCAATAAAACTGAAAGATGTTGTTTCTGAACTCGAGCAGCATAGCATTAAAATTTATATCTGGAACAGTGCCAAAAAAGCTTCTAAACCAATAGATGTATGGATGATGAAACGCAAAGACAATCCATTAGAATATACTTTTGTTCCTAATTAACATTTATCTCTACAGCTAGCAACACATCAAATAACCTTTTATGAAAATATAATTTTTCGCGACCCGATTTTTTTTGAATCAATAATCCCAATCTCTGCAAATGGTCTAAATAAACGTAGGCCGTTTGCCTATGGCAATCCATTGACCCTATAATATCTGCGGCTTTTATATAAGGTTTCTCAAACAACAAGCTCATTAATTGATCTACTGGTAAGGCATAAAGTGTATACTTAGCAATAATTTCGCGTGTTACCTTTTTAAGGGCCACTAATTGTTGTAATTGCTGTATTCTTGATAAAGACCCTTGCCTTAGAATGCTCAAAAAAAATAACATCCAAGCTTGCATATCACCCGTTTCAAAACCTCTTTCCAATAGTTCATCCGTTTGTTTCAAGTTATTCTTAATTGTATTAGCCATAGGTATAATGGGCCACTCCAAATAATTATTTTCCTTCATCCAATGATTCACTAAAGTATTGGCTAAAAAAATTTGATACTTTAATTCTGTTTTTTGCGAGGCTATATAACCGTGCAATAAACCCATAAACAATAGAATATCATTGGCATTCTGCTGACCTAAGTACTGGTTGATTTCCTTTTTTAGAAATGGCAATTGCACTCGGATTTTTCTTCCCTTTTGCACAAATGGAAAGTTTAAACTAAGTGCACTAGCATCAATCTGTTTTAGGTTTTGCGCAATATTAGCCATTTCAAAAATAAGTTGCGCAGTTGCCTCATTCAATTTGTTTTCCGATGCATACGCCTCGAATATGCGGATAGCTGCAATTTGATACCCATCTAATTCAAGGGCTGTTTTAGATTCTGCAATGTAATGCAGTTTCATTTCCTCCTCGCTAAACTCACCTTTTACCGCCTTTACATACCCATTTAATTCAGCTATGGCTTTCCAGGTTTCTGTTAATGCCTTCAGAATTTGGTAGCTTTCAGCAATTTGATATTCGCTTAACTTTTTAATAAATTAGAAACAATTAATGCAAATATGTCGATTATTTTATAAATTATCATCATATATATAAGTTTTTTAGTGGTTTGTTGATTATTAAAGAAAAAATAAACAGCAGTTTTATGGTATTCATTTTATTTTTGCCTCAATCAAAATGAACACAACCATGGGTGCAACCATTCAACAACAAAATGCTTTAAGAAAAAACATGAAACAAATTTCAGAATATTTTGGAGAAAACATTTTCGGGCCACAAGCCATGACCGAATTTGTAAGTAAAGAAGCTATTAAGGCCGTTACTGAATCGAGAAATACGGGCAAACCAATGGACCGCAAAATGGCCGACCAAATTGCGGAAGGCATGAAAAATTGGGCTATTAGCAAAGGTGCTACACACTACACCCATTGGTTTCAGCCATTGAGAGGTTCTACTGCCGAAAAACACGATGCCTTTTTCGATCCAACTGGTATTGATACTGGCATGGAATCATTCTCTGGCAAATCTTTGGTACAACAAGAGCCAGACGCTTCAAGCTTTCCTAACGGTGGTATTCGCAATACTTTCGAGGCAAGAGGTTATAGCGCTTGGGACCCCTCTTCACCAGCTTTTATTATGGAAAAAGCAAGTGGCAAAACCCTTTGCATTCCCACAGTATTTGTAGCCTATACAGGCGAGGCTTTAGATTACAAGGCACCCTTAATTAAATCAACTAATTTTTTAACCAAAACCAGTACAGAGGTTTGCCAATATTTTGACACCAAAGTAAAGAACACGAAAGTATCTTTGGGTATTGAGCAAGAGTATTTTTTGGTAGATGCAGAATTATATAATCAACGTCCTGATTTAGTATTTGCAGGCAGGACTCTTATGGGTAACATGCCCGCTAAAGGTCAACAATTAGAAGACCATTACTTTGGCAGCATTCCTGATAGGGTGTATAATTACATGACCGATTTTGAACAAGAAGCTCTGAAATTAGGCATTCCTTTAAAGACCAGACATAATGAAGTTGCACCAGGTCAATTTGAATGTGCCCCCATGTTCGAAGAAGCAGATATTGCGATTGATCATAACTCTTTATTAATGGATGTGATGCAGAATGTAGCCAACAGACATAATTTAAAAGTACTTTGGCACGAGAAACCATTTAAAGGTGTAAATGGTTCGGGTAAACACAACAACTGGTCGGTGGTAACCGATACAGGTGTTAATTTATTATCTCCTGGTCATAGCCCTCAAGATAATTTGCAGTTCTTAACCTTCTTTATTAATACCATTAAAGCAGTACACGACCACGATGATTTATTAAGAGCCAGTATTGCTACCGCTGCTAATGATCATAGATTGGGCGCTAACGAGGCTCCTCCTGCTATTATGTCCATATTTATTGGCACCACACTTACAGAAGTATTAAATCAATTTGAAAGTGCTAAAACAACTAAAAAACCAAGCAGAGTAAGCGAAAAAACTATCAGTGTTTACCGAATTCCTGAAATTTTATTAGATAATACCGATAGAAACAGAACCTCTCCATTTGCATTTACTGGTAATAAATTTGAGTTCAGAGCTGTTGGTTCTAGCGATCATTGCGCCAATGCTATTATTGTTTTGAATACCATTGTTGCTAACCAATTGGCTCAGTTCAAAAAAGAAGTAGATGCCCTCATTAAAAAGAAAGTAAGTAAAACAGATGCTATTGAACAGATTTTAAGAGGCTATGTAAAATCTACCAAACGCATATTATTCGAAGGCAACGGTTATGGCGATGCATGGGTTAAAGAAGCTGCAAAAAGAGGTTTGAAAAACGTAAAAACTGCCCCTTATGCCTTAGATGCCTACAACACCAAAAAGACCCACGATTTATTCATTGATAATAAAATTTTTACCCCAAGAGAATTAGAAGCAAGAACAGAGATTAAGTTCGAAAACTACTTGTTGAAAGTCCAGATTGAAGGTCGTATTTTAGGCGAATTGGTTAAGAATTACGTTATTCCTTCGGCAGTCAATTATCAGAAAAATTTGGTAGATGCCATAGAAGGATTAAGTAGAATAGGACAGGCTAAATCGGCCACTAAATCTTTACAAGAAATTGCCCGCGAAATTTCTGAAAATTTAAATGCAATATGGGAGAACAATGCAAAAATGACCGAAGAGCGCAAGAAAGCTAATAACTTGGCACATGCCGATAAAAGAGCTAAGGCCTATTGCGATAAAGTAAAACCCTATTTCGAAAAAATTAGAGAAAGTGCAGATAAATTGGAAGAGTTAATTGATAATGACTCTTGGAAATTGCCTAAGTACAGAGATTTGTTGTTTTTTAAATAAACTACCTATCCCCCAACCCCTTTCCAAAGGAAATGCTCGTTAAATTCTTATAACGATATTACTTATAAAAACCCTTTCTAAAATGAGAGGGTTTTTTATTTTTATTATCTTTGAGTTTTCTGTATGAGAAAACACTATCAACTAATTACAACTATTGCACTTGTATATATGATATTGCCTTTCCTAGCTTTCAGTCAGGCGAAAGGCAGCATTAATAAAAGCACTTACCATATTTTAAAGCCGGGTATTGGTCTCGATCAAGTTATAGTTGGGCAAACAACCGAAAAAGATATTCTCTATTTATACGGCAATGATTTTATCCGCGATACTTTTTTTTCTTATTCTTATGCCGATAATCTTGATACTGTTATTCCTCCTCATAAGTTCATTTATAATCATAGAATGCGGTATCCTAAACTAGGAGTGTCCTTTTATTTTTATCCTGAGTCATATTCTATTTTCGGGGTGCTGGTAGCATCGCCTTTTAAAGCAATGACTGTCGATAGTGTTATTCCCAATGTTACTAGCTTTCGAGAAATTATAAAGAAATACGGTGAATGTGAATGGGGCATGGCAGGTTACTATAAGATGTTAGATTACGATACGATAATTTTTTCTAATAATTTTAAAGACACTTTCCCTGTTTCTATTGAAAGACAAACCGAATATTTAGATGAGTTGGTGGAAGAAATTTTTATTAAAACTACTAACATGTCTATCAATAACTATAGGCGTAAGAGTGACGAAATATTAAAAAGATTTAAAAATTTAGAAGACTCCTTTCGTATTCATGCCGGCATTCTTGATTCAATACCCGAAAAACAATTTTCTTCCCAAAACACTCCCCGTATTACAGCACTCAAAACACATACCAAATTAGTATGTGATAATATAAAAAACATAAAGGACAGTATCAATGATTTAATGAGAATGGGGCCTAATGATGACAATGCACTTAATGGGCATTTTAAAAGCAAACCATTCTCTCAATTGAGGACATTACTGATTAATCATCAGCAGTTTTTAAAAGACAGCTTTACAAAAGAGTATCCTACCATTAATGACTTATTTCCTAATTTAGCAAATGGAAAAAAGAATGATAAAAAAACCAGTTGGGAGTACATTTATTTTAAACATTCACCCGCAGTAGCAATAATAACTTACCTCACCTATCTCGAAAACCAAATGAGGCAGATACAACTTACTTTGATGAAGGATCTGTATTAAATACGTTTAATTAAATTGCCGTAGGTTCCCTTTATTTATTCCGCCATGACCTCAATTATAAGTTATAGAAGGGAGCCTGCTCTGGCGCACTCCCCTCCTATTATTCATTGTTTTAATTGTTAAACAAATACTAAATGCTTAACCTTGGTCTTCGGTATGGTAAAAGAATTGTTCTGAAACAATTTTACCTTCCTTTACTTCATAGACAGCAATTTCATCCATTTTCATTCTGCCTTGTTCCTTAATTGTAACATCCATACCCATGGATACCGTAAAGTAATTGCCAGCTACTAGTGGTTGCGAGCAATAGCCATTATGCATTTGTTCGGTGCTTTCTTGCCAAGCTTTAGCCTTTTCCTGAATTTTAGAAAGTCCTTGAACGGATTCAAAAGCAGAATCCTCTGGCTCGGTGCTAATAGCCGCCTCGCTGAACAATTCTGATTGAATAACATCATACTTACCTTGTTGGGCCAGTTCGTTAAATCTGTTTGCCACTTCTTGAGTGGACATGTTGGTGGTTTGGGTGGTCATAAAATTATTTATTTAAATGGTTAATGATGTATCGAAATTATAGGAATTATTTAAAGCCGGTATGCTTTTGAGGTTATCAATAATTTATTTAATTACTGCTTTAATATGAAGTGTATATTTAGCCAATATGCCACCAACAACTTAAAACAAATGCTTTGTTATATGCCGCATTAGAAGTTACTTTGTATTGTTTTGAAATCATTACTTTTTATAATACTGCCATTGCTATTGGCAAGTAGCTTATGTGGGCAAACCAGCAAGGATACCGTTAATTATAAAGACAGTCTTGGAAGGAAACAAGGCAAATGGCTTTATTTAGAAGAAATTGGTAAAACATCTTCAAAGAATGATAGTGAATACTTTATTGGCTTTTATATCAACAACCAACTTAAGACGGGCACATTTAAATTTTACCAAAATAAAATGTTGGTTTTAGAAAACGTGCAAACTGATTTTTTCTGTTATAGAGAGAACTCCTTTTATGAAAACGGAAATCTTCATTCATGTTTGGTTATTATGGACAGTGCAAATTTTGTCCATCATTTCTATTATCCCAATAATCAATTGGAATCTGTTAAAATTAAAACCGATAGTTTTGAAGAATGGAGTACTTATTTTTTAAATGGAGGATTACAAAGCATAAAAAGCAAGCTAGTAGACAAAGAATTTTATAGTAATGGTATGCTTAAAAAAGAAACTTTAATCAACAATACCACTAAGCATACTATGATTAAATATTATTATGACAACGGATTGATATTGGCCATAAAAACCATAAAGCCACGCGTTGGCGAAACCAAGATAAAATGGAAATGCTACGATAAAAAAGGTAATAGGGTGCCGCGCGATATATTGATGAAGAAGGGTTTTAAGCTGCTTGAGTAGAATTCAGTTTATCCCTATTTATAGGCGTTGCTGTTAAATTTAAATGAACCATTACAACAAAAACAAAAAATACCCTCACGTTGTCTAGCTGAGTTAATCGAAGCTCACGTAATTTTAAACCAAACTTTGTAGCTAAAATGTTGCCAATAAATTAAATGAAAAACAGTAAAACAATCCTTCTTATTTTAATTTTATTTTTTACTCTTTCTTATCCTTTTGCACAAAACAAAAGCATACTAAATTATAAAATTGATAGTCTTTTAAAAACTGAAATACCAAGACCCTTCAATGGGGTGGTTTTGATAACTAAAAACGGAAAAGTAAAATACGCAAAAGCTTTTGGTTTTGAAAATTATAAAACTAAAGTGCCTTTAAAAATGGAGGATGAATTTGAGATAATGTCCAATACAAAGCAAATTACTGCTGTTTTACTTTTAAAAGAGGTTGAGAAAGGACACGTAAATCTGCAATCATCAATAAAACAATATTTGCCATTTTTACCTGAAAATTGGGCAGATTCTGTAACGGTTCATCAACTCTTAAATCATACCCACGGGATTATAGATACTAAAAAACCACTAGCATTTAAAGCAGGGACAGAGTTTAAATATGGAAATTTATCCAACATCCTTTTAGGACAAATTATTGAAAATGTTTCTCATAATACATATCGCGAATTAGCAGATTCGCTCTTTAAATCCATCGGAATGAAAAACACATTTTGCTTCTCCCAAAACAACAGAAGAAATTTGGTATACGGTCATATAAACAAAGACAATGTTTTTAAGGTTGTGGATAGTTCAGGAATTAATGATTATAATCTTCCTGCTGATGGTGTAATTACCACTGCTAAAGATTTGACGATATGGAATTCTAAACTGCATAAAGGAAAAATTCTAAAACCTGCAACCTATAAATTAATGATAACTTCCTCTACTTCTTCTCAGCACAACGTGTTTGGAAAAGAAAAAATGGGTTATGGTTACAGCATAAGAATTGTTGAAGAGAATGGTATTATTTATTTTGGACATACAGGTTTAGGTGATGGTTTTGCTTCTTTAAACATTTATATTCCAGAATCTGATGTTAGTTTGATTATTCTCGAAAACCAAATGTCGGAAAATAGCGATTTATATTTTTACTTCGAAATCGAAATTAAAAAAATACTTCTGAAAAGCTATCTGGTTAAGTAAAACTGCCGATAATGGCATTTGCAAAAAAAATGCGGTCGGTGAAATGTTTCCCTTTTTGGCTTTTATTGTTATTTCCTTCGTAACCAACTATGGTTAATGTGCTCGCCAATAACAACAGTCTTTATCTCAAACCGAATCGCAATCTTTTCAGATTAAATTTGAATTATTATTTATTGCTTTACGTATTGTACTAGCTTTTATTATATTTGCTTAATGAGTAACTAAGCATCAGTAAACTCATTTTTAATACCAAATCATAAACAATAAAATATGAGAAAAATAATTGCATTTATGCACGTATCGCTCGACGGTTTTGTCGCAGGACCAAATGGAGAAATGAATTGGATTAAAGTAGATGAAGAAATTTTTGATTTTGTTGGCAAACGGATAAGCCAAGGCGATACTGCATTATATGGTCGAGTAACGTACCAAATGATGGAAAATTACTGGCCCACAGCAGCAGATAAACCTAACGCTACCAAGCACGATATTGAGCATTCAAAATGGTATGCCAATGTTCACAAAGTTGTTTTATCAAAAAAAATGAATAAAGCGGATTTATCTAACACAACCGTAATTAGTGAAATGCTTTCTGCCAAAATAAATGAAATAAAACAACAGACTGGTAATGATATCTTGGTTTTTGGCAGCCCAACAGCAACACATTCGCTTATGCAAGAGAATTTAATTGACGGCTACTGGCTATTTGTTAACCCTATTATTCTTGGACAAGGCATTCCATTGTTTGCAGAAATTAAGGACAAAATAAAATTAAAACTATTAACGACTCATCAATTTACTAACGGAGTTACTGAACTGAATTATATAGTGGAGAAATGATAGAAACGAATTGCTAATAAAGAGTTTCTACCAACATTAGTTTTTGTTATCAATAAAATTTGAAAATATATTGGAACAACTATTCTTTCAATTTTAATTTTTTTCTCAATTTCGATTACTACTATACTAAATCAAATAAATCCATTTCTCTATTATAAGGATTACGAAAATAAAAAAACTTGAAATCGGCTTTCCTTTTAAGTATTATTATCAATTTATTGTTGATGGAAGTGGAATTCCAAATTCTAGTTGGAATATGAAAAATCTAATTTATGATTGTGTAATAAATGGAATTGAAAGTGGGGACATGTTACATTATCAAAACCTTAAAAAAGCAATGAAAATTTCCTCTTCGTTGTTGAAAAACCAACGAAGTGCAAGTCTCACAACAACTCGAATTGCCTTGGCAACAAAGCAAAACTCATGCGGTGGTGTGTATTTGCACCATGCAAGCGTATGGCATCGCGGTGCTTAAGGGTACCATAGCCTTTGTTCTGCTGCCAATGATATTCAGGATATTCTAATGCCAATTTTTCCATGTATGCATCGCGGTGGGTTTTAGCCAATATAGAGGCTGCCGCTATGCTCTTCAACTTTCCATCGCCTTTTACAATCGTAGTGTAAGGTATATTTTTATAAGGTTTAAAACGGTTGCCATCCACTAAAATATGGTCAAAGCTTTCAGTAAGTGCATCTAATGCCAATTGCATGGCCTTTATTGACGCATTAAGAATATTAATTGTATCAATTTCCTTTGGCGTTAAACTTGCAACTGCCCATATACATCGCTCCTCTATAAGTGGGCTCAATAATTGTCGTTGTTTTTCACTAAGTTGTTTAGAGTCGTTTAAGCCTTCTAACTCCACTCCCTTTGGAATAATAACTGCAGCCGCAAATACAGGTCCTGCTAGGCAACCGCGGCCTGCTTCGTCACAGCCAACCTCTATTCTATTGGGTAGTAAAAAATCGTACAACATTCTCGCTGCAAGTTAATAATTACTCAATAGCAAACCCAAAAAAAAATCTAACAGAAAATCTGGAATAGAAAGCCAACCGGCAAGGTATGATAGGAGCCTGATATTGAGCTTGTCGAAATAAATGCACAGTCTAAAAAGGCGGAATCTATTTTTATAAATGGGCATTATTTGGACAGGCATAACTAGGTCAGCGAGGTTTATAAACAAATTTTACATAAACGCAGATGCAGTTGCAATAGTAGTTGCATCGTAATCCTTAACACTAGCACCATTTCTGATAATAGTAAGCGTTTCTATTTTATCACCTTGCTGAATGGTATCTACAACAGTTTGACCATCTATAACACGACCAAAAACAGTGTGCTTGCCATCTAACCATGGGGTAGGTATATGGGTAATAAAAAACTGACTGCCATTAGAAGCAGGACCAGCATTGGCCATGCTTAAAATACCAGGTGCATTGTGGGTTAAACTATTGTCGAACTCATCCTTAAAACGGTAACCTGGTCCACCACGGCCATCGCCACCCGGATCACCACCCTGTATCATAAAATCAGGAATAACGCGGTGAAAAGTTAAGCCATTGTAATAAGCTTCACCCGGAGGAGTAGCTCTGTTTGGTAATTTACCTTCTGCCAGCCCAACAAAGTTGGCGACAGTTAAAGGGGTTTTTACGTGTTCTAAAAAAAGGATAATGTTTCCTTTGTTGGTAAGCATTTCTGCATACAAGCCTTCTGGTAATTGTGAGTAGTCCATTGTTATTTTTTTCCGAATAAATTTGAAATGATGTTTAAAATACCGCCACCGCTTTGCGAAGTTTGAGTAGTACTATTTGTTGTTTGATTGCCCCCGGTAAACATGCCAATGAGATTGCTGATATCTAATCCACCTGCACCACCACCCGTAAATTTGCCGATTAAATCTGCAATGCCACCTGAATCAGCAACACCAGCTTGTTGTTTTTGTTTACCAAGATAACCCATAATAATTGGGGCTATTAAGGGTAACAATTTAGCAATACTGCCAGATTGTACACCACTATTAGTAGCCAATGCATTTTCTACATGACCTCTGTTATCACCCAACAAATGATTAAGAATGCCTTCTCCCTGATTGTTGCCTCCGCTTTGAAAAAAACCGATTAAATCATCAAGTACACTGCCATCATGGTCGCGGTCGAGAGCTGCCATTAAACTAGAGGCTCCACCGTTACTCACATTATTTTGCAAAGCGCTGAATAATGTGGGAACTGCTTGTTGCAAAGCCGAAGCTGTTTGTTCTTTACTAGCTCCAATCTGATTGCTTAAAGAATTTATTTCATTCTCGCCAAACAGGCTCATTAGTTGGTTTAAATCGCTCATGGGTTGTAATAATTAAAGTGCGAAATTAATTTAAAATACGCAATTCGTTTGTTTTTTTATTTTAATCACCTGCTAAATTTTCCGTAACATTGCATCTTATATTATTTTCATTACTGAAGCTACCTAAATGGTTACAAAAGATATACTGATAAAAGCATATACGCTAATGTGCAAAGCCAGAGCCATGGCTGCTATATACGAAGAAAACAGACCGATTACTAAATACGTACACTCCACAAGCAAGGGCCACGAGGCCATACAAATAGCTGCGGGTTTTCTATTAAAATCCATGGATTATGCCGCACCATACTACCGCGATGAAAGCATGTTGCTAAGCATGGGCATGCAACCTCACGAACTAATGTTGCAACTATTGGCCAAAGCTGATGACCCATTTAGTGGTGGTAGAACCTATTACTCGCACCCCTCCTTAAAAAGAGATAACATGCCAAAAATGCCTCACCAAAGTAGTGCTACAGGCATGCAGGCCATACCAGCAACGGGCATGGCGCATGGTATTAAATATAAGGAAAGTCAGAATTTATTGCCCGATGGCGATAAGCCAATTGTATTGTGTAGTATTGGCGATGGCAGTATGACCGAAGGCGAAGTGAGCGAAGCTCTGCAAATGGCTGTGTTGAAAGAATTGCCTATTTTGTATTTGGTGCAAGATAATGATTGGGGAATTTCTGCCAGTGGTGATGAAATGCGTGCCATGGATGCCTATGAATTTGCAGCAGGTTTTAAAGGCTTAAAAAGAGGTAGAACAGATGGCAGCGATTTTGTAGAATGTTATGATGATTTAAAATCGGCTATTGATTGGGTACGCAAAAACAGAAAGCCAATGTTGCTGCATGCCAAAGTACCTTTACTTGGCCACCACACCAGTGGTGTTAGAAGTGAGTGGTACCGGGATGATTTAGAAAGACAAATGGCAGATGACCCGTTTCCAAAATTAAAAAAAATATTATTGGACCTAGCAGAAACAGAATTGAATTTATTGAAACTAGAAGCTGAATGCAAAAGAGAAATTGCTGATAGTTTTGATAGGGCTGTAAAAGCACCAGAACCAACAGCAGAGAGTTTATATTTACATGAATTTGCGCCTACCCCTGTAACAGAGGAAAAAGGGATAAGAACACCAGAAGGTAAAGAGCCAATTGTAATGGTGGATGCAGCTTTATTTGCCTGCGATGAAATATTGAAAAACCATCCAGAGGCCTTGTTATATGGGCAAGATGTTGGCATACGTCTAGGTGGTGTATTTAGGGAAGCCGCTACTTTGGCCAAAAAATACAGCAAGGAGCGTGTGTTTAATACACCCATTCAGGAAGCATACATTGTTGGCTCTACTGTAGGAATGAGTGCTGTAGGTTGCAAACCAATTGTAGAAATTCAATTTGCAGATTATATATGGCCAGGCATCAATCAATTGGTAGAAGAGGTTTCTAAAAGCTGTTATTTATCGAATGGTAAATATCCTGTACAAACCTTGATTAGAATTCCAACTGGGGCCTATGGCGGTGGGGGGCCTTACCATTCGGGCACTGTAGAAAGCAGCATACTCCAAATAAAAGGGATTAAAGTAGTATACCCAAGCAATGCTGCCGATATGAAGGGCTTATTAAAAGCAGCCTTTTATGATCCAAATCCCGTGGTTATGTTCGAACATAAAGGCTTATATTGGAGCAAGGTGCCGGGTACAGATATGGCCAAATGCCCCGAGCCAGATGAAGATTATATTATTCCTTTGGGAAAAGCCAGAACAGTATTGCATGCAGATGATGCCGCAGTGAAATATGGAGAATCTATGGCCATTATAACCTATGGTATGGGAGTATACTGGGCTTCAAATGCTGCCAAACAATTTGAAGGTAAGGTAGAAATTATAGATTTGAGAACCCTTAACCCATGTGATGACGAAGCTATTTACAATGCGTCTAAAAAACATGGAAAAGTACTGGTGCTAACAGAGGAAACCCTGCGCAATTCCTTTGCAGAGGCCATTGCTGGGAGAATACAATTTAATTGTTTTAATTACTTGGATGCGCCCGTTCAAACTCTGGGTTCTGCTAACTTGCCTGCCATTCCATTAAACATAGGATTGGAAAAAGAAATGTTGCCAAATGCAGATAAGGTAGCCAAGGTAATAGAACAAATGTTATCCTATTAATTGTACCCCTATTTTTTTGATAAATGGCCAAGAATAAGCTAAAGAAATTTAACGAATACGATACCTTTACGAATACTTATGACGCTCGCAACCAATTAAAAGGTAAATGGCACGCTGAGGTATTTAAAAATAACAAGCCTATTACTTTAGAATTAGCATGTGGCCGAGGCGAATACACAACAGGTTTGGCGCAATTATACCCCGAAAGAAATTTTATTGGTGTAGATGTAAAAGCCTCCAGAATGTGGCAGGGCGCTAAGTTTGCTTTAGAGAATAATTTGCAGAATGTGGCCTTCATTCGCATTCAAATTGATTTTTTAAATGATTTTTTTGCCAATGGTGAGGTAGATGAGATATGGATTACTTTTCCCGACCCACAACCACAAAAAACGAGAGAGAAGCAACGTTTAACAAGTCCAAAGTTTTTAGAAAAATATGCGCAATTGCTAGGAAGAAATAAATTCATTAATTTAAAAACAGACAGCGATCTATTATTCAATTACACGCTAGAAACACTCACTGATAAGAATGTCCAAATGAATGAATTGTATATGAATATCGATGAACTAGACGAGATGAAGGAAGAACTTAAGATAAAAACCTATTACGAAAAAATGTGGCGCGAGAAGGGAATTATAATAAAGTATTTGAAGTTTCAGTTCACATAGTTTTTTAACAGCAAGGGATAAACTTAATTCCAAATAGATATTAGACCTCTTGCATAAGTTACCATACAATCCACAAGCCGTTATTGATAAGTAAACTGTTCGTTTTCAGGCTGTTTGTTTCTATGCAGTTAAATTGCATTATGCTTTGGGAAAATGTAAAACACCTGCCTAATCTATCC
>JANXMZ010000034.1 GCA_025354385.1 Bacteroidota bacterium
TAAAAACAAGAAGGCTTTATTTGATTCAGGCTATCAAGGTGTTGAAAAATTGCATAGCAACAGTAGTTTACCAAGAAAGAAAAGTAAAAATAGGCAATTGACAAAAAAGGAAACAAAATCAAATCTTATGCTATCTAAAAATCGTATTTTTGTTGAACATGTCATCGGGAAAATAAAAATATTTCGCATTATGGCTGAACGCTACAGGAACCGAAGGAAGAAGCATAAGATGAGGACGCAAATCATTTGTGGAATCTATAATTTTCAACTAAAATGACTTATGAAAGAGGTCTAATATAGTTTAGAGAAGAAATTTTTTAAATGAATATAATATATGAACAAACAATTACTCGGTTATGCCATCCAAATAGGTGATGGACAACTAAATCAAAAACAACAAACTCGCAAACAATTAAACGTAATCTCCTTTATTCCAAAATTGGGTTTAATTATTGCAATTTTAATCGCTTTAATTTATCCCTTTAAAACAATTAAGGCTCAATTTGTTCCTATACCTACCAATTCTGTTGGACCTTGGACAAGCCCCTCCAATATATACCAAACTGTTGCACTATTTAATTGTGGAATTGGCACTACTGCACCAGATGGAAAATTAGAAGTGAAATTTAAACCCTGTTTAACTCCTCAAATTGGATTAATTGTAACATCAGTTGGTTGTACCATGTCTGAGAGAAACAATATTCCTTTAACATGGTCGATGCCAAATTCAACTTTTCAATTAGTTGATTTAAATGGACCAGCTCCAGCAGCAATACCAGTTACAATTTCTCCGGTATTTGCATTTACCATACCTTCTTGGAGCTTAGTTAAACCATATGAAAAACCACTTTTTTGGATTCGAGAGGAAGACATAGATAATAATTCACAAGTTAGTAATTATACAACAAGATTTATTGTAAATCCTAATGGAAATACTGGGATAAATACTAATAGTCCAAGAGGTACTATAGATGTAATCCAAGCATATAAAGGTAAAAAAGATGAACCAACAGCTATTTTCGGCAAAATTCTCGTAGGTACTTCAATACCGTTAATGAATCCTGAAGGTAATGGAACTACTCCAACTGGGGTTTCAGGAAATCAATCCTGCGAAGTTATGATATTTAATAATATGAGAGTTAAAAACAGGAACAGAATTGTACAAGAAAATGATCAAGGTATAATATTCTCCGACGGAGGGAATACCGATGGAAGTAATTTAAATGCGGGTTTAGTTATCGCCCCATGATCTGGTGATTATCTAAATCCAACAAGTACCGTGGGTGGAATACGAGTTGACAAAAATGGTGCAGTTGAGGTTCATGGTGCTTTAAGAGCTACTGATCTAAGTCTTGATGCGAAATGGTGGAGTGACTTTGTCTTTACTAAAAATTATAATTTAATGCGCCTAGATTCGGTAAAAAGTTATATAATGCATAACGGACATTTACCCAATATGCCTAGTGAAAAGGAAATATTAGATAGTGGGATAAATGTTGCTAATATGCAAGCATTACAGCAACAAAAAATAGAAGAACTTACACTATATACAATAGGGCAGGAGCAAGAAATTGCAATTCTTAAGGCTAAACTTGAAGAACAGGCAAGGAAACAATCTGAAATGGAAGCGAAATTAAATTCATTACTTAAATAGGAATAATCTTGGATAAATATAAATATATCTTCTTGAGAATTTTAGTGATTATTCTATTTGCAATCTCTTGTAAGGACAAGAAATGTCAAGATAAATCCAACCCTGATTGTGATAATTATGATCCTTGTTATGGCAAACAAAAAACAAGCGCAAATTTTATTATTGAAGAAAATATTGGTGGAGTTTGGGTTCAAGGGGATACTGTTGCTGGAGATTTGCCAATAAGATTCACCGCTTTACAAGATGCAGATAGCTTTATATGGACTTTAGGTATCGAGACAATTAATACCAAAAGTTTTATTAGGACTGATTTTCCTCGGGGTAAAAATATTGAAGTCAAATTAATTGTAATAAATAAAAATTCCTTGATTGACTGTTTTAAGAATGACAATGGACAAGACACAATGATTAGACAATTATTTACTTGGTATTATATGCAATCTTATACTAAAAATGACCCAAATAATCCTCCTGGTACAAAATACTTTCCAATATGGGGTGGATATTATGGACATAATGAGAGTAACCCCAATAAATTTTTTTTATTTAAACTTGTTGATACTTTTATGACCATTCCTATTTGTCCGGGAACGGTTAGTTCCCCAAGAGATGTTTCCAATTTTATTATTGAAGGAATCCCATTCGATGGAATATCAACTTTAAGTCCTTGTCTTCTTTCAAATGCAACCTATAATGTTATTTCGCCAAAAGGTATTTTTATTAATGAAACAACTTCTTCAGTTGGGTCTGATAAAAGTGGCAGAAGGACATTATTTCCAGGTATTAAGGGGTATGCAATATTAAGTAAGGATTGGAAAAATATAACATTTGATTATGAATGGAAAGATACAATTGATAATAAAACTTTGTATAAAGATAGATTTATAGGTAAGAAACTTTGGTAAAATAATATTAAAATGAAAAATAAAATAAAATATTTAATAATAATATTGGGGTTTGTAATTAATGCAAATGGCCAAGATGATACATGTTGGAAGAGGACAAATACTATTACCACTGACTGGAGAAAACATACTAGTAATGGAGGTAATGGGCAGAGTCAAAATGCCTGGAATTGGACACAAAAGGGTCGCGTATACCCTGTGTACAATGTAGCGAATCAAAGTACTCCAAATTTCTACGCAGAACTACCATTTTATTGTAGTCAACCTAGCGGATCTGGATCATGTAATAACCCTAATTGCCATATTTATGAATTAGCAGGACAAGATCCATCTGACCAAGATATTTGGCCTGAAGATGGTTGGGAATTAATTGTGCATTTTTTTGGTGAAGCAAATGGAGCAGGTGCTGAATATCCTTATTTCATGTTATACAATAAACATACTGGTAAATTAAAGACTTATATAATGGTAATAGGACAAAAGAATTCTGTTAATTCGGCGGTTATTTCTTTTCAATTTGATAACAGTAGTGCACAAAGAGGATTATTTGGATATGCAAAACCAATTACTCAGAATTTATTTGATTTTGAAACTGGCAATACTTTTAAGTCGATAAATAGTATAAATGTTACTAATAATTCAGAAACCTATCAATGGCTTGTTAGTGAAATTGTATTAGATTTCGATCCTTGTGCATGTTTAGACAATAGTTATTCAAAAAATACATTTATTTTAGTGAAATTCAATACTATAAACACCACCACAATTAACGCGAAAATAGAGGGGACACTAAGTTCATCTGAACAGAGAATGAATAGTGGTTCAATAAATAGTGGGCAAAATAAAACGTCATTTATTGATATGGCAGTTAACGTTGCTACTGCCGGATATAATTCTTTTAATAAATTTGATTATTATAAAAGTAAAATGAATGACTTTTATGACAAAACAAATAGTAGTTATCAAAATAAATTGAGTGATGCTTGGTTTAAATCTAACGTAGAAGATCCATATGCTGGGGTATTTACAACAGCTCAAAAGAATGATATGTAGAACCAATTTAAAAGTAGTAGTGATAATTTTAAAACAACCTTGGGAATTAGCAATATTAATAAATATAGTAAATATGCCCCATTGGTAAAAGGGGTTGCATCTGCATTACCATATGTTGGAACGGCAATTGGAGTTATTGATTTTTTTGTAAAAGGAGCAAAAAAGGATGAAAGTACAGGTAATCCAAGTCCTCCGGCAAATTTTGATGTAAGATTGAAGTTTTATGGAGAAATCACTGGTGAAGATCTTAAATCATCAATATTGTTTAAATCGCCCGGATCAAAGGCCTATGGAAATATTGGGAGCAATTTAATTCCTACTTATGATAATATACCCGGAGTTTTTAATATATTGCAATTACCCGATTTTGAAGCCGCTGATTTATGGCCAAATTTTGAAATAACAAATGAAAGTCCAGACAATTGTACCACAAGGGATGTAAATCATTATGAAGGTGGTGAATGGATTGGTTTAAGACAATATAGACCTAAAAGTAATATAAAATATGTCCTAAATAGAAATTCAAATCTAAGTGTTGAAAGTATAGAAGCGGCTGTAGTTTTTGAATATACGGGACTACAAAAATTACACATTGGACAACCTGGTGAAATATCTAATTCAATAGCAATGCCATTTCATAAACAAATGGGATATCTTGGCCAGTATGTTTATGACCCAAATGCAAGATTAAATTCTACTTTAGATGCTAAAATAAATAGTATTGAAAATTCAAATACCTTATACTTAGATTATGTTTCAAGTGACTATCCTACAAATGATTTGAGTGTAATTAAATTTAGAACTGCATATTTTCCTATTACTTGTTTTACCAATATGAGTTTTGTTCTTTTAGGGACAAATAATTATGCTAAATCATACATAAAACTACTGGTTAAACTTAAACGCATTGATGATCCCAATGCCGAAGATGTTACCATGGTTATGACATTTGACCTTAAAGATAGAATAAAAAATGCGTCCAATTGGGGCGGTGGGAGCGGTACTTATCTCGCAAAAGTTTTAGCGAAAACTGAATCTTCTATATATGATTTGAATCAAAATTGCACTAAAGTAACTTATTCTAGTTTTGATTACAAGGATTTTTCATTATTGAATCTGCCTTTTGGGGGTAATCAATACTTTCCCAATCAATATACATATAATGGGGAAACAAATCTGATTATTCCTGAGATATTGACTATTCCAGATAATTCTGTAATTCCATCTAATTCTATCCTTAAAGCAGGTTTTCAAATTACAATTGGGAATAATGTCACAATTGGGAATAATAGTGTTTTAATGGCAGGTAAACATATAAAAATAGGGGTTGCTAGTCATTATAATAACACTGTAAAATTGTTAACTCGGACATTATCTGAAGTGCTTTTAGGTTGTACGAACGGAGATTACAATGCACTTAAAAATACGGATGATGAGGTACGACAATTTTGTTCATCTAATAAGTATAAACAGTTAGCATACCAAACAATTGTTGCGGCCACTAAAGATAGTAGTAAAAAAGAAAAGATTAATAGTAAATTAAGTTTTTCAATTTATCCAAACCCTAACAATGGAAGTTTTACTATTACTCTTGATGAAAAAGATGGTAATCGGCAATTTACTCTTTTTGATGTAACGGGAAAACCTGTTCTTTCGAAGGAGTATGAGAAAGGACAGACTATCGCTAATGTTGAAACTCTAAATTTAGCTCCAGGAGTATACTTGGCAACTATTAGGGCTAATGGGAAAGAAAGAACAGAGAAATTGATTATTCAAACAAACTAATCTGCAGGTAACAACAAATTAAAAAAAGGGGTGGATACCCCCTTTTTTAATTTAATAGTGTCCATCTTCAGGTGGTATTCATCATTTCTTATTAAACCCTGAATTATTTCACACATCCATTGATTGCTTCCTTTGTTTAGAAAGAGATTCGAACTCCCAATCCTTGAAGAAAATTAGATTAATAAGTTCGACATTTTTCCTATCTCCGCTACCGTGAAGCAGAGAAAGCTCGAAGAAGTACCTTCGGGCTTTTTTCATTAGTCGCGGTCGAGCTTTCACGCCTTCACGGTTGCCCCGCGGCGTGACCGAAGCGAAGCGTAGGTCTCTGCTGCGGGGTTACCGTAAATTTTCCATAATAAATTCATTACAAAAATAGAAGTTCGACATTTCGCCTATCAGGTCTACTACAGAAAATTAATTCCACCCCCAAAGTGGGATTTTTATTTTTCGCGTTTTGTGTTTTTGTATACCTTGGCGAAATGCACACTGCCATCAGTTAGAAACTCATTCATCTCTTAAGGTTGAAGCATTTTTATTGGCTGGTTAATTTTTCAAATATGACCAATATCATACCTCCTCGTTCTATTGCGCAATGCACATGGTTTATCTTTGCCCTTCCTAATTTATTAGCACCATGGAAATTAAAATCAGCAATCAAAGTACCTTAAGTCAAATTCAAGCCACCTTTAAATCCTATTTTCCTTTTCTTAAATTGGTTTTTTTTAATGCCAATTTAGATAAGGCGCATTTGTTCACTAAAGAAAATATAATTTCAGATAACAGTGGAAAACTGGGTGAAATTTCGCACAGCAATGCGGAAGGAATGCTGAATATAAATGACGCCCAAAAAGTAAGTGACTTTGAACAACATTTTAAAGAGCAATTCGGGGTGCATGTTCAGGTTTTTAGAAAATCGGGAACTGCATGGTTGCAGACCAATGCTACGGATGAATGGACATTGGCTGAACAAAATAAACAAGGTGAAGAAAGCAGTGTTGGTTCACAAGGTGTAGCCGAGGATAATTTTGATGAGTACCACGAACAATTATAAAAATTATTTAGCTTAGCGCCAAATATCTATCAATATGAATGGCACCGATAATAACAATTTAGTTGGCATGTCAGACAATGATGCCCTTTTTAAATATGCCACAGAAGGCATTTTACTAGCCAACCAAGCGGGCGAAATTGTAAGACTAAATCCCAGTGCCGAAAAATTATTTGGGTATGAGAATGCAGAATTAAAAGGACAGAAAATCGAAGTGTTAATCCCCATGCGCTATTCTCATAAGCACATTGGTTACCGCGAAAAATACACCGATAAACCCCATGCCCGTTCCATGGGTGCAGGTTTTGAATTATACGGATTAAAAAAAGATGGCACCGAGTTTCCTGTTGAAATTAGTTTAAGTCCTTATTCTACAGATGAGGGCAGTTTTATCATGGCGTTTATCATGGACATTACCATTCGCAAACAATCCGAAGAGAAGCAAAAAAATTATTCGGTAGAGTTGGAAAAACAGGTGAAAAATAGAACCCTTATTTTAGAGGAAGCTATTGAAGAATTAGAAAAAACAAAACGCGAATTGCACTTGGCATTGCAAAAGGAACGCGAGCTCAATGAATTAAAATCGCGCTTTGTATCCATGGCCTCGCACGAATTTCGCACGCCTCTAACCACCATGATGTCTTCACTCTCTTTGGTAACCCGTTATGGCGAGCAAAATGATAAGGAGAGCCAATCTAAGCATGTTACGAAAATTAAAACCTCTATCAATAACCTCACAGATATTTTGAATGATTTTTTATCGGTCAGCAAATTAGAAGAGGGTAAAGTTGAAAACCGACCAGAAGCCATAGAACTAAAAACATTAATGGCAGATATTATTGCCGATATGCAAACCATGGCCACTGGCGACCAAAAAATTATTCAACAACATTCGGGAAAAGAAACCGTATGGTTAGACAAGAAATTATTGAAGAATATATTATTTAATTTAATTTCAAATGCGGTTAAATTTTCCCCCGGACAGGCCATCGTAGAAGTGAATACCCAGGTGAATAATTCTACCATTCGAATTGAGGTAAAAGACCATGGTATTGGTATTTCCAAAGAAGACCAAAAGCATTTATTTGAGCGTTTTTTTCGTGGGCATAATGCCATGCACATACAAGGCACAGGCCTGGGTTTAAACATTGTTACCCGCTATGCAGAACTTATGAATGCTTCACTTGATTTTGAAAGTGCAGAAAACAAAGGCACCACATTTACCATTATAATACCTCAATAAAAAATATTAGAGTTTGATATGAAAAAAATATTATTAATAGAAGACAATGCCGATGTAAGAGATAATACAGCTGAAATTTTGCGATTGGCCCAATACCAAGTTGTAACTGCTGTGAATGGCAAAGAAGGTGTTGAGATGGCACAACAAGAAAAACCCGATATAATTATTTGCGATATTATGATGCCAGTATTGGATGGTCATGGCGTATTGCACATGTTGTCTAAAAACGAAGAAACTTCCAGCATTCCTTTTATATTTTTAACTGCAAAAGCAGAGAGAAGCGATTTTAGAAAAGGCATGGAAATGGGCGCAGATGATTACCTCACTAAACCTTTTGACGATGTGGAATTATTAAATGCGATAGAAAGCAGATTGAAAAAGAACGATATCTTGAAACGTGAATTTACAAGAAATATCAATGGACTGAACGAGTTTATGCAAGAGGTTAAAGGTATAGAATCGCTCAAGCAATTATCAGATAAACACGAGAAAAAAGTATTTAAAAAGAAAGATGAAATTTATACAGAAGGTCATTTTCCGAAAGGCATTTATTTCATTAACAAAGGCAAGGTAAAGTCATACCAAACCAATGAATTGGGTAAGGAATTGATTACTGAATTGTACAAGGAAGGCGAATTTTTTGGTTACTTAGCACTTTTGCAAAATCAACAATACACGAATTCAGCAGCAGCTTTGGAAGATTCGGAGATTTATTTAATACCTAAGGAAGATTTTTATGCATTGATTTATAAGAATGCAGAGATTTCAAAAAAATTCATAGAGATGCTTTCCAATGATTTGCGCGACAATGAAAAACAACTGGTAAAACTCGCCTATAATTCTGTTCGCAAACGTGTTGCAGAGGCTTTGGTGCGCCTTTCAGATAAATACAAAAAGGAAAATGATGAAAAGTTTAGCATGAATTTATCGCGCGAGGATTTAGCCAATATGGTAGGCACTGCTACCGAAACGGTAATAAGAACACTGAGCGATTTTAAAGAAGAAAAATTCATTGAAGTTTCTGGCGGCACCATTACCGTGCTTAATTATGAGCGCCTTGCCAAAATGAAGAATTGATTCTAAAATTTTTTGGAATACTGACGACTGTCATGCATTCTTCTGATGGTCCTCATTCTATCTTTTTCAATTGACATATAAATTTGTAGACACTTATTTTTTAGTGTGCAGATGAATTGTATTTAACACCTTTTTAAAGATAAATTAATATTTTAAATTTAATCATGACGCAGTTGATCATAGACCCCAAAAAAAAAATATTCTTGTTACAGGAGGAGTTCAATCAATTGTTTCCGTATCTAAAAATTGATTTTATTTCTGTTGCAAACAGAACAGGTGGTATGTTTCAGAATTTGGTGAAAAAATACAACAATACTTTGAATGAATGCAGAACTAAGCAATCGAATGAACCCATTATTATAACGCCCTATATGACAGTTTTAGATTTAGATACCCAATTAAGAAAAACAGTCGGATTAGGGGTTTTGGTTTACAGAAAATCGGGCAAAGTTTGGTTGGAAACTACTTTAACAGACTATTGGACCTTAGAGGAACAAAATTTACAAGGAGAAGCATTGAGCGTATAGAATCATCATTCATAGATTATCGGTGGGGAATTTGTTTAGGATAAGTTAGTACCTTGCCGCTAGGCTTAAAGATTTCCTGAAAGGCTATCTGGATCAAGTATGGTATAATGCAAACTGTGTATTTAGATTCTGGATTTAATGATGATATCCTTTTTTGTATTTCTGTCATGGCAATAAATTAATTGATTTTTGTCCACATTTAATGTTTAAACGACTTTGCTTTCGTATTTTTGCCAAATTTTATTCTTTATATGCCCAAAGATCTATCCATCAAATCAGTTTTAATTATAGGGAGCGGTCCCATCATTATCGGTCAGGCTTGCGAATTCGATTATTCGGGTAGCCAAGCCTCACGTTCACTCAGAGAAGAGGGTATCGAAGTATCACTAATCAATAGCAATCCGGCTACTATTATGACAGATAGTGTAACAGCCGACCATGTTTATTTATTACCACTGACCTGCCAATCCATCGAAAAAATATTACAAGAAAGACATATTGATGCCGTATTGCCAACCATGGGCGGTCAAACAGCATTGAACCTTTGTATAGAAGCTGAAGACTTAGGACTTTGGGAAAAATACAATATTAGAATTATTGGGGTTGATACAGCAGCCATTCAAAAAACAGAAAATAGAGAATTATTCCGTCAATTAATGATTGATATTGGAATAGGGGTGGCTACTAGCGGTGTGGCCAATTCGTTTTTAGAAGGAAAAGAAATTGCACAGCGCATAGGATATCCCTTGGTTATTCGTCCTTCTTTCACTTTAGGTGGAACAGGTGGTGGATTCGTAAGAACCAAAAATGATTTGGATGAAGCATTGAGAATTGGTTTGGAAGCCTCGCCAACACATGAAGTTTTAGTTGAGCAAGCAGTGTTAGGATGGAAAGAATACGAGTTGGAATTATTGCGGGATAATAAAAATGATATTGCAGTAATATGTACCATAGAAAATTTAGATCCAATGGGTATTCATACTGGAGATAGTATTACTATCGCCCCAGCAATGACATTAAGTGACACTTGTTTCCAAAACATGCGCAACATGGCCTTTAAAATGATGCGTAGTATTGGAACCTTCGCAGGTGGTTGTAATGTGCAGTTTGCCGTTAATCCAGAAAACGAGGATATCATTGCTATTGAAATTAATCCACGTGTATCACGTTCATCTGCCTTGGCTAGTAAAGCTACTGGTTATCCAATTGCAAAAATCGCGGCCAAATTGGCCATTGGTTATAATTTAGATGAGTTAAAAAACCCAGTTACCAAAACCACCTCTGCATTCTTTGAGCCTGCTATTGATTATGTAATCATAAAAATACCAAGATGGAATTTTGATAAATTCAAAGGAGCCGATAAGAGTTTGGGTTTACAGATGAAATCTGTAGGCGAGGTAATGGCCATAGGCAGAAGTTTTCAAGAAGCCTTGCAAAAAGCATGTCAATCATTAGAAATTCGAAAACATGGTTTGGGTGCAGATGGCAATGGTATTAGAAATTTGGAAGAAATTGCACACAGTTTGGAGTTCCCGAGTTGGGACCGTTTATTTCATTTAAAAGATGCAATTGATATGGGAGTGCCGCTTACAACTATCCAGAAGTTAACCCGCATAGACCGTTGGTATTTAGAGCAAATATTAGACTTAACAAATACCGAAAAGGAGATCAGAAGGTTTACACTCGAAACCTTGCCAGAAGACCTTTTGAGAACAGCTAAGAAAAAAGGCTATAGCGACTATCAAATTGCTTATCTTATAAAAAATTGCACTGAAGATGATGTTTATGAAAAACGCAAAAAAATGGGTATCAGACGTACCTATAAAATGGTAGATACTTGCGCTGCTGAATTCCCTTCACCAACCAATTATTTTTACTCTTGCTTTGAAGGAGAAAATGAAAGTGTGGTAACCGATAAAAAGAAAATCATTGTATTGGGCAGTGGTCCTAACAGGATTGGTCAAGGTATAGAATTTGATTACAGTTGTGTGCATGGTTTGCTTGCTGCCAAAGAATCGGGCTTCGAAGCCATCATGGTGAATTGCAATCCTGAAACAGTGAGTACCGATTTCGACATGGCCAATAAATTGTATTTTGAACCTGTATATTGGGAGCACTTATGGGAGATTATAGAACTTGAAAAACCAGAAGGTGTTATCGTACAATTGGGCGGACAAACTGCTTTGAAACTAGCTGAAAAATTACACGAAAAAGGGATTAAAATAATAGGCACCAGTTTCCCTAATATGGATATGAGCGAAGACCGCGGATTGTTTAGCGATTTGTTAAAAGAGTTGGAGATTCCATATCCTAAATATGGCGTAACGGAAACCGCAGAAGAGGCGGTTAATATTGCACATGAAGTGGGTTATCCGGTTTTGGTGCGTCCGAGTTATGTATTGGGTGGACAAGGAATGAAAATTGTAATTAACGATGAGGACTTAGAAAATGCGGTTATAGGTTTGTTAGGCGATTTGCCAGGCAATAGGGTATTGATAGATCATTTTTTAGACAGAGCGGAGGAGGCAGAGTGCGATGTAATTTGCGATGGGGAGGATTGCCATGTAATAGGCATGATGGAGCATATTGAGCCTGCAGGTATTCACAGTGGAGATAGTAGTGCGGTATTGCCACCATTTAGCCTTAGTGAAAATGTTAAAAAGTTGATGGAAGATTATAGTCGCAAATTGGCCTTTAGCATGAACATACGCGGTTTGTTAAACATACAATTTGCCATAAAAGATGAGAAAGTTTATGTGATAGAAGCCAATCCAAGAGCCAGTAGAACGGTGCCATTTATATGCAAAGCTTACGATGTACCATACATTAATATTGCTACCAAAATTATGTTAGGTGTTAATAAATTAAAAGACTTTGACATTCAGAAAAAAGAACATGGATTTGCTATTAAATTGCCTGTTTTTTCTTTTAATAAGTTCCCTAATGTTAACCGCGAATTAGGTCCTGAAATGAAGAGTACAGGAGAATCTATTTTGTTTGTGAAAGATATCAAAGACCCTGAGTTCAGAGAAATTTACAGCAAAAAGAGCATGTATTTGAGTAGATAATTGTATCTTATTTTATAGTCCCAAATGGACCAAATTTTTGATAAAATGATAAATGCATTTGAAGCAAAAATTGAAATTATTGGTGTTAACCCGTTTGTTTTTGTGCCCGATAAGGTATTGAAAAATATTTTTAAGGCTGCGAAAAAAGACAAGACAATTCAGATAATATCTTGTATTTGTCTATGCTATCAAATTTTTAGATGTTTAAGAGTGCATGATTCCAAGAGAGATAGGGAATAGAATCATTGGAAGGTGACTAATATCAGCAAAAGCCATTTATTGTTGGTACAAACTTTGCAATGGTCTGCTCATCCATGCGATTTAAATTTCACCTCTTAATACTCATTTCTTTTGTTGCTGTTATTTTTTTATCTACTTGCACCAGCGAAGTTGCAACCCCTAATATTTGTTTCCAAGAAGATGTATTGCCACTATTTGTCTCTAATTGCACCCAATCAGGCTGTCATAATGCTACAGATAAAGTGGCCGAATTGGATTTAGGCAATTATACAGGAATCATGAAAAGTATAAAAGCCAATCACCCTTTTCAAAGTGAGTCTTTCACAACAATTAACTCGGGCTCTATGCCACCTTCTCGTAAATTTACAAAATACGAAAAGGACATTATAAAACATTGGATAAAAGCGGGTGCTCCAAATAGTTCTAATTGTAATTCATGCGATACCACTTACACCTATTCAAACAGAATACAACCAATGATGAACAAATGGTGTGTTGGTTGCCATGCAACCGGCAATGCAGGGGGTGGTTACGATTTATCTACCTATGACAATATTGTACTCTCCATTGCCAATAACAAGTTGAATGGCTCAATCCAACATCAACCAGGGTATTCCGAGATGCCAAAGAATGGTGGTAAACTTTCCGATTGTGATTTAGCCGCTATGAGTAAATGGCTAAATGCAGGACATCCTAAAAATTAAGTTTGCAAAGGTCGAAATAATGGTTGTTTACATCTCCCATTTTTCGAACTGCTAGGAAAATACCTTCCTCACTTCCACATATTCCGAGTATTATAACATCGGGTAGTTTTACATTGATGAATGACCCTGCCTCTAGTTTTTGTAATTGCCCAGCTTTAATTTTGAAGAGCTGTTCATGATAAGAAAACAGACTATTGGGATTTGCATCAAGAACCGATTTGATCTTTAAAGCTTCTGTTTGTAATTTATTGCCCTTGAAGCGGAAAATATCATAAGTAGGACCCCCAATTATAATAAAGGGGTTTTCCCTGCCAATTGTTTTTATTTGATATCCTTCTTCGATTGGACCGTAATCACAACCGCTTTTCTTATAGGTCGGGGTACAATTTATATGATCAATGAAAGTTTTTTTATGTCTAGCATCTAATGTTGATGCGCATAGATAATTTTCTTGCGAATAAATGTATAACAAATCGGAGCCGTTATACTCTGTAATACAATAATTCCACATGGCGTTATCAATCCTTTTACCAATGCTAAAACTCAGTTTATTGTCGAAACCTAAAAGTAAATCGGGACTCCTTAAAAAATAGCCGGAATAGGAACCATCCAATTTTGAATTCTCGTTATTAGGTTTTATGCCAAATATATCATCCCCATTCTTTATATAATCTATATGTAGAAATTCATTTGGTTTGTCTTGAATGATTACAAAATGATTGTCGGAAGTTTCAATCAAATCAATGTATTCTCCATTGCTCAAAAAACTACCATTTCTACTAAGAGATAAATAGGCATCAGCAAATTGGTTACCTAAATTAACATCCCAATCCTTTTTTATACCATTTTCCAGTTTATATGATTTCCAAATAAAAGTAGCATTCTGCTTTTGCTTGTAAATAATCTTATAGGTATTTTGATGATGTATTTTATCTACAAAAAAGGGTAGAATTTCATTACTGTCTTGATTCTGAATAGTTGCAATGTATTCCATGCCTTTTGATTGATAGTAATTCAAAGAAGAAGTATTCGAGATATTGTTATGTTCCTTTTTGCAATTGGAAAGTAAAAGTAACATTACAATAAGTAAGATATTGTTTCTCATGCTGCTAAAACGATACGCTTTAAGTAATAGTATATGTAATCAATATTTATGATAATATTTTGACAAAAGGGTAAAATAGAAAAATCATCCTGATAAACAAGTAATTAAGTAATTATTCAATGTAACTTGATTTAATCATTTGATTAAATCAAATGATTTATTTTATATTTGCAGCATAAATAATTGATTATTTCTAAATGGCCAAGAAAACAAATATTATAGAAGACCACTCTACCGAAGAAAAAATCAAACAGGCTGCCCGCAAGATTTTCACTCAAAAAGGCTATGCTGCAGCTCGCACACGCGATATTGCAGAAGAAGCTGGGATTAACTTGGCTTTGCTGAATTATTATTTCCGTAGCAAAGAAAAATTGTTCGACATGGTAATGGGCGAACAAATGCAACAATTTATTAGGGGCATGAGAGGTGTGTTTCACAACGAAGATAAAACGCTTATTCAAAAGGTTACCGAGATGGCTGATAACTACATTGAATTGTTAAAGGCAAATCCAGATTTACCCATCTTTGTGCTAAGTGAAATTAGAGCCAATCCCGAAAAGTTTGCCGCTAAAATGAACGTAAAAAGCGTGATCGCGAATTCACACTTTATGAAACAAATAGCAGAAGAAACTAAAGGCAAGTTGCATCCCATTCATTTTTTAATGAATATTATGGGTTTAGTTGTTTTTCCTTTTATTGCAAGTCCCCTGCTTAAAACCATTGGCAATCTTAAGCATTCAGAATTTAATAACTTAATGGAAGAACGCAAAAAAATGATTCCAATATGGATAAAAGCCATGCTTAAAGCTAAATAATTTTTTGCATTAATATTAAACAAACGATTAAAACAAAATAATAAATAATATGAGACTTCCACTTACGCTGCTATTATTATGGATACTTTTCTTTTTCTTAAATGCCCAAGCGCAGGTATCTATCACTTTGGAAAACTGTTACACATTGGCTAGGGAAAATTATCCTATGATAAAACAAAGGGATTTAATTGCCAAAAGTGCAGAATACTCTATAGAGAATGCTTCTAAAGGGTATTATCCGCAATTGAGTTTTTATGGACAAGCCACCTACCAATCGCAGGTAACACAAATACCCATTAAGTTACCCAATATTAATATTCCTACAATTAGCAAAGATCAATATAAATTCTATGGGGAAATCAATCAAACGATATATGATGGAGGGCAAATTAGGGCGCAAAAGGAGAGTATTAAAGCCAATGAAATTATTGAAGTGCAGAAATTGGAAACAGAAATATACAAATTAAAGGAGCGCATCAATCAATTGTATTTTGGAATATTGCTTGTGAATGAGCAACTAAAACAAGTGGATATTTTGAAGAAAGACATGGCTTCGGGTATTGCGAAAATAAATGCAGCCATTGCCAATGGTGTTGCATTAAAAAGCAGTGCCGATGCCTTATTGGTGGAGCAATTAAAAGCAGATCAGAAAACAATTGAGTTGAAAGCAAGTCGCAACGCCTATTTGGAAATGTTGGGTTTGTATACCAATCAAAAACTAACGGAAAATTCAATTATAGAGAAACCTGTAACACCAGCATTGGCTAATACTATTCAAAGGCCAGAACTGTTACTTTATTATAACCAAAGTCGCTTACTCGATGTTCAGAATAAATTAATCAATGTAAAAAATAGGCCCAAGGTAGGTTTATTTTTTCAAGGTGGATTTGGTCGCCCTGCGCTCAATATGTTGAATAATGAATTTACAGGCTACTGCATTGGTGGGGTTCGCCTTAGTTGGTCTCTCAATGGTTTTTATACAGCAAAAAATGATAGGGTCATTATTGGTATTAATTACAATTTAATTGAAACACAGAAAGAAACCTTTTTATTCAATACCAATTTAGCTTTAAAGCAACAAAGCACAGAAATAAATAAAAATGAAGAGCTCATTCGCACAGATGAATCTATTATCAGCTTAAGAACAAAAATTAAAATACGGCATTGGCACAACTCGAAAATGGTACCATTAATTCTACAGATTATGTGCGCGAAGTGAATGCAGAAGATCAAGCCAAACAAAGTAAACTATTACACGAAGTTCAATTGCTATTGGCACAATACAATCAATTAACCATTTCAGGAAATTAATATGAAACAGAAAATAATTATATCAATACTACTTGGCTTGACCTGGAGTGCATGTAAAAAAAATACAAACCCTTACGATGCCTCCGGAACCTTTGAAGCCACAGAAATTATTGTATCGGCTGAAGCCACCGGAGATATTCTTCAACTCAATTTAGAAGAAGGTGAGATATTAAAAGCAGGCCGATATGTTGGATGTATAGACAGTGTACAGTTGTATTTAAAACGGAAACAATTGTTATCTCAAATTAAAACAACCTTAAGTCAAAAACCCAATATTTCAAAACAGTTGGCTGCCCTGAATGTGCAATTACAAGCTGCGGAAAGGGAACAAAAAAGAATTGGGGCTTTGTTAAAGGCAGACGCAGCAACACCCAAGCAAATGGATGATATCAATGCACAGATAAATGTAATTCAAAAACAAATTGAAGCGCAACAATCCACACTTGGAATAGCCTCGGAAGGAATTTCAGAGCAGGCCATTCCATTAATGGTTCAGATTGAACAAATCAATGATCAATTGCGAAAATGCAAGATAATAAATCCAGTAGAAGGCACTGTAATGACAAAGTATGCTCAAGCCAATGAAATGACAAATGCAGGAAAGGCCATTTATAAAATTGCGAATATGTCTCACCTAATTTTACGCATTTATATAACGGGCGATCAATTCTCATCTATCAAAATAAATCAAAAAGTAAAGGTGATGATAGACCAAATGGAAGGGCAGTCCAAAAGTTACGAAGGTGTGGTGGAATGGATCAGCGATAAGGCCGAGTTTACGCCAAAAACTATACAGACAAAGGATGAAAGAGCCAATCTTGTATACGCAGTAAAGATTCGCGTTAACAACGATGGGTTTTTAAAATTGGGCATGTATGCTGATGTTAAATTTTAAGGCATGAAAGCGGTTGAATTGAATGAAATTAGTAAAACTTACGGCAAGGAAAAAACCCTTGCAGTAGATGCAGTTTCATTCTCTATAGATGAGGGAGAATTATTTGGATTAATTGGTCCGGATGGAGCAGGTAAAACCAGCATTTTCAGAATACTTACTACCTTGTTGATACCAGATGGGGGTTCTGCAACAGTGGATGGTTTGGAGCTTGTAAAAGACTATAAAAAAATTAGAAGCAGAATTGGTTATATGCCAGGTAAATTTTCATTGTATCAAGACCTCACCATTGAAGAAAATCTCAATTTTTTTGCAACTGTTTTTGGAACCACTGTCGAAGAAAATTTCGAATTGATAAGGGATATTTATGTGCAGATAGAACCGTTTAAAACCAGAAGAGCTGGTAAATTATCTGGTGGCATGAAACAGAAATTGGCCTTATGCTGCGCTTTAATTCATGAACCCAAAATATTATTTTTAGATGAGCCAACAACAGGTGTAGATCCTGTTTCGCGAAAAGAATTTTGGGAAATGTTGAAGCGATTAAAGTCAAAAAATATCACCATAGTTGTTTCCACTCCATATATGGACGAGGCAGCGCTTTGCGATAGAATAGGATTAATTCAAAATGGGAAAATGCTATCAATAGATAAACCAGATGAAATTATAAAATCATATCAGAATAAATTATATCAAATAAAAGCACTTAATAAATATGCTTTGTTAAAGGATCTGCGGGCCATGGAGAATACTCTAAATTGTTTCACCTTTGGTGAGTATTTACATATTTCTTTTAAATACGAAAGTGATAAGACAAGCATCGAATTGATAAATAGTTTAACAAGCTTAGGTCATTCGCAAATTGAAATTAGAGAAATTACACCAGGAATCGAGGATTGTTTCATTCAATTATTAAAAAACTGAAATGGTATTACAAATTCAATATTGCATATCATTCCAAATTGCTAGACACTTAAGAGGATAAATAAGATGACAAGACTAATCCTTCTTTTAACACCAATCACTAACGCTTAACCACCCCTCCTAATCACCAATGCCAGATATCGTCATCCATACCAATAAACTCACCAAGCGCTTCGGCAATTTTATAGCTGCCGATGAAATTACATTTGAAGTAGAAAAGGGAGAAATATTTGGATTTTTAGGAGCCAATGGTGCGGGTAAAACTACTGCCATGAGAATGTTGTGTGGCTTGTCTGCGCCTTCGTCTGGAGAGGCCACAGTGGCTGGATTTGATGTTTATAAACAAACGGAACAAATTAAAATGAACATAGGTTATATGAGTCAGAAATTTTCTTTGTATGAAGATTTAACAGTGTTGGAAAACATATATTTTTTTGGAGGAATTTATGGACTCAATAAAAAGGACCTAAAATCAAAAAGTGAGGTATTGTTGAATCAATTGGGCATGCACCATGAAGCAAAAAAACTAGTGAAAACATTGCCATTAGGATGGAAACAAAAGTTGGCTTTTTCGGTGGCTATTTTGCATCAACCCAAAATAGTTTTTTTGGATGAACCCACTGGAGGGGTAGACCCTGTAACACGCAGGCAATTTTGGGATCTGATATACGAAGCTGCGGAAAGTGGAATTACCATTTTTGTAACCACGCATTATATGGATGAGGCAGAATATTGCAACCGCATTTCCATTATGGTAGATGGTAAAATAAAGGCGCTCGATACACCTGCTAATCTGAAAAAAAAGTACGGTGCAACTAATATGGACGAAGTATTTTTTGAGTTGGCAAGGGGAGCTAAACGAGCAGAATAATGAAAAAGCAATTGTTCATATTTATCAGAAAGGAATTTGCTCACGTTATGCGCGATTCGAAAACATTATTGGTATTATTTGGCTTGCCCATTGTACAAATTTTAATATTCGGATTTGCGTTAACTAACGAAGTAAAGAACGCCAAAATAATGGTGGTGGATAGAGCGCATGATGTTTACTCCCAACAACTGATTCGTAAAATTGAAGCTAGCAGATATTTTGAAATAAAAACAGACGGTATTAGTAATTCAAATATTGAAGAAAATTTTAAAGCAGGGGCCATTAAAGTCGCATTGATTATACCATCTAATTTTAACCAAAATCTATTGCACGAAAATGCAGCAGAATTGAGAATCGTAGCCGATGCCTCCGATCCTAACACTGCTAATACCTTAACCAATTATTTATCATCCATCATCATGGATTTTCAGAATGAAGTGAACATCCATACAACATTGCCATATAAAATTATACCTGAAATAAGAATGTTGTATAATCCGCAGTTAAAAGGGGTTCATAATTTTGTACCAGGGGTAATGGCGCTTGTGTTAATGTTGGTATGTGTTATGATGACCGCCATATCCATTGTAAAGGAGAAGGAAACAGGCACCATGGAGATTCTTTTGGTATCACCTTTCAAACCTATTTTGGTACTTATATCAAAAGTAATTCCCTATCTCATTTTATCTTTGGTAAATGTTTGTACTATTTTATTGTTAAGTGTATTCGTGTTGAATTTGCCTGTGAATGGGAGTTTACTTTTATTGTTTGCGGAGAGCACTTTGTTTATCATTACCTGCCTTTCCATAGGGGTTTTTATTTCCGTAAAAACAGATTCTCAACAAACAGCCATGCTAATATCCATGATGGGCATGATGTTGCCAACCATCTTATTCAGCGGTTTCATGTTTCCCATAGAAAATATGCCTTTACCATTGCAAATTGTATCTAATATTATTCCTTCCAAATGGTACTATGTCATCGTTAAATCCATTATGATAAAGGGACTTGGATTTTCGGCCATTTGGAAAGAAACACTGATACTTTTTTTTATTACCATAATACTCACAGGCATTAGTCTTAAAAGTTTTAAAATCCGATTAGCATAATAAAATGATGAGAACCATACGATATTTACTTCAGAAAGAATTCAAGCAAATTTTTCGCGATAAATCCATATTGCGCATTATTCTTATTATTCCCATAGTTCAATTATTACTATTGCCGCTTGCTGCCAATTACGAAGTAAAGAATATCAACTTATCCGTGGTAGATAATGACCACTCGGTGTATTCCAATTTATTGATTTCAAAAATTACGGCCTCTGGTTATTTTAAATTGCAAAGTTATGATGCCTCTTTCAAAAAAGCCATGGGCAATATTGAAAGCGATCGCTCCGATTTAATTTTAGAAATACCACAGAATTTTGAGAATAATTTAATTCGCGATAATGAGGAACAATTGTTTGTGGCAGTAAATGCTATTAATGGCGTAAAAGCCAATCTGGGTGGTGCATATCTGAACACCATTGTTCGAAATTTTAATGGCGATATCAGGTTGCAATTAATAACACCTCAAAAAATAAATCCCATGCCAGTAATTGAAATAACAAATGCCAACTGGTACAATCCATTTATGAATTACCACTTATTTATGGTGCCAGGCATATTGGCATTTTTAGTGACCATGATTGGAGGCTTTTTATGTGCGCTTAATATTGTAAAAGAAAAAGAAATTGGTACCATTGAGCAAATCAATGTAACACCCATTAAAAAGTATCATTTTATTTTAGGAAAGCTCATTCCATTCTGGTTAATTGGTCTGGTGGTATTTAGTATTGGCATGTTAATCTCTTATCTGGTTTATGGTATAGTACCTTTAGGAAGTATAGCAATGCTCTATGGTTTTGTTGCCGTATACCTATTGGCCATATTGGGTTTCGGGTTATTGGTTTCCACCTTTTGTCAAACCCAGCAACAAGCCATGTTCATAGCGTTTTTCTTCGTCATGATATTTATCCTAATGGGCGGCTTGTTTACCTCAATAGATAGCATGCCACCCTTTGCCAAAATTATCGCTGGCCTCAACCCTGTAAGTTATATGATAGATGTGATGCGCATGATTGTATTAAAGGGCAGCGGGTTCGATGATATAAAATTTCATTTATTGAAGATAATTGGATTTGCGGTGGTGTTAAATTCTTGGGCAATTTTGAATTACCGAAAAACAACTTAAATGCTCATAGTGTTTTCGCAGATGAACTTTTATATTAAGAATCAAACAACACCATTGATGACCATAAATTCATGAGAGAAATATAGGCTGCTGTGTATTTTATCTTAATCAATTAATTACTTTGTAATTCTGAATAAAAGCATTTCTCCAAAACGGTGCAAGGCAGGCTTGATATTGAGAATTTATATAATACTCCCTTGCAAATGATTTTCTGAAGAAAATTTGTTTGGGATGAGTGAACCATACCTTTAACTTTAAAGGTTTTCCGATAAGCTATTTGGTATGGATTTAAATTTTTTTGATTTTGTTGTTAAAGTATTTTGCAGGTGTATTAGAATAAAAAACATTTACATTTGAACAAGCAATAGTATTAACAATAAAAAAATCATAATATGAAGAATCAACTATTAATTTGTCTATTAACTATGAGCACTTCCATAGCTTTGATCTCCTGCGGGGGCAAAGGAGGAAAGGAAGAAGCTCCCAAAAAAATAATTGTAACTGGAAGCGCGGAAATAGAAGTAGTACCCGATGAGATATACATGACCTTTACCCTGCGAGAATACCTTGATGCATCAAAATCTAAAGTAAAGATTGAAAGTATTAAAACTGCTTTCCTAGCCCAATGCAAGGCTTGTGGCATTGCAGATAGCAACATCAGTATTTCTAATTATTCTGGGTATGAGCGTTGGAATTTTTATTATTACAGGCGGAAAAAAAACGAACCCAATTTTATGAATTCCATTTCGTATACAGTCAAGTTCAATTCACCTGCCTACCTAGACAAGCTAGTGTCACTGTTAGATGAAAAAGCATTGGAAAATTTTAGTATTGATAGAACATCGCACAGCAAGATAGAAGAGTTGCGAAAAGAAGTAAAGAAAAACGCCTTGTTGGCGGGTAAAAATAAAGCGGATTATCTTGCTAAGAGTATTGGTGAGGAGATAGGCGATGCCTTACTGATTCAGGAAATTAATAACGATTACAGCAGCGATTATACCAACAGGAACCTCATAGAAAATATGGCGATGAAGTATGAATCGAGGGAAGTCGAATCAATTTCGTCACCCGGTTTTGAAAAGATAAAGATTCGCTATGAAATGCAAGCCGAGTATCGGTTGAAGTAAGCACGACAATAAAAAATTCCTTTAAAGCGGGCTAAACAATTCTGTACTGTTTTCACAAAATAAAAGGAGTTGAATCCATTTGGAATGGTTCCTACCATCCTACCTTCCATGTTTTGGTAATAGCAATTATTAAGTCTTCACAATGCTGAGGGTGAAATTTTTTATCCGTTTATGTTGTCGTGCTATGCCTTTATTTTGATCATAGTTCTTTCCTAAAAAAATATAATAAGGAATTCCCTAACTTTGTTAGAAAAAGTAATGTTTCTAGAAATGTTCAAAAAATACCGCAACCTATTGGGCCTTCTGGTATTAATGATATTGAGTCAATTTGTTTGGGCAGTGCAAGGGCCACCTTCTAGTCTTATTGTTTTTGTGGGTGCATCACGCATCAGTTTAAAGCCTGCTAAAGATTCTGCCATCAATGCCTTTAATATGATCAAACCGGGCATCTACGTTAAGTTTTCTATTGAAAATTATGTAAACAGCAGCAACTTTGTACATCTCGATTTGAACATGAGTATCAATAAGGGGGCAATGGAAAATGGTTATTGGAGAGAAAGTCGTTTGTGCTTTAATTATGGATTCGGAAGAACCTATCGTTTCGCAAAAATATCTATAAGTCCTGGTCTATGTTATAGTTCGGTAGGCTATGAAAATACACTCACCAAAAAATCCATTGCAGAAACCCGTTTTGCACCCTCACTAGGTTTGCAAACCGATTTCATAATTTTAAAATCAGACTATCGTTATTTGGCACTTTTTGTAGAAGCTTCAGCTATGTTTGCCAAACCCGCACGCTGGGTGCAACAATTGGCAATTGGTATTGCTTGGAGACCCTCCTTCCGCAAACCCGAGAAGGATAAATATTTGCCTAAATAAGTAAAAGTATTTTCCTTTTATGTTTGTTTTTCAAAGGAATCAAATAGGTTTCGAAGTGTGATTTAAAAAGTACTCGCCATCAAAATCTTCTAATCTTCCAAGCTCCCAAACTTCCCCTTTGCCAAATCATCAAATGCTTGTAATATTTCCTCCTTGGTATTCATTAAAAATGGTCCATGTGGAAATAAATTTTCACGGATTGGTTCTCCATTCAAAACCAAAACCACCGCATCTTCTTCAACATCAATTGTAATGTTCTCTCCTTCGTTTTTAAACAGTACAAAATGATCTTTTGGTACAATCTCACTTTCATTCACCTTAATGCTGCCCTCTACTACTAATAATCCTGTATTATAATTGGCTGGTAAACTAAAGGTTTCACTTATCCCTTTTTTCATTCGCATATTATACATATTAATGGGCGAAAAAGTAGCGGCAGTTCCATTCACATTTTTATATTCACCTGCTATTACTTCAACAGTTCCGCCATCATTTGGTAATTGATATAGACCCAATTGAGACCTCTCTATACCTTGGTATTTGGGCGTTGTCATTTTGTCTTTAGCAGGCAAGTTAACCCACAATTGCACCATCTGAAATGGTCCACCTTGTTGACTATATTTTTCTTCATGATATTCTTTGTGTAATACCCCTGATCCAGCAGTCATCCATTGAACATCGCCACTGCCTATTACTCCGCTATTGCCAGCACTATCATGGTGGGCTACCTTACCTTGGTAAGCAATGGTTACGGTCTCGAATCCACGGTGAGGATGCACCCCTACACCACGTGGTGTATCTTTTGGTGGAAATTCTACTTTCGAGTTGTAATCCATCAAGAAAAACGGACTCATTCTATAATTTCCAAATGTATAACCAGAAGGGAAAAAATTATGTACCCTAAAGCCATCGCCCACCATATGCGGTGCTGGTGGTGCCAATATAATCTCAACTTTTTTAAGCTGTTGTGTCATGGTATGTTTATTTAAAATTGTAGTACAAAGTTACGAATTCGCAATCTCTTATTTCCTTAACCTGTGTTAATGAAATTGACTGAAAAATGATGTTGTTTTTTATTAATTTTGCCTTGCTATGTCAAGTATAAAAAAGGCTGCCAAAAGAATATTTTCCGAAACCTTTAACAACATCGATTTTTCGATAGATAAAAGCGACCGTTTGGAATATGAGGATTGTGAGTTTGCGAACTGCACTTTTAATAGCTTATCTGATGTTAATTTTATGGATTGTCAATTTTCAAATTGCAATCTCAGTAATTTGCGTTTTAATTTCTGTGGCTTACAAAATATTTATTTTAATGAGTGTAAATTAATGGGGGCCGATTTCTCTCCATCCAAAGATTTTTTATTCGAAGTACACTTCAAAGGTTGTAACATGGATTATTCTTCGTTTGATAAAAAACGTTTGAATAAAAGTAGTTTTGATCATTGCAAAATTCATGGTGCTAATTTTACGCAAGCCGATTTGTCCAAAGCAGCTATAGCTCACTGCGACTGGCATGAATCGATATTCACTAACACCGATTTATCAGGACTTGATTTTACAACCTCACGCAATTTTTTGATTGATCCAACCATGAACACGCTTAAGAAAACCCGTTTCTCAAAAATGGAATTAACAGGACTCTTATTTCGCTTAGATATCATCATTGAGTAATTAAAAATACATGGAAAATATGTATCAAAGCTTAAGAGAAATATTATTGGCAGTGCATCCGTTGAGTGAGCCAGAATTGAAAGAATTTCTCTCTATTTGGAAACCATTTTCAGCTAAACGAAAAGAGATTTTAACGGTTATTGGTGAAGAAGAAAAATATTTGTATTTTGTTGAAGAAGGTGTCCAACGGGTTTACTATATGGATGAACAAGATCGAGAAGCTACTTTAATTTTTACATATGCTCCCTCATTTGGAGGGGTGTTAGATGCGTTGATGTTACAGCAACCTTCGCGTTATTTTTATGAAACCTTAACACCTTCCAAATTTTTAAGAGCGGCCAATGTTGATTTGCAAAACATGATTCAATTGATGCCAGCTTTGGCCTTGCTTATCAATAAAGGTCTGAGCAATGCACTGGCCGGTGTACTCGAACGACAAGTGGAATTGCAATGCTATTCTTCGGAAGAAAAGTTTATTAAATTATTAAAACGCAGCCCGCATATTTTACAATTAGTACCCCATAAATACTTGGCCAATTATTTAGGAATAGATGCCACTAATTTCAGTAAATTACTCAACAATATTAAAATATAAATCTTGGTAATTACCAAATTTTATATTTTTAAAACAAAACATCTTTGCATTGATTATTTAAATATGAAATCAATAGACAAAATAGAATTATTACAGCAACTTGAACAGCGTTTGGAGTCGCAGTTGAGAGTGGTAACATCGGTTTATCAGAATCTAAATGATGAAGTGTTATTAAAGCCTGCAGGCAATAGTGGATGGAGTATTGCTCAGTGCTTCGATCATTTAAATTCCTATGGTGATTTTTACTTACCCGCTATTTCAAAAGGATTAAATAGTGCTGCATTTTCGAGTCGCAATACGCGCTTTAAAAGTACTTGTTTGGGCCATTATTTTAAAAAATTAATGGAGCCCAATGCGCAAATGAAAAAAATGAAAGCATTTAAAAACCACTTACCTAAAAACAATATAAATCCCCACGAGGTTATTTCAGTTTTTATTACACAGTCCGAACAAATGTTGTTGCTTTTAAAAGCTGCTTCCGATAAAAATATCAATGCAATTAAAATTCCAATTTCTTTGACAGCATTGGTTCGACTGAAGCTAGGAGATGTTTTTCAATTTATTTTAGCTCATAACGAGCGGCACATCGCACAAGCGCAAAGAAATTTGTAAAAAGGTTTTATTCCTTCCCTTAACTTTGTGCCATGAATCTATCTGAAAAAGTAGCTGTGGTAACTGGTGTAAGCAAAGGCATTGGGGCCGCTTTGTGTCAACAATTATTAGAAGAAGGTGCCATTGTGTTTGGTCTTGGTCGCAATGCATATCCTTATACCCATCCTAATTTTACTTTTATACCTACCGATGTTAGAAATTATGAGGACGTAGAAAGGGCCTTTCAACAAGTATATAAAAGCACCAATCAGCAAATTCATATTTTAGTAAATAATGCTGGATTGGGTTATTTTGGAAATGTCGAGGATATACCAATGTCGGAGTGGGATGAAATGATGCAAACCAACGTGAATGCCATGTTTTATTGTACCCGTTTATCGGTGCCAGAAATGAAAGCCAATGGCATTGGTCATATTATAAATATAGCGAGTACTGCTGGTTTGGAAGGTATGCCAATGGTAAGTGGTTATTGCGCTACTAAGTGGGCGGTGAAGGGTTTTTCGGAAAGTCTTTGGCGTGAGCTGAGAGATTTTAAAATCAAAGTAACTTGTGTTTATCCTGGCTCTACAAAAACTGATTTCTTTAGAAACAGCCCGAATATTCAAGCACACGATTATATGCTAATGCCCCACGATGTGGCTGCAATGATGGTTTATGCTTTAAAAACACCCGATAATTTTCACCAAGTAAATTTAGAGGTACGACCATTGCAGCCTAAGGGGCCAAAAAAATAATTATCTCAACAAAGTTACCGTCCCTTCGTATCGGTATTCTTTTCCATCAAATCCTGTTACTTTTACGACCCAAGCATAAACATCTTGTTGGCAGTTTTCGTTCTTGAATTTTCCATTCCAAGTTTCATATTTATTATTGGTTTTCCATAACAATTCTCCCCAACGGTTGAATACCTCTAGGTGAAAAGATTTTTCGCCATTAACTACGACAAAGAATGTATTGTTCAATTGAGGTCCTGTACCCTCTGGACTAAAGGCTGTAGGCACAAATACGGTTACATCGGGTCCTATTACGCGTTGCTGACTTAAGGTATCCCAACAGGTCATATCTTCTAATAGTGTGCTATCTTTCGCCATCGAATAAGTGTAAGTTGATTTTAAGAAAACATAATAGTTATTAGTGTCTGCAGGATAATTGTGTATCGGATTCACTAAATGGCTGCTGTCATCAGGATTAATACCATTGTTAAAGTACCACTCGTGGGTCATATCGCCCCATCTAATTTTTGATTGATTGATGAACTTGAATTTTGGAAATGCAACAGTTGTAAATAAACCTGGGTCACTTATAAAGTTGGCCTTAGGTCGCGGTAATACTCTCACATAATCATTCAAATTTTTAGTATTGGTGCAAACCTCAGTTGGCAGGCTACCCCATTGATTGTGCACGCTTATTTTAACATCATACCAATTTGGAATTGATATCGGGTATTTTATCTCTTGGGGATTTCCGATGGTTGTATTCAAAACGCTATCACCATTGCCATAGTTCCAACTATATCTCAATTTAGATACATCTGTTGGTCGACTAACAATGGTTGTAAAATCAATACTTGCAGGTTCACATGTAACAAAATGTGGAGGCATTGTAAATACTGGATAAGGTTCTAAAATTAATTTCAAGTCTGCTTTAACTTGTGGGCATACACCTTCTGGATTACTTGAAATTGTGAGTAATGCTTCTCTGAGAATGGTATCTTGGGTGCTTTGATAATATTCGGTATTTGGTAAAGTTGGTCCTTTGGTAAATGTCCCATTGCCACTGCTACTCCACACAATTCCTTTGGTAATAAATTGACTGCTTGAAGTTAAAATGAACGGAGCATTTTCACATTGTTGGTAAGGCGTTTTGTTGGTGATTTTAATATTTGGTTGCGATTGAATGGTTTTAAAAGTAAAGCCAGTATCTGAACATTTTGTTAGTGGATTGGTGTATTTGTAAATCAATTTAAATGGACCTTCATACTGTTTTGTTGCAAGACTTTTAGAAGGGTCGAAAGTTGAACCAGTTACAAAGGGTCCAGACCATGAACTGTTTGGATCATTGTCAGGATAATTGCTTTTTAACTGAACAATATTTGAACTCGAACAAAGGGTATCAAGAGGCATTAATTTTATTTGAGGTAATCCATTCACATTTAGATCTGTGCTATCGGTTACCGGACATCCGCTGGAAGTATCTGTGAATTTTAATTGATATTGACCGGCACCAGTACTTGGGTTGAAATATTTTTGAAACTTTATAGCATTGTTTAAAGCATTTTTAACGGCAGCAATACTTTTGTCTCTCGAACCACCAAAAGCAACGCTGTTCCAGTATCCATTCGGGAAACGTTTGCCACTGTTTTTCTCTATCACAAAACTATCTAATGCTAATAATGGATAATTGATACACTGACTAGGAATTGGGTCGAATTGTATTTCGGGTAAACGCACCACAGTGATGGTTGCAGTATCGCATTTTTGACAAGCGGTTGTTGGGTTTTTAAAACAATATTCTACAAAGTAATTGCCGGTTTTATTATTTTCTCCTTCCAAGCCAGGATCGAATATACATTTAATAGGTGGAAAGGATAAATTGTCTGAAAGTATTGCATCAGGATCGGCACCAGAATTTTCCGGAACAGAAAGGACTCTGTAAGTCTGAATACCACCAGTTTTTACAAATGGTGTATCTACTTGTTTATCTAAATTAATAAGGCCAGCTTTCTGACAGAAAATACCATTTTTAATATGCACGAGCGGATTGGGATAAAGGCGAATGGGTTTGCATGCGTAATTATAACATTTATTGCTATCTCTATAATCTATGCAAATGGAATCCCTTAACCCAGCTTGTGACATTTGATTGTTGGTTACAAATAATGGATAGTTATATACAAAGGGGGAAGAACCTCCAACTGGACCACCTGTAATCCAAGTAGGTTTTTTGTTTTGGTAATAGCGCACATCCTTATGGGTTTTGCCATCTTGTCCAGTAGCGGAGCCTACTTCTAGTTTTGTTAAATTAATAGCACCATCAGCATAGCATCTTGGATTAATGCCACCCCAATTCATAACAGGGAGCGAATTTACCTTAAGTATAAGAGTATCTAAATCTTTACAGATAACACCACCTTGTGTTACCTTTAATGAAAGTTCATATGAACGGTTATTTTTTTGTGTAATTTTTGTTTTAAAAGCACTATCATTGGCCATTACAATACCAGTATTCAAATCAGTCCAAACAAATTGGCGCACATAGCCTAATGGTCTGCGACTGGCTTTTACCTTTAAAGAATCTAAAATACAAATCTCTCTATCTGGCTTGGCTATTGCTACAACAGTATCATTCACAGCAAGGTTCATTGTATCACTAGTATGACAGCCAAGTATATCAATTACCTTAGCAATATATCTTCCCGCTATATTAATTGTTTTAAAGCGTGTGCTGTCGCCATCGGGTTGCCAATAGTAACGCATGGTATCTGCATTCTGTGCATCTAGGATCACATTTTCATAAGTACATATCCGTTTATCAGGACCAATATTTACTTTTGGAAGAGGTTGATATTTTACTTTAATGGTATCGGTATCAACACATTTATTTTTGTCTGTTAATTTCAATAAAATTTCGGTGCTAAAAGTTGGTTTTAAAGTAAATTTATTAAAGGTGTCTTTAGTTTTAAAAATACCTGCTGGACTCTCCCAATGGTATTTATAATTTGGTACGCCAAATGCAATCAATGGTTTTAATACAAGGCTATCTCCAGCGCATATAAAAGTGTCTTTGCCAAATGATAATTCAACATCCAATATCGGAAGCATAATTACTGTATCAGTGTAAATAGTAGGACAATCGACTGGTAAGTTATTGATGGTATGGGTAATAATATATTTACCACCTCTTTTGAATTTAAAACTATCGCGTTTTTGGAAACTTTTATAGTAGGGTAAACCTGAATTAGTGCTATCGCGAATCACCCACTCGTAATTGTATTTTCCTTTATAATTGACGGTGTCTTTTGGATAAGAAGTAAAACGAAGTTTACCACAATTTAATATTTCGAATACACGCTTAGCTTGAGCTTTGGGTTTAACAACAATTAGGAAACCTTTATTGATTTTTGCTGGAGCAGGGTTGCAATTATCATCCACAGCAGTAACTGTAAATTGGTAAGCATAATCTCGGGCATCACCAATTTTAGTTTGCCAACAAAACTCGGCCGCTTTTTCTCTAGCTGTTGGGTCTATTATTCTAAAAGTAGCTTCTGGAATGCCATAATTCCAACTTAATTGAGTTGTATCATCGCGCGTAGCATTTACAGTCTTGGTATCGCGAGATTGAATGGTAAAACAGATCTTATTGCCCTCACACACTACTTGTTTGTTTTTAGTTGGAATTTCGGGCGGATTATTGTCCGCACATTTAATCACTACAAGTTGCATATCCCTCCTTGTTACACCAATAAGGACATATTGGCCTGTAGCCGAATCCTTTCTATATTCGTCTATCTGAATAACAATTACACCTACTTCATCACATTTGGATGGAGTGAAAATAATATCTCCGCTATTTTGGTCGAAAGTAATTCCACGAGGTGGTTTAGCATTTGGTAATCCTTTGCAATTAATAACGCCTGGAGGCAAACAAAATGGTGTCATAGGAATACTAGGGGTAAAAGCACCTTGATAGGATTCGTTATCGTCATGGCCCTTTAATGGATTAGCTAAATGGTAAAATAAGCTATCGCCATCAACCGTTTCGAGTGCGCCATTATTAAAAATAAAAGGTAAATTGCAGCATATATAAGCCACTGGTGGAATAGAGAGCTGTGGTGAAGTATTGCATTTACCTTTTATGTTGCATAAATCTATCATAGCTTCTGTATAGAGATTGCCTTGGGTTAAGGTAGTAATGGCGCTATTTCTGCAACATTGTTGCACCGAAAAATAGACCTTACAACAACCATTCTTTTTGAATACATCAAAGGGAGATGAATTGAAATCAACAATACCCTTGAAAATATGTTCTTCAATACCTTCAGTACCAACAGTTGTGTTTTGAGGATTGCATGGCCCTGGAGTGCCTACACAAGTTGGTGTAATATCGTTTATCTCTGTTCGGGTATAAGTTATATCAACTGAGGATCCACAACCTGGGCTAAAAGCGCTAATTGCAGGATTGTTTAGAGGGATACCACGGCAATCGCGGTATACTTTCACAATGATTTGGTACTTGCCCGGACTAATACAAATGTAGGATACATCGCTGCCCATCATATGGGAGGCTATTGCTTGTTGATTGACAAATAAAATTGAAATAGTCAAAATGAGGAAGCGAACTAAAAATCTAAAATTCATATAATAAAAACACGAAATTTTAAATTTCCGTTGCCTTGGAAATAATTTTCTTGCAAATACTTATTATTCTCTACCTTTGCAATAATTAAATAATTTAATATTATGGGAAATTTAGGTGCAACCGAAATCATATTAATCATTGTTGCGATTCTTATATTGTTTGGAGGAAAAAAAATTCCAGAATTAATGCGTGGAGTTGGTCAAGGAATGCGTGAGTTTCAGAATGCTAAAAACAATGTAAAAAGCGAGATTGAAAAAAGCATGAACGAAAAACCTCAGGAGAAGTCAACAGACACAAAATAAATCCTGTATTTTTTGGTGCATGAAAAAACGTTTTTCATCACTGGCCGAAATTCAAAATGAAATTTCTGCTGGTAACATTACTTTATCTTCTTTAGTCGATTATTATCTCAATCAGATTGACAAGTATAAGCATTTGAATGCTTTCCTCGAGGTCTATGCCTCCGAGGCCCTATTAAATGCGGAAATTATTCAGAAAAAAATAGATTCGAAAACGGCTGGAAAACTGGCGGGCATGGTAATTGCCATTAAAGATAATATTGTTTATCAAGGCCATCATTCTACTGCATCTTCAAAAATTTTAGAAGGTTTTACTTCGCTCTTTTCCGCCACAGTGGTAGAAAGATTATTAGCCGAAGATGCCATTATTATTGGTCGCACCAATTGTGATGAATTTGCAATGGGTGCTAGTAACGAAAATTCAGCTTTTGGCCCTGTGTTAAATGCAGCCGATATAAGTAGAGTACCCGGTGGTAGTAGCGGAGGAAGTGCAGTAGCGGTGCAGGCCGACATGTGTTTAGCCTCATTGGGCAGCGATACGGGAGGTTCTATAAGACAACCTGCTGCTTTTACAGGGTTGTACGGCATTTATCCAACATATGGAAGAGTAAGTCGTTGGGGACTGATTGCCTTTGCAAGTAGTTTTGATCAAATTGGTCCATTTACAGCTAGCATTCAAGATATGGCTTTGTTGATGAGCATTATTGCAGGAGAAGATGAGCATGATGCTACCATGGCTCTTCAAAAAGCTGGTAGCAGTGAGATAGCCCCTTTAGCAAAAACTTTAAAGGTAGCTTACATCAATGATTGTCTAGAAAATGCGAGTTTGGATTCTGAGATAAAATTGAAGACAGAGGAATTTATTCAGTCTTTAAAAGACAAGGGACATGTTGTAGAAGGCATAGATTTTCCTTACCTCGATGCGATGGTGCCTTGTTATCAGGTTTTAACGACGGCCGAAGCAAGTAGCAATTTAAGTCGCTTTTCTGGGTTAATGTACGGTTACAGAAGTAAAAATGCTTCCGATTTGGAAAGTACTTTTAAGAAAAGTAGAACCGAAGGCTTTGGGCCCGAAGTTCAGAGAAGAATTATGTTAGGTACATTTGTATTGAGCAGCGATTATTATGATGCCTATTATACAAAAGCACAAAAGGTACGACAATTAATTCGCCAGAAAACGCTTGAGATATTTAATGATTACGATGTTATTATAACACCTACCACCAGCACAACAGCGTTTAAGATTGGCGAAAAATCTAGCGACCCGGTTGCTATGTATCTGGCCGATTTATTTACTGTACAATCTAACTTAGCAGGCATCCCAGCCTTATCAATTCCTGCGGGCAATCATTCTGAAAATAATTTACCCATTGGTATACAATTAATGGGGCGTCCTTTCGATGAAGCCTTGCTTTATAGCATTGCCAACGAAATGAAATAATTTTATTTTCTTACTTGCCTCTTATTTGATTTTTATTTCATTTCTTTGCACCAAAGTTTTGGGGTGCTGAAAAATATTTTAGCTGAGATTAAACCCACAGTACCTGGATAAGTGTAATTTACTGCGACAGGAAAAACTAAGATAGATAATCTTTTGATTAGGATTATACAATTCTATCCCACAACTTTATTTTAATAAAAAGTATATGAAAATAAAGTTAACCCTCCTCTTGTTCATGGCGTTTATCGGATTAAATGCTCAAAACAATTCCACCACTTCTTTAAACATTTTTTGTATGGATGAAGACAGCAATGTGGTCAATGATTTTTTTTCCAAGTCTATTCATAACGACTCTGGTTTCTTTACGCTCAATAAAAATCATTACGAACTTAGACAAGGCAATACCTATACAATTGTCATCACTAAATTCGGATATTTCGAAAGCCGTGTAACCCTCAATACAGAAAAGCAAACCGTGATGAATCTTGTATTTGTTCTTAAAGAAAAGGCCATTGAACAATCGGGTTTCATTTTAAAAGCAACAAGGGTTGATAAGAATAATGCATTTGCTTATACAAATTTAGATGCAAAGGATTTAAAGTTGCAAAACCTCGGTCAGGATTTTACTTACTTATTAGGCAATACGGCCTCTGCTGTAACCACCAGCGATGCAGGTGCTGGAGTAGGTTACACAGGTATACGCATTAGAGGGAGCGATGCCACCCGAATTAACGTTACTATTAATGGTATTCCTATTAACGATGCGGAAAGTCATGGTGTTTATTGGGTAAATATGCCAGATTTGGCCAGTTCTACAAATAATGTTCAGGTACAAAGAGGTGTTGGTACAAGCACCAATGGAAATGGTTCCTTCGGTGCCAATATAAGTATCAATAATATTGAAAACAGTAATTTACCGGGATTCCAAATTCAGCAGTCTTACGGTTCTTTCAATACGTCTAAAAGCAATTTGAAATTTAATACAGGAAAGATTGGGAACTTCTCTTTTAGTGGGAGACTCTCAAAAATTTCTAGCGATGGTTATATTGACAGAGCAAGTTCGCAGTTGTCCGCCTTTCAATTCAACATGAATTATTATAAGAATAAATGGGCTATTAATGCTTTAAGTTTTGGCGGTAAGGAAAAAACATACCAGTCGTGGTATGGTACACCTCAAAGCCGCTATGACAACAATACAGCAGCAATGCAAGCTTATAGCGATAGGAATTATTTATCGCCAGCGCAAACCAATAATTTATTAAACAGTGGAAGAACCTATAACTTTTATACTTATAAAAATCAAACAGATAATTATTGGCAGAATCATTATCAGTTGCACATTGGCAAAGTATTGAATTCTAATTTTACATTTAAGACCTCGTTCTTTACAACCACAGGTAAAGGATATTATGAGGAGTTTAAAGATGGAGCAAAATATAGCAGTTATGGGGTCGCCAATTTCATAACACCCACCAAAGATACTTTCACCAATACAGATTTGATTCGTCAGAAATGGTTAGACAATATTTATTATGGTAACTTTACTACTTTAGATTATTCAAAGAAACGATTGAAAATTAATTCTGGAATAGGATATACAAGTTACCACGGTAAGCATTTTGGAAAAGTAATATGGGCAAGTATTGCTCAACCCTTTGGAAATGATTTTGAGTATTACAGAGCCAAGAGTGAAAAAAATGAAGTGAATGGTTTTGTTAAAGGAGAGTATCAAGCCACTAATTCATTAAAATTCATGGGGGAAATTCAAGTGCGTAACATCGATTATAGCAGTAGCGGCATTGGGTCTGATTTAACAGTCGTAAAATTCAAGCAGCATTATAATTTTATCAATCCAAAAGTAGGTATCAATTATCAATTGTCTAAAAAAAATCAACTATACAGTAGTTATAGTATTGGCAACAGAGAACCTGTGAGGTCCGATTTTACGGATAATTCTGATAGCACCATCCCTAAAGCAGAGCACATGCAAGATTTAGAGTTGGGTTGGATTAATAAAGGCAAGTCTTATTTTATTCAAGTGAATGCCTATTATATGAATTATAAAAATCAACTAGTATTAACAGGTGCATTGAACGATGTTGGTAATTCACTGAGGAAGAATGTAGCGCAATCATTCCGAAGAGGGGTTGAATTTATTGCTATGAAAACCATTTTGAAAGGAAAGACTGTTTTGGAAGGAAACCTAACCTTAAGTCAGAATAAGATAAAACAATTTGAGGATGTGTACTATGATTATGGCAATAACTATGACAATTTCATAGTAAAGAAGGACATCTATAAAAATACGGATATCTCATTTTCGCCTAATGCTATCGCCTATGTTGGAATAACAGATAAACACATCAAAAATTTTCAGTTTGGGGCGAATGTAAAATATGTTGGAAAACAGTACTTAGATAACACCTCAAATAGGGGTTCAAAATTGAATGTTTATAGCACATTAAATCTCTATTTTCAGAAGGAAATTAGACTTAAAAAGGTGCCATACATAGTAATAAGGGGGGCTGTCAATAACCTTGCTAGTATTAATTACACAAACAATGGCTACACTTATAAATATATTGTAAATGGGGAATTAATCACAGAAAATTTTTATTATCCTCAAAGTAAAATTAATTTTTTATTCGGACTAGATTTCAAATTTTAAAATTGTTTAACAAATTAAAATAAAAGATAAACAAAATAATTTTTTAAAATGTGAATTTGTGGTGGAAATTAAAATTAAATAAACTATAAATCAAGTATATATGAAAAAATAAGCCCAAAAAAAACAACTTTTCAAAAAGCATTGTTGGAATAAATTCTAGAAGCTAACTTGAACATATTATCAATTTAGTGATATGAAAAGTTTTAGTTTAAAAAGTTTAGTTTTAGTAGTTTTAATTTTGTTGGGTAAAAAGACTTATGCTTGCAACATTGCGCCAGCATTCAGTTATACCACAACACACACTTGTGGATTGCCATACATTGTTAAGGCAAAAAATACGTCCACAGGTAGTTTTAAAAACAAAGCCATTTTTTGGTGGAAAGTGAATAATGTTTTAGTAGATTCTACCAAAGGATTGGATTCAATAAAATTGTTATTAAAAAGAACTGGTTCTAATTCTATAAAATTATTCGTTAGGGATTCTTCAGGATGTATAGATTCTTCTTCGGCTGCTTCAATAACAGTTGCAAGCAACGCTAAATCTATCATCGATCAATCGGGCAATGCTTCTTACAGTCCATATTGGATTAATTGTATTCAATACATTGCAGATCCTGATACTTTTTCCGTTAAAATTGAATCCAATGATACCTTGAAGAAATTAAAAATATTTTGGGGAGATGGTTCTTTAGATACAACCGGTTCTGATTTTGCACCTCACAATGTTAAAACACATTTATACACGCAACTGGGTGTGTTCACCTTTAAGGTAGTTACCAAAAATGGAGCGTGTATAGATACAGTATATGGTACTGCTTACAATCAAAGACAACCTACTGCTGGTATTGTTGGTCCGCCATCTGGTGGAAACAGAGGTTGTGTACCTTTTGTAATTAAAATTGTAAATGCTTCTTACAATATCTCTGACAACACTACTTTTGATATTGACTGGGGCAATGGCGATAATGAAACAAAAGCAGCAAGTGCCTATGCCGATACCATCTACCACAAATACGTAAAAGGTATTTGCAATGCAGTTTTAAAAATTAAAGCTCAAAATGCTTGTGGAAGTTCATTGGCAACTTGGAATCCAGTAGATGTTAGCGATAAGGATAAAGCCCTATGGACAGTTACAACTACTTGCGATCCAACAAAGAATTTTGTATTTCAAAATGCAACTGATGATAAATATTGTTTATTGCCAGATTTGAAAGAATATTTTTGGGATTTTGGCGATGGAACTACTGTTGGTTGGACTAGCAGTAAAGCAGATCAAACGCATAAATATTCGAAAGAAGGCGATTACTATATCACCCTTATTTCTAAAAATGGTTGCGGAAAAGATACTTTTAAATCTTTGTTGAGAGTATACCACAATCCCAAAGCTGGTTTTGTATATGATATTAACAGAGGCTGTAAACCTTTAAATGTAAATGTGAAAGATACTTCTAAAGGCAGAGGGTATGTGCGAACTTGGACCATAACAGATAAAAATGGAACCACCACTTATACTGATTCTTTATTGTCCTATTCATTTAAGAATGCAGGGGTATATACTATTCAATTAAAGGTGGCCAACAAATGTTCTGCAGATTCAGTAACAAAAACATTTACAGTAAATGATAAACCAACTGCAAAATTTGCAAATATTGCTGGTACTTGTATTCCCGTAACGGTTAATTATAATAACACTTCAACTTCATACTTTAGCAACCCAACTTACGATTGGAATTTTGGCGATGGTACTAATAGTACTGCAAAAAATCCTGCTTCAAAAGTATATGCTACTGCGGGTAATTACACTGTTCGTTTAATTGTTAAAGATAGTTGCGGTAACGATACCTTTCAACAAACTTTTACAGCTTATGGTTTACCAAAAGCCATTTTGGTTGGAGATACAGTTGGTTGCACTTTCGATTCATTAAAGTTTATTAATCAATCTACCAATTCAAATCAATACAATTGGACCTTCGGGGATAATACTACAGATTCTTTGACAACAAAAGGTAACTATAAACACATGTATGTTTTAGCTGGGCTATTCCAAGTGCGATTAATTGCAGGTACTGGTTCAGGATGCAAGGATACCACTTATCATAACCTAAGAATTAAACCAGGAGCAAAAGCACAATTTAGCATTAATCAATCTTATGCATGCACACCTGCTACTTTCAAATTTACAAATTCAAGTATTTATGGAAAGGATTTCAGATGGTATGCCAATGGGAAATTAATATCTACGAATATGAATCTTTCTGATTCAGTTTTGAGCACTGATAGCAGCGTAGTGAAATTAAAATTAATCACCACCAGCGCATCTTCTTGCCAAGGCGATTCAATGGAGAAAATTTATTTCACACCTAAAAATCCAAAGGCATTAATCGGCAATAAAGATTCAGGTTGTGGTATCTTAAAGGTAAATTTTAAAAACAATTCAACCAATGCCTACACTTATTTGTGGAATTTAGGCAATGGTCAAACTTCAACAAGTTTAACGCCATCAGTAAATTATCCATCTGCTAAAACAAGGGATACTACCTACAACATTAAATTAAATGTAACTAATTGGGCAGGTTGTAAAGATTCCACAAACGCTATTGTAAAAGTGTTTCCTGGTCCCACTGCCGCTTTCGCTGCAAACAAATACAATGGTTGCGGTCCATTAGCTGTTAGTTTTACAAATCAATCTACCACCAATAATAGCAATAATGTTAATACCTTAAATTATAAATGGTATTTTAATAATGGCACAACTTCTACTGCAACAAATCCTACTTCAACTTTTAATGCAAGTATTACTAAAGATACTTTTTATGTGGTATCTCTAAAAACCACCACTATGAATGGTTGTTATGATTCAATTTCTAAAAACATTCAGGTATATCCAAAACCATTGGTAAGTTTTAGAGCTGATAAATTAAGTGGTTGTCAGTTGTTAAAAGTAAATTATATCAATCAATCATCTCCACGCGATACTGGGTCTATTAATATCATGAGCTTTAATTGGAGTGCTGGCAATGGTCAAACAGGGAATACGCAAAATTTCTTAGCAACATTCAAAGCTTCATTAAGCAAAGACACCATTTATAAAACCAAATTGGTAGGCTACAGTGAACACGGTTGCAAAGACAGTAATACCATCAGTATTACAGTGCATCCTGATCCTAAAGCTCAATTCAGTTTAAATGTACTGAGTGGTTGTACACCTTTAAATATTACTACCAATAATACCTCAGTTTCTTATGATGGAGGAGCATTAAGCCACTCATGGAAATTCGGCAATGGTGTTATCGGGTTCAATAAAAATGATACCGTTGTTTTCTATAATTATTCTAATAAAGATACCTCTTTTAATGTTTGGTACGAAACCACCAGTCAGTATGGATGTAAAGATACTGCCGTTCAGAGTTTGATAGTAAGACCAAAACCAGTAGCCGGTTTTACCACTTCTACCAAAAAAGGTTGTGCACCCTTACAAGTAAATTTAAAAGATATTTCTGTGAATCCAAATACCTACTATTGGGGCATTGGCAATCAATTAAGCACAGCCGGTAATAATAAAACGATGCTATTGCCAGGTATCAAGTTATTTGATACCTCGTATTATGTAAGTCATGCCGTTACCTCTGTGTATGGTTGTTTAAGCGATACTGTTTATCAGCAAATATTGGTATTGGGTCGTCCGGATGCCGACTTTGAAATTGCCAAAGATTCATTGTGTGCGAAAGAATATGTCAACATCGTTAACAACAGTTTGGGTGGTTTTAAATACAATTGGAAATTTGGAGATAATACAACTTCAACTTTAGTAAACCCACGCCATAAATATTATATCAATCCGTTGAACTATAGAGATACTATTTATCATATCTCTGTGGAAGTAATTTCATCTGCTGGTTGCAAGGATACAGCAAATAATGACGTGTACTTGGTGAATAAACCGAAAGATCTTTTGACCTTGAGCAGAAGCACTGGTTGCACAAATTTAGAAGTTACCATGAGTCATTCTTCTAAAACCTTCACAACAGATTTTTGGGATTTTGGGGATAACACTGGACAGTCCACTCAAGATGCAGTAACACATGTTTACAGCAATCCGGCCAATATTACTTACTCTCCTAAAATTACTTTGCGCAGGCAAAGGTTCAATTGCTATGATACTGCTTCTGCCATATTATTGGTATACCCAAAACCTACTGCAGATTTAAAAGCTTCAAGAAATAACCCATGCGACATTGGTTATTATCAATTCATCAATAAGTCTAAAAATTACAATCAAAACGAATGGACTTTCAATGATGGTTCAGTATATGTTTCATCAAGCTTCTCCAAGGTGTTGCCTTCTGCTCAAGTGGTCGATACTTTCTACTCCGTTCAATTGGTAGTTAAAAATGCATATGGTTGCGCAGATACTGCCGACTTGAACATTAAAGTGAAGCCGAAGATGAAAATTAAATTCAGCAAAGATCAAACGGAGGCATGTGAGAAGGGAGTTGTTAATTTTAAAAATGAATCAATCAATACTGTAAGATATTTCTGGAAATTTGGTGATGGCGGATTGTCAACAGAAAAAAATCCTTCTTACGTTTATAATAAATTTGGAACTTATAGAATCATGTTATTTGGATACGACCAAGATGGTTGTGTGGATAGCACCGATGGTAGCGATATTTTCAATGTAATTGAAAGACCAACTGCGGATTTCGATTTCTTGATGAAGAAACCAATGTTGCCAAATGCAATTGTAAGTTTTGTAGGTAAACCAATGATAAAAACCGTCAACATCAATGCATTGAGATTTGATTGGGATTTCGGAGATGGTTCAACACAAGATGCTAGCAACAGCCTAAAGGATCCAGATCACACATACGTAAATGCAGGGAATGTGGAAGTAAGATTCACAGTTTACAACAAACAATGTTCAGATTTTATTATTAAACCAATATTCATTCAAAATGCAAAACCGATTGTTAAATTCTCTGCCGATAAGTTTGAGGGTTGTGCACCATTGACTGTTAAATTTATTAATACAACTTCGCATGCTACCACTTATCGTTGGATTTTTGGAGATGGTTCGCCCGATTCAGATGAAGAAAATCCTACGCATGTATTTGAGTTTGCTGGACAATGGGACGTTACTTTAATTGCTACTGGTATTGGAGGTTCTACAACAGTTACCTTGCCAGGAATGATCACTGTTTATCCAAAACCAAAAGCAGATTTTACAGTTGATTCAAGATATATGAGTTTGCCAAATGCCAATTTCTTTATTACTAATTTAACCAATAATTCAATTGGACAAAAATGGATATTGAACGATAGCATAGGAAACATCATTAATACATCGAATATGAGAAACCCAAATTTCACCATTAATACCAGTGGTAGATTCGGAGTAAAATTAATTGCTACCAACAGTTATAATTGTTCAGATACTTTATATAAACCGGAATACTTAACCACCATGTTGCCGGGATATTGTTATGTGCCAACTGCATTTACTCCAAATCACAATGGCAGAAACGATGCATTTAAGCCGTCGTTAGTAAATGTAAGTCCTAATAATTACACGTTTGCCATCTTCACCAGATGGGGTCAAAAAGTGTTTGAAACAGATGATATCAATGCGGAATGGGATGGTACTTTCAACGGACAATTGTGCGAACAAGAAAATTATGTTTGGAAAGTAAGTGGTCAATATGAAAACAATGATGAGTTTACATTCAGAGGAATTGTAGCACTCATTAGATAGAATACATTTTGTGCTTTTTCTACCGGCTGACTACCGGGACTTATTTAATATGGTTGGTAAAAAATTGGGTCGCTTTGAAGGAGTGACCCTTTTTATTTTCAGTTCCTTTTTGTCAAAAAGAAAAAGACAAATGGGTTAGACCAGAGTGGGTAAATATGATTTATGAATGGCAACATGTTGGGTTGAGGAAATGTTATTTTTTTATGCATCAACATGAAGAAGCATAGTCACCCTAACTTTGTAAATATTGAATTGAAAATTAAATCAAAGATGTAATTTATATCCATGTTCCAAAATTCATTCAAACTAAAAAGGATTGCTCTAAAAAAAGCGTTATTTGTTTAGGCTAAAAAAATCTATTTTATACTTAAACCAACATCTTCACTGGTTCTTCCAAATACTCTTTCAAAGTATTGAGGAATTTAGAACCTACTACACCATCTACAATTCTGTGGTCGCAACTCAAAGTTACTTTCATAATATTGGTTTTGGCAATTTCGCCTTTTACAATGCCCACTGTTTCTGTAACAGCACCAACCGCCAATATACAGGCATCTGGTGGATTGATAATACCGGTGAATTCCTCGATGCCAAACATGCCTAAATTAGAAATGGTAAAAGTATTACCTGCCCAATCAGTGGGTTGTAATTTTTTCTCTTTAGCTTTTGCATTAAATGCTTTCACTTCAGAACTAATAGAGGATAGTGATTTTTGATCTGCAAATTTTACAACAGGTACTAATAAACCATCATCTACTGCCATTGCCACACCGATGTGTATATGGTGATTGAATCTTATTTTTGTACCTAGCCAGCTCGCATTCACCCATTGGTGTTTCCTTAAGGCCAGTGAAGCCGCTTTTACAATCATATCGTTAACGGATATTTTCACCTCACCACTTGCATTCATTGCAGAGCGGGCTGCCAATGCTTGGTCCATATTAATCTGCATGGTAAGGTAAAAGTGAGGTGCTGTAAATTTACTCTCTGCCAAACGGGCTGCAATGGTTTTGCGCATCTGTGAAACATTTATTTCGTCATAACTTTCGGTTCCACCCACATACACCGCGCCGGTATTAACAGAGGCCGGTTTAAAGTTTTCAATATCACTTTTAATGATTCGGCCGTTCTCCCCACTGCCAGCAATGGCTGCAATATCAATGCCCTTATCTTGAGCTAATTTCTTAGCCAATGGAGATGCTTTGATGCGTTGATCATTATTGGCTACTATATTTGCAACAGGAGCACCAACAGCGCTTGGTGTTGATACGGCGGCAACAGTTTCTTTTTTCTCTTCTGTATTGGCTTTAGGGGCACTGCCTGCACCATTAAGTAAAGCAGAAAAATCCTCACCCTGAGCACCAACAATTGCAATTACTGAATCTACTGGAGCAGCATCGCCTTCATTAATTGCAAAGTGAAGGATGGTTCCTTTTTCGTAATTTTCGAGGTCCATGGTTGCTTTGTCAGTCTCAACCTCTGCAAGTATATCACCACCTTTAATGGTGTCGCCTATCTTGTAATTCCATTTACGCACTACGCCTTCTGTCATAGTATCGCTCATTTTGGGCATTTTTATCGCTACCGCCATAATTTCAAATTAATATTAAGTGCAAACCTAACTATAAACAAGCAAATGCGCAAAAGGTTATCAATTCTTTTTATGGATATTAATTCCTCACTTATTTTTCGCGTAATTTTGACCACGATTCAAAATGAAAAAAATTGCAATTGCTATACATGGGGGTGCTGGTACCATTGCCCCACATTTGCTTACCACTGAGTTGGAAAAGGCTTATTTAAAAGGTCTGGAGGATGCTTTGAAACAGGGTTATGAAACGTTGAAAAACAATGGTTCTGCTACCAATGCTGTCGCAATAGCGGTGATGTGCTTGGAAGATAATCCCCTGTTTAATGCTGGAAAAGGGGCCGTATTTAATCATATTGGTGGGCATGAGTTGGATGCCGCTATTATGCAGGGTATTGATTTAAAGGCTGGCGCTGCCTGTGGAGTTACGGGCATTAAAAACCCTGTATTGCTGGCCAAAGCTATTATGGAAAAATCGGAACATGTTATGATGGCTGGCAATGGAGCTTTTGAATTTGCAAGGCAGAATGGAATAGTGATAGAAGATGAAGCCTATTTTTATACCGAGCACCGTTACAAACAATGGCAAGATTTAAAAGATTCAGAAAATTTTCAATTGGATCATTCGGAAGTAAAAAGTGAAAAAAAATTTGGAACTGTAGGTGCCGTTGCTCTGGATGAACAGGGCAATATGGCTGCTGCGACCAGCACTGGGGGCATGACCAATAAAAAATTTGGACGCATTGGAGATTCACCAGTTATTGGCGCTGGTACTTATGCAAATAATGCCACTTGTGCTATAAGCTGTACGGGTCATGGTGAGTTATTCCTAAGAAGTGTTGTAGCCTACGATATTAGTTGTTTAATGGAATATAAAAATTTTACTTTAAAGCAAGCCTGCGATTTAGTGGTGTATGATAAACTTGTAAAAATTGGAGGAGAGGGCGGACTAGTGGCCTTAGATGCAAAAGGTGATATTGAAATGCCTTTTAACAGTGAAGGTATGTATAGGGCTAAAATCAATATCAATGGTGATATAGAAGTAAAAATTTATAAATAAATTAAATTTCTTACATTTGTTTATACTTGTCTTATGAAAAATTGGTTACTCAAAATTGCATTATTCACACTCGTTTTTATTTTCAGTCATGCACAATTATATGCGAAGAAATATTACATTAAATTTTCGGGAAGTGATGCGGCCAATGGCCTTTCCATTACAAATGCTTGGCAAACTATTTCGAAAGTAAATGCCACTGTTTTTTCTGCTGGAGATACTGTCTTATTTGAAGGTGGTAGTACCTTTATTGGCAATATTTATTTCAGTCCTAGCAGTTATGGTATACCTAAAAAACCAATTCTCATTAGTTCCTATGGGTCCGGAAAGGCTACTATTAGTGCAGGCAATGGCAATGGTGTTTTTGGATACAACAATGGAGGAATTGAGGTAAAGAATTTAATTATCACGGGTTCTGGTTATGCCTCAAACAATGGTGTTGGGGTTTATTTTTTCATGGATAAAATTAAGAACGCAAAAATAAAGCACATAGAAATTGAGAATGTGGAAGTGAGTGGTTTTAAAACCTCCGGTATTCAAATTGGAAGTTGGCCTTCAGATTCTAGCAGAAGCGGTTACGATAGTGTAAAAATAACAGGGTGCTATGCCCATGATAATGGCTTGAGCGGTATTAGCATGTATGGGTATTACAAATTAAGTGATACAGCCTATTCGCATAAAAATATTTGGATACGCAGATGCATTGCGGCTCATAACGATGGTATTTTGGGCATGAGCACGCACAGTGGAAGTGGCATTATTATTGGGCAGGTGGATACTTGTGTAATGGAGTATTGCGAAGCTTATGAAAATGGCAAGAACAATAATTATGCAGGTGGTGGACCAGCGGGTATTTGGGCATGGGATTCTCGTTCTGTTGTTATTCAGTATTGTTATGCCCACCACAACCGTTCTCAAACAGGGGATGGTGATGGTTTTGATTTGGATGGAGGGGTTCAGTACTCCATGATGCAATACAATTATTCACATGATAATGATGGTCCTGGTTTTTTAATTGCACAGTTTACTGGAGCAAGAAAAATGAAAAATATTGCGGTGCGTTATAATATTAGTGAGCGAGATGGCAAAGGTTTAGGGGCACTGATTTGGAGCGGCGATCCACCTTCAAAAGTGACTGCGGAGAAAATTGATTTTTATAACAATACCATTTTTATTGATACCATTGGCAGTGGCTTTGCAAATGGAGCTATGGCAGTTTATAATACGTATGGAGCCATGAAAGATATACGTATTTGCAATAATATTTTTGTGACAAAAAATAATGCAACCATAGTAGATATTAGTAAAACACTGAATTTGAAATTTTATAACAACGCTTATTACGACTATGGCAATGGTTATAAATTTATAGACAAGGGTACCACATACTCATCTTTAATTACATGGCGTGGAGCTACAGGGCAAGAGTTTTACAATGGCAAAAACACTGGATTCAAAATTGATCCAGGACTAATGAATATTGGAGGTGGTAAAAATATTTCAGGAGTAGATTCTTTGAAAACAATTAAGGCCTATAGATTAAGTAATTCATCGGCATTGATAGGCAAAGGAATTATTATTGATACACTATTTGGGTTTAATAATTTAGTGACCGATTTTTACGGAGATACCATGGTCATCAATAATCAATATTCGCTTGGGGCGCATGAGATAGAGGCGCCAAAGGCACAATTTACCTCTAGCAATGTTTGCTTGGGTGTCAGCATTAGATTCATTAATCGCAGTTTAAAATCTTTAGCCTATTTATGGAAGTTTGGTGATGGCGCCAGCTCCTCTGCTTTTTCCCCAAATTACACTTATACAAGCATAGGTAAATATACAGTAACTTTAATAGCATATGGTAAATTCGGCTACATCGATTCCTTGAAAAAAACTATAGAGATTTATGAAACGCCAAAAGCAATTTTTAATATTTTGAATACTTCATTATGCCAAAAGGCAACTATCGATTTTAATAATACTTCAACAGGTACTGCAACTTATTTATGGACCTATGGGGATAGTTCAAAAAGTACTCAAATAAATGGTTCTCATGTTTATAAAATTGCAGGTTCGTATGCTGTAAAATTGCTGCTAGTAAACGCGCAAAATTGCAGGGATAGTGCTTCTACCGTTTTACTTGTTTATCCAAAGCCTGTGGCTGGTTTTTCTTCTACTGGACATTGCGCAAAAGCCGATATTACCTTCAAAAATAATAGCATTGCAGCAAGTGTATACAATTGGCGATTAGGAGATAGCACTGCTTCCATCATTAAAGATCCTCATCATATCTATCAATATTCAGGAACCAAAATTATACAACTCATAGTTTCATCAAGTAATTTTTGCAACGATACAATTCTTCAAACTATTCTAATTGATAGCAAACCTCATGCAAGTTTTAGTATACAAAATCATTGTTTGAAAGATACTTTACCATTGTTAAATAATAGCACTACCGATAGTGCTTATCATTGGGATTTTGGAGATGGCAATGGTTCGTTAATTAAAACCCCCGTACAAATTTATAATGCCATTGGTGATTATAATATTCAATTAAGAGTCGTCAATAAAAGTTTATGTTCAGATACATTGGAAGGCAAAGTGCGAGTGAACGATTTGCCCTCGGTAATATTCTCTTATAAGCGTTTCAATGATAGTTTTCATTTTGCAGCAAATGATACACAACTTAGTAATTATTTGTGGACTGTAGATAATGTTGCCAATACCATTCATTCATCCCAATTGGGATTTCGTTTTAACAAAAAGGGATTACATAAAATTCGTTTGAAGGCTGAAAATAGTAATGGCTGCAGTGATACCTTTTTGCAGATAATAGATAATTCACTCAATATTCAGAGTACAAAAGTAAGTTGGATAGAAAATCTTCAAGTTCAACCCAATCCTTTCAATGAAATATTGAAATTGCAATTTGAATCATTACAGAATGGAAAGGGAAGAATTCAGCTTTTGGATATGCATGGAAAATTAGTTTTAGATTTGAAAATTGAGGAGGTAAAAAGTGGATCGAATGTCATTTGTTTAGATCTGCAAAATCAGACAATTTCTTCGGGGATTTATCAACTTGTTCTAGTCGTTAATGGTGCTTCATTTTCAACTAAAATAGTAAAACAATAGGTAGTATTTTTAGGTCTCATTCATGACCTTCAAATCAATTTGATTTTTATTTTCTCAATTTGAGAAAATAGCTTTCAAATAGCTTTCAAAATTATCAATTTAATCTAATTTATGGTGTTGAAAATGAATTATTTATGTAAAAAAATAATGGTTTAATTGGGTTGGCATGAAAGATGCAATTTTTTAACAGTAAATCATTCTATTATGAACAAAAAAATATATCCATATAGCGAACTTCATGCGAAAGAAAATATCAAGCTGAAACTTCTGGTTTATTTGCTTATTATTTTTGTGTTTCTTACCATCATTATGTTGTAAGAATTAGGTATTCAGAAAGTCCATTAATTTATTTAAAAATTCGGATGGATTATCTGCATGTACCCAATGACCTGCATTCGAGATAGAAACAAATTCCGTTTGAGGAAAATATTGAATGATAAAAGGTTTGTCTTCTTCATTTAAGTAATGTGATTTTTCACCTAAAATAAACAAAGTTCTTTCGCGATAAATGCTAGTAAATTGTAAATTGCCTATGATTTCTTCATAGGCTTTTTTTATGCCTGTAATATTGGCTTTTACACTAAAATTTCCAGCTTCATTTCTTTCAATATTTTTAGCTAAAAACAAGCGAACTCCCATATTACTCTCATAAGCCATTAACGCATCATCTATTTCTTTACGCGTTGTAAAGGCATTCCAATTAATTTCTTCGAAGGCTTTGAAGTACGCGGCATGCCCAGGTTTGTAATTTTTAGGTGCTATGTCTACAACAATTAGTTTTTTAACTCTGTTGGGAAATTGATGGGCGGTCCACATAGCTGTTTTGCCGCCCATACTATGTCCCAATAAAATAAACCGTTCAATGTGCAAGGTATCAGCCAACGCTATCACGTCTTCCGCCATCAATTGATAACCCATTTCATCACTATGAGGTGATTGACCGTGATTTCGTGCATCGATGGTATAGACAGTGTATTGTTCAGACAGTTTTTTGGCAATATTGTGCCAGTTATCCAGCATGCCAAAAATGCCATGCAGAATAAAAAGAGGTTCACCAGTATTACCGTATTGTTTATAAAATAAATGCATTATAGAACGGAGATGAATAAAATATTCTTATGAACAAGTAATACTGGTAAATTGTTTAATTAAAGAAACAGAAAACAGCAGATTCTGAATTATCCTGCATATTGCAACTGCTGCCGTTGGAAGGTTTGACCAATTTACCGCTGTTTTTACCAGTGCCTGATTTAACCTTGTTTTTTGTAATCTGAATGTATTCGGAATTAATGTATTCATTTTTGCTGTTTTTTACATCTAATTCGTGGCGTTGGCCATCTAGCATGCAATTCAATAAATTAGCATCTCCCATTTTTGCAGTATAATTTAATACAGAGATGTCTCCTTTGTAAACATTGTCAATGAATAATTGATACTTTTCAGGTTCTCCCTTGTTTAAGGTTGAATCAAAATAGTAGAAACCAATTTTAGTACTTGAATTGCATTCTTTTTTGCATGATGCAAAACTTACAATTACTAGGGCGAATAGGCAAATATTTTTTATCATACCAATACTACGTTTCAAATTTATTAAAAGTTACAAAGCTTAAGAAAAGGCTTCATCTATTATAGCGGCTTGTTCCTTATCGTGTGTTTTCTTGAAGCCTGTGGCTGGACTTGCACTACTTTTTCTGCCAATGTATTTTAAATGAATTGGTAAGTCGTAACGGCAGAAATGCATCCATACTCCCATGTTCTTGGGCTCTTCCTGTACCCAATGGAAAGACGCATTAGCATAGATTTCAAATATTTTTTGCAATTGCTTTTCAGGTAAAGGATATATTTGCTCAAGACGGATAAGGGCCACATCATCTCTATTGTCAATTTGTTGTTTTGCTAATAATTCATAATATATTTTACCGGTAAAGAACAATACTTTTTTTACTTTCTTAGCATCTACATAAGTATCTCCAATTATTTCTTGAAAAGTACCATTGGTGAAGTCTTCGGCAGCACTTGTGCAAAGCGGGTGGCGCAATAAACTCTTAGGTGTCATGGCAATTAAAGGAACGCGAAAATTGCGTTTCAATTGTCGGCGAATGGCATGAAAATAATTAGCAGGCGTTGTGCAATTTACTACTTGCATATTGTTATTGGCGCATAGTTGAAGGAATCTTTCCAAACGTGCGGAAGAGTGCTCTGGACCTTGCCCTTCATAACCATGCGGCATCATCATCATCAAGCCACTGTATTGGCCCCATTTGGTGCCTGCGCTAGCAATAAACTGGTCTATCATAATTTGTGCTCCGTTGCCAAAGTCGCCAAATTGCGCTTCCCATATTGTTAAATGATAAGGGGTAGAAGTGCTATAACCATATTCAAAACCCAATTCGGCATATTCGCTTAACAAGGAATTGTAAACAAAAAAACGTGGTTGAGTGTCACTAATATTGTCTAATGGAATGTACTCAGCCTCAGAATCTTCTTTCTTAATCAACGCATGTCGGTGGCTAAATGTACCGCGTTCGCAATCTTGACCTGCCAAACGCACGCCATGTCCTTCGCTTAATAAGGTAGCATATGCCATTAGCTCGCCCATGGCCCAGTCGTACTTATTTTCTTTAATCATTTTTAAGCGACCTTCGTATATCTGTTGTACTTTTTTAATAGGTAAATTATTTTCTGGTAAATAATTAATGCGCTCTGCAAGGGCTACCCATTGGGTTGCATCGAAAGATGTATCGGTGCTTGTCTCAAAATCTTCTCTTTTAGGGAAATGAAAATTTTTCCATTGGTCTTCAATTTTCATTTTAGAAAGAGGTGCCTTTTCTTGCTTTACATCGTCCAATTTATCCTGTAGCAATTGTTTAAAATGTATTTCCATTTCTTCAGCAATGGCTGCATCTATTTCGCCTCTTTGAATCAATTTTTGCTTGTATATTTCCCTAGGATTGGGATGGTTGGCAATAATTTTGTATAAAATAGGTTGGGTAAAACGAGGCTCATCGCCTTCGTTATGACCGTATTTTCTGTAGCCTAATAAATCAACAAAAATATCGCTGTTGAATTTATTGCGATAAGCCATGGCCATTTTAATTGTGTGCACAACGGCTTCCACATCATCTCCATTCACATGGAATACCGGGCAATTGGTAGTCTTAGCAACATCGGTACAATATATACTGGTTCTACTTTCGGTATAATTCGTAGTAAAACCAATTTGATTATTGGTAACAATGTGCATGGTGCCACCAATGGTATTAGCCTCCAGGCCGCTCATTTGCACAACTTCATAAACAATGCCTTGACCAGCAACGGCTGCATCGCCATGAATTAAGATAGCGCATACTTTGTCAATATCATTATTGTAAACATGATCGAGCTTAGCCCTTACCATACCTTTTACAACAGGGTTCACCGCCTCTAGGTGAGAAGGATTAGGGGCCAATTTTATTTTTACTTCTTTGCCATGTGGTGTCGGTACAACGGTGCTATATCCCAAATGGTATTTCACATCACCTTCGAACTGATCATCTTGAAATACTTTACCTTCAAATTCGCTAAAAATATCTGAATATGTTTTGTTGAAAATATTAGCAAGCACATTCAAACGACCGCGGTGGGCCATGCCCATTACAAACTCTTGAACCCCCAATTCAGCACCATAGTGAACCACAGAATCTAAGGCTGGAATTAAACACTCCAAACCTTCTAATGAAAATCTTTTTTGACCTATGAATTTGGTATGTATAAAATTTTCAAATGCGGTAGCTTGATTGAGTTTATAAAGACATTGTCTTTTTTCTTCGATGGTTAAGTTGGGCTGATTTTTAGTGGTCTCCATCAAATTGCGCAACCACTCAATTCGAATGGGGTCATCGATGTGCAGATATTCTATACCAATGCTTTCGCAATATGTTTTTTTAAGTGCATCTACAATATCTTTTAAGGGGGCAGCACCCAAACCAATTTCAATACCGGCATTGAAAGTTTTATCGAGGTCGGTTTCATTGAGGCCAAAATTGGCAATGTCTAAAGTAGGGGTATGTTGTCTGCGCTCACGCACAGGATTGGTATGAGTAAATAAATGACCGCGCATGCGGTAAGCATTAATTAAATTGAGAACATTGATTTCTTTTAAAGCATCTTCACTAATGGCTTCACCGGAACTGAAACTTTTGCCAGAACCAAAATCAAAACCTTCGAAAAATTTTTGCCAACCGAAATCTACTGATTCCTTATCACTTTGGTAATGCTTGTATAAATCATCGATATAGTTCACATCGGCATTACTTAAATAAGAATTTTTGACCATAAAAAGCTAAATGTATAAAATGAGGTGCAAATTTACGCAGAATTTGCGAATGATAGGTACAAAAACAAAAAAGGCTTTCTGTTGATAGAAAGCCTTTTAAGCAAACATAAGAAGTGGAAGAATTAAATTAGTAAAAAATCATGCTATTCTTTGATACTAGATAACAAAGGATAGGGACTAAAATGGCAAATCCGCAGGTACTAAAGGTTCTGGAACCGATGATTCATTGGTTTTTCGGGCGCTGATGAATTCAAAGGCTTGCACCTGCACCTCGGTAACGTATTTTTTGTCGCCCGATTTGTCTGCATACGTGCGGCTTGTAAGTGTGCCTTCAATGGCCATGCGTTGACCGGTGGTGATGTACTTGGCGGCAATTTCTGCTTGCTTGCCTCGGAATACAATGGTGTGCCAATAAGTAACGGTGATGGCCTCACCTTTGGCATTTTTTTGTTTTTCGTTGGTCGCTAGGCGGATGGTAGCTTGTTTGCTACCGTTTTCGAAATTTTTGATGGCTGGAGTAGCACCTACATTGCCCATCAGACGTACTGAATTGATTAAACTTTTCATGATATATTTATTGGTTTTTAAATTTATTTTATTGCTCGCAATGAACCGTGAGGTTTTTGACATTATGATATTTGTGTTATTTGTATTTGAAGTTAAATAATAATACATACTTTCATTTTGTGAATTCTTTGGTTTAGCTGGATTTGATGGAGCAAAATTGTAGCAGAGCAAAAAGATTATTCGGTATTTAAACAATTACAGTCGTTTTTAAATGCTTATGGTCGGCTTTATAATAGTAAATAAAGAATGTGGGAGAATTTGTTAAAATTAAATTTTGCAATAAAAAGAAAGTTATTTTTGTATTTTTTGAGTTAAGGATGATGAACTAGAACGCAAAAATTTAGCATGTTTGTTAAATTTGAAACAAAACATTATTAGACCTCTTGCATAAGTTACCATACAATCCACAAGCCGTTATTGATAAGTAAACTGTTCGTTTTCAGGCTGTTTGTTTCTATGCAGTTAAATTGCATTATGCTTTGGGAAAATGTAAAACACCTGCCTAATCTATCC
>JANXMZ010000074.1 GCA_025354385.1 Bacteroidota bacterium
CAGCTTGTGAATCTTTTTTTATCATAAATATTGCAAGGTTTTTAACAAATTTCTACAAAACCTTGCAATTTAAAAACACATTTATTACACAAACTTAAAGCCTGTATTTATTTTAGGCCATTTTTGAGGCTTGACTAATTAATAAGTCATGAAAATATTTATACCATTTTTTATTTTGATTCTTTTTATAGGTTTCAATTCTAATAAGGCTCTCGCTCAATGGTCGAATGCAGGTTTCAATTCGTTAAAGATAGACTCACTGATGTCCATTGGCAGCAGCACAGGGGTTAATTCAAGTGCTAAACGGGGTAAAAAATTATTGCCTGTACTAGCCAATTCTTTTTGGCGAGGTTCTGGGAATGTTTACGTTAAAAGTGATTCAGCAATTTATTCGTATTCGAATGGAAGGGGGGGCGAAAATATTTTCCAGAATGTATTGATTGGCAATATTTATGGGTGTCTTTTCGATGGTCTCCGGTTTGACGAAGCCTCAAGCTGGGAATATATTAATCAAGGTTATGTTCCTAATAATCATATTGTAAAGACTTGGGATGCTCAGAACCGTTTATTAAGTCATACCTATCAAGAGTGGAAAAATTCTGAATGGGTTAATTATGAACGCACACTTTATAACTACTCAAATCATATGTTAATAGTATCGACAGATTATTGGAATACCAGTTCTCAATCCTACATCCCATCTTCCAAGGATAGTTGTACCTATAACCTTTCTAATCAAATAGAATTTATTCAAGAACTTTGGTGGGATAATACCGCTTTGAAATGGACCAATTATAACAGGAATTTTTACACGTTCGATAATCGTGGTAATTGTATTGAGAATATTACACAGAAATGGAATGCTACTAATAGTGATTGGGAAACTTCATATAAGTATGCCTATTCTTATAATGATTCAAATGATATGAGTAGCCGCATGTTTTATAATTGGGATGATTTTGCAAAAAAATGGATATTATACATGGGTTTTAGAAACACGTATGATGCTAACTATTTCTTAAGAGGTACTGTAAATGTTAAAGGGCCGGGAATTATTTTTGTTGATAGTACTGCTATCGAAACCCTTACTGCTGAGGGCGATGCTTTGACATCCACCTTTTATTCTTCCACCAGTGGCAGTTGGAAACTTACAGGAAGGTCCACATCTACCTATCTGAAACCTGGCTTGCCTATTAAGAATTTAGATGAGCAATGGACAGGAAGTGCTTGGGTAGATAAATCTCGAACATTTCTATTTTACGATAATCAAGACCAGTTGACGGATCGGTATACAGAAGATTGGAAAAATTCAGCATGGGTGGTGTCTAATAGCTACATTTCTGACCATTATTATTATGATGGTAATTTTTCAAAAATTTCGAAAGTGGTAAATAAAGAATTACAAGTCAACTTATTTCCAATTCCTGCAAACAACCTATTAACCCTATGTATTAAATGGCCTTCAGTGCAAAGTTTCAAATTGGTTATTTATGATATTGATGGTAAGGTATGCGCCCAATGGGATGATAAAGCGAATGGATTTTACACCAAAGATATTTCTATTGCCGATCTTAAAAATGGCATTTATTATATGATTGTTGCCGGTGAAAATAATTGTTGGAACTCCTCGTTTACAGTGCAACGTTAAATGCCTCAATGGCTTTTCTAACATTGCCTGATTTTAATAACAATGCTTTCGCCTCTTCGTAGGTCTGATGGGTTTGTTCCATCACCATGCGGGTGCCTCTATCAATCAGCTTGTCATTGCTCAATTGCATGTCTACCATTTTACTGCCTTGCACATGACCCAATTTTATCATCGTGGCAGTGGTAATCATATTCAAAACCAGTTTCTGTGCCGTACCAGCTTTCATGCGCGTGCTGCCTGTTACAATCTCTGGTCCTACTATTACCTCTATGGGGAAATCGGCATGCGTGCTGATCGCTGTTTGGCTATTGCAACAGATGCTGGCGGTTAAAATTCTATTGTCGCGACAGGATTTTAATCCACCCAAAACATAGGGTGTTGTACCCGAGGCCGACAAGCCTAAAACAACATCATGCGCGTTAATTTTATGCAGTTGCAAATCGAGCCAAGCCTGTTGCGTATTGTCTTCTGCAAATTCTACAGCCTTTCTAATCGCTGTATCGCCACCCGCTATAATGCCTATAACAACACCAAAGGGAACCCCATAAGTTGGGGGACATTCGCTGGCATCTACTATGCCTAAGCGGCCACTGGTGCCGGCGCCTATGTAAAACAAACGACCACCATTTTTCATTTTCTCTACCAAGGCATTCACAAAATTTTCTATTTGAGGTAAAACTTTTTGAACAGCCAAAGCTACTTTCTGGTCTTCCGCATTAATAGCCTTTAAAATATCGTTGACAGATAGTTCGGATAATTGCGGATAAAGTGAATCTTGCTCTGTAGTAGAAATCATGAGGTATGATTTTTTAATTAAAAAATAAATGACAAACCACCTAGTATGTTGAACCCATATACAGGATAATTGTACCAACGCTGGTAGCGGCTGCTCATTAAATTATTGGCTTGCACAAACAAAGATAATTTAGGACGGAAACGGAAATCGATGCCTGTAGAAATATCGTAGAACGCCTTGATTTGACTGCTGGTATAATTGGCCTCTAAAACGCCTGTTCTTTGCTTTTGCAGGCTCATGGCCACAATGTCTAAATGCGGATAAATTTTGTTTTTGATATTAAAACTCATGTTTACTTTTCCATCTGCGTTGGGCAATTGCCATGCATAAGGTTGGTTAGAGGTTTGGTAATCGTAGAAATTTCCACTTAGGCCTATTCTTACTTTTTCGCTGAAACTATAATTAAGGGCTGCGCTGAATTTTAAAATACTCATATTGTCTAGCACCATGCCGAAAGAATTCAATGAATCTTTTTTGGTAAAATACAAAGGCATACCAGCTACATCAGAATAATTAATTTCGAAAGATGCATCCATGCTAGAAGCCAATTTTCCATTTATACCAATAAATAATTTAACGGTTTCGTATTGGTTGGTGAGGTTGTAGGTGGAAGTAAACTGATTGTTTTGTATAATGGATTTTAAACTCTGTTTTCTATAACGGCCATCGATACCACCATATAAATTAGCAACACCCTCTATGATTGGATAAGTGGCTTTAACGTATAGATTGGGTTTTAATTGGGCACTGTCGTTGCCATCAAAGAACAAGGTAGAATTAAATCCTACGGATAAATTTAAAACATCGTATTTAAAATTATACCGAGGGTCTAATTGAATGAAAAAACGGTTCATGGATTTGCCGCCTGGCAATTGCAGTGTGGTATAATCTAAACCAACGGTGGCACTTAATACCCCATTTTCCATATCATTAAAATCGCCTATGTTTCCATAAATTTTAGAACTAACCGCGTAATCGGATTCTTTGGCGCCTCCTATCTGAAAGTTATAAAAATTAAAGGCAGTGCGGTGTTTTACTTTGCTGTTTTTAGAAGGCGTGCTGTTGTAGTAGGCTTTAGCTTCGAAATTTTGTATGTTACGTGCCAGTTTGTTTTTTAAACCTTTATTGCTGTCTAAATTGATACTATCCGTGAATCCAAAATAATTGTATTTGTTGTTCTTGTAATTTACTTCCAATCCAAATTCACCATTGGTGGTATAGGCGGCCATATAGCCTTTGATAGCATGATCGGTGAAATCTGCAAATGATTTGTTGAGATTGGAATTGGTTTGCAAAAAACGGTATTGTAAACCATAGCTGTATTTATTGTTTTGTTTGTTATTCAAATACACTTCGGCCAAAGGAGTTCTTAAATTGCCATAACCTACTTTTATAAAACTAGTTGGGAAAATGCTTTCTTCTTTCTTAAACAAATCTGCAGCAGGTATAGGGTTTACAATCTTTTCTGTTTGAGATTGCTTGGGTACAATATTGTAGGTATAATTGGGCGGTGTAGGAATAGGCTTTTCTATAATTGGCACTGATTCTATCTTAACGGCTTCAATTAAATTGGCTTTGTAATATTGACCAACGGTTACCTGTTTGTTGGTGCTCGTATCGCCACCTCTTTGGGCAGAGGCTGTTACATAAAAAGAGGTTAACAATATGATAATGATGATAGGGCGCATATACTTCTATTTTACAAAGAACGCAAAAAAGTAGGTTGTATTGTTTGCTTAAGTATCCACAAATGGGGATATTGTAGTTGTAGATTGCTTAAAAATAAGAATTCGTTGCAAAAAAATTCGAGAAAAATATCTGAATCTTAAGGCCCTTTTTGCAAAAATTTATAAGTCGTAATTACTTGTTAAAGAAATGATGCTCGGCATATTTTTCGAACTTTTGAGGGTCTTTGAATTTTTTAGGGTTGAGCACTAAACCCGATTTATCGGTATCCATAAAACTGCTAAGGGGATTTATTTTATCCACTTTGTGCACTGCTGCCCGTGCTTCCATCACATGGTCGCTCAAATCAATATCGTATGGCAAATATTGATTGAGTAATTTAAACCCATAGTTGTTTTTAAAATGAAATGCATAAGCATTAATATCTGTAATGAAAGGATATAAAAAATAAGCAAGTGAGTCTACCGCTAGCCAATTAGTAGGGTCGAAATTCAATTCTTGCAAAGGGCACACTGGCGGTAAATCGAAATTTAATAAACTGAATAAAGGACGGTGTACAGGGTTTTCTATCATCTTACTGCGACCATCATCTATCAGTATTAAAACGACTTCGGCATGGATGCCACGGGGTTTGCCCGGGCGACTCAACACCTCGGCAGGGTATGTAAGTTGACCAGTTTCGTATATGGCATACAATTGTTTCGCCATCAGCAAATCTGCTTGAGAAGCTAAAATACTATCAACGCCGGCAATAACAATTATTTTTTTGGCCTCCAGCATCGCATTATATTCTTCGGTAGACTGCAAGGCGCAGAAAAAATTGCCCGTATTGGCCAAGGTAAATTTAGCACCTACTACAATAGCATCTGCTTTATCTGGCACTGCAGGTACATTTATCTTGCCATTGTTCACCAGTTTTTTAACGGCATTGTGTTGCAAAAAACGCACATTGGTGTAGGGTTGTAAATGTTTGTTGAGATACTCTATCGCTTTAGCCGAATCGGGCGCCCAAAGGATATTAGCATCTGTTTTTTTTACATTGGTTTCAAATTCAAAAAGCAATTTGTCTAAATTTTCCGCCACCTTCCAACGCAAATAAGTGAGGCGTTTTTTTGCCAATTCAATATCATTGATTTTAGAAAGCGTATGCCTGAGTTGCGAAATATAGGTGTGGTGCTGTGCGTAAAAATCCATGGATTAAAATTGTATGTTATCTATCAATCGTACATTTTCTAAATACCCTGCCAAAAGTACAACGTTATGCCCTGGTTCTTGCCATTGAGTTGTTAACGCAAGGGTATCACTATTGGCACATTCCAGATATTCAACAGTTATATTTTTAGTTTGTAAAAACAATTTGGAGGCTGCTAATACATCGCTTAAATTTTCTTTTTTATATTTGGCTGCAATGGTTTGTAATATATGGTAGATGGCACTTGCGGTGTGCTTAGCTTCTTTACTTAAGCGCATGTTGCGCGAACTTTTAGCAAGGCCATTTGCCTCGCGCTCGGTAGGGCAAAATACCAATTGTATGCTCGAAAAATACTGTTGGGTAAGGGCTTGTATAACTTTGCACTGTTGAAAATCTTTCAATCCTAAATACACTTTATTGGGATGTATAAGACTGAAGAAGCGATGTACTACTTGTACTACGCCATCAAAATGGCCGGGGCGTTTGGGCCCTTCGAGCACTTGATTGAGCATGCCAAGTTCTAAGTTAACATGTGGTAAGTGCGGAGGGTAAATGTCTTCCACTTGAGGCATGTATACCGCATCACAGCCAGCTTGCTGAAGGGTGGCAATATCGGCATCTGCAGTCATAGGATATTTTTCGAAATCGATGGGGTTATTAAATTGCTTTGGATTAACGAAAATGGATACGAGGGTAATATCGTTTTCCTTGCGCGATTGCAATACCAAGGCGATATGGCCGCTGTGCAGAGCACCCATAGTGGGCACAAAACCAATGGTTTTATGCAGTGCTTTTTGAGTAAGCAACCATGCCGATAGTTCGGTATGTGTTTTAAAGATAAACAAATTGTAAGGTGCAAATTAAGTTAATTGCCAGAATATAATTTTCAACTTGATATATAATTATACCAAATGTATACGATTCTGAACTACCAGCGTTTTATCGTAACGCTGAATTCGCATTTATGGAAATAAAAAGTTTTGTTTCTGAGGTATGGTTTTTTGCGCAGGAACCTGATGAAAAGTACAATATAAATAATGGTAAAAATGAGTAGCACTCTCAGAAATTATTGCTTTATGATTTTTTGAGTTAAAATCTGATTATCACTTGTTATAATTTTTAAAATGAATAAACCATTAGCAAATTGAAATAAATCTATTGTGCTTTTTGTTCCAATAGAAGTGGTTTTGTAAATCAAAATACCAATGGTATTATAAATTTCTATTTCTGCAATCTCTTTTAAATAGGGTGTAAAAATTGTGAAGGTGCTGTTCGTTGGGTTTGGAAATATTGTAAAATAATTTTGATTTGAATTGTTCATGATAGATGAAATTTGAGGACTCAATTTGTGGATGAACATATCAGTTTTGCCAGATGAAGTTAATTCAAATGAGTTTTTATCGTCAAAATTAGCTAGGCCACTAAAAAAGCCGGTTGTATAAATATTGTTATTATTATCTATGGTAATGGATTGTCCAACATCTGCTAACTCTCCGCCTATTTTTTTAGCCCAATGAAATTTGCCAGATGAATCGAGTTTTGAAATAAATATGTCGTCATTTATTCCTGATGCTATAAGATTAAATTTGTTTATGCCAGGGTCAAAATCAGCAGTGTCTTGAAATACGCCAGTGGAATAAATATTGCCGTTATTATCTAAGGACAATGCAATACATTCGTCATTGTATTTGCTGCCCATTCTTTTAACCCATATAAAATTTCCATTGTAATTTAATTTTAAAATGAATATATCTGCAGCATTATTATCTCCAAATGCTTGAATAGAAAAAGTTTCAATACTTGGATTAAAATCAACAGTTTCATAAAATGAACCTGCTATATAGATGTTATCCGAATTATCAACTGAGATGGAGTTTCCATTATCCATCCCAATTCCTCCAACGCTTTTAGCCCAAATGAACTTTCCATTTGAATCTAATTTTGAAACAAAGATATCTTCCTCACCGTTAGAAGTTAGGTTATAAGTGATATTAGGGTCAGGGTCAAAATCTGCTGTTAAGTAAAATCGACCTGTTGTATACACATTGCCTGAAATATCAGTAAAAATAGATGCTCCTGATTCATTATCTCCTATTCCACCAAATTGTTTAGCCCATACAAAATTTCCAATATTATTTAATTTTAAAATAAAAATATCACTTCCTTTTGAACTTAATTCATAAATACCATTATTTGGATCAAAATCTACAGTTGAATTAAAAGATCCTGTTAAGACTATATTACCGCTATTATCAACTGAGATAGAATTGCTCCAATCTGATGTTATGCCTCCAATACTTTTTGCCCAAATAAAATTTCCTGATGGATCTAATTTAGAAATAAAAATATCATCGGGACCATTGGATGTTAGATAAAATGTGCCTGCACTAGGGTCAAAATCAGATTTGCCATTAAAGACACCAGTTAAATAGATATTTCCATCAGCATCTAAAGAGATGGAATTTCCGTAGTCATCTTCCTTGCCTCCCATTTGTTTAGCCCAGATAAATTTCCCGTTTTGGTCGGTCTTTAAAATAAATATATCCCGAGTATATCGAAAACCCGAAACACTTAAAAATGCTTCACCAACACCAGGGTCAAAATCGACAGTCCCAGAAAAAATGCCTATTGTGTAGGTGTTTCCATATCTATCAGTTTTAATTGAGTTAGAATAAGTTACTGAATCGGCACTGCTACCAACATGTTTTGCCCATTCAAATTTTGGCGATTGCGCATTTACAACAATTAGGGCAACAAGACATCCAAACAATAAAAGTGCTTTCTTCATATTTAATTTTTTAAACTTACAGGTAATTACAAATTAAATCAATTATTATTTAATACTTGTAACTAATTACTGCTTGATTATTTTTTGAATTGATATTTGATTATCGCTTGTTGTCATTTTTACAATGTATAAACCATTTTCAAAATTACTTAGATCAATGGTATGAATTGTATCAATGCATTTGGTTTGATAGATGAGGGAGCCAAGCGAGTTGTAAATTTCAATTGTTAATACTTCATTGGGATGCAAAGTTTCTATTTCTAATTGATTGCTTACTGGATTTGGATATAACAACACCGTAAGATTTTTATTAACAGGTTTGACAGAAATGGAATGTAAAATACTGTCCATGCTATTGCAAGTTGCCCTTTTTGTGAATTGTAAGTAGGGTTGTATTTGCCATCGCAATGCTTCGTTTTGATTACAAATGCCTAATAAATCGCGACCGGCTTCGAAGAAGAAATGGTACCAATATTCTAAACCTGCTTCTAAACTGCCAATGCGATTAACAAAGCGAAAGTTGCGCGGATAAAGACTCAAAGCTTTGGTAACCGTTACATATTGAATTATAAAGCTGTCCTTACCAATCACTTCATTGTCTACACTGTCAATTCGCAAGGAGTCTATATAGTCATAACCTTTCATATAGTCACCAGCTTTTAAATTGAAATCATAAATCATTTTAAATAGGGAATCTGAATTATAGCGTATGTAAAATCTATTTTGATGAATCAATACTTGTTTGTTTGAAAATCGGTCAAAACTATAATAATTATAACCGGCTTTAGAAGAATCTAAATGTACGGTATCCGATAGTCCATAGCTACTGGTGTTGCCTGAGCCAATAGTATAAGCATGTAGATAATATATCATGCCATTCGGTAATGCAGTTTGACTATATAGTTTAAGAGAAAAAATAAAGGAAAAAACAAGGAGTGTAAATTTTGATTTCATAATACTACAAGGTCTATTTTATCTTATTATTTAGACGTAAGTTTCACTTTCAGTTTGACAAAATAGTTCAACTATTTTTTAAACTTCAACACTAATCACCAAAGTGTTTTTCACCTTGCTTATGGTCTCAATCAGCGAGTGGCTTTCTTCAACCCCATTGCCTATTACTATTACATCGGCACCCGCGAGGTAAAGATTTAAAGCCGTTTGTGCCGAGCGAATTCCGCCTCCTATAATTAAAGGTAATTGAACATTGGTTTGCACTTTATTCACCATGGTTTCGCTAATCGAATGGTCGGCACCACTACCAGCATCCATGTATATACATTGCATGCCCATAAGTTTACCCGCCAAAGCTGTAGCTACTGCAATATCGGGTTTATTGGCTGGTATGGGTTTGGTATTACTAATATAAGATACACTGGTTTCGCGGCCACCATCTATTAATAAATAGGCAGTAGGCACTACCTCTAAATTCGAAGCGGCCAATTGAGGAGCTGCTACTACTTGTTTCCCTATAAGGTATTCAGGATTGCGACCACTCAATAAAGATAAAAATAAAATGCCATCGGCTTGTTCATCTATCATAAATTCATTGCCAGGAAAAATATAAACGGGTAGCGAGCAATTCGATTGAATAGTTGAAATGGCTTCGGATAAAACACCAGCAGTAACAAGGCTGCCTCCCACAAAAATAAAATCGACTTGTTGTTTTTGGCAGAGCTGTGCAATTTGCACCACCGATTTAATAGGTTGGTCGGGATCTATGAGCACCGCCAGTGCTTTTTTATTTTGCGATTTAAGTGCTTGTATCTGTGTTAAGAAGCGTTGCATGATATAGTATGAGGGATACCGTTACTAAATTTGGTATCAGGCAAAGCTACAAATTATAACCCTAAAAATACAGAAAATAGATATTGAGGTGAAGAAATAATAGGATTAACAATTGCCGAAATGATAAAAAGAATACCTCTTTTTTAGAAGAAAGCACAAAAATCAAAATGAAAATCATGTTTTTAGCGGGCCATTTTTAGGTTAAAATGATGCTGTGATTAGGTCTTCAAATTTGGTTGAAAAAAACGACCATTTTAAACTACACACAAAGGTCAAAATTTCAGATTATTTTTCAGCGCTTTATGATTTTTATTTTCAAATTTTTTGTGGTAAATTTGTAAGAGTTGCTTCAACAAGTCAAGGTTCTACAAGGCTTTCTTGTTGCGGTTAGAAGATAGAATAATTTTGCAAATTTCAATAAAAATATTTCACTTTATTGTTTTCAACATTGTCAAATTAGCGTCATTAAAGGGATATCCAATTTATGTGGAAAAGTCCATTTCATTTATAGCATTAAATAGAGATAGTTTTGAAGGACCTCAAAGCAGAAAAGCGCGAGGTCATTTTTATTTTTAGTTAGTACACAACCATTCAAAAAGACATTAAATTAGCATGCAACAAAACCTAGACCAGATGAAAAAGGGCCTGAAGTTCGAGAGGCTCAACACAAAAGAAGGCATGTCGCCTTACGATCAGTTCCAATACGAATACCGCACTTCGAGTATTAAAAATCCGAATGGTGATATCGTATTCGAAATGAAAAATGTAGAAGTACCCGCGGCATGGAGTCAGGTAGCTACTGATATTGTAGCACAAAAATATTTTAGAAGAGCAGGCGTGCCAATGACGGATGGTTCGTTGGGTGGCGAAACGAGCGTAAAGCAAGTAGCGCACCGTTTGGCTGATTGTTGGAGACAATGGGGTGAAAAATATAACTACTTCGCTTCTCCAAAAGATGCACAAGTATTTTATGAAGAGTTGGTATACTCCATACTTGGACAGCAATCTGCGCCTAATTCACCACAATGGTTCAATACTGGTTTATACTCAAGTTATGGCATTGCAGGTAAACCACAAGGTCACTATTATGTAGACCCTGATACAGAAAAATTAACCCGTTCGACTTCAGCTTACGAAAGACCGCAGCCGCATGCTTGCTTTATTTTGTCTGTAGATGATGACTTGGTGAATGAAGGTGGTATAATGGACTTATGGGTGCGCGAGGCCCGTATTTTTAAATATGGCAGTGGTGTTGGAACTAACTTTTCTAAAGTTCGTGGCAGTGGTGAAAAATTATCTGGAGGAGGAACCTCTTCAGGCATTATGTCGTTCTTAAAAATTGGTGACAGAGCTGCTGGTGCTATCAAATCTGGCGGCACTACCCGCAGAGCTGCTAAAATGGTGTGTTTAGATTTAGATCACCCTGAGGTGATGTCTTTCATTAACTGGAAGAAAAACGAAGAGAAAAAAGTAGCTGCTTTAATTGCTGCGGGTTACCCAAGCGATTATGAAGGCGAAGCTTATGCAACAGTATCTGGACAGAACTCAAACAATTCTGTGCGTATACCTAATAAATTTTTTGAAGCCCTTAAGCAAGATGCTAATTGGGATTTAATTGGTCGTGCAGATGGTAAAGTATTTAAGTCTATTCCTGCAACCGAAGTGTGGGATGCCATTGGAGATGCTGCATGGTCGTGTGCGGATCCTGGTGTGCAATATGATGATACCATCAACGAGTGGCACACTTGCCCTGAAGGTGGTAGAATCAATGCTTCTAACCCATGTTCAGAATACATGTTCTTAGACAATACGGCTTGTAACTTAGCATCTTTAAATTTAATGAAGTTTTTTGATGCAGATAAATTAGAGTTCGATATTATTTCTTACGAATATGCGATTCGTTTATGGACTACTGTATTGGAAGTTTCTGTTTTAATGGCGCAATTCCCTAGTCAAGAAGTAGCACAATTGAGTTACGATTACCGTACACTTGGATTGGGTTATGCTAACCTAGGTGCATTGTTAATGGTATCAGGTATTCCTTACGACAGTCAAAAAGCAACTGCTATTTGTGGTGCTTTAACCTCTATACTTACCGGACAATCTTACGCAACCAGCGCTGAAATTGCTGCAGCTAAAGGTCCTTTCCGCATGTATGAGAAAAATAAAAAACACATGATGCGCGTTATTCGCAATCACCGTTATGCAGCCTATAACACACCTTTGGCTTACGAAGGTTTAAGCATTCCTGCTATTGCAATTGACCCTCAATATTGCCCAGAAGATTTATTGAAAGCGGCTTGCAATGCATGGGATAAAGCGTTAATGTATGGCGAAAAATTTGGTTACAGAAATGCTCAATCTACAGTAATTGCTCCAACAGGCACTATTGGTTTGGTGATGGATTGTGATACCACCGGTATCGAGCCTGACTTTGCATTAGTGAAATATAAAAAATTAAGCGGTGGTGGATATTTCAAAATCATTAACCACGCGGTACCAGCTGCATTAAAAACTTTGGGTTATAGCCAAGCAGAATCCGATGCTATTATCAATTATGCTAAAGGACATGCTACCTTAGTAGGTGCACCTGCCTTGAATCATGAAGCTTTGAAAGCAAAAGGTTTTAACGAGGCAGATATTGCCAAAGTAGAATCTGAATTGTTGAGAGCATTCGATATTGATTTTGTATTTAATACCTTTACCTTGGGTGAACCAACCATTGAGCGACTTGGTTTTACACCTGCTCAATACAACCATCCTGATTTTAATTTATTGAGAGCTTTAGGATTTAAAGCTGCCGAGATAGAAGCCGCCAACGAGTATGTTACAGGTACAATGACCATTGAAGGTGCTCCCTTCCTAAAAGAAGAACACTATCCTGTATTTGATACTGCCAATAAATGCGGTAATAAAGGTACCCGTTTCTTACATGCTCATTCTCATATACGCATGATGGCTGCAGCACAACCCTTTATTTCGGGCGCTATTTCTAAAACAATTAACCTTCCTAACGAAGCCACCATTGATGATATTAAATCATGCTACGAAATGAGTTGGAGATTGGGTATTAAAGCCAATGCTATTTACAGAGACGGTTCTAAATTATCTCAACCATTATCTAACAAATCTGAAAAGAAAACAGATGAGGTTGAAGAAACAGTGAGCGATGTGGCCAACGTGGTTGAAAAAGCAGTAGGTGTAAATGCCACTACAAGAGTTGAAGACCTAACACCAGAGATTGTATTAGAAGCAGCCCGTTTAATTATCAATAGCAATAACCCTGCATTCAAACAGCAACTTTCAAACATTGCTACTCGTAAAATATTGCCGAATAAGCGCAAAGGATTTACTCAGAAATCTAAAATTGATGGCAATACTGTATTCGTAAGAACAGGTGAATATGAGGATGGAACTTTAGGAGAAATATTTGTGGACATGCACAAAGAAGGTGCAAGCTTCCGTTCGTTGATGAACTGTTTTGCCATTGCAGTATCTATTGGTTTGCAATATGGTGTGCCTTTGGAAGAATATTATGAGAAATTTACTTTCAGCAGATTCGAACCAAGCGGTATGGTAGAAGGCCATGCAAATATCAAATCTTCTACTTCTGTAGTCGACTTTATTTTCCGCTTACTAGGATTTGAATATTTGAACCACCAAGATCAATTGCACATTAAACCAAAAATTGCAGATGAAATGCCAATACAACCAGCTTATAACTTGGCTCAAAATGAAATAAAAGAACCAGTAAGTTCTGAAAGCAAACCTGCTACTTCTCATGGTCATAAAGTACACGCTATAAAACCTGCAACACCTCCAACCATGGGCGATGCACCTGCTTGTAAGAGTTGTGGTAATATTACAGTGCGCTCTGGTACTTGCTACACTTGCTTAACTTGTGGTACAACCAGCGGTTGCAGCTAAAGAAGAGTCTGTCTATTAAGTCTGCTGACTGCGTTATGCTCGTCAAATAAAATGCTCATTTACAGAGTCGACTCCGTTTTTATTTGACATTGCAAGCCTTGGCATTGAACTTTCTAATACAGGCTAAACAATTATGGATTAGACATACAACACTATAAAAGAAGAAAGGGAAGGCAGAAATGCATTCCCTTTTTTTATTTTAGCAGGGCAATAAAATTATTTAGTTAATCCTTATCAACTCATTATCCAACATTTGATTAAATCTATTTCTTATTCCTAACTTATATGATTAAATGTTTTAAATTATTTCTACCTTTTTTTATTCCGCTGCGCTTCATGAGAGAAGTTCATTATTGATATTTTAATTCCTTTTTATGGCATCAATGCTACTCCGTGGTGCCAAAAAAGGTAGCCAACTAAGCCAAAGGCGCTCTCACGAGCATAGCGAGTAAAAAAGCTAGTCGCAGCAACCAACC
>JANXMZ010000047.1 GCA_025354385.1 Bacteroidota bacterium
TGCGCGAGAAGACCAATTGAAATTTTCTATGCGTGGTTGGCTTTTTGTCTACTTTTTGCCAATACAAAAAGTAGAAGAAAGAATATGAATATTGTTTATTTAAATCAATTTGTTAGTTTGCTTAACCCGAACTCACGTTAAATATTACTTTCGCTAAAGGCACAGGTGGTATAAAAAATGAAGTAATTGCAGTGCCGGGTTAAATTGCTCTGTTTTATCAATTCGATAAGATTAAATTGCTACTTTGCAATTATCCTTTCTTATAATAATTAATGGTTCTTGAACTGCTATGGGTCACCTTTCCCATCGTATCCATATTCACCCGTTTTGTCCAGTTGCCCATGCTGTCATATTCATAGGCATTTGCACCCCCCTGTTTCCATTTGTCTTTATTCGACCATATACTATACTTGATCACGTATCCATGGCTATCGTTAATATAACTTGTGAACACCGTATCTCTGAAAATACCATTGTCATAATAAAGGTTAGCTACCTTTATCAGGTAACCCCAAGTGTCATATTGATAATATGACTTATAACGATAAAGTTTTTTACGTTTTATAATGCTATAATTGGCTACTTCTGTTAGAAAACCAGATGTGTATTTATAGGTCATTACTCCTCCTCCAGTCACCATTTTTATCTTCCTGCCCAACCTGTCAAAATAAATTGTTTTCTTGCCTATAAATTTATGCCGCTCGTAGTTACTTATTTTTAATTTATTGCCGAAAAAATTATACTTCCTTTTACTGTTCACAGGATACATCGAGCAACCACCTCCCATTTTTGTTTTTGAAGTTGCCCTTACACGATGCCTGATCAAATAATTTTCCGAAAGTTCAAATCCGCCATAAGGAGAACCATCGCAATAATACTGCATCAAAAAACCAAGACTGTCAAATCCTTGTACACAATAGGCTGAATCACCCTTATCATTGAGAAAATCCAATCTCACTTTTTTGACTTGACCTTTCAATTCATGGCCAGAAAGATCATTGGTAACTTTATTGAAACGTGAGCGACATGAAAAAAGCCAAATGGCAATTAAAACACAAAAAATATATTTAAACATAAAAACAAAGCTGAATGGGTCCTATACAAAGTTACGCAATAATTTATTGAAAAGCTTTAGTACCAACACGTATTAAATTACTACCACAAGCGATGGCTAAATTGTAATCGTTGCTCATGCCCATAGAGATGGTAGTAAAATCGGGTAAATTGAATGTGGTTTTTAGTTCATCAAAAAAGGTCTTTAAACTTCTAAACTCCCTTTCTACTTGTTGCAAATCTTTGGTAAATGTTGCCATGCCCATTAGTCCTGTGATTCTAATATTATTGAGCAAAGACAATTGAGTTGAATTTAAAATAGCTAAACATTCCTCCTTACTCAATCCGAATTTAGTATCCTCTTGTGCAATATAGATTTGCAATAAACAATTAATCACTCTTCCTTCTTTGGCTGCTTGTTTATTAATTTCTTCTAATAATTTTAAACTATCTACACTTTGTATGGTATGAATAAATGGAGCAATGTATTTAACCTTATTGGTTTGTAGGTGTCCTATTAAATGCCATTCAATATCCTTGGGCAATGCTTCATAGCGTTCAAGAAGGGGTTGCACTTTATTTTCCGCGAATACACGATGCCCAGCAACATAGGCTTCTTGTATCTCTGCAATGGCTCTGAATTTTGATACCACCACCAATTTTACATTGTGGCCTACTTCTTGTTTAATCTGGTTTATGTTTTCAGCAATCATTACATTTGCAAAAGTAATGCAACAACCTCTTAAATTTTCTGTATTGATTTTTCTGTTGGCATTAAGTGCCTGTAGCAACGATAGGCCCAAAGTGGCCAGTAAGCCTGCATGGGTAATAGATGAGAAAAAAATGGTAGATATTATTGTAGACTTAAGAATTGCGGATGCCGCTACTTACAACAATAATTCTGGTCCGCCACGCGACAAAGCAAAAGATTGGAATTTTGTAATGAAAAAATACAAAGTACAAGACAGTATCTATAGAAAAAGTCATGATTACTATTGCAACTACCCAGATGTATTGACCAGTATTTATGAAGAAGCTTTGGATAAACTTAGTGAAATGCAGGCTGTGAATGCAGAAAATGTTGGCTTGGTAGATACTTTGAATAATAAAGGGATCAAATAATCTAAGTAAGGGTCCGTATTATTTCAACTAGGAATTGCTAATCTTATCCGTCAAAGCACAAATAAGCCTCCAAATCGGTTAACCCATATTTCCTGAACCTCTGTCCAAGTTCCGAAGTTATTCATATTAGACCACTCTAGGGTGTGTTGTTAAATTAGGTTTTGTATTGAATGAAATATAATCAAAGATTCTCCATGATATAATCTGTAATTTTTTGCATCAGATGCACACGGTCTTTGCCACTTACATTGTGCTTATGCCCGGGATATACAAAATAATCCAAATTGGTATTCACATTATCAACTGCCGCTTTGCAATACAATAAACTGTGTTGCCATAATACCACATCATCATCGCAACCATGTATCATTAACAATTTAGATTCTAAATTATCTACATACTTTATCAAATTCGCTTTGGCATAGCCTTCAGGGTTTTCTTCGGGTGTATCCATGTAACGTTCGGTGTACATAATTTCATAAAGTTTCCAATCGATGACTGGACCACCTGCCACGCCTACTTGGAAGATGCCAGGCATGCGGGTCATCATAGAGGTTGTCATAAAACCACCGAAGCTCCAACCATGTACTGCCATTCTATCGGCATTTACATAACTCAAATTTTTAAGATAAGTTACACCCGCCAATTGATCTTCGAGTTCTAATGTTCCCAATTGCCTGTGCGTAGCGCTCTCAAATTCATGCCCACGATAAGAAGAACCTCGGTTATCTAATGTGAAAATAATATACCCTTGTTGGGCCATTAGCTGCATCCACAAATTGCTACCTCCCAACCATGAATTGGTTACCATTTGTGCATGCGGACCACCATACACATATACCACAACAGGGTATTTTTTTGTTTTGTCAAAATCAGGAGGGGTTATCATGCGGCAATGCAAAATATTGCCATTGCTTATAATTGGAAAAATTGTTGTTTCACCAAGTTTGAAATCGGCAATTGGATTTGGCGCATCAAGCAATGTTTTTGTTACATTATCATTTTTAGTATTTATTAAAGTAATCTTGCGTGCAACGGTTGTGCTGTTTAAACTATTGAGCAAGTATGTACCTTGTTTGTTCATAAATCCAGCATTAGTTCCTTGTTCTATAGATAATTTTTTGAAATTATCACCGCTCGTTTCAACGCTGTAAACATGGCGTTCCAATGGACTTTCCTTAGTACTTTCAAAGAAAACAGTTTCACCCTTATCATCAATACCAAGCAGATTAGTAACCATCCATTTCCCTTTTGTTAATTGGCGTACCATGCGACCATCCGAACTATATAAATATAGATGATTAAACCCGTCTTTTTCGCTTTGCCAAATAAATCTATCGGGTTCATTTGGAATAAATAATAAAGGATGTTGAGGCTCCACATATTTATCATCGCGTTCCTCCAACAACATCAGTTCCATAAATCCTTGCGTGGCATTGTAGCGATTTAAAAACATTTGATTTTGTCCACGATTCACAATGGCGATGTATATAGATATTTCATCGGGGCTCCAAGTAATATTGGTAAGGTATTGATCTTTGGGTTCACCGGTTTCCAAGTATATTATTTTATCCGTGTAGAGGTCGTATACGCCTACTTTCACTTCGTGACTTTTGGCACCTGCTGTTGGATACTTTATTGTTTTGGTTGTAGCTGGAATGGTGCTATTATCGTATATAGAATAATCTGTCACCATGCTCTCATCCATGCGATAAAAGGCCAGTTTATTGCCATTAGGACTCCAGAAAAAACCTTTGTTAATACCGAATTCATTGCGGTGTACTGTTTGTCCATATACTATTCCTTTGCCACCATCGAAGGTAATTTGTTTGATACCATTGGCTGTAGCTATGTAAATATTGTTATTGAGAATAAAAGCGACATTGTTTTTTATTGGCTCATATTCTTCATACTCTGCATTTTCGCTAACGCTGATAATGGGTTTAAAAGATTGAGAAGAAACCGAGAAACTTAGGTATTGATTTCCTTGTTTGATTTTAAAATTATCATTGTCTATCCACTGCATCATGGGTAAATTTTTGAAAGATGCTTTCGGATCAATGTTTTTAATGGCATCGTTCATAATGGCTGCAGTTATAGTAGAATCTACCCTTCCGGTTTCGGCATCTGTAATTACCAAACGGGCACCAACTCCATTTATGGTATAACTATATTTAGCACCACCTGGCAGCCATTGCAACTGACTTAAACTTTTGGCTCTTAGTGATTGTTTGGTATTCTTGTCTACCATCATTACAGCTTCCTCCATGGTAAACATGCGAGTGCCTTGTGCCATTGCTAGCTGGCAGGTTAAAGCAACGAGTAACAGATAAATCGTTTTTATTTTTGAATAAAACATAGTAAATATTAAGAGGCAAATTTGCTTAAAATAAATGAAAGCATTGCAGTGTGTTTTAAAAAATCTATGAATGGATCGTTAAACTTAAAAGTGGTGCCATTTATATCGAATTTTTATTCAGGAAATGTACTTGGTCATAAAAAATATTCACTCCTTCAAACATGAAACAATTAATTCATTGTCAAGCAACACATCTAATAAATGCGGTGTCTTCATTTCAAGTTACCGTTCATATCTTCATTCACCTTTTAATCTTTTCAAATTATGACAAAACATCCATTACAAAAAGAGAGGCTTCAGTTCAAAAATGTAATCTTGGTGCTCACCGTATTATTAATTTTGAAAACCACCTATTGTCAAAACAGTATAGTTGGCGATGGCTTTGGTGGAAGGCTATGGTACAAGCCATATAATTACACAGTAGGTGCTTATTCTGCCTACACCATTTGTGGCGATACGAATCAATTGTTTGGCTGGGGAGGAAACCAATATGGGCAATTGGGCGATGGCACTAACATTGGCCATACCACACCAACTAGGGCTATTGGAATGACACAAGTACTTTATTATTCTACAGGGTATTTAATGGGTGCCATTCGGTTCGATAAATCGGGCTGGGTTTGGGGACATTTAGCTGGCAACAAACCAGTTAAAGTTATTGAAAAGGTTAAGTTTTTAGATGCAGGGATGGATGTTTGCACTTTTATTAAAACAGATGGCACTGTTTGGTCGGTTGGCTCCAATCGCGATGGTTCATTCGGCAACAATGAGATGAATGAGAGCACCACATTAATCCCACAACAGATGATGGGCGTTAAAACAGCCGTTAGGGTTGCTAACTCGGGTACGAATAACACCATTCTTTTATCCGATGGAACTGTCATGCAAGCTGGAAAAAATTTCAATTTTTCAATGAACTTGGTTCCGCAAAAAATAATGGCGTTAAATAATATTGTTGATATTAAAGCCAATCAAAATAATGTTATTGCGTTGGATAAAAATGGAAATGTATTTGTATGGGGTTTGGGAAGAAATGGCTCCAACGGCAATGGCACTATAAATGATATAAGGACACCCCAACTTATAAAAGGATTGCAAAATATTGTAGCCATTTCAGGTTGTAATGATGGCGACCATTTTTTGGCATTAGATTCTAACCACAATTGCTATGCATGGGGATTCAATGGCTATGGCCAATGTGGTACAACAGAAAGCCAGTTAAATAAACCCAAATTAGTGGCCAATAATGTTAATGATATCATGGCTGGCGAGCGGTTTTCATACATCATTAAATCGAATGGTGAATTATGGGCAAGTGGTATGTCTAAAGATGGTTCAATATGGATGAATATTAATAATACTATTCGTTATCAATTCACTAAAATAAATCCGCGAATACCTCCCATAGAACTTTGCGAACCAACTCAAAAAGAGCCATTCGCACATCGACAATTATTTATTAAAATTTGTCCTGGTGATTCCTTTACTATTGGCAAACATTGCTATAAAACAGCTGAAAAATTTACCGATACTATTAATAGCAGTTATAGCATAGATACCATAATAAATACAAATATCAGTTTTAATAAAATTTCGACTCACTTTCAAACAATATCCATTTGTGAAGGTGGTTTTTATAGCGTTGCAAAACATCGCTATTACCAGACAGGCATTTATAAAGATAGTTTTAAAAATGCAATTGGTTGTGATTCCATTTTAACTACGGAATTGAAACTCCGCCCCGTTTCTCGAACCACACAAACTGCTTCAATTTGTGAGGGGCAGGAAATCAAAATTGGGAAACGAAACTATACGCTTTCTGGTATCTATCAAGATACATTTAGCAATGCATTAGGATGCGATTCTATTATCACGATACACATTGTTGTTAACAAAAACCCAATTGCTAATTTTGACTTTAGCGATTCATTGATTGAAACTGGCGATACTTTTCAATTGTTGAATTTAAGTATTGGCGCCAATCGATTTTATTGGCGATTTAATTTCCCTCTTGCAGATAGTTCAGATGAATGGACCCCCTCCTTTCAATATGACCAAAAAGGTTCAAAAACCATTCGATTAATTGCTCTGAATCGTCTGACACAGTGCAGGGATACCGTATTAAAATTTATTAATATCAATGACAATGAATCCTTGTACATTCCGAATGCCTTCCATCCAAATGGCGATGGGGAGAACGATTATTTCAAACCCATTACCAAGAGATTTAAAAATATAACCATGCGTATTTATAACAGATGGGGTCTTTTGTTATTTGAAACCAAAGAATATGCATTAGGCTGGGACGGGCGTTATAAAAATGAAAATTGCCAGCAAGATATTTATGTTTACACTATTGAATTTCGGGATAGTATTCAAAAAAATGTCAAACATTTTTCAGGCACCTTTACTTTGATAAAATGATAGATTTTTGAAAGATTATCAATTTCTTTTTTATAAAAGGTGCCCTCGATTGAATTATTTTGATTTGCTTTGCATTATAAATACAGTGCAAATGACAGACATTCAAAATTTACAAGACATTATAGAAAAAGCTTGGGATAACCGAGCATTGGTTCAAGAAACTGAAACTCAAACAGCCATTCAATCCTTGATTGAAAATATGGACAAAGGCAAAATAAGAGTTGCTGTACCAACTGATAGTGGATGGAAAGTGAATGAGTGGGTGAAGAAGGGTGTGATTTTATACTTCCCTATTCAAACCATGGTGACGGAAAAAATGGGGCCTTATGAAATTCATGATAAAATTCCACTTAAAAATAATTATGCAGAACAAGGGGTAAGAGCGGTTATGGGATCGGTGGCAAGGTATGGCGCTTATATTAGCAAAGGTGTTATTTTGATGCCAAGTTTTGTAAACATAGGCGCATATGTGGATAGTGGCACCATGGTGGATGCTTGGGCCACTGTTGGCAGCTGTGCTCAAATAGGCAAGAATGTACATTTAAGCGGAGGCGTTGGTATTGGCGGTGTTTTAGAACCCGTGCAAGCTGCTCCTGTAATTATAGAAGATGATTGCTTTATTGGCTCGCGTTGTATTGTAGTAGAAGGTGCGCATATTGGCAAAGAAGCAGTTCTTGGAGCTGGTGTTACCATTACCCAATCAACCAAAATTATTGACGTAACAGGACCAGAACCCATTACTTACAAAGGCCATGTACCAGAAAGAAGTGTGGTAATACCGGGCAGTTATGAAAAAGATTTTCCTGCTGGAAAATACAGTGTACCTTGTGCCATTATTATTGGTAAACGCAAACCTAGCACTGATTTAAAAACTTCTTTGAACGATGCTTTAAGAGAGCACAATGTGGCAGTTTAAATGAAAATTGGATTTGATGCGAAACGGTATTTTCACAATGCTACAGGGTTGGGCAATTACAGTCGTGATCTAGTGAATGGTTTGTGTGAATGGCACAAAGACCAGCAATATTTTCTTTTTGATAAACAACCCGATTTAAAAAAAGTACCCCAACATGCCATTGCTGTTTCGCCTCAAGGATCAGCTACAATCTGGCGCGAGTTTGGTATGCGCAAGGAAATGGCTTTGTATGGACTTAATGTTTATCATGGTTTAAGCAATGAATTACCTTTTGGCAAATTTCCTGCCGGCATAAAAAAAATTGTGACCATTCACGATGTTATTTTCAAACTATTCCCAGAACATTACGCCCTCATAGACCGCAGTATATACGATTACAAAACAAGGCATGCTATAAAAATTGCTGATACCATTGTGGCCACTAGTAAGGCTACTGCCAATGATTTGATAAAATTTTACGGTGCCAATGAGGCCAAAATAAAAGTGGTTTATCAAACGTGTGGCAATTTGCACAAACAAACCTATAACCATGAGTTAGTGACTGACTTTAAAATTAAATATGCACTTAATACACCCTATATTTTGTATGTGAGCAGTTTTCAAACACGTAAAAATCATTTGCCATTGATAAAAGCTTTTGCTGCTTTAAAGCAAAATAATATTAAACTGGTATTGGCCGGTCGCAAAGGTGAAACTTACAACGATTGTGTTAAATTAATTACATCATTAGGTTTACAAGATATCGTCAACTTAGTTGACGATATTGCCAGCGAAGACTTACCTCTTTTGTACCGAGGTGCACAGGGGTTTGTTTACCCTAGCATGATAGAAGGTTTTGGCATTCCATTAATTGAGGCTGCACATGCTGGCGTGCCTATGGCGGTAAATGATATAGCCGTGTTTAGAGAAATAGCACCTGAAGGCACTTTGTTTTTCGATGTTAATGACTCTAATAATTTGAGTGAAAGTTTAAGACAATTAATAGACAATTATAAAGGCCGTATACATTACGAAAAACATTTGGAATTATTTGATGTTCAAAAAATATCTCAAAACATGATTCAAATTTATGCAGGAAATAATTGATGATTTTAGGGACCCTCCAAGGATAAAATTCAAACTTCCTTTTAATTTTATTTCGATTATTTACATTTTAATGTCTGTACTGGGGTATACCTTTAAAATTATGCATTGGCCAGGAGCAGATTTCTTGATATTCTTTGGATTTTCAGGTTTGGCTGCTCATTCGGAAATATATGCCATATTTAAAACTGTTTCTATACCCAATAAAATTTTCGGACATGGGTTAGCATTATTCTTAGTATTTATGTTATTGACTTTTTATAAATTTAATTGGAGTATTATGCCTCCTTTTTTAAGTGCCTTTGGGGTGGCATTGGGTATTGGTTTCTTGTTGCGTAAATGAACCCTTCTGCTGTTCAAAAACATATGAGATATTAACTTTATTTCGGAGAGATACAGATTGTATGAAACAATGAACCACGTAAGTCGCTTAAGTGCACTTAAGTTTTTCTCAGTGAACTGAGAAATGAAATTAGCTTATTATATTTTTGCTATTGGTTTATTATAAAGTTTGTAACGATATACAATTTACCTTCAACAAATTTAAAAATATGAAATACAAAAGTTGACTTTAAATACGAATGTGATTTATGTGGTTCAAAAAAAATTGACTTTACAATTCAAACTCCTGCCCTTCGAATGGCATTTCTACTGTTGGTAAATTCAGGAGGTCTTTGAATTTGGTCATGCTGCTTTCATCGCCATGCACTAGGAATATTTTCTTTAAACTTTTGTAATTCACAGATTCAAAATAACGCATCAATCCGTTCTGATCTGGGTGGGCACTAAAGGCATCAGTGCGTGCAATTTTAGCGTACACCTGTCTTTCCTTTTTATTGATGTTCACAGATGGTCGGCCCAATAAAAGCTCAGCTCCTAAAGTACCCGGTGCGCAAAACCCTGCAATTAAAATAGTGCTATATGGATTGCCAATATTATTGCGTACATGCTCCTGAATTCTACCACCTTCAACCATTCCTGCTGCAGAAATAATGACGGCTGGCTCCGAAGACATACTGATGATTTCACTTTCCTTACTTTCTTCGATGGTATGCAGCTGAGGGAATGCAAAAAGATGTCCATGTTGCTTATAAAAGGCTTGCGCCTCGTCGTTTAAACTGCTTAAATAATGATCGTATAATTTTGTAGTGCGAATGGCCAAAGGACTATCAGAATATATTTTAATATCTGGCAATAAACCCTTGGCTTGCAATTGATGAAATGCAAATATAATGGCTTGCGTGCGACCCACACTAAATGCGGGAATTACTAATTTGCCATTGTATTTTACACAGGTATTGGTGATGTATTCCAACAATAACGATTCTGCTTCGGCTACATCGGTATGCAGGCGCCCGCCATAAGTACTCTCGCTTACCAAGTATTGAATATCGGGCATAGGTTGAGGATCTTTTACAAGTTTAGAATTGTAATTACCCAAGTCGCCAGTAAAACCTATAATCTTCGTTTCTCCATTTTCGGTAACACTTATTTTAACGGAAGCAGCGCCTAGTATATGGCCAGCTTCAAAAAATTCTATGGTAACATTTTCGTTAATAACCAAAGGTTTTCTGAAAGCAATACCAACCATGGCATCGTTTACCATTTCAACATGTTTGCGATTATACAAGGTAACTGCCTCGCGCTGTCCTTCTGCTCTGGAGAACTTTGCTTTCTTACCTTTTTTCTTGCGCAGGTGTTGCTTTTTATTACTCTCAATCATTTGCACATTCAATGAGTCTAACAACAGATTTTTTGTTAGTTCAACACTGGCATCCGTGCATAATATCTGACCATCATAACCTTGTTTCATGAGGTTTGGCAAATTGCCTGAATGATCAATATGGGCATGGGTTAAAATTACCAAGTCGAGGCTTTCTGGCAAGAAAGGAAAGTTGCGATTATCGTCATCAAAGGTTTTTTTATTCTCATAATTCAAACCACAATCTATCAAAATGGTATAGCCATTGGCTAAAGTTAGAAGGTGCATACTCCCTGTTACTTGTCTCGCTGCACCCCAAAAAGTTACTTTCATTAATTCAACAATTATTTTAAAAATTATAACATACTATAAATGTAAGAACAACGTTTAAAGGTTATCAATCCATCTTTTTTATTATGCATACAAAGGTATTAATTCGCACGGATTCATTTATTGAACATTATCAACATTGGCTGCAAAAAGAGGTCATAGAGGTTATTGAAATTTTAAGTGGGAGTTATGCCAACGAGGTATTTGGTAAAGGGGCCGATGATTTTAAGTTTGAAACCCAAGCTTCACATAATAGAATATACTGGCAACCATTGTTTCTAACCCATCATGAGTTGGGTTTTCTGATTGATTATTTCAAAACCAAACTTTTACAAAATGGCTATGTATTGAGTTTGAGCGATGAGCGCCATGAAATTTTTGACAGTGGATTGCGACTGACCATACATCGGCATTATTTAAAACCTGAGAAAGCGATGAATGCCGAAAAGACTTATTTAAATTTTGGCAACTTATTTCTGGAACATCAATTCAACAACAAACAGAATAAATTTTGTTTAACAGTCAATTTTGGTGGTCACGAAAATCGGGCTTCATTTGAAAAACTCATGGAGTTTTTGTTGGGTGAATGAATTTACCCTTATCTCCATACTTATCTTCCATATTTGCTTGTCTATTTTTCAAAATAGCAATTTCAACTATTTAAATATCAATAGATTTGCACATACTTTAGAATTCTTAGAGCAACCCTCATCTAATTTTTTTTTGCTGTTCTCATTTTTTTGTTACATTTGTTATTAACTAATTTAATTTAACATGAAAAAAAGTTATCAAATCGCATTTCTGCTTGTTTCTTTTTTCTTCTTTAGTACAGCAACTTCTACCCTTCATGCACAGGCTTTCAGAAAAGGCTGCTTACTTTTAAGTATTTCTGAGGGTTCTACTACTGCTAAATACTCAACCACTAATCATAATGCTGCCGGCAATACGGAAGCCATGGCCACCCAAATACACATGGCAGACATGGATGGGGTTCGCGACCCACTTTTCTTAGAGTTTGGCTTAAGCAACCGTTGGGGCATAGGTTTAAGTTCTGGCAACGATTTATTTACACTTAATCCTCAAACTTATTATGGATTTAAGCGCAGCGATGGCAAGTCTATTACTGCCAAAACATCCGAGTTCACCTTTGATATAAACTATCATTTTTACACCCGTAAAAAAGTAGATTTGTCCGTTTATACTTCACTTGGTTCTTTTGGAGTGGCTTTTAGTGGCAAGGATGGAGAGACTGCTTATAACTACAATTCAAAAGGTGGTATTGTGCGCGCTGGTATTAAAGCCCGTTACTATTTTTGGAAACGTTTAGGTGTAATGGGTATGATTAGTACATACTCTGCAGATGCTTCTACAGATGGACTTAAAGGCATTACAGTGGGCAATAACACATCAACATCAATTAAAGGAACTGCCTTAGAATTTGGTTTGTGCTTTAGGTTCTTTTAATAATTGCTCTACCCGCGTTTCTATTTCCCAGGAATAGCATTTCGGTAATAACCTGCTAAGATTAATATTTTTTTTATTATCTCTTCCCCAAATTGATGAATGATGAACGTTATTTTGATGAGGCATCCACCTTATTAACACAATACACCCAAATAGAAGTGCCATGGTTGGCAGCCAAAGTCATTTTAAAAAACAAACTTCTAAATTTATTGGAGAATGACTTGCCAGCTCTTTATCAGTTACTATATCGCATAGATGTGGATGAGAAAAAGGCACGCTTGGCTTTTGGTGGTGATACCAATATTATTGCAGAAAACTTGCTGGAATTAATTTTACAGAGGATTCTACAAAAAGCTAAATCGAGGGTAGCTTATAAAGAGGGGAAGTAAGGTTTTAAAATTATATGACTGCATTCGTTTCATCATTCGTTTCGGTCTTTTTTGAAAACATTAATCCAAACATCATTACCAACACCGACAACAAAATTGTCTGAATAACCAGCGATTTATTGATCATGGGCATGGCTTGTTGTGGCAGGATAGAAAAAAATAACAAGATGGTAATGAGGCCTCGGGGTGAAATAAATAAAAGTGGCATGATTGGCAACTTGGCCAACCACAGGGCAATTAAGCGCACTATAATCACCAATTGAACAATGATGAAAGCCCAAGGCAATGTATCCAAATTTAATATTTCATTGGCCTCCAATAAAAATCCAAATAACATAAAAAACATAGCCCTAACCAAGAAAGTTGCCTCCATTGTAATCTCCTTAAATTTCTTAACTTCTTTATCCAATTTTTCAGGTCTAAATTTTTCTATCCAAGAAAAACGTTTCAATTCATCCAGATTGCCAAGAAATAATCCAAATACAAGAATAAATATTAAACCGGGCAAATGAAATACTTTAGATACAGCGTAAATTAATATTACTAATAAAATAATAGGAGTATAAGTAACGTGGTGTTTGATTCTACTTAACAGTAATGACAAAGCAATTACAGAGAAAAAAGAGATCACAACAATGATTAAAATTTCTAAACTAAAATACCCAAAGGATAGGAGGTTGATGGTTTCATTTAGTGCAATAAAATTAAAAAACAAGATGCCAAAAATATCTGATAAACTGCTCTCGTAAACAATGAATTCTCTATTAAAAACAGTCAGATTTCTAACACTCGGAATGGCGATGGCACTGCTAATTACACAAAAAGGAATAGCATTTACCAATGCTGTTTGATAAGTCGCAAAACCAAAATAAGCGAACATACCTGCTAGCGTAAAAGCGACAATAAACATTGGAATTAGCGCAACAAGTGTCGACTTGCCTATAAGGGGTAATTTTTGTTTATTGAGTTCGAGTTCTAATGAACCTTCGAGCACAATCAATATTAAACCTATGGTTCCCAAAATAGGCAATAATGGATTTAAATCAGGTACATAAAACGCTAAACCATTGGCCAACAGACGGGCTATCCAACCCAATATAAGCAAGAGGATAACAGAAGGAATTTTGGTAAGTGCGGAACTAATATCGAACACATAGGCTAATAAAAGCAGCGAACAGATAATGATAATAATCGTGGTGGTCATTAGGAAATAATTTCGGCCGGTGTATTTGAGAAAGTGTTAAAAAACAAAAGTAATGAATTATACGCATACCAGATGGTTATTGGTATCACTTTTAAGCCAAAGTCATGGCCTGTTTTATTCCAATTAATATTCACTAATGCAAATTATTTATACTTCAAGCAATACTGAAACAATCCTAGGGACGGTTCACTGCATAATTATTCATAATAACGCCTCATCGGAATACCTTTAATAGACTAACTCAAACCCTCTATCACCCCATCATTTATGGTCATGCCATAAGCTGCGGGTACCTTTGGCAAGCCGGGCATGCGCATGATATCACCTGCTACTGCTACAATAAAACCTGCACCAGCATTGATGATTAAATCCTCGATAGTAATGGTATGTCCTGACGGTGCGCCTGATATCTTTGGATTATCGGTAAATGAATATTGTGTTTTGGCAATGCAAATAGGCAGATGTCCCCAATTGTTTTTTTCGATTTTTGTTAATGCCGTTTTTGCTTTATTACTCAACTCAATGTCTTTGGCTCTGTATATTTGTGTAGCTACTTTGCGCAATTTCTCTGTTACAGTATCAGTTAATTCGTATTGGTATTGAATGGATTTCGAAGGATTTTTTTCTATCACCTCTACCACTGCTCTTGCTAAATCGCTAGCTCCTTCTCCCCCATTTACGAAGGCATCATTAATAGCGAATGTGGTATTTTTTTCGTGGCACCATTGTTTTAAAAATGTAATTTCTTCTTCTACATCGAAATAAAATTTATTGAGCGATACAATAATACTTTGTCCGAATGATTGCAAATTTTCGATGTGGCGTTCGAGGTTAGGTAAGCCTTGTTTCAAGACTTCTAAATTCGGTTTCTTCGCTTCATCATCCGTTAAGTTGGCGTGGTTTTTTAATGCTTGGGTAGTTACTACCAATACGGTTGCCTTTGGTTGTAAACCAGCCATGCGGCATTTGATATCCAAAAATTTTTCGGCCCCTAAGTCGCTGCCAAAGCCCGCTTCGGTAACCACATAATCGCTCAACGACAAAGCCATTTTTGTAGCCAATACCGAATTGCAACCATGGGCAATGTTGGCAAACGGACCACCATGAATAATGGCTGCCGTGTTCTCGGTGGTTTGCACCAAGTTGGGCATAATGGCATCTTTCAATAAAATAACAATGGCATCGGCAATGCCCAAATCGCGCACTGTGAAAGGAGTATTATCGAGTTTATAACCGAGTACTATTTGATTAATTCTTGCTTTCAAATCTTCGAGACCATTAGCCAAACAAAGTATGGCCATTATTTCTGAAGCCGGTGTGATATCGAAGCCTGTTTCTTGGGGCAAGCCATTTAAGCGACCACCTAAACCCGTGTTCACATAACGTAACGAACGATCGTTTACATCGAGTACGCGTTTCCAAACAATTTGTTTGAGCGCTTTATCGGTATTGATGTTATTGTATTGATAATTGTCTAACAAAGCTGCAATGGTATTATTCGCAGTTGTGATGGCATGAAAATCGCCTGTAAAATGCAGATTAATATCTTCCATCGGCAACACTTGCGCATAGCCACCACCAGCGGCTCCACCCTTCATTCCAAACACAGGACCTAAAGATGGTTCGCGCAGTGCAACAATACTTTTTTTACCAATTTTATTGAGTCCTAAAGAAAGACTGACACTGGTAACTGTTTTGCCTACACCGGCTTTGGTTGGCGATATTGCGGTGACTAAAATTAAATTACTTTTTTGAACAGCCGTTTCATTGATTTGACTGAGATTTATTTTTGCTTTGTAAGGACCATATTGCATCACCTCTGATTCGGGAATACCGAGTTGAGCAGCGATTTGCGTGATGGGTTTTAATTGGGTATCTCTTGAAATTTCGATGTCTGATTTCATTTTATTGGAGTGCTAATAAGGGTGGTAAACTTATGGAATAAAAATGATTTTATTTCAAGATGTTTAAGAGAATTCAATGTATTGCACTTCTAGCACAACCTTAGTTTAAATTCAAAATAAAGAGAATTTAACCTCCAATAAATCCAATGTATCTAAAATAAAATACGTAGATTTAGGCTTGTTTACCAAGAATTATTATTATGATTGGGCTGGCCTTAAGAGCTGATGATTTCAGAATGAGTTATAAGCATGCAAAATTCACCCAAAGGAACCCCCTATTTTCAGAGTAAACTGACCCCTCATTTTTCGATTGCATTTCAGATTCAAAATTGATGACTAGTTTTCATTACAAAAATAGTGTTTAAGTTCTTTAATCTATAACCTTTCTTTTTCTTCTTATTGATTCTCCATTCAGTTCAAGTTGATGCGCATCGTGAACAATTCTGTCAAGGATTGCATCAGCCAGTGTTTCATCACCAATAATATCATACCATGCTGCCACTGGAACCTGTCCTGCAATCATTGTAGAACGCTTGCCGTGTCGGTCTTCAATGATGTCCATTAGGAGCATTCTATTTTGATTATCCAATGGCTGTATTCCAAAATCATCTAGTATTAACAAGTCTTGTTTTTCAAGCAATGCAAGTTCTTTAAACGAAGAACCATCCGCTTTAGCCATTTTTAATTGAGCAAGCAGTCTTGACGTATTCGCATAGTATACTTTGTAGCCTAACATACAAGCCTGATGGCCAATGGCAGAAGCAATGAAGCTCTTACCTGTACCTGTGCTTCCTGTGATAATAACATTCTGATGTTGATTGATAAATGTACATTCTGCCAGCCGGTGTATCATGTTTTCTTCCAGTCCACGGTCGATTGAATAATCTATCATTTCTAAAGATGTCTTGTAGCGGAACTTTGCGTTTCTGACACTGCGCTCTACCGCTCTGCTGTGGCGGTCTTCCCATTCATTTTCTATCAACTGCAAGATTAATTCATCAGCAGTTAATTGATTCATTGTTGATGATTCCAACACATTTTTAAAGCTACGGAGCATACCAAATAGCTTCATTTGTTTCATTTTTTCTAACGTTTGTTCGTTCATAATAATTGATTGTTTGGGTTTTTATTTGATTTTTGATAATAGGATTTTCCTCTTACGTTGCGGTGTGCAGGCGTCAGTCTGTTACTTTCTTCTTCAGGATCTATTTTATCTAATCCCTTCTTAAGAATATCTTCAAGCATGTAATAGTAAATTGCTTCGTATTCAAGTGCCCTTTTACAAGCTCCGGTGATGCGAAGAGTGCCAACCCGCTTGGCAAGATTTAAAACACCGTTACATGCTTTGTAACCTTGTTCCGGATGGGATTTACTCTCCAGTAGTCGTTCTATAAAAACGGTAACTTCTGTTGATATTTCCTTTGCGCGAGTAATAAAAAATTCCGGATTCCATTCTGCCATAAAGCGGTGTTTACTTGCCATGTGTTGCTCATTAGTTGTATAACGATTACGCCGGTAATTCCGAATATGCGTGGCAATAAGCTTGTAATTATAATAGATGTCTACTGCGCCAGAGTTGTAACTTATCTTAATCTTTTTGCCAATAAAATCATATGGGACACTATAATAATGACGGTCTTCATGTAGTGCTACATGTCCGTTTTTCATTACTGTGCACATCTTAAATTTTCTTAACTCATATGGGATTGATGGCAATGCAAGAAGTGTATGCCTTTCTTCCTCCTCAAAGATTTTTCTTCGACTGTCGCCTTGTTTAAGGGGTGCATTATTATGTGCGTCTAATAGTACTTTTATTGCTTCATTTAGTTTTTCCAGGCTTTCACATATGATCGGGTTTTTAAAAGCAGTATAAATGCGCTGATAAACTAGACGGACCGCATTTTCAACAAGTGCTTTGTCTTTCGGCTTATACGCTCTGGCTGGAAGTATAACGGTGTTATAATGTTCTGCAAAGCTTGCAAATGTTTCATTGATTATCGGCTCATATTTACTAGACTTGGTAACAGCAGATTTAAGATTATCTGGAACAATTGCTTTAGTAACACCTCCAAAATATTCAAAAGAATGTCTGCAACACTCGATAAAGTCTTCTTTTGTCTGACTGCGGGTAGCTTCAACATAAGTGTGTTGACTACATCCCAAAATGGATACAAAAACTTCTAAATCTCGGATTTCACCTGTTTGTATATCTACAAGATGAAGCTTGTCTCCACAAAAGTCAACGAACATTTTATCGCCGGCTTTATGGTCAATGTGCATGGTTGCCCCGCCTTTGCGTTTGTAAGCTACCAAATAGTTGTAAAAGCTTGTTCTTGAATAACCATTCGGATATTCATTAATATATTTTAACCATTGTATTTCAAGGGTCATGCCCTTTTGGCGCATCGCTTTTGCAATATCAGGTAACTTGTTCTGAAGATGCTGATAGCGTTCAACATCGGGTAGTGATATTTTTATCTGAGGCGGAAAAAATAGTTCTTGTAAATCATGGTCTGACTTGTTTTCAAGATCCTGTAGTGTTAATCCAAGTGTTGCAAAATGTCGAATATAATTCTTTACCACATTGCGCGAAACTCCTGTCATGGAGCTTGTTCTCTTGCTACCTATGCCTTGGCAATGGCAGCGAATGATTTGTCTGATTTTACTCATAATGATTGGTTTGTTTGACATGGTTTGCGTGTATATAATACGCAAACTAGTAAACCAATCATCAATTCTGAACCTCTGTTTTAAAGGGGTTAATTTACTCTGAAAATCACACTAAGAACAGGGGGTCAGTTTGCCCTGAAAATAGTAGGTCTGTTTGGGCTGAAAATGGTGGGTCTGTTTCGATTGAAAAAGAGGGGTCAGTTTGACTGGATTTTGCACTTTGGCATTTAATCCCCCACCTGCTTTGTGAACCACAACCAAAATAGCAATATTTGCCACCAATTGACCAATTGCTTCTGAATTGCCTGCTGATGCGTTTTTTGCCGTGCTAATTATTGATGGAATACCCGTAGCATTTAACACATGTGTTCCAGCTCCTTTAATATCTCCATGTATTAAAGAACTCGTCACATTATTGCAAAATGCCGCTGTAGATTTGATTTGATTGTGCAACATTAAACCATCCGCGACACCAACAACTGTACTTGTAAATCCTTTTGAGAAACTCTTAATACTTGACAAAGAAGGTAATTCAGGCCATTTACCATCAGGATCTGTAAAATGAATTGGATTGTTAAAAGTATAACAGAATGGTGAAAAATCAGGCCCCTTTTTCATCCTTGGATCCAAACTCAACCACCTCCCCAACCTACCATCATATATCCTAGCTCCAAAGTCATAAGCACCGCCATCAACAGTAGTTTCATTGTCCTTCTCTTTGCCATTAAAGCCGTACTTATACTTAGCATTCGGGTCGCTCCAAGTGCGGGTAGGCATTGGGCTACCAAAGGGATAATGGTCGTTAAATTTTTTTCTCGATTCACTTATTTCCATCTCCCAAATTTATTACCTTTGAGGGAAGATAAAAAGATGTAATTTACCGTGGAATTACATTGTAAATTGTAAAAATTATTTCCAAATTTGTTCAGCCAAGCCACCAACTATTAAATTTATTAGACATTCTCTAATATTTTTATGATTTAATATTATTTCCTTAAAAAAAAGTGGTTGCTTTATTTTTACAATCATTGAATTATTTCTTTTTGTTGCAATTTCATAATTAACATGTCTTAGTTTCAATAACTCAGTATAAATTGTTGTGAATTTTTTAAATTCATCCTTATTCAATGGCCCCTTTTCAAACAATTGGTTATATACCTCGTCACGAATTTGATTCTTAATTGAGGAAAAATAAACTCTACTACCAATAAAATTAATTGACTTAGTAAAAATGTAATTAGCATCAATATAAATTGTATCATCGTTAACTACCCGTTTTTCGCAATCCAAACAGCCATAATACAAATGGTCACAACTATCAAATATTTCTTGTGTATTAATTATTACTTTTTGTATTTGAATTGAACTCTTAAGAATTAAATCATTCTTATAAGTTTCAATTTGAAAAAAGTTCATAGAAAAAGGCATTTGCAAATAATTAAAAAATCTTATTTCCTTACTAGTAAATGATTTTTCTTTAGAGTCGAATAAGTCATTGAGCGTAATTTTGGACGGTAAAATATTACATTGATTAGAAATGTCATATAATTTATAGATTATTGAAATTCTCTGAGCAAGAAAATTACACTGCTTGTAGCATGTATCCTTCTTGTAGTATTTTATACATGTATCGCTATAAATTAAGTACTTATCACAAAAACAATTTTGGCCAGTTGTTCTATTATACAAGCAAAAAAAAACTAACAAAAAGACAAACTTTCTTTTAATCTTTGTTTTATCCTTCAGCAGCTTTTTTGGCAGCTGCATTAGCTTTTTTATCATTACTTTGTTTATATTTTTTATCATACTCCTCTTCTGTACTTTGTGCATTTGCCTCGGACGCACTATCATTGCGTTTAATTCCGAGTTGCTTCTGAATCCAAGTTATAAGTTTATTATTAATAACATCATCTGCGTGCTGTAATTCATGGGCTGCAGTTTTACCTAATAGATAAGTTGAATTAATGCCATCGTCCAGCGTCAGTGTTAAAGTATTGTCACTTACTGTTAGTAAACTATTTGCTTCACTTTCAGATATTGGCACTTTTTCAGTTATAGCTAAACCATCTTTATCCACTTTTGTTTTTCCATTTTCCAAAACAGGTTGCTCTTTTAAATAGGTGATAGTCTCCTTGCCATTGATTTTTTCTTTTTTGTAAGTTAAACCATTTCCAAGTAAATGGTAACTACATTCTCCGATTTCATCGCTAGAAACAATACCAGTTTCTGTGTTACTATAACTCACTGTTCCTGGATCGGAAAGAATAGTTTCTTTCTCTTGATATGTTCTGGATAAATTTGGATCAATTTTGATAATTATTTCAACTGTTGAGTTATTTAATTTCGCATATAAGTCTGGCAGTGTCAATTTAACAATTTCAATAGCTTTTTGAATTTTTAAAAATAATTCGGGATCTAAAATCCTGTCATATCCATTTTTGATTTCCTTTCCCCCAATATCGATAAATAAAACAGGGTCATCACCCATTCCAATATATGGACTTAGGAATGGGTATTTAGATTGCAAAGGATCCAAGCTCAACCACCTCCCCAGCCTACTATCATATATCCTTGCCCCAAAGTCATAATCACCACCATCAACAGTAGTTTCATTGTCCTTTTCTTTCCCATTAAATCCATATTTATACCTCGCATTCGGGTCGCTCCAAGTGCGGGTTGGCATTGGGCTACCAAAGGCGTAGTAATCTGTTATGGTACTGATGTCTGGATCGAAGTAATCAATTGCACCTGGCCCACCTGTTAGGCGTTTAGGAATTTTCTTGTCACTAATAGTTACCAACACATTGCCCAAATGGTTGCTGAGCTCGTAACTTTTCCAGCCTATTTTGCGGTAGGTAAAAGTGGTTGTATCGGCACTTACATTGGCCCCATTGTATAGTATGGCTTTTCTATTATCAACCCCTAACCTGCTACTGCCATAGATGGGATGTGCTGTAACAAATAAGGTATCGTGGTTACAGGCCGTGTTAGTTATTAACTCATAGTTTGCCATTTCGTTGCCCTGTGCATCACGAAGGTAATAAGAATATTTGTAAGTATTGCAATTAAGTGGTTTTGGTTTTATGATTTTGCAAATCCGATTACCTCCTGCATCATATATAAATTCAAGATCGGCCTTGTTGCTGGCACTGTAACGAGTTACTTTTTTAATTTTACCATACACTGTCCATTCAATGTTCTGTATTCCTTCGGCACTATCGCGCATTAAATTACCCAATTCGTCGTATCTGTAATTATTGTATTTATTAACCTCGCCTGTTTTATTATTCCATGGTGAATTTGGTGTGCGCACTTGGTCGTCTATATCATCGCTATAATTTGCATCGGCAATTTGTTCATCTACAGCGTATAATTTATTACTTATTAAATTTCCTGTTATACCTGTATTGTACTTATAATCCATGTTATCCATTTGCACCCCGGCATTGCCCCAACGATTGACATGTTTGATATTGCCCATGGCATCGTAAGTAAAATTCTCTAAATAATCCACAGGGCTGCCGCTGCCAGTTTGCCATTGGTTGCTGGCTATGCTGACATTAAAGAAACTGCGGGCCTCCATGAGGCGGTTAAGCTGATCGTACTTATAAGCACCGCCCCTAACACTTGGGGTAATGGTGCGAGTGCCGTTGTATGTACTTACATCTGGCATGGATGTTACCATGCTACTAATGTTACCATTGAATAAATCTTTGCGGGCTGCCATTAAATCACTGCCTGCAGTTTGGGCTTCGAATTGCTGCAAACTGCTGAGTGATTTAATGCCTTGGTAATCGCCTGCAAAATAGCCAAGGGTGTACCCCATGGCATCGCGCGCTACAAACTGGCGGGTGCTTCCAGGTGCCCCATCTTTACCCATGTCTCTATCGGGTTGTAAGGTATTGCTATTTACCCCTTTCAACCAGCCATGCAAGGTATAGGCGAAATCGGTGCCCTGTACCTCCAGATCGCCAATAACTGTGCGGGCCAAAGGACCATGGTTGTAATAATTGTATTTAGCATCATTGTCCCACCAAATATTATCGCGGCTTGTAAATACTTGTGTAATTCTATTATCTGCATCGTACTCATAGCGGTGGTAATATTGGTCTTTTTTACCAACATTATAACTTACCCTATTTACTTTACCACTTACTAAGTCATATTCATAATCGATGTATTTTATATTTAAACCAGTAGCTAACAATTTCGTTTCTTTAATCTCTTGCGCCATGTGATTAACGTTGCCATGGATATCATAACTATAATGGGTGGCACTTTGATAGGTGGCGCTGTTGCCATCGTAGGTATCTTCATAAGTTACACTGGCTACGCGCTTGCGCATATTTATTTGGGTTAAAGTTCCTCCTGGAGCAAACTGCTCATCGTAATAGGTTTGGGTTACCTCGGTGCGAGCACCGCCACTTACCCAAGTAGCAAACAGGCCATCGTCTAATTGCCTATCAGCATACTGTTTATTAATGCTATTGGACTGGGCTATTTCACCAACCTCGGTAATACGTCCTAAGGCATCGTATTGTGTGTAGCTATAAGCCATTGTAATTTTATTGTATTGCTTGGTATTTTGGCTAACCACCATGCGGCCTAGCTTATCGTACCAAAACAAACTAGTAAATTGTTTTTCGGTTTCTAAATTCTTAATATGACCGCTGGCACCTGCAAACACAGCATGGTTGCGTGTGTTATAATCTACCGCTTGCAGATTATAGGTTACGGCTGTGGTGGTATTATTTTGGGTAGACTTATCGTCGAAAGCAATGTTACCACTGTTATCCCATACTCGTATGAGCGCACCATTTGCTCCCATTACAAGACCATTGGTTCTATCATAAGCTACATAACGCAGTAGATTAGCGGAACTGGAAACAGAGGCAGGTAGGCTGGAAGAGAGATTGGTAGTAGTAGGTGTAGTAATGGTGATATCATCAACTCTTACAAAAGTTTTATTGGTGCCTACTAAGAAAGCCTGATCGTAATTGATACTTACACTATTGAAATTGGTAGTGGAAATGCCGCTGCTGCTGCCCAAAGTAGCGGCTACTGGTGTAACCGATTTGGCATTGAACTTGGCGTAATTAATACTATTGCCACATATATAGCCTATGCCATTGTCGCCCACCTGCACATCGTTCCAAATTTGATTGGAACCCAGGCCTGTAAAATCTGTTTTGGCGGTGGCTTGCAAATTATCGAATTTGAAAGGTGTGAAGGAAACTGCACAAGTAGCGCTGGTATAAATCTTAGAGGCATCGTAAACGGAGGCACCTGTAAAATCATAAAGGGTTGTGCTGGAAGAGGATTGTTTATAAGGTTTATTAAGGGTCCATGTATAACCACGGTTGCTGGTATAAAGGGTGCTGCTTTTAGCTCCCACGGCCATACCCAATCCATTGGATTTATTAATATGAATGGCTGTAAGGCTGTATGGCATTTTATAGCAAGTGTACCAACTGCTGGTATTGTACCTATTAACATAACCGCTGCTACCCGTTAGGGCCATATTGGCGCTAACATCGGATACACCGTTGATAGTGGCAGTGCTGGCGCCAGAAACCACCAATGTAGTAAAGGATGCACCACTTGTGGTAGATTGTATGACTGTTTGATTTTGACCAACCAACGTATAACGGGTTACACTGCTATTGTAGCATGCATCGATTAGGTTATTGCCAGTGTTACTAGTAGCAAGTGTAATGCTGGAACCTGCACATTTTAAGGCAACACCACCATTGCCTGCTGCTATGCCTGTAGTGGTATTTTCGAAAACTGTGGTATTTAACTGGGCTGCAGTGGCACTATTAAGGGTTTGCCAAGTGGTGCCTGCATCTGCTGTTTTTATAAAGGTGCCATCATCGCCCACGGCATAAACAGTATTGGTAGAGGTGCTGGCAGTGGTAGGCACTGCATAAATATCGCGCAGTTTTAGAGGGGCAGTTTGTAAGGAGTTATTAGCCCATGTGGTAAATGAGGATGTATACCCTGTGATGGCAGTTAACCCTAATAAACCAGCTGCGTATACCTTGTTATTGGCGGTAGAAATATTGCTCCCTATTTCGCCACTCATATTGGTACTGGTGGTAGGCGAACCAAGTGTTGAGGTCCAGGCAGAAGAAGTAACATATACGGCTGTAGCTCCTGATGCCACATTCAATGCGAATAAATTAGAGCCATCTGAAGCGATAGAAACATAGGCAGAAGAAGTGTGTGAAATATCGCTAAAAGTATAACCAGGGCCGGATGTAACGCAATTATATACTTTACCTGTAGTGTTTAAAATAGCACCTTTGGTGCTTGATACAAACTCTATTTTAGACAACATGCCAGCCCCACTGAATGTGCTATAACTGCCATATGAGGCCTTTTCATCTGCTGCATCTATAACTGGCACATAAAGTTTAGCTAAAGTGTAAGCCTGATTATTGGCGGCTAAATAAACCTGGTGGTAACCGGTAGCACTAATGCCAACAAAATTGTCCGTCATGGTGCCGCTATTAATTAGCTTTTTAACCATCTTATTGGAACTTAAACTTCCAACTTTTATATAGGCCAATAATCCATTATTGCCGGCAGCATAACCTATGCCATTAACCTTATCGTATATTGAAAAATCATTGTATGTTCCGATTTTAGAAACCTGCTGCCATGTGGCACCGCTATTGGTAGTGGCATACAAAAATCCATCGGCACCCAAGGCCATGCCTGTAGAAGGTGTGCTTTGAAGGAAATACAATTTATTAAATGTAGTGGTGGTATTGGTAGCAATATGTACCCAATCTGCACCTGCGTTAGTCGTTTTTAATACTGTTCCATTAACACCTGCTGCATATCCATTATTCGCATCTACCATGTAAATATATTTTAAATCGGCAGCACGCAATTTGGTTTTGATACTAATATCTACCCATGAAGTAGAAGACCATATAGATGCATTGGTAAATACCCTATTAATATCTGTGCTGGCCGATGGTATATTGACGGTTAAATAAACTTTGCCCACTGTTGGGGTGCTGCCATAAATATCGGCACTTACAGATAGAATATTCATGCTGCTTGTAATTGGTGAAGCACTGATATTGGTAAAAGACCAAGTGCCAGATGTATTTATGCATTTTACTACTGTACCATCATTGCCTACAAGTAAAACATTGGTAACTGTGCCGCTTATTACTTCGGCCATTAAATCGTTGAGATGACTAGATACTATTCCGGTGCTTGGGTTTACAATTACCAATTGCCAATTTACTCCACCATCGCTTGTTTTTAAGAATAAACCATCGTTACCAACCGCAAATCCATTGTTGGCATCTACCATTTTTACCTTGTTAATGTCGGTACTTTTGGGATCAAAACGTTTCCAAGTTAAACCACCATCGGTAGTTTTATACATGTAACCATAACCATTGGCATCGCTGCCTACGCTGTAACCAATATTGCCATCTACAAATTGAATATCATTGATGGTTACAGAAGAGGTAATATCCCCACCGCTGTTATCCACCTGCCATATATCCATCTTATCATTATCGGGCACACTTTGTCTGCGCAATTGGTTCAAACTATTATACTCGTAGTTGGTTTTTAAATAATGGCTATTATAAACAGTTTGGGTTTTATTCCAACGGTCGTTTTTAATATTAGCTCCCTGGGTATTTAAATCAATAAATTTTACACCCTCTGGTGGCACTGTAGCCACTAAGCTGCCTGCCTGATCATAATAATATAGGGTGTAGTGGTAATCCTTAATTGGGATAGTGCCTGTGAATGTTTCTGAAAGCGATAAACATTTGTTGTAATATTTTGGTCGGAAGAAACTGGTCATGGCTAAAATCTGATCATCGTATCTTTTTTTAGCATTGTATATGGCTTGGTTGGCTCGGAATGTTTCGCAAGGGTCTGGTAAAACAAGTTCCTGACTAATAAAAGTGTCCTGAGGGCAATTATCGCGGTAGGTATAATTGCGTGTATTATCCACAAAAGTTGGAGTGGCAAATGTTCTTGCAAATACTGCTACTTCTACATCGGTATCTAGCGCTTTTTTACCAGAATCTATTATAACATCGCCACCTTCTTCGCCTTCTGAATTAGAGGTATCTCCTGTAATTATTTTATCAGTTCGGAAAGCCATGCGCATACCCATGCCACCACTTACCGATGAACAATAATCGGACAGACTCATCATACCTACTCCATAATTTTCTCTTACATACCAACTGTAGGCTAAATAGCAATCGCACATTGCAGGATCGTATGCAGGGGGATCGTAAGGTGGTACATTGCCTGCAAGATTGGCGGAATTCTGCAAATGATCTATCATATTGTAGTATGCTTCCCAGCAATCAATATTCGTGCAGCCTTGTGCTTGAAAATCATCGAAGGATTTTGGCGGATTAGGATAACGACCAGGTAGATTTCCAGTTAAATAAATGGCATATCGCAGGAAACATTTGCAATCGAACCCAAATGGATAGGAAGTGTATGGCATTAATGAAGGTAGTGGAGGAGAATTTACAGCATTATAAGCATTGATAGCATTTTGGGCCATATCGTAATAATTTTTACCAATGGCAACGCAATCATCTCCTCCTCCAGTAGAAGGGGGGTTGCAACCATTGGCTTGGAATACTGCCATACTTACAGGTGGGGTAGTATAAGGTACTGGGGTTAGTTTATATGAATTAATATAATCTACATACGCAGAAATACAACTGCAATCAAATCCTGCAATTGGCTGTATTGTTAAAGTAGCGCTTGGGTGTGCATTGTTGTAATTTGTCATTGCCAGAAAATAGAACACATAGTCTGGGCAACTAGCTGTAGCATCTGGACAACTAAAAATTGTATACTCTAAATAAGTTAAAGGTTTAACAGTTGTTCCTGTCATCGCTATTTTACTTAAGTAATAATCTATATAACCATTTCCACAATCACAATTGTATTCTGATTCGGTGATGTTAGGCAATTGAAAACCACTTGGGTTATTGCCATAAAGATTCATGTTGTATTTAGTGATACCATCTATCACCATTCGTGCTTGATCGGTACAAGACCCTGTGCCACCTATCAAAAGATTATTTTCGCAAGCGCAAGTGCGAATGGGAATGCAAGTTGTATAACCGCCAACTACTTCTTGGTCGCCATTGGAATAAACCACTGTTATTTTAAAATAATACGTTTTATTGCTTATTTGTTTGCTCTTATCGGCCTTAAAATCCTGCACACTTACGATATCTGTAAAATCATTGGTATAATCTGGGGTTAGATGATACATGTTGATGGAGCATGTATTTAGAAGAGTTGGGGTACTGCTATATACATTTATATCGGCTGTAAATCCTGAAGTATTAGTAAGGATATTTTCCAGATTGGTATGATGACCAGAACCAACATACGATTCCAATAACTCCGTATAATCATTGCCATCGCTTAGTGTAGATGCAACAATAGGCTGATTGGAAAACCATTTTTTAAATAAATTTTCTAAATCTATTGCTGCTTGGTTCTCTTTTGTTTCGCACTCTATAGGAACAGGGGCAACGCAATTGGCCATTCTGCCAAGGCTTATATGTCCTTGAATTTTAACACTAATATAAACGCCAGAACCAGGGCTTGTCTCATACCATGCAGTTACATTGAAACCATGGTCGACATTGCTGCCATCGGTTTCTAAATCTGTAAAATATTTTAATTTATATAAATTGGTTAAACTAAAGGAAGGCGTAAAATAATCGAAGAAAACGTGCACATTCTGAGAACTGCTACTACTACTAATATCCGATAACTGAAACTCAGCAGTTGTGGTGGTAGACAAATTAATCCATCTTAAATTATTATGACTACTGCTAGTAAGTGTATTTCTTAAAAAACGGTTTAAATAATTAGGATAAGTTGATTCTAAATTAACTGAAGTAGTACTCGTTAATGTACCTGCATTTCCTAAGGCACTCATAAGGGAGAATAGGCGCGTGCCAAAATCTGAATTTTTACATTGGTCGTAAAATTGGCAATCGCCTAATTTAATACAACTGGTACCTTTTACTTTCACAAGAATATTAGGCGTTGTAGAATTGTTATCATCATCTACCATAGCATTAATAATAAAGCCACTTGTAAGCGTATAAGGATTATAAACGCCTACTTGAATATTGGTAAAATCGCGCACAAGATTCCATGTTAATGGAGAGGGCAATTGCATTTTTATTAAACAACCTGGACTGGGGCTGCCTGGATAAGTAAATGAAACATCAAGTTTGGTTGGGTCGCTGCCACTAATGGTAGGTACCCAAGTTAAATCTACAAAACCAGTAGTTCCACCAGAGATCGTAGCTATAATTTTATCATAAATATTTTTTGTTAATCCAGGTTCTGTTTGAAGGGTAAAACTACTTAAAATATTTCCTTCAGAAGTGATGCTATGCAATAGATAAGCCAAATCGCTTTCTGCTGGACAAAGACCCGTTTTGTAATACAAATTAAACTTGGCTTTGTCTTCATCTGCTTTCAACATCTCGGCCCCTAGAGTAAAGCGAGGTGTTTTGTCTTTATACAACAAATAAGTAGACCACGAACAAGGTTGGGTATATAAATTGCTTTCGAAAGAAGCGATCCCCAAAAACCTGTTGAAAGCACTGCTAAATGGGTTGAAATTTTCTGTTCCTATACATCCATTATAACCCTTGCCACAATTGGCGCCAGCTGTATTAATTACAAAATTATCTGCTGCCAGTTTAATATATTTCTGTTTGGCTGAATTATAAAATCCTTTGTAACGGGCCCACATCTCATCATCTGTAGTCGCACTTCCGCTGCTTAAAAAAGTGGTGCAGGTTGAACTTGCTCCAGAAAGCGGTCCAAAGTATCCTGGACATTTTGTAGTAATAGCCGCCATTGTTTTCATTGTCATACCACTGCCATTAAAATCAATGGTCATTTCATTCGACATAGCAGTAGAATAGGCAACACCATCTGTAACAATAGTAAAATAAGGATCTGCTAGCATTAAGGCATTTTGAACTGTGGTGCTTATGTAGCCCTTTGATACAGCATCTGCATAAGTGGTGGTTGTATTTAAATCATTATCGAAATCTTCGCTACTTTTTACTGCTGTGGAGACAGTATCTAATAAATTACTAACACACCATTTATTGTAACAATATTCTGGATGATAAACAACCAAAGAACGTGCCCAACTCTCCTGCCAATAGGTAACAAAATCTCTTACATTGGCCAAATGCTCGGGGTAAATATATTTTACACCATTCACCAACTCATCTTCAGTAGAAGTACTAATGGCCGGAAAATAGCCGCCTGTAACTGGTATAATAGGTATTTTACTTCTTCGAATACCATCTGCCTCATAGTACCCATTAATTGGCGTTGAATTACCTCTTACAAATTGAGGGTTTTTCCAATAAGCAGCTGCACTTAAACTACTCACTAAGCCACCATCAGGCAATTGATTGTTGAAATTTAAAATACTCAATGGAAATTTATCTGCATTAAATCCATTGAGATCCAAACTATCGTACCACTCAGCATATTGCCCACCTGGCATTACGTCGGCTAACATAGTTTGGTAAATTTGCTCGCATATTGAAGGATTTTTACATTGTTCTAGGCAGGATTTGTATTCATTCAACCAATCTTGATAAGTGCCTTTCCCCGTTAAAACATAATTATCCGAAGTGCCAAGTCCTGAAATACAACTTTCGCAATCGTCTTCGCAACTAATGCCCGCTGCTGCATTTTGCTCTTCTATCAAAAGTGTTTCATAACTTTTAAAACATGTATTCTTAGAAGCATCCAAATACTGACTTAAATAATAATCGTATGCATTTTTATTAACGGTTAATATTTTAGACATTTGATAATTTCCAATTGGCATATTGGGAATATTAAATGGCGCAGGTGCAGAGGGTGAATACGAAATTGTACCGCAAGTATTGTCTAATGTAAGACTACCCACTCGCACGACATTCGAATAAACCACATTACCGCATTCATCCTTTATTAATACTTCTAAATCATAAACGCAATCAAAGCAAATACTCTCTAATAAACAAGAATCAGTTACTGCTTGTGGTGTTAAACTATAACTAAAACTATGCGTTTGGCCTGGAGTGGAAACAAGATATTGTGTATTAAAAATTAAGGCAGTTTCATCAATATTTCTGGCATTTAAATAACTACTACCATCGGGATTTTTATTAAATAAATCTGCGTTTAAAGTTGTAGAAGCTAAGGACTCACTCGGTATTGGGCTAACATTATCTGGTGCGTTACCTGTAAGGGCTGTTGCAATTACATGTCCCTCCTGATCGAGGTATGAGATACTTACCTGCCCATTGGGGTCTACCACAATATTCTTTTTATAGTGCCTGTCGTAACCCACTTCCGAACCAAACAAACGGTCCAATTCTTCTTGCAAGGGACGACCATAATAGTATTTGGTTTCTTTCCCTGTTCCCAATTGATGAGTGGTTCCAACACCTCCCATATTTCTTACTCTGCCCGTGTTATCAGGTGTATATTCCACTTGATTGAAAGGGAAATTTTGTGCATCAGGTAAATAAGATTGGTGATATGCTGAATTGGTATTAGTAGTAGAATAATATCTGGAAGAACCTGTGTTGGGCGACATACCACCCGTGGTTACTGAACATGGCTGCCCAGTTACATCCTTATCAAAATCTTCTCTGGAGTATTTTACACCTGCCAAATTTTTATTGAAATCTGCATAATAGGTTAATGCAGGAGATTGGGCAGGAACTGGCAATGCATCAATAGCCTTTCTTCCCTGATAATCGTAAAAAGATTCTCCCACAATGGCTGTATCGGTAGTATTCACTTTTGTAACAGTTTGTCGGTTTCGCAGGCTGCCATCATAATATCCGACAACCTCTTTCTTCTTGCCTTCTTCCGCAAATGTGCTACTGTATTGCCAATTGAATAATTTCCTATGCCCCAAATGATAATAATAAGCAGTGCTGCATGTTAATGCTGTTAATGAAGTTCCGACATCATTCATGGTCCAAACACCACTTATTACAGTATTAATATTGGTAAGCTTTCTGCCTATACCTCTCACTCTGTATATAATGTATCCCCTCTCATAAATCAAATTAATTTTATAATTCAAATTGGATGTTGAAATTCTTGTACTATTGTATTTAAAATCGAATGCAATGGCACTTGGTGGAGTTGTTGAACTTAATGCTCCACTTGTATAATCATCCACATATGTCCATTCCAGTTCATATTCTTCCGCACCAGAAACAGTTCCCCAACTGATAACCATTTCATCTTTTTCACCATCGCCATTTAAATCATTTACTACAGAAGTAGGACAGATTATTGTTGTTGAAGTAGTTGTAAAATCCCAATACCTTTCAATATTAATTCCATAAGAAATGTTCAAATTATCCTCTGGATTAGCAATGGCTAATCCTGTGGTTGCATCGGTTACTGTTATAATCTTTACTTGTAATTTATGCGCTCCAGCAAAGTTATAAGTAGCATAATCTTTATAGGCAATACCGGAATTTGGATTATATTCCACAAATAAGGTTTTATTAATTGAGAAGGGAGTTTTATTATTATCTTCGTACTCAATTTTAAGCAAAATATTGTACTTAAATACATTGCTAACCAATGTTGTCCACTGATGATTAACGGCCACCTTCACATAATTATTGACTGAAAAATTAATAAAACCAGGTGTGGCGGGTAGCGGAGTATACTGATTGTCAACAATAATAATGCCCGCAGCTCCCGGCAAAACTGCTGCTCCGGAAATAGCTCCCGAAAGAGCTACCTGAGTGGCATTCACACTAATTATAAAAAAATTTAAAGCTATAAAAAAGATAGCTTTCAAAGCAATATGTTTATATGGATAATTCATAAAATTATTGATTCGTAGTATTGTTTAACTGGTTGTAAAAAGTATAGGTTTGGTAGGCATTGGTTAATGCGTAAAGTTTATTTTTATTAAGAAGATATTTATCTATCTCAAATTCAGAATTGGGGATTCTGGAGGTGTTAATATTGCTGTAATTGATTCTTACTTTGGGATTCTGAATTTTTTCATACCCAGGTATGTTAGCATTCTGGTAAAATAGTGTAATAGATGAAATAAAATAATCTTCTTCCAAATATTCAAGCTGAAAATTACTAAATCCTAAATTGGCAGAAGGGTCAATATTAAATGAAAGCACATATCCTAAAGCTGTTTTCGTTTTGGTTATTTTTTTGCACATGGATACAGCGGCTTGCATGCTGCTTTCTATTAATTGTGGTTTTAAGTTGGGCGAGGCTAAAATTATATTCTCCATGCCAGTATCTATTACCACCCTTTCCTTTTCATTTTGAATAGTTTCTATACCAATTATTGACGAATGCTCTTTGGCGCCATTTCTCTTGTAAAATCCATTAATTTTTTCAAGTGGAATGGAATCAGAATAACTGCTGTAAATGCTGTAATCTAAATTGGCCGAATAAAATTTAGGATTCAACATACTCTGATTAATTTTTGTAATAATTTGCTTGGCTTCATCCTTGCTCAAAACTTGAGTTTGAGCATTTAAATGCAAGCAAAAAATAAATATCTCTATAGTGCAAAAGAATGCTTTCATAATTTATCGCTTTGGTGAATTCTCTCTTGATTCTTTAATGGTCATTATGCCTCTTTCCGTTTCTTTCTTTACACGCAATAGAGTACCTTCATTATCATATTCATAGATGGTGGCATAATTATTATCGTCTAAAGTTGCTACTAATTTGAGAGATACTGGATCGTATACATAGGATACGAAACTGCCATTGGCTGGGTGTATTCTGATATCATCAAATAGGCAAGGACCAGAATTAGCGCCTAAGTGTATCGAAATATCTGTTGCCCCTATTGGTATTGTAAATTCATAAAACACTCGCTGCCATTTTTCAATTATTTTTCCCGAACCTAAAATTTGACCAGTAGTTGAAGTTCCCCCTGAAAATTTAATCTCAATAAAAGGACTTGTATATGTTTCAATATCTACCGCTGCCCCAATTTCCTTCACCCAGGCACTCACTATGTATTTACCAGGTTCGGGACTAAAGGATGTTAAGCAATTTGGACAAGGTATGGTAGGTGTGTAACAAGGATTAGGTGCTGTATAATTACTGGAAAACTGACAAGAAATAAATGTAGGAGATACAAAATAACTTTTGTAAAAAACTGCCTTTATAGGATGATTCTTGCCATCTGCCAGAATATTTTTAAATGTATAGTTAAACGGTGAGGTAAGTGGTAAAGTATAAATTTGAGAAAGGTATCCATTTGAAATTATTAATACACCCGAAGTAGGGCAACCTGTGAAAGTAATAGTTCCATTTAAATCGTAATAATTGTTGGCAGCATTGCAAGCAGTTGGTGTTACGGTCAATCCTGTTATGTTGCAATTGGCAGGAACTGTATAAGGGCAACTATCAACAGCCATTGTATAATTCAATTTACATCGGGTAATTGTCGTAGCCATCAAAGAATAATTACCTGCGCCACCTACTTTTATTTTTTTTGTACTATTACTGCCATGAATATCATACCCTGTCCACCAATATTCTGAAAAACCATCAGGAGCAGTTAACTCTCTTTCTGATCCTACACATGGACCAACAGTTGGGCTGCTATTTATACACTCACCATCCAAATAGGCATAGCCCAAATGACCACCATAAGCACAGTCGGAAACAACAAATTCAATTTTTATAGTTTTGCCAATATAGGTTGCCAAAGGAATCGCAACGGTCGACCATTTTTTGTAATAATACGGACTGCTTGGAGATACCTGTACAAAATTACCTTTTACTTCTTTGCTGCTTGGGTTTGCAAAAACAACATACTTTGCGCAGTCTATTTCTCCAGTAGGATTGCAGCTGGCATCATCGAGTATAGAGACGGTTACTCTGAAAAAAGGTTTGGCATCATCTGGATGCGAACTACCTGGATCCTCCAAAACCAAAGCATATTTATAAAGATATACACTGTTGGCGCCTGTTACATTTAATTTTCTTGTAATTTTAGAAGCATTTCCTCCATTTAATCTATTCTCTAATAATAATGAATACGTACCCCCTGGGCATACGACAGGCAATGCTGCCGATCCAACAATTGGATCATTTCCTCCTCCTGTTTGTATCGTTACCCTTCCCGTAGAAGGTGAGGTAGTAGAAACAAATCCATGACAAACATTGCTCCCAAAAGTGCCATCAGAACAAGCCGATCCAAGGTAAGCCTCCCATGTTGAAAAATTATTGCTTTCAAACCCAACATTGGTGCAATCTGTATTGGTACCACAACTTGTTACATAGTTAACAGAATTAATATAATCATATTTTTTCATGATAGAATCCTTGTCTAACAAAAAACCTGCAACCGTATTACTGTAGAATTGATGTTTTGTTGTTAACCAATTCACATAATTATCCGATTTATTTTCATCTAAAAAATCATCTGTAGTAGTTGATAAATTAAAGAAATTCATTTTATCTGTTGAAATTTCTTGAATGTAAATTCGCTGGAAATTTTCAAAATCAATGTTGCTAACTTGCAATTCAAATTTTACATTATTCAATACGATATGAAGGCCTTGACTCATCCAAATTTTTTCTGCTTTTTCTATTTTAGCCCCCATACTATTAACATCAGTTGCATTCATTTCCATTTGAAAAATGCAAATAGAAAAAAGACTTAAAAATATTTTTCTCATTGGTGATTTTAATTATTACAGGTATTTCCTACTGGTTTTGTTATTTGTATGAATCCAGAATTTACTTGGATACTTTTTTTACCGGTGTGAGCGTCATCTAGTAACATAACACTCGCGGCATTCTTATAACTAAAATGATCGCTGGAACATTTAATGAATGGGTAATCCTCCATTCCATCGTATCCTATAGATCTTCTTTTTGCATTGGCTGCTACTGCAATTGGCAACGAATGATTGTATCCAAAAATAGCAGAAGAGTACCTGAACAATGCATCCATATTTTCCAACTCTTCGCCATAAGGGCCGTATTCTGTAATCTCTGTAGTCCATTGCCAATTCGTTTCAACTTTATTCCAAACCCCATTGTTTACCTGCCAAAAAGGAACAAATGTGGTATACAATCCATCTTTTCTGATATTCGTATTTGAATTTATTAAGGTATGCGTTCTATCTGTTAAAAAAGCAAATGCTTTATAAGGTCGTAAAACACCTTTTTGCCCGTTTACATATGGATTTTTACTCATATATATAATTTCATTTTGACTCGTAAAACATTCACAATATGTTTTCCAACCTTCTTTAAATACTTGTGCACTTGCTGAAAGCACACCACTAATATTATTTTCGGATAAAGAATTAAGTGGATTAATAGTAGAGGAAACTGTACCAATATTAGCCGACAATATATTTCTTCTACCACTTCTTAATATTTTTACTGTTTGTCCAGTTGTTGAAGGTTTATAAGGCAATCCTAGGAAGTTAACCATTGTTACAGTGTTGCCGACAACATCTGTTACCCAACCCTTTTCTCCATCACCCGAAACTTCATCTCCAGGGAAGAAAAAGTTTTGTGCATTTGCAATTGTAAAATTACCGCTTGCATCGAAATTAATGCCAGATACCTCCGCTCCTAAATTTTTATATGCAGCACCCATTTGTTCATAAAACCAATGTGCTGGATACTGAAAATTATAAATATCATCTTCAAATTCATTTTTGGTCATGGTTAATAATACCTGCCCATTTTCCGCATCATACGCTAAATTTTTTGTTGGTACCGAAGATCCCAAATCATATGCAATCGTCTCTTTTACCAAGGCATAGCGATAAACTAATTTTGTTATCACTGCAGATCTAAATCTTGTTTCCTCCTTATGAAATTCCGGTAATACACTTGGTATAACAGCAGGAAATAAGGCTGCTAAAAATCCTGCGGTATTAACATCTGTTCCTCCCCCAAATGTTTTGGTGTTCTCTTCTCTAAAATCTACAAAAACATCATACTCAACACCAATCTCCTTCGTAGAAGACTGACCATTCTTTGAAATAACTACAGCATCATTCTTCAATTTAAAACTATTATTATCATATGGGATACAGTTGTATTTATACTCCATACCTGAAATTGGCTTGTCAGACCCTTCAGCGTACACCCAATTCGCTTTTTGTTTGCCATGCATGTCATTTAATTCTATTACATAACCTTGGCTGGTCGTCATAAAATCAACACTGCTTTTATTCAGAATGTTCCACAATTTTTTGGTTTTATAAGGCTTAAAATCTATGTGTGTAAAATCTACTATAGTCGGAAAGTCCTTGGCTGTATAAAACTCATTTACTAAATATCCTGTAGCATGCCGTTTAACAACATCGTATTGCAAATTACTTACTGTTACTTTGCTATAACCAACTACTGGCGAAGGAAAAAAAGATTCACCAAAAGGTGTTTCAGAATATGCCTTATCATCTGGTACCAATAATTTCTCATCTTTTGTCCCAGCAAAAACTGGCTGCTTCCAAGGATTTTCATCATTTCCTAATGCAGGTTCATAAGCAGCTACTCCAGAGGAGATAGTTTCACCTGTATTATCATCTTTGGTTGTATATTTATATTCCTGCCCATAAGTATAAGTAGGATTACCAGACACCATGCTGTTCCATTCATCGCTAATTTCAATTTTCTTAACTCTGCTTCCTCCTCCATACTTAAAGCCTGTAGGATTATTGAATCTCACAAATGATTTATTCAATATTAGTTTTTTGCCATAATCCTTATCTCGTAACGTTCTATTAGGTCCTAAAAACGCTTCTACAATTGTTTTTATCGGATTTGAATTTTTGATAGCCTTTAAGAATTGAACAACATCATCTCCTGGCTCTTCTACTGAAGGCTGATCATTAACGATACGGGGGCAATGAGTTCTACCAAACTGCCAAATAGCTCTTGAAATAGGATGAACATCATCCATATAAGCTTGATCTCCTATTGAAACATTTTTTAATTTAACATAAAAATAATTATAGTTAGCTCCAACGGTAGGCAGATAACTTCTTACTCCACAAAAAGCTAAATCTATTTCTGCATAACCGGATACATATTCATACTTTCCATCCTCTTTGGTAACATTACCCAAAACCCTAAAGTATAAATTATCAATCCCTTTCAAATATTTTTCTTTAAGGTAATTGTTAGCGTCAGTTTGACTCATTGAAGCTGGAATTTCCTGCTCGAGTTTAAAGGTTAAATATGGGTTTATGCGATTGGGGTTACTACCCAAGAAATCATTCATTAATTTATTGTTTCCTGGATTTAAAAAATCAGATAATGGTTGGTAATCCATTACTGTATTATCTGTATAGTTTGATGAAAACCCTACCGAATTAATCTTAAACATTTGCATGGCCTTTCGGTTCTGCACATAGGCATAATCATCTGCTTCGTATGACACTTTAATTTTACCTCCAGAAGGAAGGGTAACGGTAGCAAGTTGCCAGGCAGTACTGTATTGATCGGCAGTAGTTTTGTTTTGTTCTACATATGGATACTCTGATGTTAACTGACCTCCTGCGGGCTCAAAAGAACCGCCAGAACTTGGTTTATAATTCCCCCATCTGTCGTATGCCTTTAGACTATAATTGGGATTGAATGTACTGTAATCAAAAGTATAAGGACTAAACTTAGCGCGATAGGATTTGCCATAAGTAAAGTACAAATTTTTTAACGTCAATTTACCGCTGGTTGTTGGATTAGCAGGATAAACATTTAAAATATTATTTGGAACACCTTTGCATAAGCTATAATCATATTCAAAATGCACTTCCTTAATAGGAATGGCGTGGGCTGAATCTGCCTCATAGTCTGGCCGAGAATATAAACTAATTTTACGCAACAAATGCATCGGAATGGAGTATTTACCGTACCCTCCGTCCCGACTATTCACGCCATAACTATCGCTTCTTGGTTCCGTTTTAAAAATGGCAATGGTATTCTTGGTAATAATTTTTTCCAAGTACCAAATTTCCTTTTCACCATACTGATAATTACCTTGATCATCTGTGTTTTCGGATTTTAAGCCCTCATTGTAATTTGCTTGAAACTGTTCAAAAGGTACTCGCCATTTATAAGGCTCACTTATTTTTTTGTATTCAAAAAGTGTGTAATTACCAATATCTCCACTGCTGGGCCCCCTCACTCCATCCACATCTGTATACTCTGGTGATATAATAGCCGTTAATAGATATGAGTGTGCATAGGCTGGGGTCCTTTCTGAATTGTAATAGTGATTGATTCCTCGCTTATTTGAAAGGGAATTATCTCCACCATCATATCTTATCATACCCTTATCGGCATCACCAATGCGGTCTTTAGGAGTATATGCTAGATTAATATCCATTGAATTGCCCCCACTTCCCATAGCAAAAGTGGTTTGCTCTTGAAAATAATTATAAGCCGGAATACCATAATAATAGCGCGCACCATCTGTTCTTATTACCGATATTTCTGCAATATGATGATCGGGTGCACCAAACATTTTATCATAATAATCTACCAATGCATACTTGGACAATTCACCTCTTTTTAAAAAGGTTAATGCCTGTCCGCGCTTCACCCTTTTTTTCCTGTACATATCAGAAGGGATTGCATATGTATTTCCATCTTTATCTACCAATTCGTTTTTTGCGTACACATTTTTTCCAGCCTTTTCTAATCCAATTTTAACTGCCTTATCTTTCAAAAATTTATCAGAAAATTCACTTTCATCATCTACGGATAATTCACCAGTTTGCTTGAAATAGGCTGGCTCATAAGCACCTTCTGCATCCGCTCCAATAGATTTCCTAAATTTTAAATTATTTTTAGCAAGATTCTGGTCATCCCAAATATTACTTTGAGAATTGGTGTAATTTACATGCAAATCCAATCCCAATTTTAATAAATTACCTGCCCCGGCTTCACCACCTAAAGAGCCTCCAGCACTTATATTTCTGTGTAAGGGATCGCTGACCGCCCCAATCTCATTTCTGAACGGCCTAAATGATCCACCTATACCATGTCCGTTAATACTAAGTATATCATAAGTATAATTAGACAATGGTAAATTTGAAGTATTCACATTAAAGGTAGCATCCTTTTCTCTATTAAAATCAAGTAGACTGTTATTGGTAGAGCCATCTAATGAGGCATTTTGCATATTTAAATAGCCGTATGCTGCATTGTCTATTTTTCTGTCTTTTAATTTTTGAACGGAATAATATCCAATGAGGTTGGCTGTATAATCTTGACCAACAAGCGTATTTCCACCCTTTCCCGAAAAAGTTGCAGAAAAATTAACCATTGGATTTTCGCCTGTTGGGGAATAATTATTTCTTCCAAAAGAAATACTAGAGCCCATACCGCCTGCTAAAACATTGCCCGCAGATTTATCATTAAAATCGCTAAAACCACCGTCATGATTATTATCAATGCTTTTGCCATTTTCACCTTGAGGCATATTAGATGATTTTGCATCTATACTTAACTCTCCTAGGCCCGCCCTGCTATTAAAAGATGTGCCCACGCCCAAACCCAAAAATCTATCTCTTCCAGTTTCTTCACCTACTTTTGCTTCGAAAGAAATACTTGGGCTAATGGTTAAACCATTTTCTGAAGATGAGGATAGACCCAATCCTGCTGTCATTTTCCCTTTAGATCCATCACCCGCAGAAAAGGAAGCATTAAAAGTATATTCCATTCCAATACCATTGTAATTATTGTAAGTAATACCCATTCCGAAATTTGTATTTATAACTTTACTGGTTTCAATGCCTAATAACTCTCCTCCAAATTTTCCTGTAATTCCAATTGTTTTATTGGGCCTCATGTTCAGTTCTTTGGTAACAATATCTCCATTAAAATCATCTGGCAAGCCTCTCATATTTCTGTTGATTACACCCGGATTAATATTCCAACCAAGACCTACCCAACTGGCTTCTGCATCAGTCGTAATTCCAGAATTATAGACCATATTAATAGGATATCCATCGATATCCAACAATGGTAAATTATAGGAGAAATCTCCTGTAAAAGGATCTACCATATCCGATACACCAATGGGTTGAAAACTCTGAACCTCCGGCTGACTTGGACCACCAGTTAAGGCAAAAGTTTGCAATGGTGAAAGTATCTGCAACATAAATACCGCCAGTAAACAAATGGCAGTTGGTTGTTTTCGTTTATTTATTATTTTAGTAAACTTCATATCCCTTATTTATTTATATTTTTAAATTAATTAAACCCTTGTTGAAATAATAATCGTTGAATTGAAATACCATTTCACCTTTCACCTTTTCAAAAACAAGAAAAAATCTTGAGTAAGGTATTTGCCCATATGTTCTGTCAAATGTTGCGTTAATGCACTTGTATTCTTTATTACCTGCTTTAATTTTGATATCATCTTTTATCAAAAAAGACAAGTATTGTATTTTGTCATTCAGATTAGAATAATTCCTGCTTGGGTAATTCACGATGTCAGGAAATTTATCCGATTGAACATCCAAATAAAGACAAGTAAAGTTTTTATAATCTGTTAACGTGTCATGAAATCGTCCCTTGTAAAGCTCTGCAATTCCCTCTTCTGATAGCTTGTGAATTTTAAAGGTTACATCATCAATGGATTTAAGGTTGCTGCTTTCCACTTCCGGTAAAGTTTGCATATTAGTAATGCTCAAACCATTGTTTTTCGAAATAACCTCATTTTTTTGCATCGAATTATGACAACTCGCTAAAAGAATGATAACGAATGATATGACAATGATAATTCTCATTTGTTTACTTTTTCTCCTTCAAAACGCTCATTGATATATCCAAGAGCTTTGCTCGTTTCATCTATACTTTCATCACCATATAATACATTCCCCTTATTATCTGCTCCAATTAATATTTTAAAATGATTATCCCTTCCATACTCTTTTAGATAAGAATTTAATTGTGTAATTATTTTAGAATTGTACGACTCTAATAAAATTTGATTATCGTCTTCAAACTGTCTTCCAATTTGTAAATAATTTTTCTTCTTTAATTCAAACTCCATCTCAATAGTTGCATTAAAATTCTTTTTCTGCTCTATAGCGTTCGCCATTTGATTTAATTCAAATTCTAAACTGTCCACAACCCTTTTTCTGACAGCTTTAACTTTATTGTATTCTTTTGTTAAACTTTTTTTGTACCTGAATTCTTCAAATAGTTTGTTCAAATCCACATAGCCAATCTTTTCAGAATTACATGAGAATAACAAAAAAACAATCAGCAGATACAATATTTTATTCAGTGATTTCAAAGCGGAAAATATTTTGACGATTATTGAAAATGGCAGTAAGTTCATATATTTTAAAGGTATCAAAAATGAGTGGGTCTATTAATAAGGTGTATTTCGAAAGGCCATTACTATTTAACTGATCTGAGTATTTATCATGTTCAAGGGTTATAGAATCCTTTATAACTCTCTCAAACTTTACCAATACCATTTTACCATTTAAGATTCTTAAAATGAATTCAGGATCTCTGTTACTCATATCATTTTGAATCATAAAGAACAATCTTTCTCCTCTCTTTATTTTTATTATTTCTGTATTAACTTCATTCAAATTAAAATACCGGTAGGCTTCCTTCTTCTCCTCCTTCTTCTTCACCTTAAATTTCCATTGTTCACTCTTCGCAATCGGGGTCTTGCCAACAAAAGCTTGCACTTGCCATGCATACCATTTGCCATTTTCTAATTCAGGAATATCTGAAGGGTGTATCAATGCAGGATTGCCAATACCTTCTAATTCTATTAAAGGTCTATTTTGAGTTAAAGCATCAGTCTTTGATTGACCCTCTAATAATTCAACTAATATCAATGTATAATTTAAACTAGCACTTCCTGCTACTGGTGATGGGGGTATCCATGAATACAAAGGGCGAGTGCTTTCTATTTCGGCTTCGTTCTCTGGTGTAGTCAGTATTAATGGTGTTGGATTTTCTATGTGCACCTGGATGCATTTAGGTTCTATGGTAGATACTGAGGCTCCCGAACCATTACAATCTGGAGTTGTACAGGTAGCCCATACACATATAGAATAGTTTCCAGAAGGATAAGTGCCAGAACTTGCTTCTATCTCTGCAATGTCATTATTGTAATATTGTGTTTCAGAAAATGCAATGGTTTGCGGTGAGAAAAGTGTAGCGCCCAAATTCAATATGGCTTCATGTGTTTTGAACTCTACAATTTTTTGTCCATTGGCATCGCTAATTTTACCATTAAAAATAACATTGAATGATTTTGTGGTACCATTCGTTACAATTAAGTTCAACGCCTGTTTGGTATTAAAGGCATACTCGTTTACCGAAGTAAACTCCAAATTAATTTGTGCGTTGGCTTTACCGAAGATAAAAAATGTCATTAAAATCAGACATGTTTTTAAGGTTAAATGAATGTTCATTAAGTATGAAGTAGTTTAATTAATCTACCTTCCAAATCTAAAAGAAATTAATTCGAATAAACAATAGCCATCATAACCAAAAATTAATTTATATCAGTTATATTATATTAATTATCAATTGTTTAAGAACAATATTAGAATTAATATATCCCTATAAATAGTGACAAAAATTACCCATAAATAGGGACAAAAAAATTATAAACACCGAGTAAAAAACCTCTATTTTGACCCCCATTTTTAAAAAATGTAAACCCAGAGATTTCCGTTTTATTCTGAAAAAGACCAAAATTTCATTGAAATTTCGATAAAATTTTTGTTAAGTGAAAATTAATTTCATTTTCAATTGACTAAGGATTGAATAATCCCTTTTTTAGTGCATAAATAGCTATGCCGATGGAATTGACAATTTTTAATTTTTTGAAGATGCGTTTCCGATGGGTGTCTACCGTGGATTTACTGGTGCCCAACTTGTATGATATTTGCTCAGAGGTAAGCTGTTCACACATCATCACAACAATTTTCTTTTCTGTTTTACTCAACTGTTCCTCTCGCAAATTCAAACTTTCTAGTTCTTTCTTTTCTCTAACATAATCATCGTACATCTCCTGAATTTCATCGGTTATATAAGTGCCGCCCGCCATTACAGTTTCAAAGGCATTTAAAATATCTTTTGACAAATAGCATTTCAATAAAAAGGCAGAGACATTTAATTCTAGAAACTCGTATACCAATGATCTCTTTTCATGGGCAGTCATCACAATTATTTTGGTGCCCTTATATTCCTTCCTCATTATTTTTGCCAACTCGAGTCCATCCATACGAGGCATTTCAATGTCAACAATCGCTATATCATAGAAATTTTTTTCTAGTAATTTTAAGGCATCTATACCATCAGAGGCTGTATCGCATTTACTAGTAACGGAGAATTCTTTTAAATACGCTAGAATACCTTCCGTATGAAAATAATGATCATCAACAATTAGAACCTTTATAGGTTTAACATTGGCCGATGCAGAAATACTCTTGCTCATACAAATAGAAAATATTGAAGCGTATAAATATTGATTTCAATTACGCGCAAATGCGCATGCAAGTTTGACGGATAAATCCTACAGATGTTGATCATTTATATTTATTTTTAAAGTTTAATTATTTTAAACAATATCAATAAAACAAAATGCTGCAGTTTTGTAATATGAATACTTGTAAATTAATATTTGGCTTTTAAACCAAAACTATTCAGTTACAAATAAAGGGAAATAATATTAATTTAAAAACATTTTTTGACTTTTATCATTAGCTGAGTTCAACAAATAAGTGCAACTCATATTTTCAATTGCAAAGCTATTTGATTTGGAGTTAAATATTTAAATTTTCTTACAGGTCTGTTATTAATTTTGTTTTCAACAGACTTTATTGTGCTTTGATGGATTTTATTAAAGTTTGTTTTTTTAGGAAAAAATAGTCTTATAACACCATTTCTATTTTCTATTGTTCCTTTGTCTTGTGATGTATAAGGTCTAGTGAAATAGGTTTTGCAATTTAATGTTTTACCAATTTCTTGATGTAATGCAAAGGCTTTATCATTGTCAAAAGTGATGGTTCTTACTTTCTGATATTTCTTTAAGCGTTGAATGATTTTATTTTTTACTTGATGCGCGTCTCTTCCATTTACCTTATTTATGGTTGTTACAAGTGAGGCTCTATCAATTGTTACGAGCAATGCAGATTTGTGGTTTTTCCCTATGATAAAATCCGCTTCAATGTCCCCAAGTCTTTTTCTTTTTGAGACAATACTTGGTCTTTTCTCAATAGAAATTCTGTTGGGGATTAATCCTCTAGAATCCTTGTAATTCCCCCTTCTACGCTTTCTTTTACCATGCTTAAGGAGTTTGTAAATATTTTTGAATGGTTGATTTATTCGTTTGTTAGTGTGTTTGCAAGACCATATAAAACGATACATCGTTTCATGACTCACACCATCTACATCCTTTAGTTTCCATGTAGCATTTATTAATTCAGGACTATATCTTAAATGCACCATCATTGTTAGCATATCCTTTTTAAGATGATCGTTAAACAGATGTCTTTTGGGCTTAAACTTATGTCTTAAATTAGTTTTATGTTGGGCCTTAGTGGCAACATATACTAACGCCCCTGACCCTCGCTTGGGAATATTGCGATTGAGTTCTCTACTAATAGTACTTTTGGAAACACCAATAAGATTGGCTATTTCAAACTGTCTTTTTCCTACACTAATTAGTGCTTCAATTTTGTATCTTTGCTCCTGGGTGAGCTGATTATATTTTTTCGTCATGTCGTAATGCGAAAATATGTTTTCAGCTCTAACCCTTCGGGATTTCGTTTCGCTACGCTTCACTTCATCCCGAAGGGTTAGAAACCCAGTTGCACTTATTAGTTGAACTTACACAATATGAAGTTAAACATTTAAAAATATATAAAAATATTTATCAATCTGATACCATGGATTCAACCTATTCAATTTGCTCTTTATCTTCAATTGACTCAGCTGTGTATGGAATTTCATGGAAATTACCATTTACAATAAAAAGAGTAGATGATACATCTTCTACTTTTGCTATTGACAGCAATTTTATGTATCATTTGTCTTCTGGAAACTACATAATTAAAGTTTTTGACAGTGCTAATTGTAGTATGATTGTTACCAATTTAACTGTCACTATTAATCCATCTGACACTATTACATTAGATTCAACTATGATTGCCTATAATTGGTCTGGTCATGGAATATCAACGAGTGTAACAGTTCCATACTACCCTTCTTTGTATTGCCGAGGAGAATATTCAGTGCAAAAAATGTCCGATTCAAGTTTTCTACCAGATACAAGTAATATTATCTATTTGCATGGAGGAAGTTATAAAGTGAAGAGCATTGATACATTAAATTGTAAGGTTATTTTCACAAATTTAACAATACAAGTTGATACTCCAAAAGTTGAAAGTAATGATACTTCAGTTTCCTTTTGTCATTGGTCAGACAGTTCTGGATATCAATTTGATACTATTACCCAAAATATTCCTTTGCATATAATTATGGTAGAACCTTTTATTGACACAATTATAACAAATACTTTAAAAGAGGGAAGTTACATTATAAAATATTTTGACACTACAATGGGTACTATTTTTCGTACAAATTTAGATGTCTCTTCAAATAATATAGAAATTGATACAACATACAAATCAATCGGTTTTTGTAATTGGCAAGATTACGGAATAGATACAACTCATTTTGTTAGATACAAAGACACGTTAGATCATAAAATTAGTATTGTTTCCTCTTCTTTAGATTCCATTATTAATGATTCATTAACACTTGGGACATATATTGTTACATCCTTTAATTATACTGATTGTAAAAAGATATTAACTTATTTAACTATTACTTCAGATACCTCACAAATTGTTGAAAATGATAGTAATATATCTTATTGTGATTTTGGTAACACTGGAATTGATGTTCATAATTCATATTTTTATTCATCCAATCATATTACCCCATTTATCCAAATAATTCGTACTTCTCCTACACATGATACACTAGAAAATAATCGATTAACTGAAGGAGAATATACGGTTACTGTATTTGCAACAGAAGAATGTACTAGGTTTATTACTCATTACACTGTTACTAAGTCCTCTCCAAGCACTGAATACTTAGATACTTCAGTCTCATATTGTAACTTATTTAGGAATCACTATACCCGATATATTCCAACTGATAGTTTACCTTATACAATTATTAAAACTTCCCCAGTTATAGATTCTTCAATATCTCAATATTTAAATGAAGGTATTTATAAGATTAGGCATTACGATACACTTAATTGTAGAATAATAGAAACCACCCTTACAGTAACTGATACATCTCAAATTTCCAACGACAGCACCATCTCCTATTGTAATTTTGAAGGCGGAGCAGGTTATGCAACATTTAATGTGAACGAAAGTTTGCCGCACACTATAATTAGGCTGACCCCTACTTTAGATACTTTGGAAACTAATTCTTTGACAGAAGGTACTTATATTATCAAAACATTTGATGAAGATAATTGCAAACGCTATGTAACCAACTTAACAGTCAATCAGCTTGAATTAGATACTGTTTATTCAATTGATACTGTTTATTATTCTTGCAGCAATGATTCGGTTGTATCTTTTGGCAATCCTTGTTCTATTGGAGTAATAAAAAATAAATTTGATGAGGTTGTTGAACCAATTGACAATGTATATTACCTGAATCCGCATTATGGATACTATAATTCATATTGTATTGACACTACTAATTGCATTGTAAATAAGGTTAATTTGGTGTTTAGCGATTTAATAGAGGTGCCATACACAACAGATGATTACGCTGAAGGCACTTTTGATAGGCGCTTAGGCGATTCCTGCTGCTTTGTGGATATAGACCACTTGTCGTGTTCAGGAAAAGAACTAGCGGAGGATGATGAAATTGAAATATTCGCCATTGACCCATCTATGAATACTACTTTCATATTGAAAACCACAATTCACTACTATGGAGAATCTCATATTTTAGGATTCAAATTCTGTCCTCCAGTATGGGATATTAGCAATGAGCATATCAATGATTGGTATACAATTGTAATGAAAAAAGATACATGCGATTTCTGTCGTTTCGATTTTATGTGTGATTCGACCAATGTATTAGACATGGTTGCTCCTGATATTGATTGGAGAAAGAAGACTAAAATTGACAGAAATGCAAATCAAAATGTAGAACCTAATATTACAAAAGTTACCAATTCGAACGGAAAGGTTTCAAGAATTATTATTTATCCAAATCCAACTAGCAATGATGTCTTTATTAAAATAACCAATACTCCAAATAATAAGCAATTGGTAAATGTATATGACAATACTGGTAAACTGGTTTATACTAATAATTATTCAGGCACTGAGGATATTAATATTAAGATAAACATGGGTGATTTTGCTGATGGTGTTTATACCATTTCAGTTCCTGGAATGAATTACAATTACAAATTAATATTGATTAAGTAAAATTCGCACCTAAAAGTATAAAGGACTGGTCAAAATGGCCAGTCCTTTTTGTTTTGTGTGTTTAAGCCAAATCAATACACGGTTGTTAGTTAAAACAACACGGTTATTAAGTCAATTGAAAGCGCACTAGTCTTTTTGCTTTATTTAAAAATTAGCATTGCTAATAACAGTCAACAAGTATTGCCTCAAACGGTTGCAGTGCTTCATATTCCAGGAGGAGTCAATTTAAATCCTGAAGAATTATTGTTTCTAAAAAAGCAAGGGCTATTTGATTTTT
>JANXMZ010000054.1 GCA_025354385.1 Bacteroidota bacterium
GCGGTCTAATTTTGAGATAATTTGAGAAAACAGATTTACATTTGTCATTGAAAGAAAGGGGGATGTTTTTTGTAGGACCTCAAAGGTAACTCTGAGGATAAAAACTTCCCTTTCTTTTTTTTATCGTTTAGGACGCTATTGATATTTTACCATTTTTCTTAAGCATTTGATATTGTAAATGAATAGTGTTATGATACAAAGAAGTTTCATTAGAACATAAAGATGCGATTTATTCTATTTTGTTTTAAATGGGTTAATTAAAATTGTTTTATAAATAGTAGACTTAATCGTGGGAGAATCACATTATCAAAAGATTAATAGAATTTTAAAATCTTAATTATTTTTAATTTTGATAGGCTAGCGAATAACAAAATATTAAAAAAATAAGCCATATGGTTTAAATATGGCTTATCTTTATTATGAATTATTTTTAATCTTGTCTTCTATTGCGTCCGCTGCGATTTCCGCCCCCACTTCCGCCTCCATCACCACCACGGTATCCACCGCCTCCACCACCGCTTCTTCGATTGCTTCCGCCACCTTGGTATCCACCACCGCCACTTCTGCGATCGCTTCCACCACTTCTGCGGTCACCACCGCCACCTCTGTAGCTGCGTTCCCTGCCACCACCGCCGCCACTATCCCCAGAGCGTTCAATACGAATTGGTCTTCCTTTAAATTTTTTGCCATTAAATACAGCAATAAATTCATCAGCAATAGCATTTTCAACTTCTACAAAACTATAAGAATCCATTAATTCTATTTTACCTAACTGCGCCTTAGTATGGCCGCTGGTATCTAATAAGAATTCAAGGAAAGCAGCTTTATAAAAACCATCTTTTTCACCTAGGCTCATAAATAAGCGCGTGAAGGCGCCACTAATGCCTCTGCTATCTCTGCCAGAAGCATTCAAATCACCCGATTTTTCGTAGTATTTTAAGAATCTGTTGAACTCCAATGAAGCCACTCTTTGCAAGACTTCATCTTTGCTCATATCGGCAAACTGTTCGCTCAAGTATGGCAAATAATTTTCGTAATCACCATGGCTAATATCGGCCGCTTTTAATTTTTCAATGAAAGAAAAGAATTGTTTTTCGCAAACTTCTCGGCCACTTGGTATTTCTAATTTTTCAAATTTGGATTTTAACAAATATTCAATATCACGCAATCTGCCCGTTTCTCTGCTATGCAGAATACTGATGCAAATACCTGTTTTACCAGCTCTACCTGTTCTACCACTTCTATGGGTATATACTTCAGGTTCATCTGGCAATGCATAATTAATAACATGTGTAATGGAATCCACATCAATACCTCTAGCCGCCACATCTGTAGCAATTAAAAGTTGTAATGTTTTTTCGCGGAAACGACCCATCACCTTATCACGCTGCTGCTGACTTAAATCACCGTGTAAGGCATCAATTTCGTAACCTTCTTTTAATAATTTTTCAGTTATGTCCTGCGCTTCTGCTTTGGTACGAGTAAATACAATACCATACATACCAGGATTGAAATCTATTAAGCGTTTAAGGGTTTCATACTTTTGACTCGATTGACACTGGTAATAAACGTGTTTAATATTTTTTGCAGTAATTTCAGAAGATACTTTTACTTCGGCAGGGTTCTGCATAAAGGTTTCTGCAATTCTTCTTACCTCTTTGGGCATTGTAGCGCTGAATAACCATGCTGCTTGACGGGCTGTGGCATGAGAAAGGATATTTTCAATATCTTCTCTGAAACCCATGTTCAGCATTTCGTCGGCCTCATCTAACACCACATGTGTTACAGCATCCAAACGCAATGCTCTGCGGTCGATTAAGTCAATTAATCTACCAGGAGTGGCTACAACAATTTGTGCCCCTCTTTTAATTTGTTTAATTTGATTTTCAATACTGCTGCCACCGTATACGGCTACAGAGTGAAAATCGTTCATGTACTTGCCATAATCTACAAAATCTTTGGCAATTTGCATACAAAGCTCTCTCGTTGGGCATATTACTAAACCCTGAACTTGTTTAATTGATGTGTCAATTAGTGATAATAATGGTAAACCGAAAGCTGCTGTTTTACCTGTACCTGTCTGAGCTAAACCTACGAAATCTTTTGTCCCTTTTAATAAAACCGGAATGGCTTGTTGTTGGATTGGAGTGGGATTGATGTAGCCTAAATCTCTAATTGCATCAGACACAGGTTGACTTAAACCCATGTCTTGGAATGTTACTGTCATATAGAAGGCGCAAAGGTAAGGGAAATTGTGGAGATTATGGGGATTAGTTTGATAGTTATTTGTCCATAATGTCCGCCAACTGTGCTATACCCGCTCAAGAAAGACACCCATCTACCTTAGACAAACCATCTTTTTTAGTACTTCTTGTGCCTTGATGACACCCATTTTGGATCGAAATAAAGCGTAAATCACTTTTCTAAAACAAAGTCATGCACAATTCTCTATGAATATGAATTTTTATTCGACTAAAGCATAATAAATTATCATACATTGATAAGCTCAGTATTCAAATTATCAAATTCATTTCGTCAAGGAAACTTAGGAAATTTCTTAAAATCCGGTTTCCTTTTTTCAAGGAATGCATTCTTTCCTTCCTGCGCTTCATCGGTGAAGTAATAGAGCAGAGTGGCACTGCCGGCTAATTCCTGTATACCTGCTTGTCCATCGAGTTCGGCATTTAAGCCATATTTAATCATGCGCAATGCAATAGGACTTTTCTGCATCATTTCATGGCACCAAGTAACCACTTCGTCTTCCAGTCTTTCTAGCGGTACTACCTTGTTTACAAGACCCATGTCATAGGCTTCTTGAGCACTGTATTGTCGGCATAGAAACCATATTTCTCTAGCTTTCTTTTGACCAACAATTCTGGCCAGATAGCTGCTGCCAAAACCACCATCAAAACTACCCACCTTAGGACCGGTTTGGCCGAAAATGGCATTCTCGCTGGCAATTGTTAGGTCGCACACCACGTGCAATACATGACCGCCTCCTATAGCATATCCGTTTACCATGGCTATTACTGGTTTAGGGCACGAGCGAATTCTTTTTTGTAATTCCAATACATTTAAACGCGGAATGCCATGCTCGTCCTTATATCCGCCAATGGTTTTAATGTTTTGGTCGCCACCGCTACAAAATGCTTTGTCACCAGCCCCTGTCAGTACAATTGTATAAATATCTGGATGCTCTTTGGCATAATCCATAGCATCTATCATTTCTGTATTAGTTTTTGGGGTGAAGGCATTGTGATACCTTGGTCGGTTAATAGTTATTCTTGCTATACCTTCAAAATAATCGAAAAGGATTTCATCGTACTTTTTAATGGTTTGCCATTCTCTAGTGCTCATATGATTTGATGTTTATATTGATTAAAAATTGTTGAATTAATATTGGCGTCGGTTTTAATTTCTAGTATTGCGGCAGTTTCAGAAAGCAGCCACCCAGGCAATTGTTGATTGAGTTCTTCAAAACTATTAACAGAAAAATAGTTAAGTTTAAAATGCTGGGCCATTAGGCTTGCATCCATGCTATGTGGTGTTCCAATAAAAGGATTTAACTCTGGTAATTGAGCAGGACCATCTATATTTTGAAAGATACCACCGCCAAAATTATTAAGGATAACAATTTTAAAATTGGTTGGCATATGCTCTTGCCACAAAGCATTGATATCATAAAAAAAAGCAATATCGCCTGTTACTAGTGCATGTAATTTATAGCTTACCATGGCAGCGCCTATTGCAGTGCTTGTGCAGCCATCGATGCCACTGGCGCCTCTGTTAGAATAAACTTCCCAACTGTCTTTTAAGGATTCGTTTAAATATGCAACATAGCGAATGCTCATACTGTTGGCCAAATGAAGTACTATATTTTCGGGCAAGATATTCAGTATTTTTTTAACGACCCCAAACTCATTGTAATTATTATAAATGGTTCTTTCTGATAATGCTTTTTGCTTATGCGCAAGTAGTTTAAACTGATTATAGTAGCTAGAGGTTTCTTTGGGTAAGAACTGATTAAATTGCTGGAAGAAAGTAGCAGGAGCAAGCGATAAAATTTCTGGTTCTGTAAAAAAAGTATCAGCGCAATAGCCATTTTCTGCGATATGCCAATGTCGTTTGGGTGCATAATTACGCAATAAATTTTTGAGAGTTTTATTCAAAACCATTTTACCGGTAGTAATTAATAAATCGGGTAATAATTGCTTTTGCACTTCTTCACTTGCATTTAAAAAAACACCTTCCCAGTTCTGAATGTTTTGAAAAGCGTGTTTATTTGAAATTATATCGCTAATAACAATAGCAAAATGATTGTTGCTCAGTGCTTTTAATTCATCTGTGTTGGCATTTGATGAATCAGCGCCATGCAATACCATTACTTTCGGATAATCCACAAAAAAATGCGATTTGTCTATGGCTATTTCCCAATCATCGCTTTCGTTGGATAAGTTTTCGTCTGCTGTAATTTCGGGATATACAAAAACATCTTTTGCTGCTGCATACAAAGGTTCCTTAAGTGGAACATTTAAATGAACAGGGCCTTTCACCCCATTCATACTAGCTGAATAAAAATCTGAAGCTATTTGGGAAATGGTTTTCGTTTGATTAAAATCTAAATCTTCTGGAGTGCTGTAAGATGCGATGACATGTGGTTCAAAAACGGCCTCCTGATGTATGGTTTGCCCATCCCATCTATCTAGCATTTCTTTAGGTCTGTCTGCGGTAATAGCCAAAAAGGGAATTTGCATATAAAAAGCTTCTGCAATTGCTGGATATAAATTAAGTACGGCAGTGCCGCTGGTGCAAATAACTGCCACTGGTGCATTTAATTGTTTAGCCATTCCCATGGCAATAAATCCTGCTGTGCGTTCATCTGCAACAGAGATGCATTTTAATTTTCCAAACCTAACTGCTGCCATAACGAGTGGTGCATTTCTGCTGCCTGGGCAAATTACCACCTGTCGCAAACCCTTGGCATATAGGGCAGCAATGATGGTATTAATATTGGTTTGGAATAAATTCAAAATTAGGGTGCGAAATTAATTTAAAATCAGCGTAAACCATACACATCAAAATTGGTATTTAATTTTTTATTTTTAGCATTTTATTCAGAATTGAAAGATTGCACAAAATCAGAATAAAATCGACGTAATTGGCTTTATTTCTTAACTTATAATAGGCTTTAAAATATTAAACTCTTTATAAGTATTAACAATTTTTCACTTCATGAAAGTGGTCATCATTAAAAATCTATGTTCTCATTGTTTTTCAATATAGGTATTGTTCTTAATATATGATAATTTTGCAAGCTCTAAATGAAGATAATTATTGCTCTTGTATTGTTCATTTCACAATACTCTTTATTGGCTCAAAATCTTATCCAAAAAGGAAATACTGTTCCATTAGTTGGTTATTGGAAAAAAGGCACAACAAAAAATGTTTTGTACACAAAGAGTGAAAACAAAATAAAAAATGGCAAAAAAAGTTCGGAAACAACTACTGTTAAAGCATTGTGGCAAATTAAGGATTCTACGGAGAAATATTACGAAATACATTATACTTACAAAGCTTTTTCTTTTAGCAATCCAAATGATTCCATTTCCAAAGCCTATGCAGAAATTTTCAAAGGTATTACAGTTAAGTATCGCACCAACGAATTGGGAGTTTTTGATACCATTATAAATTTGAAAGAAATAATGGACATTTCCGGCAAGGCCACCAATAATATTTTTAAGAAGTTAAATTGGCCTGATAATGAAGTTACGAGAAGCGTCATTCAGAAAATGAAATCTCTTTTCAACAATGAAAATATGTTGCGTGCCTCTATCAGTGAAGAAATGGTTTTGATCCATTATTTTTATGGTTATGAGTATAAACTCAATACCCCCTATACTTACGATTACTATATTAATAATGCTATTGGAAGTGAGCCATTCCCATCAAAAGCTGTATTTAAACTAACTGCGCTGAATACAACTAATGATAGGGCCAAAATTATCGCAGTGATTACCCCGATTGATAAAGAATATAAGCGTATTATTTATCAATCTATGTTGAATCTGTCTGCCTCTCTGCAATTACCAAAGCCACAGAAATCTGATTTTACAACTGCAACTACATTGCATAAATGCGAGGCAGAAGTTAGTATAACAGAAGGCTGGCCAATTAAAGTTACCTTTACAAAATCATCCTCTATAAAAGATACCAATACTATAGAGGTTATAACCATTATCCTTACTGATTAAATTAAAAAGATGCCCCATATTACTTTTAAGTTCGAAGAAAAAGACAAAAAACCAATAACTGTTGAAATATCCAAAGGTGAAATTATATTGGATGTTGCCATGGATAGCGATATTGAATTACACCACAATTGCGGAGCCGTTTGCGCTTGCAGTACTTGTCACATATACATTGAAGAAGGTGCTGATAGCCTTGCAGAAATTACGGATAAAGAAGAAGATTTTGTTGACCGCGCCCGAAATCCAAAATACAATTCGCGCCTAGCCTGCCAATGCGTGCTTGAGGAAGAAGTTGATTTGGTGGTTACTATTCCCGACCAGTCCGTGATTATAGGACATTGAACTTAACAATTAACTTTGAAAACATGCAAGTAAAAAATCATTTGAATTTTTTTTTTATGATTGCATTGCTGTCCATTTTTTTATTTGAATCTAAAGGTCAAAAACAAGATCTTTCTGTCCAATTAAAAGGTGAACTACCCGGAAGTAATTTAAGCGTATATCTTCAAAAAAATGGCATAAGCCATGAAGGGAAAATTTTTATTAACTATTCAAAAGCAAATAGGATATACAATTTGCTAATGGATACAGCTTTTGATTCTGATATAACCACGATTGATACTTTTATAGTGCAGCAATTTGAACCTATTGGGAGCAAGCAATTGCATGTCATGCTCACATGGAAAAGCAAAGAATGTACGAATCTTGGGGAACATGGGGTTTATCATTATTACAAAACCAACCACCAAATATGGAACATAGATGCTGGTATTAAATTATTCACAGCCATAAGTGAATCAGAATACGAAAGTAATTACATGCATTTGCCCGAGGATTCAACTTTTTGGGAAGAAACAACCAATTGCTCCTACCGTTATGATTTTTTAATCGAAACAAACGGTAAGATTAGTATTCAAAATATCAAAGAAAATTTACAAGGCAATTGCGAGGCATACACGGCCGATCACAGAGCGGGTGTGTATGCACTTTATGGTGGAAAATATGTTCGTGTTGGTCCTTAATTACTCGACTAAGTAATTAGGAACTCTTATTTAGATTGCCAGCAAAATAGGCATTGACAAAAGCGTGTTGTTGATTTTCGGACATCTTATCCGTTTGTCTGGTTGTAATCAAAATCTTTTCAAAACGAGGATTGGAAGTCAACATATTTTTTAATTCTGTTTTGGCATCTGTTGGTCCGAAAAGAACAGCCTCATCATAATTAGAAATGATTTCACCTAGTTTTTTGTAGTATTCAGATTGTTGATGTTGTTCCTTATTATGCATTAAATGCTCACTTTTTCCCATGGCATTTTCTTTTACGGTATGCGTAAATTTAGACTCTAGGCTGCTGGTTTTAATTGGGCCTGAGGTAAATTCCATTAAGTGCGCACTTGCATGATCCATCCAAACGCCTAATTTTTTCTTGTTGTTCATTATATATTTTTTTTCGTAAACTCTACTTCGCAATTTATCGTCACTTCTTTCCCTAATAAAACACCTCCTGCCTCCAAAGCCGCAGTCAATTTAAACCCCAGTCTTTGCGTTTCTTTTACCACTTATTGAATATCCCGCCTTTTCATTTCCCCGTGGATCTTTCATCATACCTCCAAATACAACATTCAATTCTACCTGTTTCGAGATGTCTTTGCTGGTTAAGTCACCTTTCATTTTATTGTTGCATCCAAAAATTCAGCGCTGGTTAAATGTATGTCTTTTGTTACATCGTCAATATCAATTGTTTCAGAATCCATCCAAAAGTCAATATCAGAAATTATAACATTACCGTTTTCAATTTTAATTTCAGCCCCAAATGTTTAGAAAATGCCTTTTAAATTTGATATCATCATTTGCTTCACTTCAAATCCTGATTCACTATGCGATACATCTATGCTCCATTTGGTAAAGGTAATTACTTCTGCTGTGTTTCCTTCTTTTAATGTGTTCATTATTTTAAATATAATTTATTGGGCACATTTATTTAAGTCTTATCTTCTTCCAAATCAGAGTGATTGTCACCTCCAAGGCTGTGGTAATTATTTTCTTCATCCTCAACTCCTGTTATTTCATCATCCAATTCTGCCCAAGGTATATCTAAAGCATCATCACACAAATCTTGTTTAAAGATTTTTTATTTTTCCTACCTAGTATTCATTTGGTGTTTTAATGTTTGTACTATCTTCTTCCTACTTTTTTCTTATAAACATATCATCTTCCAATGGATAAGCTGGTAATCCGGTAAAACCTTTTTTGTTTTGTTTCTCGCTCCATGGTTCAGTTGGTCCGTCGGTTTGTTCTGTATCCATATTATTTATTTTAATTTACTACAAAAATGGAATAGATAATGAAATGAAATATTATACAACTAATGTAAAGAGTTATAACTGTCTCACTTTTTCTTTTTAAAATAACCTCTTAAAAATATATTGTGTTTAGCGGCTTCTAGAACTTCATTGAGCTTTTGGGTGCTGCTATCCAAATTCACCATAATATGTTTTAAATGGGCCCCTGTTGGTTCATCGTGTAATAAAATTCCAATACTTGTTTTCGGATTATTACCTGCCTTTTTCAAATTGCTCACAAATTGCGAGGCGGTGTCTGCCATTTGTTTCAATTGTAAAACAGATAATTTCAAAGCGTTAAATACAACGGTGTCTGTAGTTAATTCATTGGCCAATGTTCCTTTTTTATTAAGACCTGCACTAAAAGTAGTTAACGAACTCATGAGCAATTCTGCCTTACTGGTTGCATTTTGAAGTGATAGGCTAGAAGCATTTAATTGATTGTATAAGGCATCTTCCGTTAATAGTTTGCCAACACTGCCAATACCATGGGATAAATTGGCACTTATGATTTTAAAATCATTCGTGATTGCCAAAACATTCTTATTATTTTCTTGCAGGGTATTAATCATATCTTCAGAGGTAAATGTTTTTTCTACACCCAATGTATCTCCATCTTCAACCATAGCTGCAGTTTCAGAACCACCGTATATCACCAATATTTTATTGCCAATCAATCCATCTGTACTAAGTTTTACAAAGGCATCTTTACGAATGTTTTCTAGCACCTTGCTCTCTACTTTTAATTCCACTTTTACTTTGTTTTTACCATAAAAATCAAGTTGACTTACAGTACCAATTTTTACTCCAGAAAGCCATATATTGTTTCCTATTTGTAACCCATTTACATCGTCAAAAAGTGCCACTATTCTAACTTTTCGTTTAAAAGTTTCGTGAAGATTGCCTATAGTAAGTATGCCTATCGTTAGAAAAAGTAAACCGAGGAATACAAAAATTCCAACTATTACTGTTCTTTTATTTTTAGAGTCTTTCATTTGTGAAATAAGATTTATTGTATAAAGTTATAGTTGTAAAATTTTTTAATTTGTTCGTCATTTGTTTCAAATACCTCATCGAAGGAACCAATCTTGGCAAACTTACCTTCTAGTAACATGGCTACTTTATCACCTGTTTCTCTTGCACATGCAAGATCATGTGTAATAATGATTGAGCTTGTATTATAGGTTTCCTGAACCTGGTTAATGAGTTTGTTTATTTCTGTGCATGTAATTGGGTCAAGCCCTGCAGTTGGCTCATCGTACAACATTATTTTGGTCTAAGAATTAAAGTGCGTGCAATTCCAATTCTTTTGCGTTGTCCTCCAGAAAGATCGCCCGGCATTTCATTCATTTTATCTTTTAATCCAACTGCATCTAACACTTCATCCACGGCTTTGGCTATATATTGTTTGCTTAAATTTTTCATGTTCATGGTTAAAGGAAATTCCATGTTTTGTCGAATACTCATACTGTCGTACAAGGCGGAGTTTTGAAAAGAAAAGCCGACTTGCATTCTCAGTGCATTGAGTTCTTTCTCTGATAATTCATCAATATTCTGACCCAATACTTTTACAATGCCTCTGTCGGGTTTCAATAGACCCACTAGAATTTTGATGAGCACCGATTTACCAGTGCCAGATTTTCCGAGTATTGCCACATTTTCACCTTTTTTCACCGTTAAATCAACACCTTTTAACACATCCAAATCACCAAAAGATTTGTACAAATCCTTAATAATGATGACTGGTTCATTTTTTATCAATTTTTCAGTAGTTGTTTTAGTTTCCATAATTAATAATAGCGAATCCAATTGGCGACTTGAACAATTATAACTTCTTCAATAAATATTAAAAACATTGCCATTACAACGGCTTCATTGGCTGCTTTGCCTACTCCGCGTGTACCTTGTGTTGCATAAAATCCTTTGTAACAACCGATTATACCTATGGTAAAACCATAAAATATGGATTTGGTAATCGAAGTATAAAGGTCCAAAAAGCTAATACTAGAAAATGAACTCTTAAAGAAAGCTATAAAACTGGTAGCTTCTTCTTTATGAATATTGACATACGAGCCCATTAGACCTACCACAATGCAATAAAATGATAAGATAGGAATGGTTATAACGGCTGCCGTGACCCTTGTTGTTACTAAATATTTAAAAGGATTAATGGCAGAAACTTCCATGGCATCAATTTGTTCTGTAACGCGCATAGATCCTAATTCTGCCCCTATTCCAGAACCTACCTTTCCTGCACATATCAAGGCTGTAACCAGTGGGCCTAGCGCCTTTACGATGGCAATGCCCATTAGTGACGGAAGCCATGAAGTTGCACCAAAGTCTTCCAAGGGCGGTCGAGATTGCTTAGTGAATACTAAACCAATAATAAAACCAGTAAGACTAATTAGTGAGAGTGATTTTAAACCTATTTCAAAACACTGATGAATAATTTCCTGAACATGAAAGGGTGGTAAAAATGCCTGTTTGAAATATTGTTTTACAAACTGAAAAGATTTATTAATTCCAATAAAATAATTATCAAGTGCTTTGGAGAGCAGGTATTTTTTTGATGGTGATGTGTTCAATATTTAATCGCGGAATTTTCTAAACTGTCTATTATCAATGGATAACGAAGACAACGATTAGAATTTAAGCTTCACGTGAAGATGAAGACGACCAACTAATAATTAGTTATAAAATTATGTAAATGAATTACATATTTAACACTTTAATTTGCGATTGCAATTCTGCTAACTTCCATATTTTGGTGTTTCAGTTTAATGTTCTGTATCAAGGTATCCAGGTGGGTAGTATCTTTTATAAACAAAACAATGGTTCCCTCGAAAGTACCATCATGGCTCTCGATGGTGATAGATTTCATATTCACACCCATGTTTTTACTAATTATATCTGCTAATCTGCTTACAATACCCACATCATCTATCCCTATAAGTTTAATACCAGCTAGGAACATTTTATCGGCTTTTACTGGAGAGTTTTTCCACTCCGTTTTAATAACACGATAACCATAATTGCTTAAAAGCGACACAGCATTTGGGCAATTGGTTCTATGTATTTTAACGCCTTCACCAATGGTTATAAAACCAAAAATATCGTCACCTGGTATAGGATTACAGCATTTGGCAAAGCTATATGGCATGTCATTTTCATCGCCAATAATAATTTCTTTACTCGACTTTGAAATTGGTTTTTCGGGAATTTCCTTTTTAATTTTAGGCTCTGGTGCAATTTTTTTATTGATGATATCATTGATGGCCAGTTTTTCTTGAGGAATCAGATTTTTGGCTACAGCATAACATAAATCTAATACACTTTGCACTTTCAATTGAGCAACTACTTTAGCAATATTATCTTCAGAAAATTCCACCTTTTCTTTGTGGAATTTTTTCTTCAACATTTCTCTCCCAATATCAGCCACTTCTCTTTTTTCTTCTCTTAGGGAATTCCGAATGCGCGCAATGGCCTTACCCGTTACTACAAACTGAAGCCATTCCTCTCGAGGATGTTGTTTCTCGGAAGTTAATATCTCTACTTGATCGCCATTGCTCAATTTATGACTGATAGGTACAAGCTTATTATTTACTTTGGCGCCAATACATTTACTGCCAACCTGTGTGTGAATTTCAAATGCAAAATCCAAGGTTGAGGCTCCTTTTGGAAGTTTCTTCAAATCCCCTTCAGGTGTAAATACAAATATTTCTTCGTGAATCAACTGGAGTTTAAAATCATCCATAAATTCCAAGGCATTGGCCGATGGATTATCCAGAATGTCCTTGATTCTTGCTAGCCAACTATCCACACCACCACCCTGATCGCTTTCAATACCTTCTTTTGTATTCTTGTACTTCCAATGCGCAGCATATCCTTTTTCTGCAACCTCATCCATCCTTTTTGAACGAATTTGAACTTCTACCCATCGGCCGTCATTGCTCATTACGGTGCTGTGTAAACTTTCGTAACCATTGCTTTTTGGAGTCGTAATCCAATCGCGGGTGCGGCCCGGATTCGGTTTATAAATATCAGTAATGATGGAATAGGCAGTCCAGCAATCAGATTTTTCTTTTTCGGGAGTAGAGTCTGTAATTATTCTGATAGCAAAAAGATCATATACCTGCTCAAAAGGAATGTTTTGATGGTTCATCTTTTTAAGGATGCTATAGATGCTTTTTGGCCTTCCTTTTATTTCATATTTCAAATTGGTTTCGTCCAACTTTTCTTTAATCGGTTCAATGAATTTTTTGATAAAGCGGTCGCGGGCTGCTTTTTTTGCATTGAGGTTGGTAGATATTTCTTTAAAAGCTTCTCTTTGTGTGTATTTAATAGAAAGATCCTCGAGTTCGGATTTAATGGCGTATAATCCCAAACGGTGAGCCAAGGGGGCGTATAGAAAAAGGGTTTCAGAGGCAATTTTAAGCTGGTTCTTTCGACTCATGCTTTCGAGGGTTCGCATGTTGTGCAGGCGGTCGCATAATTTTACCAAAATAACGCGAACATCGTCACTGAGGGTTAGCAGCATTTTTCTGAAATTCTCAGCTTGCATGCTGTCTGTATGATCGTAGACCTCTTTAATTTTGGTTAAACCATCAACTATTTTTGCAATCTTAGGTCCAAATTTTCGGTTAATGTCTTGCAGCGTGTAATTACTGTCCTCAACAACATCGTGAATAAGTGCACAAACAATAGAGGTGGTACCCAAACCAATTTCTTGTGCAGCAATTCTGGCCACTGCAATTGGGTGATAAATATAAGGTTCGCCTGTTTTGCGCCTCATGTCCTTGTGAGCATCTAAGGCTAAATCGAAGGCCATTCGAATCTGCTTTTTTTGTTCTCGGGTTAGTTCATGACGAATTGAACGCAACAGGGCTTTATATCGCTTTAATATTTCAGTTCTTTCCTGCTCTTCTCTCTCCAAAGGAGATATTTCGTTATCCAACATATTTTGTGTTTCAAAATTACGTTAAATATTGATGATTAATAAACAGTCATGAATGGAAAACTGAACACATGCGTGTATTGGTTTTTTTTGAACCTAAAGCAACAATGAAAATTTTTAAAAATTCAATTCAAAAAAATATTGTCAAAGGGGGATTTAAATTTTCCAATTCCTATTGCACTCAAAAAATAATCAATAATTAACTAAACGAATATATGACTCTTTGTAACGTATTAAAAATATTTATTTAAGTACTAAATAAGTTAAATATATACAAATTAATTTTTTAATAAATAAAAATATTTAATTACGGATTAAAATATTTATCAAACGAACAATTTTATTTTTATTATCTTTGCCAAAACAGAATCAAAAGTATGTTTAAATTCTATATCAAAGAGGTGTTGAAGTTGAAGGGTTATAAACCCAATACACATATTTTGCAAAGAATGGGTTTGCGATATACAGCTGCCAATCGTTTGATAAAGGGGGAAACAAGGAGTTTAACACTCGACCATTTGGAGATGTTATGTTTATTTTTAAATTGCACACCCAACGATATATTAAATTTTGTACCTGTTGATGAAAACCAAATTGCTTCGGAACACCCATTGAACAAACTTACTAAGCCAATTCATCAGGAATCTCCTGTAGATTATATCCGCAGTATGACACCCGAACAGGCAGTTGAAGCAACTGCTTTGGTTAAAAATTACTTTGAAGGAAAGAAGCCCAAATGATTATTTAAAAATGGTTCCAAAGAATAATTTCATTTCATTCCAAGATGCGGTGTCTGCTTGAGCATTATAAGCAATTGGTATTGAGAATTTTTTGCCATTTGCAGTTGCATCAGGATTAGAGAAAGCATGGGTTGCATTGGGATAGGATTTAAACGTATATATAGCCCCTATAGAATCCATGTCTTTGCGAAACTTGGCTACTTCATCTGCTTTTACAAATTGATCTGCTTCGCCATGGCAAACAAGAATATTAGCTTTTAGCAATTCTTTATTAGCAGGTACACCCACCAAACTGCCATGAAAACTCACAACACCTTTGAGGTTCTCGCCCAGTCTAGCAATGTTTAAGATCATACCACCGCCAAAGCAATAACCAATGGCTGCAATTTTGGTGGTATCCGCTAATGGATTTGATTTAATAAGTGCCAACGCAGCATCAAATCTACTCTTGGCCATTTGAGGATTTTGATAAAATGGGCCTGCCAATTGCCCTGCTCTCTCTGGGTTATCCGCCAATTCGCCATTTCCATACATATCTACCGCCATGGCTAAATACCCTAATTCTGCTAACTGCTTAGCTCTGTTTTTTGCATAATCATTTAATCCCCACCATTCTGGAATAACCAATACCACTGGTCTCTTGGCATCTGAAGCAGAATCGAAAGCCATGTAACCATTCATTTTAACACTGTCTGAAGAATAAAAAACGGTTTCACCTTTAATAATTGGCGTTGTAGCAGTTTCGTTTTTTGAATTTTGGCTATTGCAAGCACAAAACACAAGTGCAATAATTGGGAGCGATTTAAGTAAATACATATTGATTTATTTGGTTGTAAAACAAAATCAAAAGTAATAAGTTTTAATATCCCAGCAAAAAAGTAAGATATTGTTCTATTTCTTTTTAGGTTTGGTATTTGATTTAGACTTTTTAATTCCTTTTGAAGGTTTTGGAACACTGGGACTTATTAAAACTTTTCTTTGTTTTCTCTCCATAAAAATTTCAATTTTGGGCTTCATATCAATTTGCCAAAATAAACCTCGCAAAAACTTCTCACCATCTGGAAAATCTTTAACGGGAAACATTTTACTTTCTGGCTTGCCAAAAAATCGAATTTCGTTTACTTTGCTCGAATCAAAATTGATTCGCATTCTGCCACTCGCCACTTTGTTTACACCTGTATATTCTGCGGTATCGGTTTCATTGTTTCTTAAATAGTATATACTCTCTGCATTGCCATCTACTAAAACAGATTTAAGTTGATTATTATCAAAGCTATTCACCATGGTGCGACCAGAAATTTGATTATAGATTAGGGGTTTTATTTCCGAAGCTAAAAAAGCATTGTCTATCACTGTTAGAGTGTGTATTCTTTTGCGCTTTAGTAAAATATGCATGGTATCACCAGTTATTTGATTTTGCTTATTCCACAAAATGGGGGTTCCAAATAATCCGATGGTTGAATCATTGAAATTGTAAATCAGTGAATCACATTTACCTTGAAATTCTTTTTGAGAAATAGAAGTGTTAGGATAGGCCTGCAATTGTCTTTTAATACTGTCACTTACATAATAGAAAGTATCCGCCATCACATAAAGCGTGTCATTATCGCTATATTGAATAGCAAGTGGTTTCATCGTCACATAAGTCTCTTTTGATTTTACAAGGTAAAGCCCTTTTTGACCAAATACTTCAATATTATTAGCACTGTCGAACATTTTGATATTGCCAAAGGCATTGCCAATTCCCTTTTTTTTATCATACAATAAACTATCTGCTGTTAAAGCTGTTGAATCATTAATAATAATAGCTTCGCGACTAAATTGTGCTTTTTCTGTTTGAGTATTGTACCAACCATAATTACACTTAATGATATTCTCTTTGCTCACTATTTTTGTTGGTCCTTGGAAATAGGCAGTTTTAGTGCCAGCATAATAATCGAGCGTATCGCAATACATGGTATACTCAGGGCTCGTTAAAACAACATCTTGTTTAAAATTAAAGATGTTCGATCTGCGCTGATAATAGCCGTGTTTGCTCTTTAAAGTATTTTCGCCACTTAGAATATTAGCAGAATTATGGTAAGAACCTACCTGATTGGCTGTATTGTATTGCAAAGCTGTAGTTACCAAAGTCATTTCTTTGTCATTTAAAACTACTTCTTTTCCAGTAACAGTAGCTGTCTTAGTGGCTTCCTCGTATACTAAGTATTCTCCACCAGAAAGTGTAAAGGTGTCTGGTTGAAATATGTAAATGTGACCAAATCCTTCTATAAACCCAGTTTTTATTTTGCGAATAACACTGTCGCAGTATATAGTAACACCATTGTGCTTGAATCCAACATTTTTTACGACATAAGTAATCTTATTTACCTCATCTCCATACATTTTTTCACCACTGATGAATTCCAAATTAGTTTGAGCAAAACTATGATGTAAGGAAAATAAAAATATAAAACTGAACAGATAAAATGTTTTCGAAAAGAATTGCAAAATCGGTGTTATAAGGATTCTTTATCTTTGTCAAAATTAATGCCATGCTGCAAAGGTTTGAAAATTTTATTTTAAAACATGGTTTATTCGGACGAGAAGATAAGCTTTTACTAGCCTTTAGTGGTGGGGCTGACAGTGTGTGCCTTTTTCATTTATTGCGCAAAGCAGGTTACGATTTTAATGTAGCACATTGCAATTTTAATTTAAGAGGAGAAGAGAGTTTGGCCGATGAGTATTTTGTAAAAGACCTTGCACAGCAATTCAATGTTCCTTTTTTCACGACTTCTTTTGATACCAAAAACATGGCATTCGATATGAAGAAGGGCATCCAAGAATTGGCGCGCGAATTAAGATATAAGTGGTTTGCCAAGATCATGAGCGAACACGGTTTACAAAAGTTACTTACAGCACATCACCAAACAGATAATTTGGAGACAACAATCATTAATATTCTACGAAAAACAGGAATTAAAGGATTGCACGGAATTCCATTGAATGAAGAACAAATAGCCCGTCCCTTGTTATTTACAAACAGAAATGAGATTGAGGGTTATATGGAGGAGGAGCATTATGTTTTTAGGGAAGATAGCAGCAATGCCAGCGATTATTATTTAAGGAACCAAATTCGCCATTTTGTGGTGCCTGAACTCCGAAAAATTCAACCAGAAGTAGAGCAATGTTTTTTTGAAACTACACAAAAAGTAAAAGGTTTTGAAGATATGGCTTTTGAGCTGATGAAAAATCATTGGCAAAGCATGACCTCAATAAATAAAGGGAGTATTCACATTAATATTGACCAACTAAACAGTCTTTCAAATCAAATCCCGTTTTTGTTTTATAATGTGCAAGGATATGGATTTAATTACAACCAAGTGAAAGATATTATGAAGAGCAGCCAAATTGGCAACATTGTTCAAAGCCCTGAATATATCATTATTCGTGAAAGAGAGAGTCTTTTACTAAAAAAGATTGAAGAGGGTGTTCAAAAGCTTAAGATTGAAATTGAAGAGAAGAATCAAATTCTTAAAATTGAAAATCAAAGTATTGAAATTCATATTCTTAAATACAATTCTGAAATTAATTTTAAACAAGAAAATACACTTTTTCTAAATGCAGATAATTTGCAATTCCCATTGGCCCTCAGAAATTGGGAGGAAGGTGATAAAATAAGACCTTTTGGTATGCGAGGACATAAAAAAATAAGTGATATTTTAACGGATAAAAAAGTTTTGAATTTTCACAGAAATCATTATTTAGTCTTAGAACAATGTGAAAATGAACTTATTGCATTAATTCCTTTGACTATTAGTGAAAATTTCAGAATTCAACCTAATACAACAAAAATTTTGTCAATTAAGCTCAATATGGCTTAATTTGTAAATTACTACTTATAAAACATGAAAAAAAATCTAGTCATTTTATCTCTTTTTATTGCCCTTTTTTTAAACAAAACCGAAGCTGAATGTGTACTTGTTCCCTTAACACTTAACGAAAGAGTCAATGCATCTGCATTGATTGTCGAAGCCAAAGTAATTAGAGTTAAATCCTATTGGAATGCCGAGCAAACTATGATTTATACTGCCAATACCATTGCTGTTAGTAAAGTGTACAAAGGTTTGCAAATTTTACCTGCACATGAATTAGACATCATAACACTTGGCGGAACAGTAAAAGACAAAGCCATAAGGGTTGATCCAGAATTAGAATTAGCTCAGGGTGAATTAGGTATCTTTCTATTAATAGAAAAGAATGGAGAATGGAAATCTGAAAGCGGCCCACAAGGATTTATTAAAGTTGATAAAGCAGATGGAAGTGCTAGCGATATTTTTAATCTATATCCACCATTTAGTATTTATTCAACACTAGAAAATATTTTACAAAGCAAGGCAACAGATATTAATGCTAATCTAACAAAGATTGTATTAAGCGCTAAACGTGCTTCTGCTACTATCAGTTCAATTTCTCCTAAAACCATCAATGCGGGTACTACCTCTACCCTAACCATTAAAGGTACAAACTTTAAATCTGTCCAAGACACCAGCAGTGTAATGTTTAAAAATGGGGACGATGGTGGTTTAACTTTTATTAAGGCATTAAAGAAGGATTATATCTCTTGGAGTGATACCATGATAAAGGTTTTGGTAAGAACCAAGGCAGGAACAGGTAAGATAAGAGTAGTAATAGGAGGCAATGGTGTTGCAACCTCCTCCGATACTTTGCAAATTCCATACTCTCATTTAAATGTGGTGCAAGGTGTAAATGCCGACTCTATTGGGTTTGAAACACAAGAAATTGGCATGAATGCATCTAACGGCATTACTTGGAGAATTAATAAACGTTTTTATGATTCTATAGGTGCTAAAGGTGCATTTATTAGAAGTCTTGAAAGATGGCGTTGCGGTACCTATATCAATTGGGATACATTAGGAAAAGTAAACCACAGTTCAATTAAATCAGATGGAATAAATATGTGTGCATGGGATACCAGTGGTTCCATGCCAAACGGTGTATTGGCTCAGTGTTTCAGTTTTTGGAGCGGTTGTTTTTCAGGTCCAAATTTAAAGTGGTTTGTTTTAGAAATGGACATTCGTTTCCGTATAAAACCAACCAATACAACTAATTGGAATTACTCCATTGGAACTGCAAGTGCTAGCCAATATCATTTTGAAAGTGTTGCAACCCATGAGTTGGGCCATGGTCATCAGTTAGGCCATGTTATTGCCCCAACTGTAGTTATGCATTATTCCATAGCCAATGGTTCTGTGAAACCTAACCTTACCACATCAGATATCAATGGGGGTAGTTATGTGATTACAAAAAGTGCTACCTCGATTTGTAGCAAAAATGCACATTCAAAATTGAATTCGGGCAATTGTGCGATTGTTGCGCCCGTTGCCAATTTTGGAGTTAATAAGGCTGTTATATGTTTAAATGAGACTATTACTGTTACAGATTCTTCAAAAGGCAATATTGCGGGTTATAGTTGGACCTTCGATGCTGGGTCTACCCCTGCTACTGCAAGTACAGTTGGCCCACATACTGTAACCTATAGTTCGGGAGGTACTAAAACGGTTACTTTAACATTAACCACTTCTACAGGGAGCACCTTGGTAAAAAGCAAAACGGTAACTGTAAAAGCGGATACCAGAATGAAACCAGATTTTACATGGGTGGCAGCGGAGAAAGGCAAAGTTACCTTCACCAATACTTCCAACAATTCAACCAATAACAAATGGTATTTTGGTGATTTAGATACATCGGTTAATGTAAGTCCTTTGCATCCCTATTTAGCAGGAGGTACCTATAATGTGCGCTTAATTGCCACTAATACTTGCAATACCGAGGATACTATTAAGAGTATAAAAATGGCGTATTTAAATTTTTATAATTCACCCAAAAATGCTTGTATTGGGCAAACTATTGTATACACAGATTCCAGCGATAATAATGTTGCTTCATGGAATTGGACTTTTACTGGAGGTTCCCCAGCAGCAGCTAATACCAAAGGTCCACACAAGGTTACATTTAATTCTACAGGTGTTAAGAATGCAACTTTAGCTATCACAGTTGCCGGTGGGCAGAATCAAACTTATTCCATTGCAAATTCAGCAAATGTTTCTGCGGATACTTTTGTAAAACCCAATTTTACTTATGGCTATATAGGTAACAATATTGTAACATTTACCAATCAGTCTACTGGAAACAATATGACTTATAAATGGTATTTTGGTGATGGTGACAGCAGTGCTTTAAGAAATCCAGTGCATCAATATTTGAATGCCAACAACAAGGTTGTAAAATTAGTTGTTAAAGGTAATTGCAACAGCGATGATACTATTATTACGTTAAGAGATTTTACCAGCTTGCAAACACTTCAAGCCAACCAATTTTTCAAAATATATCCGAATCCAAGTCAGCAATATTTCAATATTATTAGTGCATACCAAGGCGAGTTAAAAATAGATATCGTTGATGTGACTGGAAAATTGGTATTAAATAAAACCTTAGAGGCAATGCGCTCTGTTGACATTGCCGATTTGGTGAATGGTATTTACATGGTAAAAATTCAAGCCCATGGTTTGGCAGAGGCAGTTAAATTGGTCGTTCAGCACTAAGCTCTGCCTAATAATTTTTATTTATTGCAAGGTGATAATAAAATCGCGGAACAGTAAAAAGGCATTGCTAAAATTGGTAAAAGGCACTGCAGAAGCTTTGTCATTTATATCATGATAAAATGGATAGGGTCCCATGAGATAAAAAAAGAAGCATGGTACACCAGCCTCGCTAAAATAGTAATGATCGCTGTTGGCAGCTTTTCCTCTTGCTTTAACGGCTGGTAAATAATTTTGCTTGGTATTAATATCTGTTAATAATTTATACTGCTCTTTAAATGTAGAACCATTAACAGCCATAACACCTTCTGCCCCATTACCCATTAAATCAATATTGATAAGAAAATGGATACTCTCCAAAGGAATAATAGGATTTTTAACATAATATTGCGAGCCAATTAATCCAGTTTCTTCTCCCGAGAATGCGATAAAAAGTAGGTTGTATTTTTGGGGGTGTTTCTTAAAGTATTTTGCTAAATTGAGTAACATTGCAATGCCGCTCGCATTATCGTTAGCGCCAGGAAACATTGCGGTAGAGCCCATCATGCCAAGGTGGTCGTAATGGGCCGTTATAACAATGAAACTATCTCTGTTTTCTGTGCCTTCTAATAGTCCTAAGACGTTTTGAGAGGTGTAGGCATCATACAGTTCACCTTTAGATGTATATTTTCCATAAAAGATGCTTTCGATTTCAATTTCAAACGCGGCAGTCTTGTTCCTATCAAATACTTCACTTTTTAGAGTAATAACACACTTATTATCCTGTTCGTAGGAACTGGTCCAAGTCAGTTTATCATTGGTTAATTTAATGATTAATTCTTTCCGAAAATCGGTCATGTATTTTTTACTTGTTAGCCCTGCTTCATCAAAGTATTTTATATTAAATGTATCAATTACTGCCATTTTTTGATTATACCCTTTTCGGTCATAGAAACTGCTATCCTGCAAATTTTCAATGCTGCTAAAGTTAATAGACCCTTTGAAGTTATAACTTTTGCAACCTGCATTGATAATGTAGTCCTTACCAGCAACCAATAATTGACCATTATATTTTACGATTACCTTACCAGGAAAGGTATTGACTGGAAAAGTAAATGGTTGCTTGTAGGAGCCATTTACTTTCTTTAAACCAATGGATTTAAATTGACTTTGAATAAAGGTAGCTGCTTTTTTATCGCCTTTGTTCACATAACCGCGTCCAGCGTATTTAGGACTGCACAATTCGTTTAAAATTTTGCGGGCGTATAAAGTATCTTGTGCATTTGTATTTGATACAAAAAATAGAAGGCCCATTGCAATTGAGGAAAAATATTTCATTGTTGATTCAAAACTAATTAATATTTGAAAAGAGATAGTTATTTTAAATTTAAAGGGTTTCATTTTTCAATAACCTGTAACCAATAAATGGCGTGCGGCTTTTATGCTGCATTTTTGATGATTAGAGTAGGCAAGTGCTGCTCTGTTTCTTATGGCTTCACTACTCTCGTTTAAAACATAGCCTGTTAAAGCATCGTGAATTGTATAGGCTTCTGGGCACATCAACCCTGTTGTCCAAACAAGTGGATTGGCATTGGCGTTTTTAATGTAATTAGAAAAATAGCCTTTGCTAATACATGCTAAAATAATACAATCTCTTTTCCTTTGATCAGTGTTTTTATACTCAGCTTCTAAACTAAAATCCATTAAACCATCATGACCAATATAGGCGGATAGTTTTGAGTACCCATTAATTCCGATGGTTTTGTTAGCAATGTGTAGGGTATCTTTTTCGAGACCCGATACACTGTTTAAAAAATCCTTTGTACAAGTTTTGATGTATTTGCCATTATACGCATCGGCTACCAAATAAAAGTGCTTGCTTGTATGCTTAAAAACGAGTCTTTCGAGTTTAACTGAATCGATGGCATATCGTCGCAGTAATTTCCATTCCTTTCTTTTTTTAAAGTAGCTTCTAATTCCGAATCCGCAACCCCAATACAAGTTATTATTTAAATCTTGACCATTTCCAATTTTAGGTGGAACCGGCACTATACCTTGGTATTTATTGTCGCATAATGCAACAAAAATATGTATAACTTGATAGGTTGAGTCTACTTTAACATTCGATGGTGTATTGTTTATGACCCTATCAATAGTTACTTTTTCATTTTCAATTTTTTGAACATAAGTAATGGATATAAAACACAAACAAAAATTAAGAATCAGCTTCATTTAAAAAGGATTTTACTCCTTAATTAACTTACTATTATAAATAATATTGTTTTGAATAATGCTCACACAATAAATTCCATTTGCAAGTAAACTTATATCAAAAGTATTGACATTTTTATTTTGTAAAACTAGTTGCCCAAGATGGTTGTAAATTAATATCTCTAAAGGACCTTGTTTCAGTGTTTGTATGCTTACAAGAGTATTGGCAGGATTGGGATATATTATGAGGGAATTATTGGCGCTAAGGTTATTAACAGCGGCGTTATAAGAACTGGTGCAATTGATATAGTGAGGTTGATGTGCAAAGGTATCCACCACTATATTTTCATCGCCGGCTTTGTAGGTAAGATAGGAGAAATAAAACAACATCATTTCATCTGTAGTGGCCTCTCCTAAATTCACATCTTTTGGAGGGTCGTTGGGGTTCTCTGGATTATTTGTGGTATTGTCGTAGGTAGCTTCACCATAGAGTGTAGCTCCAAATGGTATTTTTATAGGGTGTTGAAAATCATAAGAACCTTGCCAATGGAAATTCCAATGAGGAATATTTACCAACTTAATTGTATCTCCAGCTAAAGTTATGGCATAGGCTTTCAAGCTTTGGCAAAGCAAATGACCATGAGGTCCTATGCTTAATATAGTGGCGTTAACAGGTACAAAAAATTTCTCGTGAAAAGTTTTGGTTGTATTTTTAGGAATAAAGAGCGGACCATCCGTCATGGAAGTACTGTGGTTCAATATGGCGGCATCACTTATATTTCTGACGGAGGCAGAGGTAAAAAGGAAATTGATTTTTGTAGAATCGGTTTGCCCACTTGCATATTCGGGATAATGAATTTGCACAATAATTTTAGCAGTAGGTGGCAATCTTTTGCCCATACCTGCAGGCACAAATATTGGGCTAGCACCTGGCACCCAAGTGCCCAGCAATACGGCATCATTGGTGCCTACACCGCCAGCAGAGGTATAACCAGGATTTGGATCGTTGGCATCCAAAATGGAGGTAGCGCCAGTGGTATCATAAAAAACTTGTGCATGGTGAACAATGTTTTTATTGCCTGGAATTATCTCTATACCAGTTATAAATCTTTGAATAGATTGACCAGTTGACATGACGAAACAACGGTATAAATCTTGGGTAATACCCGGCACTGTATAGGTAGGAATTTTTAATTTTAAATCTGGATTGGGGATTACCAAATTTGAACTGTAAACAGGCGGTGTTGGCGCATTGGCGATATTGCCTTTGGCCATACCATTATTAATCCAAGCTAATATGGTAGTCCTTTCATTTTCAGATAAACTTCTTTCGTGGGCCATTTTTCTGTAACTGTTGTCTACAGGCCAAGGCGGCATCAGCTTATTATTCACCTGATAATGAATGGCGGTACTATGATTTATAGCATCGCTAAAATCAAGTAAGGAAAATGGTGCCGACCCATTGGCGTTGTGACAACTGGTGCAATGCGAGTATACAATACAGGCTACATCATCTGACCAAGTAGGGGCTTGTGCTTTACTTTGTGTCGCAATTACAAAGAGAGCAGCGATTAAAAATTTCTTCATATTAAAAAGGAGTACATTAATAATTAATGTTCCTCAAAAGTATGACTAATTTTTTAAAATAATTGTAAGTGTTGCGGATGTAACGATAAATAAACATGATTTCTAAAGGTTTTAGTTTAATATTAAGACGGTGTTTTCCTACAAAGGTTTGTTAAGGTAAATAATTATGACTAATTTATTACAATTGCAATGAATACAGATTATTACAATAGACCTCTTCCATAAGTCATTTTAGTTGGAAATTATAGATTCCACAAATGATTTGCATCCTCATCTTATGCTTCTTCCTTCGGTTCCTGTAGCGTTCAGCCATAATGCGAAATATTTTTATTTTCCCGATGACATGTT
>JANXMZ010000064.1 GCA_025354385.1 Bacteroidota bacterium
GTTGGTCTGAAACCTTTTCGAAAACTCTATGGCGTTTATTCCCTTAAACATAACTAAATTATTTAGACACAAAATACTAAATATATTAGTCATTACAAAGCCTTTATTTTATCTTCGAGAATTAAATACCTAATCCTATAAATGTATTAAAATTAAAAATCAATTACATGTATAATGATTTAAGCCCTCCATTTAATTGCACTAAATTTAAAATTAAAAACTGCCATATGAAAAAAATCTATATTCTAATAATTATATTTTGTATTTCGAAAGGGAAAGTACATTCACAAATAACCAGGGGGAATTTTTTAGTTGGGGGTAATGCAATGTATTATTATAACAGAAATTCATTTGATAATCTTCGGTCATCAACTTTTCAGCTAACACCAAATGCCGGTTATTTTTTTTGGGATAAAATTGCCGCTGGTTTAAAAATTAATACTGTTTTTCAAAAACAAAGTAATCCATTGGGTACAGGTCCTGGTGACATTAATACAAATAGTTTAATGATAGGGCCTTTCATAAGATATTACTTTTTTCCTAATGAAAAACCTTTGAATTTGTTAGTAGAAGCGAATTATTTATATGGTACTTATAAGACATCTGGTTATTATAATATAAATGATGGTAGAAAAAACAATTATTCTTTTTTATTTGGCCCTGTATTTTATTTCAATAGTAGCGTAGGTATGGAGTTAACCCTTGGATATTTTAATAATAATGATATTTCTACAAATACTTCTAATTATACTATTGCATTAGGGTTGGGCTTACAAATTCATTTAATAAAATGATTATTTATAATAAATCGAAAATCAAAAACTTTATATTAATTTTTGTATTCACTTTTTTGTATTATTATGGATATGCACAAATTAATACTTACACTATCAATTATTCTGGTAGTTTACCAGTTTCAAATTGTAATTCATTTAATGTTGTAACTCCTTATAATATTGGAGGACTGAAACACTTGCCAGTTTCTGGAGGCGTTGAATTTGATGGGACAAATCTTGTATTGCAAACACAAAGTAGTACAAGTTCTGGATCTAATTTAGGAACTGCATATGGAATCCAATTTCCTTTCAAAAGTGGGTACACTTATACGATACAAATAAATGCTAAAGGCACTGATGGTAGTGGCTTCAATACTAATTTTCCAAGTTTTGGGGTTTATTTATATAACACATTACCTGACCCTAATAGTACAAATCCAACTGCATGTGGTGCAGTTGGGCAAAATTATTGGGGTGGAATTGTTCAAAATTATTTAGGGGGATCTTTTTTGTCTCAAAATTCTCAAAATTATACTTTGCCATCATTTACATCCTCGACTACTTCAAACTCGTATCTAATTTTGCTGGCAAACGGAGGTTCAAGTTTATTAAATAATGCATTAATTAGTAGTATTGTAATATCAGAAAAATTACCATTTAGTTTGCCTCCTTCGGTTAATATAACTTGTGGTTCAGTTACTCCTCAAATATTTACTATTGCAAATACAAATGGAACAACAGGTATTACAAATATCATATGGAATTTAGGTGCAAATAATGGGTGGTTATATAATGGACTACCTGCACCAAATACAATATCTACTGGTACTTCCAATACATTGCAATTAACGCCAAATTGTGGATCTCAACTAAGTTCTATTTCAGCTTCGGTTTTAGCTAATGGAACGACATTTAATACAAATGCATGCAATGTGGCTATGACACCAATTTCTTCTAGCTCTTTGTCTATAGTAGGTGGAAATGCAATTTGTACTTCACCAATAACTTATTCGGTTTCTGGACTTCCATGTGGAGCAATTGTAAATTGGAGTATTGGGCAAACAGGGACAATTGTAACAAGCACTGTTAGTGGAAATACAATCACACTTTCTAAAGTAAGTACTGGAAGTATATCTCTTACAGCAACAATAAGTAATTTATGCGGAGCAACACCTATTGTTATTGCTTTATATAATATTTATGTAGGCATACCAGTTTCAGGAACTTACACAGCATATACCCCTGGAAGGTCTTATGGGCCATATAACTTAACTTCATTTAATACACCCGTTACTGTAGCCTCAGGCAGTACACAAGTTAGTTTTGCAGTAACAATGCCTTCTCAAAATACAACATATGCATGGTCTCAAACTTCACCTACTTCAGGATATAATGTAACTTCTCCAGTATTGAATTTTACTGTGTTTATTCCACCTGGATCTGCAAGATTTAATTTGGTTGCATCAAATACATGTGGAACTTATAGTAACTCATACTTTTTCCCAGTAAATGTTGGAGCATTTTTTGCTGTGACACCTACACTTGCGACAAGCTCACTTACTGTAACAGTTAATAATAGTTCTTCTATAAGTACAACAAGCAGCTCATCGCTTTCTATGAATTCTACAAGTTCAAATAATTCAAACAATCAAGTATTGATTTTTGCAATTAAAATTGTAGATGTAACTGGAGTGCAATGGAAAAACACTTCTTTTACTAATGGAGTAAGTTCTGCAAATTTGAGTTTAGTTGGAATTCCATCAGGAAAATATGTTGTCTCTGGATTTGATGGAACTAAATGGGAAAGTCAACAAATAATTATTCAATAAGAATTTTATTTTAATGCATATGATATAAAACAAGGGGCTGAAAATCCTTTGTTTTATATCATTATTATAGTGATTTATTAAATTTATGAAATAAAACAATTTTTATTTCAGCGGCATTTATTGTGCATAGTAGATATAGGTAAAAGTAGATGATATAGAATGTCGCGGAGTGACGATGTTCTGTCCTAAAGAAGGCTTCTGCCATCATCAACGGCAACCAGAGTGTATTTCCTGAATTGGCGATCCGAGATTAGGCAAGGCATTTAATTCAAGCGCAGAATTCTGGTTGTGTTCATAGGATATTTACAATCTAAGGCAGGCCCCAAAAAAGTAGATACAATAAAGTGTATATTTTCTGGAAAGTTGCTTTTAATTGATGTAACAAAAATACATGCTGAACTGTCTATTAATCCGATAAAGTTGGCCATTGATATTTATTTTGTAACTTTAAATCTCCCCTCGAATTAAACTTGTTTGGTGTAACCGGGTATGTGTAAAAAACTACCTTTAAAAAAATAGTTTGCACATTTCAAGGTTGCCTATTGTTTGGTCTGAACATTAGATATATATTTATCTCAGTATAAAAAAAGTGGTTTTGTATAAATCTTACTGTACCGAAGTCAAACAAAGACTCAATTACTACGCTAGCTGGTTACCCAACTCCTCATTCGTACTTGGCGATTATGGTAGGCTAGAAGACAAGGTTTTTCAACGGGAAGGCAATATTAGCGATTTTGGTATTCGTTACGTCGCAGGTGAACCTGGGCCTTTGGCCGATATTGAGTATGCCTCCCAGCATGTGACTACTACGCAGACCAAACTTGATGCAGGAGAGGCGGAGGCCGGGCTTAAAGTGGGTCTTAGTATCGGTTTTTCCAATGCCGGCGAATGTTTTATACGTCTCGGCGGGTGCCGTTTGACCTCATTTCACAACATGCAGGATATAGCAGGACAAGTCTTGAGCCTTCGTGAGCGGGGGATATGGTCTGATGACTGGGTGGTAATCTGCCAGTTGCTTTCGGCTGACAAAACGATCATTTATATTTCTGGCGATAAAGGTGCCCAAGTGAAAATTGGG
>JANXMZ010000067.1 GCA_025354385.1 Bacteroidota bacterium
TAAAATAAAAGGCAAATATCTTCAATTGTATTTGAATGAATTTGTATACAAACTTAATAGGAGATATTTCAAAGATAAACTCTTCGACCGCCTTGTTATTGCTAATATTACAGGGTTATGACATATTACGGATATTCAAAAATATTATTTTAATAATCGAATTCTAGAAGGACATAGTAAAATATTTTTCAAATATTTTTTTTCAAATTTTTGCTTGAGATGAATAGTGCTAAGCCCATTAAAACATTGTTAACATTGCACATCCAATACCGCATTCTTAATCCTATACCCGAAACTAGTTGATTAAGCTCCCAAATAAGGTTACCTTTGCACCACTTTTTACGAATATGAGCATGCAGAAATTATTAGATAAATTTGAAAACAAACGCCCTGAAATTGTTTTCGAATGGAAAGACAGCGAAACCGAAGCAGAAGGCTGGATTGTGATCAACTCATTGCGCAATGGCGCTGCTGGCGGTGGTACTCGCATGCGCAAAGGCTTAGACAAACGCGAAGTAGAAAGTTTGGCAAAAACCATGGAAATTAAATTCTCGGTTTGCGGCCCCCCAATTGGTGGTGCTAAATCTGGTATTAATTTCGACCCTAACGACCCGCGTAAAGCTGGGGTATTAAAACGTTGGTACAAAGCGGTTCATCCAATCCTTAAAAAATACTATGGCACTGGTGGTGACTTAAATGTCGATGAGATTCATGAAGTAATACCAATGACCGCAGCCAATGGTTTATTGCACCCGCAAGAAGGCATTGTAAATGGCCACTTGCACTACTCATCAGAAGAAAAATTAAAGAGTATTAGCCGCTTACAACAAGGGGTTTTATTACCAATACTCGATGAACGCTTTACGCCAAGCGTAGAAAAAAAATATACCATTGCCGATATGATTACCGGTTGGGGTGTAGCCGAAACGGTAAGACACTATTATGAATTATGGGGTGGCAATATGAGTGGCAAATACGCTGTAATTCAAGGTTGGGGCAATGTGGCTGCTGCTGCTGCTTTCTACCTTTCTAAAAACGGTGTTTTAATTACAGGCATTATTGATAGACAAGGTGGCCTTATCAACGAAAAAGGATTTACCTACGAAGAAATAAAAGACCTTTTCCTAAACAGAAAAGGCAATGAATTGTACCATCCTAACATGTTATCATTCGAAGAAGTGAATGCCAAAATTTGGGACCTGCCAATGGAAATATTTATCCCTGGCGCATCAAGCCGGTTGGTTACCCAAAACCAAGCAGAGCGCATGATTGCTGCAGGGGTCGAAGTAGTAAGTTGTGGCGCCAATGTACCTTTTGCGGATAAAGAAATTTTCATGGGCCCAATCTCAACCTATATGGATGAGAATACAGCTGTAATTCCCGATTTTGTAGCCAATTGTGGCATGGCCCGCGTGTTTGGTTATTTAATGAAACATGGTGCGGAAGTGAATGATTTGGCCATTTTAAAGGATGTGTCTACCATTATTAAACAAGCCATGATGCGCATCCACCAATTCAATCCTAAGAACACAGGCTTAAGTGCCAAAGGTTTGGAGTTGAGTTTAACCGACTTGGTGAATACTGCCGCAGTGAGTATGTAATAAACCACTTACGGCGTATTCTCCATATCAATAAAAATAGAATCATTTGAAAAAATTAAGATTAAGAGATATCATTATTTACGAAGATGATTCCGTTCTCGCCATCAATAAACCTGCGCATATTTCTTCTTTGCATGAGCGTTTTGATTCTGAGCAGGATTCTATCATAGAATTGGTAAAGGCAGAGAATGAAAACTATAGTTTATGTCACCGAATTGACAGAGAGACCTCGGGTGTTTTACTCATTTCTAAAAACCCGGAATCCTATAGGCACATTGCCATGCAATTTGAAAAAAGAACCATAGACAAGGTCTATCATGCTATTATTTCTGCATCTGTCAATCTTGATAAGTTGGAAGTTGATTTGCCTTTGTATACAGATAGCAAAAGAAGAACGCAAGTTTCCAAACAAAAAGGAAAAGAATCTTTAACCGAAATAAGCACACTTAAACAATACAAGCATTTTACAATATTAGCATGTAAACCTCATACAGGAAGACTTCATCAAATCAGAGTTCATGCAGCTTCCCAAAATTTACCTTTGGTGTGCGATACGCTTTATGGCGGTAAAATTCCTTACTTAAATGAAGTTAAAAAGAAAGTACATTTGGGAAAAGATGAAGAAAAAAAAGCCATGATGAAACGCGTTGCTTTACACGCCTTCAGTATCAAGTTTAATAGTCTCGCCAAAGGTGATATAGAAATCCATGCGCCCTATCCAGATGATTTTTCGGTGATGGTAAAACTGCTTGAAAAATACGATCAGATGCCGGTATAAATTATCGCCTAACAAGCCACAACGTGAGCATTGTAATAACGGTTCCACCTACTAAAAACCATTTCAAACTTTTTTGCTTATCGCTAAATTGCGAAACCAATCCGTTTTTAGTCACCAAAACATTTGGCAAATCATCAACCATTTGAATATTGATATCATACACCATGAGGGTTCTTTTTTTTCGACCATCAACTTTTCCAGGGGCCCATTCAGGCATATTGATGACAATCTTTTCTATTTGTGAGGCTACCATTTGATGAGTTGCAAAAAGTATCTCGAAATTGCTTATTTTACCATTGCGTTCAACATAAAAAGAGAAGCGAATATTATCTGCATAATAACTCAAATTTCCCCCTGCATTGTTTCTTAGGTTATAATGCATTTCAATGTAGCGGTAAAAATCGTTGGGATCACTGCCAAAGGAAGGAGCCCTTGTAATGGTATCATCAGGTGCAATATAGGTGGCAGTATCTGCACCGGAATTTCTATAAATCTCCACCTGAGCTGTGGCCCGATTTAAAAAGAACACAAAGAATACCAACGGCAATATCAAAAAATTTTTCATCCCTAATCTTTCACAAATAGGAGTGCCGGATAATCATTTACCTTTAGGAGGTATAAACCTGTACTGAGTTTGTCTATCGGCAATAAAGCCTTTCCGTTTTCAACCAATGCATTTTCTGTTTGGATTAACATACCATCCATCCCATAAATATGGATCTGAACAAAGCTTGGATGATCTTGCAATTCTATGTTTAAAAATTGTTGTGCAGGATTAGGATACAATTTAATTCCTGTGACAAAACTATTGACCTTTATACCACTTAACGTCACGGTAATTGTGTAGGTCGTTGAATCCTTACAACCCGTAATTCTATCTGTCAAAATTAGTTTTAATTGATAGACGCCTGGATTGATGTATTTATGATTAACGGCACTTAAATTGCTTTTGACACCATCTCCAAAATCCCATTGAATATTACAACCATTAGCATTTAAAGGCGATACTTTTACAATTTGATTACTTAGTACTTCATAGGTATATCCACTAAAAGGAGATGGTTTTACCAAAGGCGTTACAATTTGTTTAGGACCATAACATCCTGCATACTCAGGTTGACCATAAAATGATTTGGCACCATTTAAAACAGGGCTTGTATAAGTCTTACCTATGCCCAATTCAACTGCAGAGGTATCAAATTCAAACCAATGTATGGTACCTGCACCAATCAATTTACTTTTCAAAGTCGCCCTATTTTTGGCACAAATAGTATCGCCCCAAAGTTTAACAACAGTTGGATAGGTATTCACAATGCCCGCTACAACATTTCTTGAAGTGCTTTTGCAAATGCCACTGCTTGTTTCAACATAATAGTTTTTGGTTGTTGCTGCAGCCACAACATATCTTGTTCCATCTAATAATAAATTTCCGCCAGTTGGCGCATCCATCCAATGGGCTTCTCCATATGGAATAAAGACAAACATTATCAATGAATCGCCTTTACAAATGGTATCACTCAAAATTTTACTCACTTTTGGATAATCTTCCACAGTTATCGTTACAGACTCGCGTGTACTGCCACAAATACCATTATAGGCATCTGCATAAAAAGTTCTTACTTCGCGAATACTTGGAACAAATGTATAAGACGTTCCAGTTGCAAAACTACTTCCACCCGAAGGCACGTTGAACCAGCGTATGGTTAAACCTGACCCTGCAGTGGCGTTCAATTTTAAACTTGAAGTTGACGCAATACAAATGGTGGTATCTTTTGAAATAACAGGTGCTGTTGGTGCAAAACCAGAGCCAACCAAAGCCCTTACTTTTAATCGCGGTGATTTAATACAGCCTTTGTTATTGGCCTGTAAGAAAAAGAAGGTATCGCTTGTTAAAGCCGGTGTTTGAAATACTGCGCCAGTGTATAAAACAGGAATACTATTAGCACTTGCAAACCATTCCAGATTACCAATATTCGTAAATCCTTTGAGATTGGCTTTAGATCCAGAGCAAATGGAATCATTCTTGAAAGTAAGTGTGGATGGGTAGGCATTAACATTTAGAATAACCGTTTTAAAAGCCGTTAGGCAACCATGATTATTCCCTCTCACATAAAAAGTATCCGTCCTAACATTGGTTTTCTTATAACTTTTACCACTATAAAAAGGACTTACATCGCTTGTTTTTTTATACCATTCATAAACGGTTCCCGTATCCACATTATTGACGTTATAAATAATAGTATCGCCAATGCAAGCATTTACAGGACCTCCTATTTGAGGCACATCCGGTTTATAATACAACCATTTAATGGTGGTATCAGAGCAACCATACTCCATGCCCCTGTATCCATAAATTGTCGAGATTAATTGTACTTGATAATTTTGTCTGCTGTTGTATTTCATTTTGTGATCTACAGAATAAGTATAGCCAAAGCTATTTCCAGCATTCCACCAATTACAATAATAGCCTAAATTGTAAAGCAAATAACGGTTATACATTTTACTCCCCACCATGTTCTTTCCCGCTTGATTAATAAATTTAACAGTATCTGCCAAGCTATAACAAGGATTTTTTATCGTAAAGTCGGTGCCAAAAGAATAACTTACATGCGGATGTAAAAGAATATCGGCATTGAACGAAACGCCTCCTATATTTAAATTTTTACCATTGTACCATTGCCCGCTAATGGAGCCACAATTCAAATTTTCCTTTTTACCATCACCATTCGAATAACTATTGGTAACAACACCCGCATTCAGTGTAGCGCTGTCTGTTTCAACTGTAAGTATGTAAGCGCTGTCTAAAATTATAGGAACAAAGGTGGCATGTTTTTCAATTTTTGTTAAAACACCTCCTCCAAAAGTTGAATCGATTGTAATGGTATCACTTCTTAGAGGCGTACCTTTGGGTAAACTATCTGCACCAGCTTTGTATACATTGCAAATCAGATTCATTTTTTTCTTGGTTGGCGGACTGGCAATGAACGCATAAAAAGTAAAGCCATAAAGGGTCAATGGTTTTGGTGCAGAATACAATTGCCCCAAACCTCTGCCTTTGCTAACACTAACGGTAAAAAAACCTGTCCCCTTGTATCGGCCATATTCAACTGTATCCCTGTCGCAGCTTGTTGGATTTTGGACACTGCGTTTACTGGAATTGAATTGGTAGGTGAGCTTAGAGTGGTTGTCTATGATGCGATGCCCAGTAGAATTTAATTGAGCAAAAGTGTTAATTGCAGTGAATAGAAATGTTAAAAAGAATAGTAGATTTTTAAGCATATCAAAATATTTTATAACGAATATAGGATAAACTTGAGAGAATACAAATATTATCTTTCCAACATTCGCTGAATTTCTGACATAACATCGGTCACCTGAATAAGATTTATACAAGGATTTGTTGGTTGAACACAATTTATCTGATTACATGGATTACAAGTTAAAACATGATGCAATACTTTACTTTTTTCCCCTCTCGGATAAAAAACCCGCGGCACTCCGGGGCCAAATAAACCAATTAATGGTATTCGAAAAGCAGCAGCAATGTGCAATGGGCCACTTTCATTCCCAATGTAGAATTGGGCTTGGCTGCACAAATTCGAAAATTGAGACAAAGTAAAACCATTGGTAAACGAATAGGAAGGAAAAGTTAAGGCTTGTTTTACCATTTCAATTTGAGCTTCATCGTCATTCGTACCTGCAAATACAATGTCCATATGGTATTCCTTTTTCACATAGTTGGCTATCCATGTAAAACGATCGAGTGGCCACTGCCTCAGAACTCTTCGAGCACCCACATGCAGAATCATAAACTTTTCAATTTTATTTTTTTGCAAAAAATCATTCACCAACGATGCATCCTGTTCAGAAAAATACAATCGGGGCGTAATACTTGGCTGTTTCGCCAAAAATAGAGGTTGAACGATGGCGGCATTCGTATCAATTTCATGCAACTGTTGTCCTCTATGTTTTGCACGCACCTCTGCTCTCCCTACCCTGTATTTGCATTTGTGCGCAAACGATTTAAATAGTGTTTGCCATGTACCGCGCAATTCAACTACCAAATCGTATTTTTTATTGTAATCAGAAATTTGAGTAATGATTTGATCAATATGCGGATCGTGCTCTACTAAAGATTTTACAAAATTTTTACACAAGAGTGTGATTTCCGCATTCGGATAATTTACTTTTAGCAATTCAAAAACATGTGTGGCAGTTGCCATATCTCCTATTTCATCCCATTTGATGACTAAAATACGACGTATTCTCGCATCGAATTTTTGTTTGAAAAAAAATCTGTTGGCTACCAAATTAGCAGCAAACAAGAATTGTTCTGAACTGAGCAGTTTTATTGGCATGGATAAATAATGACAGAAGAAGGCACGGCATCTGTTTCTATTTGAGGAGTGCGCAAAGACAATCCATAATTGCCATCCTTGATTTGATCGTCAATAAAAATAAATTCAGTGATGGTTCGGTTTTTTTCTGGCAGATGATTAGTTACGAACCATTGTTTGTGAGCCGCCAACAAACCATCATCTTGCTCTTTATCTATGCTCGGCAAATCGGTTAGCAAATGCTGAAAACCAAGATCCTTTATTTTCCGAATGGCATCTGTAGTAAAATATGGCGGATTGGTGCCCGCATATTTAAAATGTTTTTTATAGGCCAAATTTGGAACAGTTCTAATCATTATTGCGGTAGCTTGTTCTATATTACTCAAGGCCTTTATTACCTCTGCATTGATCATTTTATCATCCCCAACTTGTTGCGGTTGAACAGTTATTATTTTACACAATTGAATAGGCGGAATTTCGACATCCATCATAGTGAAACCTGCATCTACCACATGTAAAGCACACTCAGTATGCGTGCCGCTAGCATGCGGATAAAAACTGATTTTTTCGCAGTTTACACTGCCTCCCTTTTTGAGAGAGCCTATAAAAAATTCGTTTTCAAAATAAGAAAACGCGGGTTCATCCAAATGATAACAGTTCACATTATTTTGCTTTCTAACACCTAGTGTTAAATCAGAATGTTTATCTGTGTTTATGGAATAAGAAACCCCTCTGACTTCAAAAGAAATTACCATTGCGAAGCGAAAATACTAAAATTAATTATTATTGCGTTATTTTTGAATGTTACTTGACCCTTATATGTCGCTGTTCAACAATTATAGTTTAAAACAATATTTAAAGTTTACCCTGCTATTGATGGCCCTCGCCATTGGTCTGTTCTCCTTGTACTACACCAATAACATGGTTAAAAAACTATCGTTAGAAGAACGCAAAAAAATCAATCAATGGGCCGAAGCCTATGAGATGATTAACAAGGCCGACTCTATAGATGAATTGAATATTTATCTAAAAATCATAGAATCCAATACCACCATCCCCGTCATTTTAACAGACAATACAGGCATATTGAATCACAGAAATTTAGACAGCATTCAACTAAAAAATAAAAACTATCCTCAACAGTATCTTGAATCTATCAAAACAAAAAATGACCCTATAAAAATAAAAATTGCAGATGATTATTACCAATATGTTTATTACGATGATTCTTCCACACTAAAACAATTAAAAAGCTATCCTTTTTATCAATTAGGTATTGTGTGTTTATTTGTAGTAGTCAGTTACTTTGCCTTCAGTTACAGCAGAAAGTCTGAACAAAACCAGGTATGGGTTGGTTTAGCGCGCGAAACGGCCCATCAATTAGGCACTCCGATGAGCTCATTAATGGCTTGGGTAGATTTGATGGAGATTGACCCCAGTTATGCTAACACCGAAACGTATACCGAAATGCGAAAGGATTTGGATCGTTTAAAAGTGATTACCGATCGTTTTTCTAAAATTGGATCTTCGCCCATATTGAAAAAACAAGATGTGGTAGCCGTTCTTGAAAACGCCATTCAATACATGAAAATTAGAAGTGCAGATACTGTTTTTTACAACTTCAAAAAAACAGAAGAAACCTGCACTGCCATCATGAATATTCCTTTATTTGAGTGGGTTGTAGAAAATTTATGTAAAAATGCCATCGATGCCATGGAAGGAAAAGGAACCATCACTTTTAATATCCGTCAAAGAAACAAGGTGGTTATTATAGACATTAGTGATGATGGCAAAGGCATGCCAAAAGCATTGTTCAAGCGAGTTTTCAAACCAGGGTTCACCACCAAACAAAGGGGCTGGGGACTTGGCCTTTCACTGGTAAAGCGAATCATTGAAAATTATCATAAAGGTCAGATTTTTGTGAAGGAAAGCATTCCACATAAGCGCACTACTTTCAGAATTATTCTTAAACATATTGATTAAACTAATTGGTGTTCTTCATACCCTTCAAAACTTCCTGTAATATGGCCATATGATAGTTGTACTTTCATTATGGCTGGTTCAATGGCTCGTTTTAAAAGCGGCCGGAAAGTTGGCGATTCAATTAATGAATGACACGCAACCATCTTGGTTCGAAGAGCTATTAATAGGCTATTGCTTACTGACTAGTTTATCAATCCTGCTTTCATTATTTATGCCAATTAATGGTTGGGTTGGTTCATGCCTTTTAATTGTTGCCATTGTATATTTAGGATTCAATAAATCACTCTTTCCAAATTTTAAGTTTAATAAGGTCAACTTAGTTTACTATTTATTAGCGCTGTTTATTTTAATACTCTCGATTCCCACACCCAATCATGGTGACAGCAGCTTTTACCATGCGCAAGCCTTGCAATGGGTAGAATCCTATCGCGCTGTTCCGGGGCTTGGCAACCTCTTTGGGCGTCTTGCTTTTAATTCATCCTTATTTAATGCGCAGTCCCTATTTTCTTTGCATCCTTTCTCCAAAGTATCTTCCCATTTTTTAAATGCGTTTATGTTGTTAACTTGGTATATTTATTTAGTGCAATGCATTTCTAAAAAAGAAAACAAAAATGAGTTTCGACTTATGAGCTTACTATATGCTTTCTCCACTGTATTTATTGCTCGTGGCTGGATATCTAGTGTCGCGCCTGATGTGATGGCAGGGCTCATGATGCTTGTTATTTGTCACCGTTTTACAAGTCACCTTTTATCAGCAGAACCTTTAAAATTACCTTTCCTACTAATCTTGGTTTTTACAGCCATTACCATCAAATTACCCGTGGTATTTATACTTCCTTTATTGCTATTTTATCCTGCCCTCTTCCAACGAGCTAATTGCAAGTATGTACCCATTCCTATATTAGTTCTTTTGCCATGGTGCATTCGTTCTATTATTTTATCGGGTTATTTGATATATCCTTATTTGCCTATGCCTATTTGGGCTCCAGATTGGCAAGTAAGCACCCACGCCACTTTCATAGAAAGAGCATGGATAAGCAGTTGGGCCCGATTGCCCGAGCAACCTTATCAGTATGTGTTAAACCTCTCTTTTACAGAGTGGTTTCCACTATGGTTCAGCAATCAATATACGGTCAATAAAATCCTCTTAATTGGTGTGTTATTTTCCATTGTTTTCAGCGCTTGTAAATTGATGGTAACGCTTCTCAAGCGAAAGATACTAACGCGAATAAATTGGTTAACCATTTGTTGGGGACTCGTCATCATTATTTGGCTTTTATATGCCCCCGACTTTCGTTTCGGCTACGGTCTTATCCTTCCCTATCTTGTTTTTTTCTCACATCAATATTTGCTTTCTAATTTAACCATAAAAGTACACCACTATAAGATAGGACTTTGGAGTTTTATATTGTTGATGGCTGCCATGACCTTTTATGTTTTGAGGAAAGAACATACACCTATTTTACATTGTATCGTCATTCCTGAATCCTATCCAGAGGTTAAATATGTGCGAAAGTCAGTGGGTCCTATCCCAATCAATGTTGTAAAAGATGAGAATTGTTGGAATACGCCAGTGCCATGCGTGAATTCAAATTTATTTGGAAATGAAGCAATAGAGGCTAGGGGTAATAAGATAGAAGATGGCTTCCGACTTAAACAGGACCTTTATTAAAAACATGTGCACTAATTATACTCACCTCCTATTAGCATCCGCAAATAATTATTACCTTTGAACCAGTGAAAATCGATTTAAAAACCGTTCTTGTCATTTTATTTTTGGGCTTGGTTTGGGGCAGTTCTTTTATCCTGATGAAGAAAGGATTGGCAGCCTTTTCGCCCTTGCAAGTGGCTTCATTAAGACTCGTATTTGCCGGTTGTGTGGCCATATTTTTCTTTGTGGGAATTTTCAAAAGTTTAAAAACAAAAGAATGGCTGTTCCTAGCGCTTTCTGGGACTATCGGAAATTTAATACCTGCTTATTTATTTGCCAGTGCTGCACCAGAAATTCCAAGTTCATTATCTGGCGCACTCAATGCACTTACCCCCATTTCAACTTTAATTTTTGGGGCTATTCTTTTCAATGTAGAAATCAAAATAAAACATATAGTAGGCATTTTCATAGGATTTTGCGGTGCCTTAATCCTTATTTTTTCCAACCCTAAATACGGTGGTCTTTCCTTTCACATGGATTATTTATATCCTTGTTTAAAAGTGATGTTGGCGGCCTTGTTGTGCGGCATTAATGTTAATATTATTAAATCAAGACTAGGTCATTTAACGGCTTTTGCCAACAGCATGGTACCCTTAACGATTGTAGCAGTGCCCGCCTTTATCATTGGCTTAACTCAGCATACCTACACTGCAGCCACTCAGCCAGGTGCTTTGCAACCATTATTTTATTTATTCATTTTAGGGGTCATGGGATCGGCTGTTTCGCTCATTGTATTCAACCGCTTAGTTAAAAAGTCTTCGGCTCTGTTTGCGTCCTCTGTTACTTATTTGATTCCAGTAGTGGCCTTTATGTGGGGTATTATAGATGGCGAAAATATTGGTTGGATACAGTACTCGGGCATGGGCTTAATCATGGGTGGCATTACACTATCACGATAAGCTTGAGTTGCTATTCAAACTTATGAAAAGCCATAGCCTCTGTTAAATGAAACACCTTTATATCTAAAAAAACTCAGTCCAATAACTTAACCCCCGTGGCTTGAAAGCCAACAGAAATCAATGGTGTCGTGAATTTCTTTTTCGCTTGTTCCATGGTCATTGATTTAGCATCTTCCACAGCTTCGTGGATTTGTTGTTCAACAGTAGTAGTATCATTATAAAAACTACCACAAGCTATCACTTTCTTACCAGCCAAATCTTTATGCATTAAAAATTTGTGCCCAAAATCTATGGATTGGGTAGTACTAGCACCTTTCAAATCGAACCAGCAACCTTTGCTCTGACAAACAGCCTCGATGGTTCCAGAAATCTTTGCTTCTTTAATTCCCTTTACTTTATAGAATCTTGTAGCTTCTTCGAGTGTTAAAGCTTTTGAAGTATCGAAAGCCGTACCATAAAACCCATCCACCAAGGTAGGCGTTAGGGCATCCTCTTTTTTGCATTCTTCTGGCTCTTCCGATTTGGTTTCGGCTACTTTGGGAGCTGCTTGATTATTGCAGGCCACTGAGCTAATTGTAATGACCGCTGCGATAAATAGGTTTCTTAAAATCATACTGCAAATATATTAACGCATCTTTAATTTATTGCATCCCCTTCTTCTGAAACTTGATTCGATGGATTTGCTTCTGCATTGATTGGCTTACTTGGCTTTCTAAATTTCAAAAAAGCAATCACCAAACCGGCCAATCCAATGAACCAGTACCAAAAAGATGAACTTGACTTGGATTGAGATTTATTCGAATTGTATCTATAATATTCTACCGATTCTGGCAATGGAGGTAAAACCGTGTCCACCTTAAATACTTCATCAGTATCAGTATTTATATCACCCAATGTAAACGTTGTAGGCCAATTAATTTCTAGAGGTTTGAATTCATTATAAGGCGAAATTCCGCCTAAGCTAACAACATCCAGTATTGGCTGACCAACAATTTGAGACGTCCATCTTTCATTGTAATAGACAAAACACAAGGAAGACCGATAGTGCCCTTCATTCATGAACGAATAGGTCCCTCCTATTTTTAGTGATTGCGTTGATTCATCTGCAAGCCTTAATTCAACATCGATAGAATCGCCAATATATTGTTGCGGCACTTGAAAACTAAAGGCGTTGTTAGCATTCAAATCGACGAGCAAACGAAAGGTATCAATCGAAAATTCAATTTGTTTGATGCGTTTATCTTCAGTATCTGGTTGTACAACACTGCCATTCATCACCGAAGAGGAGAACAAAGTGGTATTTAAACTAAGGGAATTAGCGGTAGGAATACTTGTGCTATCAATTGTTTGCGCATTGAGTGCGCTGGGTAAAAAGGCACTCATCAAAAGGGTACCAGCAGCAGCCCTTCCATACCACCGATAACCATCATTAGAAGTAGGTTTTGGCAATAAGTTGCGATTCAGCTGTTGCTGATTAAACCGTCCACAGGTATCCCTGTTTTGATTTACAAAATCATAAACTTGCGCATCGCTCATTTGTGTAAAATCCTTTACCACCTTATCGCACTGCACGCAATACCTGCCTCCCTGTTGTGGCGACATGCTTTGCCAATCGGCCTTACAGGGTTCCTTAATTTGTAATATCATAGGGATCGAAAATAATCTTTAGCAATAGCTAATTAACGCCTATACCATTAAAAACATTGTCAGATTTTTGTAATAAAAAAAGAAATTTACCAATTAATCAAATGCACCCTTTGTTGGTTAGGTAACACTTGCTCTAAGGTATCGCCACTAACAGCATCTATGGAATCTCTGCTTTCTCCAATGGTTGTTATTTGAATGGTTTTGTCATTCAGTTTTGTAAACTGATACATTGGCTTTTCAACACATTGATAAGTCATGCCAGTATATTTCTCAACCCATCTATCAGCAAAAGAAAATAATTTCAAATTGTCCCAGCAACTTTCGCTGCCTTGCAACAACAACAAAATTTCATGCTTGCCATCATTATTCAAATCACCCGCATCCGTTATCTGCATCTCCGTTACATATTGATTCAAAATTAATGAAGGGAAACAAGAAAAATGAATTTCAGTTTGATGACTAAATGAATAACTGATAGCCTCTGTGGTATCGCGTATGCCATCTCCATTCAAATCATTGTAAAGCGTAAATAAAGTTGAAGTAGAATCATTTATCTTGCCACCCTTCCACTTTCTTACTCCAAAATTTTCATCTCCATTCAGCCACTCAGAGGCGTCTCCAATAGGATACTGTACCAATGATTTTTCACTATCCGTTCTTTTGCATGAAACCACACATAGTAAACCGATAGAAAGTATATAGCTGCGCATTATTCAATCGCAAAATTAGAATAGAATATTGGGATTAACAAAATAATTACTTTAAAAGTTAAAATTATTTTACAGAACTGTCTTCATTATCAGTCAAATGCCCATTTTTATTACCTTACATCTCCTGGCATACACTTCTTGATTTTTTTAGTAATAGCCACGCACAAATCTTATCTTCGCACCCGTGAATTTGAAAAGTGAAATACTGAAGCGCAAAACCTTTGCGATTATCAGTCACCCCGATGCTGGTAAAACCACCTTGACAGAAAAATTCCTCCTATTTGGTGGAGCCATACAAACAGCTGGAGCCGTTAAATCGAATAAAATTAAAAAAGCAGCTACCTCCGATTTTATGGAGATAGAAAAGCAAAGAGGTATTTCTGTAGCTACTTCGGTAATGACTTTCGAATACGGTGGCAAATTGGTTAATATCTTAGATACCCCCGGTCACAAAGACTTTGCTGAAGATACTTATAGAACTTTAACCGCTGTGGACAGTGTTATTTTAGTAATTGATTGTGTGAAAGGGGTGGAAGAACAAACAGAGCGCTTAATGGAAGTGTGCCGCATGCGTCAAACACCCGTTATTGTATTTATCAATAAAGTCGACCGCGATGGTCGCGACCCCTTTGATTTGCTAGATGAATTAGAACAGAAGCTAAATATAAAAGTGCGCCCCTTGAGCTGGCCTATAAACGGTGGCAGAGAGTTTAAAGGCGTTTATAAAATTTATGACAAGAGCATTAACTTGTTCGAAGCCAATAAAACTAAAATCAGTAAAGATATGGTGCGTATTGATGACCTAAGCGACCCAATACTGGATGAAATAGTAGGCGAAAAAGATGCCAATCAATTAAGACAAGATATTGAATTGATAGAAGGTGTTTATGGCGATTTTAAAGTGGAAGAATATTTAGAAGGGCGCGAAGCACCTGTGTTTTTTGGTAGCGCTTTAAATAATTTTGGTATTAAAGAATTGCTGGAGAAATTTTTAGAGATTGCCCCTTTTCCTCAGCCACGCCAAAGCAGTGATAGAGAGGTATCACCTGACGAGCCAAAATTCTCCGGTTTTATTTTTAAAATACATGCGAACCTAGATCCACGTCATAGGGATAGGATTGCCTTTTTAAGGGTTTGTTCTGGTGAGTTCGAACGCAACAAATTTTTTCACCATGTGCGTTTACACAAGAACATGAAGTTTGCTAGTCCTTTTACCTTTATGGCCGATAGTAAGGAACTATTAGAGAACGCATTTGCGGGCGATGTTGTGGGTTTATATGACACTGGTAATTTTAAAATTGGCGACACTTTAACAGAAGGAGAAGAACTGATGTACAAAGGCATTCCCTCCTTTTCTCCAGAGATTTTCAAAGAGCTCATTAATCTAGACCCAATGAAATCGAAACAATTGGAGAAAGGTATAGAGCAGTTAACAGATGAAGGGGTGGCGCAATTATACAGGCAAGAACCTGGCAATAGGAAATTCATTGGCACTGTTGGTGAATTGCAATTTGAGGTAATACAATACCGATTGGAAAATGAGTACAATGCCAAGTGTAGATTCGAGCCTCGCAATTTCTTTAAGGCTTGTTGGATGACAGGCGATGCCGATGCCATTACAGAGTTCATTAAATTCAGACAAAAGAACATTGTGAAGGATAAGGACGATAATTTGGTATTTCTTGCAGAAACATCTTGGATATTGAACACTGCTATTCAGCAGAATCCAAAGATAGAATTTCATACCACATCGGAGTTTAAGGTGTAAATTTTTATTATTTCTTCGAATTCCCTATCATTGAATAATGAAAAGGGGAAGCATTTTCTTTGGGTTTTTAATAATTATACTTATCTCAGGATGTAGTTTAACTAGAATGCGCTACACCAATGGATTTAAATCTAATTTTGAAATAAATTTTTCAAAAAATGAAAGTAAGTCAGACTGTATAATGGCTAGAAAAGCTATTAAAAAACAGCGTAACCTCAAATACGCAAGCATTGGCTCAAGTTTTACGTTTATTGAATTTGACAATTCATCAGTAACAAATAATTTGGAAAATTACCAAACACAAGAATTACCAAAGGAAATAGGATCATATAATAAAAAAGTTGGTTTAATACCGACTAAACTTAGTTTAATTAATTCTGATTCTTCAAAAAAACAACCCATTAAAAAATTACCAATAGAGGGTAATATAAAAACCGGTGCGATACTTTTTTACACAGGCATTATTTTTTCAATTTTGAGTTCTCCGCTTAGCTCACCATTGTTTGGGTATGTTGGTATTGCATTTTTATTAATAGGATTCATTGTTTCATGTATTGGACTACATAACTTTAACAAGGCACCAAAACTTTACAGAGGTGAGGGACTTGCTATAAGTGTTATAGTTATTTTCCTAGTTCAGCTAATCACAACACTTCTATTTATTATCTTGCTTCTAGCATTTATTTAAACCTAATTTTATGAATAAATATAATATTAAATTGACTCGCTATCTAATTCTAATTTTAGTTTTATCGAGTTGTGGGACCTTTACTAAGATGCGTTATAGCTCTGGGTTTAAATCCAATTTTGAATTCATGAAAAAGGATCACAAAGAGGAAGAACCCACTATTAAAGCTAAGAAAGCTATCAAAATAAAGCGGCCTGTTAGAATCACTAGAGCATCGCTAGAATTAATTGATACAGTTAGTCTAAATGAGTTGGTAACAATTAATCTTGAAATTAAACAAGTAAACAAACCTAATAAAATTGAGAATTTAAAAACTAAGTCTCATTTATTCAATGAACAAATTGAGCAAGATTCTACAAAGAATAAAAAACAACAAAAACCTCCTTTTGAAAAGAATAGCAAATGGGCGGGTATATTATTTTTATTAAGCTTATTAACAGTTCCTCTAGGAATAGGGGGAATTTTATTACTTATCAGTTTTATCTTAGCAATTGTTGGTCTTCGAAAAATAAAACGTTCTGAAATCCCTTTGAGAGGGAAAGGAATAGATAGGGCAATTATGATTCTTTTCCCATTGATAATAATTTTGGGCCTTATCATTTTTGCATATTTTGTATCCATTATATTCATTTAAATTTAAACCACTGATAATAAGACAATTAATATTTTTTTAATATTTTTTGCAGCACATTAACCTCTTCTTTTGTCAAATAGTACAAAAGGAGTTCTTTGTAGATTTTTAAAATGTTAAAGTAAATGTTTGATAGTTTTTAAAGGGTGGTAGCACTTTAGTTATGTTGTTTTTTCACTATTATTTTTTTGTATCTTATCACTGCCCTTTAAAAACTTTTATTTTTAAAACTCTTTTTTGAATGCAAGCAATTGCGCTGTTTTTCAACCTTATTTATTTGTTTATAAAAAAAGCCTTGGTATTTATTTACCAAGGCTTTTTTATTCAATAGTCTTTTAATTACCAACCCAAAATCCAAGCAAACATCAATGGAGCAACGATGGTGGCATCGCTTTCTACTATGTATTTTGGCGTGTGTATATCCAATTTTCCCCAAGTAATTTTCTCGTTGGGAACAGCACCTGAGTAGGATCCATAAGAGGTTGTTGAATCTGATATTTGACAGAAATAACTCCAAAAAGGCACATCGTGCCACTCCAAATCTTGGTACATCATTGGTACTACACAGATTGGAAAATCACCGGCAATACCACCACCAATTTGAAAGAAACCTACGCCTTTTCCACCGCTATTGGCACGGTACCATTCGGTTAACCACACCATATACTCAATACCACTTTTCATAGTACTCGCTTTCAATTCACCTTTTATAACATAACTTGCAAAAATATTTCCCATAGTACTATCCTCCCAACCCGGAACAACAATAGGAATATTTTTTTCGGCAGCTGCCAACATCCAACTATTTTTTGGATCAATTTCATAATACTGCTCAAGCACACCGCTCAATAACATTTTGTACATATACTCGTGTGGAAAGTAACGCTCACCACTGTTGTCTGCATCTTTCCAAATTTTATGGATGTGTTGTTGCAATCTTCTAAATGCTTCCTCTTCTGGAATACAGGTATCGGTAACACGGTTGTAATGGTTCTCTAATAAATCCCATTCTTCTTGCGGACTTAAATCTCTGTAATTCGGCACCCTTTTATAATGACTATGGGCCACTAGGTTCATAATATCTTCTTCCAGATTAGCACCTGTGCAGCTGATAATGGCAATTTTATCTTGACGTATCATTTCTGCTAATGAAATACCCAATTCAGCGGTACTCATGGCACCCGCCAATGTTACCATCATTTTACCTCCTTCATTCAGGTGTGCTTCGTATCCTTTGGCAGCATCCATCAAAGCGGCTGCGTTAAAATGTCGGTAGTGGTGTTCAATAAAATTTGAAACGGGTCCTTTTGTCATGATTGGTTTGAATTTGTGGCGCAAAAATATTGTTTTTTTTGAGCTTATTTTTACTAAAATAAATTTGGTTTTATTTTTGTAGCATATCTTGTAATCATTTAATAACTATGAAACATCAATTTATGTTTGAATTAGGGTTACCATTGGCAAAAACAGAAAAGTTTATGAGCCTTATCCCAGAGCACCGTGCTTATGTGAACGACTGTTTGGTGGAAGGAAAAATTTTAAATTATTCTTTAACGTCCAACATGATGAAAGTATACTGTGTGGTAGAAAGTTATACCGAACAAGAAGCCTACGAAATTATAGCCGACATGCCCTTGGCCACCTTTTTCAAGATAGAGGCTCAGCCATTGATGTTTCACAATGCTGTATTCCATCAAGACTTTCAGTTTTCTAAGAATTAGTGAGTGGTTATTCGTTAATTGTTATTGATAATTAGATATGGTGAAAGTAATACTTCACTTTGTCTTCATTAATAACTTAATCACCTTAAACTTTTCACTATCCAATTGCCCTTCTGATTTTCAGTAATTTTTCCATCAAAGGCTCCAGCAAATCAATTTGCAACATATTGGCACCATCACTTTTTGCTTCTTTCGGTCGTGGGTGAGTTTCAATAAATAAGCCATCCGCACCCGTTGCAATGGCCGCCTTAGCAATGGTTTCAATCATCTCAGGCAATCCACCAGTTACCCCACTGCTTTGATTGGGTTGTTGCAAACTATGCGTAATATCCATTACAACAGGGAAATTCATTTGTTTCATCCATGTAATGTTTCTAAAATCAACAATCATGTCTCCATATCCAAACATATTGCCCCTGTCGGTTAATATCACATGGTTGTTACCACTGTCAATTACTTTTTGAGCGGCATGCTGCATGGCACTGGCCGCGGCAAATTGTCCTTTTTTTATATTGACTACTTTACCAGTTTTGGCTGCGGCTACCAATAAATCTGTTTGCCTAAATAAAAACGCCGGAATTTGTAAAACATCTACATACTCGGCTGCCAAAGCTGCTTCATGCGTTTCATGAATATCGGTAACCGTTGGCACATTAAAATGTTTCCCAACTTTTTGCAAAATGACCAAAGCCTTTTCATCTCCAATTCCTGTAAACGAATCTACCCTACTGCGATTAGCCTTGCGGTATGAGCCTTTAAAAACCCAGGGTATTTGCAAACGATTGGATATATCGTTAATTTTTTCAGCTATTTCAAAAGCAATGTCCTCACCTTCAATGGCGCAAGGACCCGCAAGTATAAAAAAATTATTGGAATCTGCATGTTTTAGATTGGGGATAATAGGCATCATAAGGCCTCAAAATTAAGAATTATTATGGGCATTTGTTATACATATTTATCGTGAATAACTATCGCATGTCAAATTTGTTATCGAAACGCTTTAGACCTATTTTTGCCCAACACTTAAAAGTAAATACCTTTTAATTATGATGAAAAAAATTATTCCAGGAATCAAAAGAAGGATTCAACATTTGAAGAATACCCGCATTGGCATTTTGGATTTTGCACCTGGTCATTACTACAGCCCAATTGTAAACATCAATGAAATTGCAGCGCGCAAAAAAGATGTTTTCGATATTCCCAAAGAAATAAAAGGCATTCATTTAAATGAAGCTGGTCAGTTAGAAAACTTAAAGCTGATGAAACCTTTCTATGATCAGAATACTTTTCCGGTTGAAAAAACGGCTAATCGCAGGTATTATTTCAACAACAAATATTACAGCTATTCAGATGCCTTGTTTTTATACAATATTATCCGTTTAAATAAACCTAAAAACATTATAGAAGTTGGTTCAGGATTTTCTTCTGCTGTTATGCTGGATACCAATGACGAGTTTTTTAATGGAGAAATTAAACACACTTTTGTTGAGCCGCATCCCGAAAGATTGTATTCTTTATTAACAGAAAAAGACAAAGCCAACACAACGATTCATGTTAAAAACATCCAAACCATTGATTTGGATACCTTTTCTCAATTGCATGAAAACGATATTCTATTCATAGACTCAACTCATGTGGTGAAGGTAGACAGCGATGTAAACCGTGCCATACTCGATATTTTACCGCGTTTAAACAAAGGTGTTTTAATTCATTTTCACGACATATTTTATCCTTTTCAATACCCCGAAGATTGGGTATTGGGCTGGAAAGGTTTTGGATGGAATGAAACTTATTTGTTAAAAAGTTTTCTGATGCACAATCCTGATTTTAAGATAGAAATGTTCAATACCTATGTAGAGCATTTTCATGAGGATTGGTTCAAAGAAAACATGCCAAAATGCCTCCTCAACAAAGGCGGTAGTATTTGGATACGCAAAATCAATTAGAAAGCCCGATTTTATTACCATAAGCATCTCAAAAAAGATGCTGAAAAACTGTGGAAATTATTGCATAATTCTTTAGGATGAAGCGCTAAATTGTCGTATCTTTACCGTTTAAATAATATATCAAATTAAAATGAGCGGAAGTATTGATAAAAGTAATTATGATGCGGACAATATCCAGGTATTAGAAGGATTAGAAGCAGTAAGAAAAAGACCTGCCATGTACATTGGCGATGTAGGTCCAAGAGGTTTACACCATTTGGTTTATGAAGTTGTCGACAATAGTATCGACGAAGCGCTTGCAGGTTACGCCAAAAACATACAAGTTTTCATCAACGAGAACAACAGTATTACAGTAATGGACGATGGGCGTGGCATACCTACTGGTATCCATGCTAAAGAACAGCGCTCGGCACTAGAGGTAGTCATGACAGTTCTGCACGCTGGTGGTAAATTCGACAAAGATACTTACAAAGTTTCCGGTGGTTTACACGGTGTGGGTGTTAGTTGCGTAAATGCATTGTCTACCCAATTAATTGCAACCGTATACAGAGAAGGTAAAATTTTTGAACAAGAATACAGTTGCGGTAAACCCCTTTACGATGTAAGGGAAATTGGCACCACCGATAAAAGAGGCACTACCATTCAGTTTACACCAGATGCTTCAATTTTCTATTCAACAGAATATAATTTTGATACCCTGTGCAACAGATTAAGAGAATTATCATTCCTTAACAAAGGAGTGAAATTGATTATCACTGATAAACGCGTGATGGAAAATGATGTCTTTAAAACAGAAACCTTTTACAGTGAGCTTGGCTTGAAAGAGTTTATTGCCTACCTCGACAATACAAGAGAAAAAATAATTCCTGAACCAATTTATGCAGAAGGCGAAAAACAAGGTATTCCTATCGAAATTGCTTTCCAATACAATTCGGGTTATAGCGAGAATCTTCATAGCTATGTCAATAATATCAATACCATTGAAGGGGGAACCCACGTTGCGGGCTTTAGAAGAGGTTTAACAAGAACCTTAAAAGCCTATGCAGATAAAGAGGGTTTGTTGAAAAATTTGAAATTTGAAATCAGTGGTGATGATTTCCGTGAAGGTTTAACAGGTGTTATTTCCGTTAAAGTTCAAGAGCCTCAATTCGAAGGTCAAACAAAAACCAAATTAGGTAATAACGATGTGATGGGCGCTGTTGATATTTGTGTTGGCGAAATGTTAGGCAACTATTTGGAAGAACATCCAAAAGATGCAAAAACCATTGTAAACAAAGTTATACTAGCTGCCACTGCCCGTCATGCTGCCAGAAAAGCACGTGAAATGGTGCAAAGAAAAGGGGCTATGAGCGGCATGGGTTTACCCGGTAAATTGAGCGATTGTTCAAGTACAGATCCTGATAAGTGTGAAATTTATTTGGTGGAGGGAGACTCGGCTGGTGGAACTGCAAAACAAGGAAGAGATAGAGTATTTCAAGCGATTATGCCGTTAAGAGGTAAAATCTTAAACGTGGAAAAAGCATTGGAACACAAAATTTATGAGAACGAAGAGATTCGTAACATGTTCACTGCACTGGGCGTTAAAATTGGAACCGAAGCGGATGACAAAGAATTGAACATAGAAAAATTGCGTTACCACAAAGTCATTATCATGACCGATGCCGATGTGGATGGTAGTCACATTAGAACCTTATTGTTGACCTTGTTCTACCGCTATATGAAAAAATTAGTTGAAGCTGGTTATATCTACATTGCTACCCCCCCACTTTACCAAGTGAAGAAAGGTAATAAAATGAAATATTGCTGGACCGAGGCGCAACGAGATGCAGCTGTGATGGAAATTGCCAATGGCGCTAATCCGGATACTGTAGGTATTCAACGTTATAAAGGTTTGGGTGAAATGAATTTTGAACAACTATGGGAAACCACGATGGATCCAGCCAGAAGAACACTTAAAAAAGTAACTTTAGACAGTGCTGCCGAAGCCGATCATACTTTCAGTATGTTAATGGGAGATGAAGTACCACCAAGAAGAGAATTCATCGAGAAAAATGCGAAATACGCAAACATTGATGTTTAATCTTTCAAATAAAATATAAGCACTGGCCCTGACCCAAAAAGTCAGGGTTTTGTTTTAAATTAATGAACCTTTATAACACCTCCGTTGTATGTCTAAAAAAAGCCCCAGATTCAAAGAATTGAATACAAAAACAAATCGCCAACAAAGGCATAATAACGATAAAAAATAATGATAAAAATTGGAGAATATAACGATCTAACTGTGTTGAGAAGTACCAGTGTCGGTCTATTTTTGGGCGATGACGAGGACAATGATATTTTATTGCCTCGCAAATATGTGACAGAAAATATGAAGATGAGCGATGTCCTCAAAGTATTTGTATACAACGATTCCGAAGACCGCATGGTGGCAACTACAGAAACGCCGTATCTGGTGGTAGATCAATTTGCATTATTAAAAGTGGTAGATGCCAATCGCTCTGGCGCCTTTATGTACTGGGGTCTTGAAAAAGATTTAATGGTACCAGCCAATGAACAAAAACACCCCATGAAAGTAGGCGAGGAATATTTAATTTTCATGTATCTAGATGAGTCTACCAATCGCCTTGTAGGTTCTTCGCGCATCGGTGAATTTCTTAGCAATGAAAATGTAAAAGTAAAGGAGCGTGAAGAAGTAGATTTAATCATTTATGAGAAAACCGATTTGGGTTACAACGCCATTATTAACAATTATTACAAAGGTTTAATTTACAAAAACGAAATCTTTAAAACCATTCATATTGGCGACCGTTTAAAGGCTTATATCAAAACGATTCGCGAAGATAAAAACATTGATTTAAGCCTACAACCAATAGGCCTGCAGAATCTAGAAAGTGCTGCTCAACAAATTTTAGATCATCTAAAAAAACACAGTGGTTATCTGAATTTAAACGATGATAGTTCACCCGAAGACATTTACAATAAAATGCAAATGAGTAAGAAATCATTTAAGAAAGGACTGGGCATTTTATACAAGCAAAAATTGGTTCGACTTGAGCCCAATGGTGTTTATTTATTATAATTTTTTTAGCTTGTTTTATTTTTAGCGGCTCTCTTTACAAAAAATAATCGCTTAATCTGTGGCTAAAGAAAATCCTTTGGTTACTTTTGCAACAATGAGTTTACCTTTAATTTTAATTTCTAATGATGATGGCATCACGGCCCCCGGCATTCGCGTATTGGTAGAAGAAATGCAAAAAATTGGGGAAGTAATCGTAGTTGCTCCCGATAAACCGCAAAGCGCCATGGGACATGCCATTACGATTATGGAACCATTGCGTTTAAAACAATCCTTTATTTTCGAAGGTGTTACTGCTTATGAATGCAGTGGTACACCAGCCGATTGTGTTAAGTTGGCTTTGGATAAAGTATGTACCCGTAGACCAGATATTATGGTATCTGGCATCAATCATGGCCCCAACTCAAGTATCAATGTTATATACAGTGGCACAATGAGTGCCGCAGTTGAAGCCGCTGTCGATGGCGTTCAAGCCATTGGCTTTTCTTTGAACGATTACTCCATTGAAGCAAACTTTGAACACACCCGCCCTTATGTGCAACAGATTGTTCAAAAAATGCTAGAAAAACCTTTGCCATATGGTACGCTTTTAAACGTAAACATTCCGAGTACCCATGTTATTAAAGGTATAAAAGTTTGTAGACAATGTGGTGGAAAATACGCAGAAAATTTCGAAGAAAGAATTGACCCAACAGGCAAAAAATATTATTGGATGACTGGTAAATTCATTAATCTTGAACCCGAAGATAATGATACCGATATTTGGGCCATAGAAAACGATTACATCAGTGTTGTGCCTACCAAATTCGACTTGACCTCTAATTCTGTTATTCAACATTTAAGACAATTGCTATGAGCCAAAGAACGAGTATCATTTTAGGCATATTGGTTGGATTGTTAACCTCCTTGGTTTTTTCCTACATTGTTTTTATCAATAACAATCCTGGAATGACCGATGATGATTATGTTCAAATTTTTGTATCGGGTAAATTAATAGTGCCCGTCATGAGCATTTCATTGCTCGCCAATTTTGCCTTGTTTTTTATTTGCTTAAAATTCAACAAAGACAATTTTAGCAAAGGCCTGCTTATTGCCACCATGTTGATAGGTGCAGTAATTTTGGTATTGCGGTTTATGTAAATAGTCAACTAAGTTGACTATACAACTATCCTTTCATCAATTTTGCATACGTTTGCTCATCTACATATTCCATAATATCTCCTGGTTGACATTCCAATGCTTTACAAATAACATCTAAGCTGGAGAAGCGCACGGCTCTTGCCTTATTGGTTTTTAAAATACTAAGGTTTGACATGGTAATATCTGTTTTCTTGCATAACTCAGAAAGACTCATTTTGCGCTTTGCCAACATCATGTCCAAATTAACAATTATTGGCATATTTAAACGGTGTATTCTTGATCCATTTCCATATTAAATCCATTTTTATAGCCAATTGAAATTACTTTCAATAAGCCGCCTAATAAGCTTAACAAAAGTAAACGTGTAAAACCATCGTAATCATAATCAGGATTGCCAAAAAAAATATCAAAATTAATCCCAACCAAAAAGGTGATTATTTGAATTCCAAACATTTGATATATAAAAATGGTTACAATTAGTCTGCCACTATTCCGTAATCGTTTCTCATTCATTTCAAGGAAATACTTCTTATTCTTATGAGAAATAACGAACATTAAAAGATTATAAAAAACGAACATCCATAAAATGGTAATACCAATGTAATAAAATGCAAAAAACAAGGTAATTTTTCTAGCCCTCAAGTTGTGAATCAAATCGAATTGACTCCCTAAAATTTTTAATTGAGGATGATAAAAATCATCCTCAATATGTAAAACCGAATTAAATTTAGTCCCATTTATTGAATCTGTTTCATAGGTATCCAAAATAAATACGTGGTTATAAATTTCCGTTTTAACCATATAATTATAAAACTCAACCTTGGCATTGTAGTTCCTCATCAAAGGCATCAGAGTTCGATTCACCATAATGACACCACCGATTAAATAAACCATTGCAAAAAACAAGATTAGTCTAACCATTCTAGGTACAATATCCTTCATGCTCTTCATTTCTTTCATCATTCAAAAATGCATAATATTTATTGCAAATCAAAATTTATTTATTGATAAACAATATAAAACAGGGTGAATCTGTTGACGCAAAACCACAAAAATGGTTTTTAAACCTGACTGAAATGTTACTTATTGATATAAAACAGACTAGTACCCTAAAGTCTTTAACATACTCTTATAACTTTGTTCTTTGCTGAACAACTTGGTAGAGTATTCACCATCTTCATCTACAGAGATAATAATGTGCTTGGGTGCGGGTGTTAAACAGTGCTGAATACCGCCATAACCACCAATACTTTCCTGGTAAGCCCCACAATGAAAATACCCAATATAAAGTGGATCATTCTCTTCGTATATTGGCAAGTAAATGGCATTGGCATGTTGTTCGGAGTTGTAGTAGTCATCGCTATCGCAAGTAATACCACCTAATAAAACACGTTCATAGGTGTTGTCCCATTTATTTAAAGGAAACATAATAAACTTTTTATTAATGGCCCAGCTGTCTGGCAAAGTGGTCATAAAGCTACTGTCTATCATGTTCCATTTTTCGCGGTCGTTTTGCACTTTTTGATATTCAATTTTAAAAATGGCTCCACCACTTTCGCCTACGGTAAAAGATCCAAATTCAGTAAAGATATCAGGCTCTTTTACGCCATTGCTGTCGCAAACTTGTTTTACCTGAGCCACAATTTCCGAGGCCATGTATTCGTAATCGAAATCAAATTTCAATGAGTTTTTTATTGGGAAACCTCCACCAATATTCAAACTATCCAACTCTGGACAGATTTTCTTTAACTCGCAATATACACTTAAACATTTGTGCAATTCATTCCAATAATAGGCATCATCTTCTATTCCTGTATTAATAAAGAAGTGAAGCATTTTAAGTTTCATGCGTTTCAAAGGCTGAATGCGCTCGAGATACATGGGTACAATATCCTTGTATCCAATGCCTAATCTCGAGGTATAAAAGGGAAACTTTGGCTCCTCTTCCGCTGCTATCCTCAAGCCAACTTTGAATTCTCCATCAATGGCATTGGCTAGTAAATCGACTTCTCTGATATTATCAATAATAGGCACCACATTGGTAAAACCCTCTTTCACTATCATGCCAATATTATCAATATACGCCTGTAGTTTAAACCCATTGCATACAATGAACTTATCTTTCTTTACAAGGCCTTGCTCGTGTAAAGCAAGAATTAAATTGATATCAAAACCAGAAGAAGTTTCTAAATGCACCTCGTTCTTTAATACCTCTTCCAATACATGACTAAAATGAGAACTCTTGGTGCAATAACAATAGTGGTATTTGCCCTGATAGTCGACTTTGGCCATGGCAACATTGAACCAAGTGCGCGCTTTTTTAATGTTTTCAGTTATCTTAGGCAGGAAGGTAAACTTTAGAGGAGTGCCGTATTGCTCAACAACATCCATCAAGGGAATATCATAATAGGTGAGTTCATTTTCTTCATTTAAATCAAACTCGTCCATGGGGAAATCAAAAGTTTGGTTAATTAAATCTGCGTATTTATCTTTCATTTTAAATATCTAAGTAAGTTAGTTTATTCTATTATGGCAAATGTAAGTAAGTTAGTTGTTAATTTAACATTAATTTTAACTAAAAATAAGCTTTTTAAATTGATATTTTACTCTTAAAAAGGTTAAAATACAATCACGCAAAGAATTTATTATCAGCTTTCATCACTACAACCTTCTAAAAAAGAGCCAATTACAACGAATATTATAAAAGTTAGATTTTATACTTAAACTAATCTACCCACTCTGCAAAAAACAAATTGGTATCGTGTGTTCCGCCATTGTTGCGATTGCTGCTCCAAACTAATTTTTTACCATCTGGACTAAACATTGGAAAAGCATTGAAATTGCTTTGGGTTGTTATTTGCTTTAGATTGCTACCATCAATATCAATCATGTACAATTGAAAAGCATATCCTTTGGTAGAAGCATGATTACTCGAGAAAATGATTTTTTTACCTGAGGGATGAAAGAAGGGGGCCCAATTGGCTTTGCCCAAGTGGGTAACTTGCTTTAAATTCTGCCCATCCACATCGCATACATATATTTCCATACTAGTTGGTGCCACCAGCCCTTGTTTCAATAATTCTTTGTATTCTATAATTTCTGCCTCGGTTGTTGGACGAGAAGCGCGAAACACCAATTGCTTTCCATCAGGTGAAAAAAAGGCGCCACCATCGTAACCCAATCCAAATGTAATTTGTTTGAGGTTGGAACCATCTGGGTTCATGGTCCACAATTCTAAATCGCCACTGCGAGTACTTGTAAAAACAATTTTATCGCCCTTAGGACTCAAAGTTGCCTCTGCATCATATCCAAAAGTATCTGTTAACTGCTTTTTTACTTGACCCTTTTTATTTGCTATAAATATATCAAACTCGGGATATACTGGCCATACATATTTGGCTTTTGGATTATAGGGTTTGCTTGCAGGACAGGTATCCATATAACCGTGGGTGCTTGCAAACAAAACGGATTGATTATCGGGCATATAGAACGAACATGTAGTTCTCCCTTTTCCTGTACTAACCATAGGTGGACGGTAAGTTGCCATTAATTTTGAAGCCTTTTTAATATCCATTGCAAAAATCTGATCACATTTTAAACCCCAAGCAGGATTATTAGATTGAAAACTCAGCATTTTGCCATTAAAACTAAAATAAGCTTCGGCATTATCACCCCCAAAGGTTAACTGTTTAATGTTTTTTAAATGGGTTTCTTTTAGAGAATCATTGGTTTGAGCTGATATAAAAAAGTTATAAAAACAAATTACAAGGCAAAAATATTTAGTCATCAAGAAGGGTATTAGAAGTAGATTTTTTTTCGGGTGCAAATGTATGTTATTAATTAAATTGTTTTCAATACTTTTTATAAAAAAGCTTGGTTATTCTATGATGTTTTTTGATTTTGCTTGTTGGGATTGGTTGACGCAAAAGTGTTTTGATAAAGCCAATGTTTACTATATTGTATGCCAAAAATGCCACTAAACTCCTCATGATAAATGATAGTTAAGAACCGAATCCTACAATTCCTTTAACTACTCTGTTTAAACTTTTTCAAATTGTGCAACAAATTTTAAACAAAATAGTAGCATTTTTAAAATTTTCATTTAAGTTTGCACCCAGATTAATGGTTTTAGTATAAAAGCTAAATTAAAAGGGAACAAGGTGTAAATCCTTGACATTTCCCGATGCTGTAATCCTCACAACCACTTTATTGAGTGGTTGAATTTTCTGAAGAAAAACCACTGTTGGCAAATGCTGATGGGAAGGTTTCAGAAAAAAGAGGTAAGTCAGAAGACCTGCCAAAATCTACATAATCAATCCATGCTTCGGGAAGAAAGCAGTTTGAAACTTGAGCGCATCTATGGCCATTGGATAAGTTTCACATTTTTTTTCTCTGCATTGTGCGATTAAAAATCGAACATCGTGTTTTTAAAAACTCACATATTGCAGCCAGCCTTGTTGCTCGCCTTTTTGTTACAGATAACACTGTCAGTGTCTCAATCTGTGCCAATGGATACCCTTTATGTTATGAAAGGTGGTGCGATTCAATCCAACAGATTGACGCATTTTTCTGCAGGCTCAAAAATAGTGGCATTCGATAGCATTGGTCTTGCGCAACACAAACACCAAAGTTTGGCTGATTTATTAGCAGATGAAAGTCCTTTGTTTATTAAGTCATACGGCCTTGGCTCTCTGGCTACCTCATCTTTCCGAGGTGGGAGCGCCAGCCAAACCACCGTGCTTTGGAACGGATTTAATATCAATAGTCCTATGAACGGTCAAATTGATTTTTCATTAATTCCTGTCAATTTTTCTGATGCCGTAAGCATACAATATGGCGGTTCAGGCCCATCATGGGGCAGTGGTGCCGTTGCTGGCTCAATTCACTTAAATAACATTGCGAACTTTAATAAAGGGATTACCTTAAAAATAAATTTGGGTAACGGCAGTTTTGGCAGTTATAGTAAACAAGCCTCGGTTGAAATCAGTAAAAAGAAAATGATATCCTCCGTCAAATTATTTCACACAAGTGCCAAAAATAATTTTCAGTACAACAATATCTACTCAGGTGAAAATAAAAAAACGACACAAACCAATGCTGAACTAAAAAACTATGGATTGCTCTCCGAAAATAATTTCATCATTAGTAAAACTCAAAAAATAAATTTCATGTGTTGGTTGCAACATACAGACAGAGAATTACCACCCACCATGTTGCAAAATAGCAGCGCCTCCAAACAGATGGATGAGTCTTTCCGCCTATCATCAGAATACCGCCTAGACCATAAGAAAATAAGCACCTTTTTGCGTTCTGCAATGTTAAATGAAAAATTAATTTATGAGGATGTCAATGGGATCAGTAAAAACCGCTCCCGTACTTTTATTACCGAATCGGAGACAAGAATTACATTATCAAAAAAACACGCCTTCAATTTTGGACTGAGCAATAATTTTTCAATGGCCATGGCAGAGGCATTTTTAAAAAATCCGCAACAAAATAGGCTTTCATTTTTTACTGCTTATGCCTATACCTCTAAGAATTCAAAAATTAAATTTAACACTTCATTGCGAAAAGAGTTTATGGCTGGCAAAACCATTCCATTTGTATACAGCGTAGGTTCAGAATATGCCATTACCAAACATTTACAATTAAAAGCAATGGCCACAAGAGTATACCGCTTGCCTACTTTGAATGATTGGTATTGGACACCTGGGGGTAACCCAAATCTTCAATCGGAAAATGGGTATGCTGAGGAAGTTGGTTTTAAATACAACCATATCACAAAAAGTAAATCAGTGCATTTTTCAAACGAATGTACTTTCTTCAATAGACAAATCAACAATTGGATCATATGGTTACCGGGCAATACCTATTGGTCGCCAGAAAATATTATAAAAGTATGGAGCCGCGGTATGGAAACCAATTCAAATATGCAGGTAAAAATTAAACAGATTTTATTGAGTTTAACGGTGGTTACAAACTATGTGGTATCCACCAATCAAGCACTCAAATCTGCCGAAGACGCATCGCTGCATAAACAACTGATTTATGTGCCAATGTACAGTGGTTTTGCTAAATTAAACATTGGTTATAAGCAGTTCAGTTTTTGTTACCGCCATACATACACTGGCTACCGTTATACATCTTCTGATAACTCTGAATATCTCTCTCCTTATCAGTTGTCAAGTATTTACGCTTCTATAAAATTTAAAAATAAAAAATGGAATACTTCTGCCTTTTTACAGGTGAATAACCTTTGGAATACCCAATACCAAATAATTGCAAACAGAGCCATGCCGTTGCGCAATTATGCATTAGGCTTATCCTTCGAAATCAATCAACCCAATAAATAATCAAATAAATAACATGAATAAAATTTCACTTAGCATTTTGCTTCTCGCATCTCTTTGTTTTACAAAATTACAATCGCAAACAGTTTCAACTTTCGATTCTCTTCAGCTTGCACAAGATTCTTTTTGGAATGGGTCTGCCAGTCCATTAGGTTCATCATTTAAAAGTGGCAATGCGATATTTAGCAATTATTACGACACCTCTTATGGCGGATTCTGGTCAGACGGATGGGCTTACAGCAACATGACAGATAGCACCTCTCCAGGCTTTAACAACTTATTCAGCGCAAAGCCAGGCAAAGGTTTTGCCAACTCTGCAAATTATGCCATTGGCCAGCAAAACGCCATCATTAGATTAAGCGGAAAAGCGCTAGGCAAAGTGGTTTCAGGATTTTATATTACCAATTCAACGTATGCCTATTACTCCATGAGAGATGGCGATTTTATTAGCAAAAAATTTGGTGGTGATACAGGTACGGACAAAGACTATTTTAAATTAAAGATACAAAAATACTACGGTGGAGCATTAAGCAATGATAGCGTTGTTTTTTATTTGGCGGATTTCCGTTCGGCAGATAGTACAAAAGACTATATTGTAAACAACTGGCGTTGGGTAGATTTAACTTCATTGGGAAATGTAGATAGTTTAACATTTAAACTATCATCTAGCGACAATGGTCAGTTTGGAATGAACACCCCTGCCTTTTTCTGTATGGATAATTTTACAACCAGAAATTATGGATTGAATATACATACCTCAGGAAATACTTCTTCAATTTCGGTTTATCCTAATCCTGCAAATGAATACTTAACAATTGAACTTAATACCATCCCTGCGCAAATAAACATTACAGATATTCAAGGAAAAGTTTTGAAGACTTTAACAACCAATTCAAATCGCACAATGGTGAATATTTCTGAATTGCCATCTGGTGTTTATTTTTTAAATACGAGCGACAATTTTAACATCACCTCTAAAATGTTTATTAAACAATGATAAGGTTCCTGTTTTCATCTTTCATCCTATTGCTTTTTAAGCCAGCCTGTCAGGCTCAATTTGCGCCAGCCGCAGGTCATGCAGGGAGCACAGCCATATATAAAGACAGCACTATTTTCAGCGCATGGGCTACTGCTTGTCAACTCAATCGCGGCTATCAAAATATTGCAGATAAATCTTTAGGCAAGGCCAGTGTTGGCGACAGTTCATTAGCCCTGGGTAAAGCGGGTGAAAATGGAGTTGTTAGTTTGGGAGATGGTGGCAGTGCTATTTTAAGTTTTAAGAACCCTATTAAAAATGGACCCGGCTATGATTTTGCAATTTTCGAAAACACCTTTGTCGACTCGTTCCTCGAATTGGCATTTGTAGAAGTAAGTTCGGATGGCATCAATTATGTTAGATTTCCTGCCACCTCTAACACGCAAGACACCTTACAAACAGGCGGATTTGGTTATACGCAACCTACCAGCCTTAATAACTTGGCAGGAAAATACAGAGCTATGTATGGTACGCCATTTGACTTACAGGAATTATCCAATATTCCTAATTTGAACATCAATGCCATTACACATGTTAAAATAATAGATGTCGTTGGCAGCATACAAAATCAATGGTCTTCTATGGATCAGTTTAATCATAAAATTAATGACCCCTGGCCCACTCCTTTCGCATCCTGCGGCTTCGACCTCGATGCAGTTGGTGTTATTCACAGTCGCTCTTCAAATTTAATCAAAATAGAATTAGTCAACTTAGTTGTCTATCCAAATCCCGCCAATCAATACATTTCAGTTCAATCTTTGGATAAAAATAACGATTGGCTAAAAATTGAATTAGTAGATTTAAGTGGTAAAAATGTCTATGATTTTTCGACACAAAACAACCCCATTTCCTCTGAAATAAAGTTGGAGTTGGGCTCATTTAATAGCGGGTATTACATCCTTAAAATACAAACCAATCAAGGCGTTATTAATTATAAAATAAGTATTCAGCATGATTAATAAATGGGTTTATTTATTGCTACTGAGCGTTGGCTTTGCAGCTTGTAAAAAAGACCATCCAACCGCTAAAAGCAGCACTGTAAATATTACTACCAATGGTGTTTACATTAGCAATGAGGGCACTTTTCAGTTTGGCAACGCAAGTGTAAGTTACTATAACCCCAATGACAATAGTATTGGCGAGGATATTTTTAAAACCGTTAATAACAGACCACTTGGTGACATTTGCCAGTCTATTTATTTTATTCAAAACAAAGCTTATGTAGTGGTAAATAATTCAAACAAAATAGAAGTTGTGAATGCACAAACTTTTGCTTCTGAAGGCACAATTAATGGACTCGTTTCTCCACGTTATTTTCTACCAGTAAGCAATAACAAAGCGTATGTTACCGACTATAATGCGAATACTATTGCGATTATTAACTTGGCTAACAATATTATCACAGGCCAAATACAATGTCCCGGCTGGACAGAGGAGTTGTGCATGAGTTTAGGCAAGGTTTATGTTACCAATAAAAAAAGAAAATATCTTTACATTATTAATCCGGTTAGTAATAAAATTCAAGACAGTATTTTTTTAAATGATGGTGCTTCGTGTATCAAAGAAGATAAAAATGGGAAGCTTTGGGTATTGTGTGGTGGCGACCCTTCTAACAATATTAAAGCATCTTTACAGGTCATTAATCCTTCTACAGATTTAATAGAAACCACTTATACTTTTCCGAATAAAGCTGATAGTCCTTGGCGTTTAAAAATGAATGGGAATAATGATACTTTGTACTTTCTTAATAAAGGCGTTTTCAGAATGTCCATTAATAACAATGTTTTACCAACTATTGCCTTTATAGAAGAAGGGCTCAGAAACTACTACGGATTAGGGGTACACCCTTCCAATGGCGATGTGTATGCATCTGATGCATTGGATTATGTTCAGAAAGGCATTGTTTATCGCTATCGCAGTGATGGCAATTTTGTTACTTCATTTAAAGGTGGTATTTCCCCAGGAGATTTTTATTTCAAAAATTAGATGGACCTATTTATTAAACATGAACAGAAAAATTGTCCTATTTGCCATCAGTTATTTGAATGCAAAGTAGATAATATTTTAAACTGTCAATGTTATGGAATAACCTTAGGTGATGCGGCAAAATCATGGATTGACACGCAATTTTCCGATTGCTTATGCAAAAATTGTCTTATCAAAATTGACTCACAATTTGTAGAACAAAATGAAACTCGAATTGATTAAACCTAATATGCATTCCACAAATAAATCGTTTTTATTTTGTTGTATTCTCCTTTTAATAGGTTGTAATGGCATTGTAAAAGACAATTTGAATGTACCACAGAAATTTCATTCAATAGAATTTTCAAAGCAATTCGGCATTCTCGAATCTGCCAACCAACAACAATTATTTTACATCAATGGAAAAGATACCAACTGGTCTGTTGTGATAAAAAAAAATCAAATACCACTGAAAATTACTGTACTGTCAACTGTTTTTGCTGGTTTTATTGAGGTTTTGCAAGACCAGCAAAACATTGTAGGTATAGATAATCTCAAATTTTATTCAGACTCTTTGCTTTTAAAGCAAGTAAAAGAAAATAAAACCAGTGAGGTTGGAGAAGAGGGTCAAGTGCAAATAGAAAAGTTAATGGCATTGCATCCAGATATTATTATTTGCAACTCTTCGGAATTTATTTCAAGTGCCACTGGTCAGCGCTTATCTGCCATGGGTATAAAAATTTTGTATTGCGCTAATTTTAAAGAAGCCCATCCATTGGCCCGTGCCGAGTGGATTAAATTCTTTGGAGCAATTACGAACAAACTTTCCATAGCAGATAGTATTTTTAATACTGTCAAAGCAAATTATTCGAATATTGTTACAAAAACACAAGCATTAAAAAAAGAAGTCCATCATTATTCTCCTAGAGTAATGACTGAAGCGATGTTTGGTGACACATGGTTTGTACCCGGTGGTAGCAGTTACACCGCACAACTTATTAAAGATGCAGGTGGCGAATATATTTTCGAAGACCAACTACCCTTGTTTACTTATCCTAAAAGTTTAGAAGATGTGTTAGTAAAAGCCAAAAATGCAGATGTATGGATCAATGTTAATCAATATACTAGAAAGGAACAATTGATAAAATCAGATGCCCGCTTTGCCATGTTTAAGCCATTCAAAGAAAATAAAATTTTCAACAACAATAAAAGAGAAAATAGCAGTGGTGGCAATGATTTTTGGGAGAAAGGTGTTTGCAGACCGGACCTGATCTTAAATGATTTATTTATTATTTTTAATACCCCAAATATAGAAACAAACAAATTATACTACTACACCAGAATTGAATAATGAGCGTTCAAAAAAAAGTACAAACTTATTTTCAAATTTCCAGCTAATTGTATTTCTTTTGTTGGCTAAATGAACATTCATATTTTAGCCTGCGGTGGTGCGGTAATGCACAACATGGCCATTGCCTTGCATCAATTGGGACATACCATTACAGGCAGTGACGATGAGATTTTCGAACCGGCTCTATCAAGATTAAAATCGAATCATATTTTACCCCCTGAATTTGGCTGGTTTCCAGAAAAAATTACACCCTATTTAGATTTTATCATTTTAGGCATGCATGCGCGTGCAGATAATCCCGAATTGGCAAAGGCTAAAAATTTGGGCATTAAAATCTATAGTTTTCCGGAATATATTTATAAGCATGCGAAAGATAAAACACGAATTGTAGTGGCGGGCAGTCATGGTAAAACAACCACCACCGCCATGATAATGCATGTATTGAAAACTTTAAATAAAGATTTTGATTACTTGGTCGGTTCTCAATTAGAAGGTTTTGATACCATGGTAAAATTTAGCAATGCTCCAATCATCGTCATAGAAGGCGACGAATACCTTACTTCTGCTATAGACCGCGTTCCTAAATTTTTAAAATACCATCCGCATTATACCCAAATTACAGGCATTGCCTGGGACCATATTAATGTATTTCCAACTTTTGAAAACTATGTTGAACAATTCGAATTATATATTGATACCATTGATAAGAATGGAGCACTCATTTATTTTGATGGGGACGAAAATTTGAAAAAAATAAGTGAAAAAGCAACTGTAAAAACCATCCCCTACAACACCCCAATATACGAAAGTAAGAATGGTAAAATTAGTGTAAAAAAAGACCAATCCTACCCCTTATCTATTTTTGGAGAGCACAATTTACAAAACATGCAGGGAGCCGCCTTATTGTGCGAAAATATTGGCATATCTCAATCAGAATTCTTTAGAGCAATAGAGGGATTTACTGGAAGCGCGCGCAGATTGGAAAAAGTGCATGAAGAAAAAGATTTAACCATTTTCAGAGATTTCGCCCATTCACCTAGCAAACTAAAAGCAACAGTAGAGGCTGTAAAAGAGCAATTTCCAAATTCTGAAGTCATCGCAGTATTTGAATTACATACCTTTAGTAGCCTAAGCAAAAACTTTTTACCATATTACAAAAACACAATGCAAAAGGCAGACAAGGCCATTGTGTATTTTAACCCACATGTATTTGAACACAAAAAAATGCCCGTGTTGAACAAACAAGATGTAATAGACGGTTTTAGCTCTGATATTGAGGCAATTAACGAAACTTCAGAATTAATTTCAAAAATCAATTTTTTCCGAAGCAACGTTTCAAATAAACAATGTGTCTTACTATTTATGAGTTCGGGGAACTTTGATAACGCTCAACTTTGGTGAGATTTTCAATTTTGTATTTATCAAATTTAACCTTATATTCGTAGATTATTCATGACTTTACTTTTTTCATAAAATGATTAAACATTTACTATTACTAATTCTGGGAATCACACTAACAATCCATGTTGAAGCGCAGCCATGCGTTGCCACCAACATGAAGATTACTTTTACGCCTTCCAAAATTTGTCCGGGTGCCACCCTCACTATCAAGGTTACTAAGTCAAAGGTGTATTTCGGTAGTTCAAATGTTTTCACCTATCAATTGTCTAATGCTGCAGGCTCCTTTGGTGCCCCAACAACCATGACAACTGTGACAGATACCTTGCCTCAAAATATTACCTATGAAATACCTTTGGCAACCCCAGCTGGAACCGGTTACAAGATTAGGGTTACCAGTACCTCCCCTGCCCATACTTGCTATGTTTCTGATTCTTCTTTAACAGTTTATCAAAAACCAAATCCTTCTTTTACCTTTCCTAACGATAGCCAGTGCTATAAATATCACCTTTATAAATTTACTTCAACCTCTACAATAGCTGCCGGCAGCATTGTAAAATATGTATGGAATTGGACAGATGGCTCTAATAACGATACCCTATTTACAAATACGGCCAAACACAAATACAAATATTATAACACTTTTTTCTTAACAGAACTGAAAGTCTTTTCTGACAAGGGCTGTACAGATGTTTTCAAAAAACAGGTAAATGTAAAAGAGATGCCAACTATTGTAACCTATGTAAACGATGATATTCAATGTTTGAAGGGCAATTTATTCAAGGTAAATTCTTATTCCTATTCCTATACCAGTCCCTTTAAATATTCCAATTGGTTATTCGGAGATGGCAGTGCCATGATTTCAGGGATAGATTCGGCCCAGCATAAATACAGCACTTCTAATTTCTTTTACATTAGCCAAATTAATAAATTGGTGAATGGTTGTATTGATACCGCCAAAACTTTTGTCTCTGTTAACCCGCAGCCCAAAGCAAAAATTACCATTAACGACAGTGACCAGTGTTTGGTCAATAATGCCTTTATTTTCAGTGCTAATTCTACGGTTAGTAATGGCCTACCATTGTTTAACAATTGGAATATTGATCCTGCAGTATTTGTCGATGGAAAAGATTCCATTCACTATCAATACAAAACTCAAGGCACTAGAACCATCCGACTCATTTCTATTACAGATGACGGTTCCGATGCTTGTTCGGATACTGTATATCGCAAAGTTATTGTAAGTCCAATGCCCAAAACTTCCGTAATTAATTACGATAACACACTTTGTTTGAAAGGTAATTTATTTAGATTTAAGGGCAAATCTGCCATTGCGAGTGGAACTGTTTCACACAATTGGACCTTTGGCGACGCTAGTTCCAAAAACAACAGCGATTCGGTAACCCACAGCTATGCCACCGCAGGCACCTATTCGATTGAAGTTAAGGGCGTCAGCAACATGGGTTGTAGAGACTCTATCAAAACCACCGTCATTGTTAAGCCTTCTCCAGTGCCATCTTTCACAATCAATAAAAAGACCCAATGTCTTAAAATTAATTTATTTAAATTAAAATCAACTTCTAGCATCAGTTCAGGAACTTATACCCGCAGTTGGAAATTATCTGATGGCAGCAGTTACTCTGGTGTGGATAGTATCCAAGCAAAACTCTCTGCTGTAGGAACCTATTCTGCCAAATTGATTCTGGTTTCTAATCAAAATTGTAAAGACTCCATTGTTGATTCACTAAAGGTTTTGGCCATGCCACAACCATCATTTACCATCAATAACAGTTCTCAATGTTTCAGAAACAACTCATTCACATTTACTGATAATTCAATTTTTCCAACAGGCTTGATAACAAGTAAAAAATGGTTGTTTGACGATGGCGACACTGCTAATAATTTAAATGTTGTTTCTCATCAATATTTAGCAGAAGCAGATTATAATGTTGCATTGATTACTTATGGCAACAATTCATGTGTTGATACCGCCTTTAACATTGTCAACGTATATCCACACCCAGCCACTAACTTCACCATTAACAATCCGGGCCAATGTGTCAACAATAATAATTTTGTATTCACCTCTGCCACGTTTATCTCTTCTGGCAACTATACCAATAAGTGGCTATTTGGTGATGGTACCTCTTCCACGGTATTTACTAATGTGAGTAAAAAATATAACAAAGACTCCACCTTCACGGTCACCAATATTGCCTTTAGCGATCACTCCTGTCCTGATACTTTAACCAAAACAGTTACTGTTTACCCTAAACCTAAAACGAGTTTTACAATTGATAATGACAAACAATGTAAATTAGGTAACAATTTTAATTTTGTTTCCGCAACTTCCATTAAATATGGAAGCTTCACCCTTGGATGGAATTTCGGAGATGGTAATATCGATGGCAATGTGGTGAATACTTCACATTCCTATATTAATACCCAATTATACAAAGTGCGCTTAATTGCCACTTCAGATAAAAATTGTACTGATACGGTTATTAAGGACGCACGAGTTTACCCAATGCCTGTGGCCAGTTTCAACCAAAATTATTTGACAAGTTGCTTACAAGGCAATAGCTTTGATTTCATAGCAAATAGCACTATTAGCAATGGCAGTAGTTTGAAAAATTTCTGGGATTTCGGAGTAAGAAGCTTGACAAATGATACAGCCAATACATTGAATCCTAAATACACCTATAATGCAGATGGCAGCTATACCGTAAAACTCATCACTACCTCTGTTACCGGCAATTGCAAAGACACTACTTCTAAAAATGTTGTTGTTTACCCCATGCCTTCTACTTCATTTACAATCGACAACGATAAGCAGTGTTATTTGAACAATGTATTTAATTACAATTCTACTTCAAGTATTTCAAGTGGAACTATTAATAATATTAACTGGACTTATGGCGATAACACCTCGGGCACAGGCGCTTCTGTATCCCATTCTTATATTAGTGTCGACTCGTTTACCGTCATTCTAACCACCGTCAGCGACAACATTTGTTCCACGGCAGATACAGCTAAAGTATATGTTTACCCTATGCCAGTGGCCGATTTTGTAATCAATCCTAAAGAAAGTTGTTTGAGAAAGAACGCATTCTCTATCATCAATAAATCTAAAATAAGCAATGGTGGTAACATCGTTAAGTATCAATTTTATTATGGCAATGGCGATTCTTCCTTATTATTGGCTCCAACACCATATTCCTATCCCGCAAGTGGCGCTTATATAGTGGCCTTAAAAACCACTACAGACAAAGGTTGTTGGGATACTGCTACTGCGAATATTTCTGTGGATCCTAATCCGTTCCTCGATTTCACCTCAACAGAAGTTTGTTTAGGAAAAGACTCTACTGTTTTTACAAACAACTCAACCATCAATCCAGGTTTTATTACTTCTTGGAAATGGACCTTCGGAGATGGCAAATCTATCTCTACTGCTTTTTCACCTAAGCATATGTATAGGAAAACAGGTTCGTTTACAGTAACCCTAAGTGCCATAACTGATAAAGGATGTAAGGACACTTTGAAAATTCCTTCAATTGCTGTTGTTGACCCGAATCCAGTTGCTAAATTTACATTCCAAAAATTGCGCTCATGGGAAAATGAAGTAGATATTCAATACATAGATTCTTCAAAAGGTGCTTCTAGCTGGTTTTGGAACTTTAGTAAAATGGGGACCTCCACGAATCAGAATCCATTGTTATTTTATACAGATACGGTTACACAATACACTTCTTTAATAGTTACCAATATATTTGGATGTACGGACACAAGTAGAGTGAAAGATCTTTTCATAGCCCCTGATGTTATTTATTATATGCCAAATGCTTTTTCACCAGGCAATGACGATCAGATTAACGATGTATACAAACCCCGCGGTTTGTCTTATGCCAAATCATATAAATTTGTAATTTTTGACAGATGGGGAGAAATCCTATTCAAATCAGATAATCCTCAATTGGGATGGGATGGAACATTTGGTGGCCAATTGGTTGAACAAGGACTTTATTTTTATCGCTTGGAGTTTGTAGGTGCCGATGATTTAAGACACAAAGAACAGGGCAACATTATGATTCTTAGATAAAATCCAAGAATTCTAATTTATTTTTATGGCAAAATTTGCACCTCGGTACCAACTTTAGTATAAGGGAATAACTCATCCATTTGCTGATTATTAAGCGCCATGCAGCCTCGGGTCCAATTGCTTTCCCAGTGTGTTAATGGATTTTGTTCCGACCACCATAAGCCATGAATGCAGATATCTCCTCCAGGGTCCCAGCCATTCTTCATTGCATTTAATTTATCCTTTTCATTTGGGTAGGATATTTTAAAAGATTTATACCCCCGGCTATTCGGATTTTTGACTACTATTTTATAGGAGCCTTCAGGCGTTCTATTATCCCCTTGCTTTTCTTTATGACCAATCGGATTTAAGCCCAATGCAATTTTGTAACTCTTAAAAGTATCTCCGAAATAAACCAGTAAGATTTTTTCACTTTTCTTAACCACTATTTTCTTTACTGTAGCATCCACCTTAAGTACACGCAAACGTCCTTTTCTTTGAGGAAGTTTTACAATTGTATCCTGTTTTAGCAGCGATAGAGATTGCACTTTTAACTCACTCTTATTGCTGGATGTGCATGCTACTAATGATAACAAAACAATTACAAAAAACTTATTCCCCAAAAATCTCATTTGAAATAAAACGTTGGCTTCTATTTTATAGTATTAAAACCTGTTACTTTATTTTCACAAAAAAGTATTCTTAAGCCACAAATCCCAAATTTGTTGTGTTAAAAACATGGCCAAGGAATATGCAATTATCAAAACCGTTATTACTTTTAAAAACGGGGTCATGCTTTTAAAATCACGCCTCACTTTTTCATAAAACAAATACACGATAGGACCGGCAAGCAAGGCATAACACAAACCTGCTTGTCGCATCGTGAATGAATGCACATAAGCATGCTGGGCCATGGCAAGGCACCAGCTATAGGATGCAATTAATAACAGCCTGATCCAAAAATAATAATAGCTATCGAACCGTATTTTAAACTCTTTTCTAACCATTAGCCACATGGCTATTAATGCGAAAGCTGGCACCATGTAAAATCTTTCCACTCTGCCCAACCATATTAAAGGCATAGATATAAATTCTAACCATCCGAATGGCGACTCTAGCTTTTTCTGAATCCCACTTACTTCTATACCTGCGGTTCTCAATTTGGCCGTTTCGGTTAAATCGGCAATTGCCAAATCCACACTTCCGAAATAAGTAACATTTTGCCATAAATGCAAAAGCACTCCAACAATAGCACCTAATGCTGGCACGATTGTTATTAAAGAAAAAAGACCCTTCTTTTGCCTTAAAGAAACTCCTACACAAACCACTGCTAAATATACCAGAGGTTCGAAAGAAACATTGGAGACAAGGCACATGGTTAAAAATAAACCCGCCAAATATTGTGGAGAAGGTTTCGAAAGATGCTTTAATAATAACCAAATAAAAACCGCTTTACCCAACTCTTCATAAACATGCTTGTGCAAGCTATCACTCCAACCCAAAAAATAATTGGAGAGCACTATCATCATCCAACTTAATAAAACAATTTTAGGTTCTTTTATGAGTATATTTAATACTTGCCATAAAACGTAAGCATAAAACAAACTGAATAAAACAATACAACAACGCAATGCAAACTCATTTGTGGTATTTAAAATGCGGGAATAAAAATAGGCCAATATATCGGGCAATGCCGGATAATGGGTGTATACAACTGGATGCAAACTGGTGTCTACCACAGGTACTTTATAATGATGTACTGGCAGTCCTATAGTATTCGACAATCCCGAGTCATTAAAATGTAAAACAGCCGAATATAAATTAACATCGCTGTAGGCATCGCCTCGCATAAAATTTCTGCGCTTACTATTTTCAAATTGACTGATATTGTATGCTCTGAAAAGAATAAAAGAGAATGCTATCAGCAATGTGATTATAATCCACTTCAATTGATTACTGTTTCTCATGCAAAAGTGCTTGTAATTCTAATATAATATTTGCAGTTAAAAAATCTTTCATGCAAAAATTATCACCTTTGCATGGCAGTTCCTTTGTTTGATGAACACAAGGTGAACAATGCACTTTTAAATTCATCTCTTTATATTTAATACTTTGCCTTAACCACTGTGGCGCCAAACTCTGTGGTTGAGTAGGACCCCAAACTGCTACTATTGGAATTCCAAGTCGGGCAGCTATGTGCAAAGGTGCGGAATCTATTGTAATAATGGCTTGCGCATGGAGAGCCAATTGTTCTAGATATTGGTTAAAACTCAATTGCCCAGCCCAATTTAAAACTCTAACCGCATCATTTATTCCCGATAGTTCTATGGCTTTAATATTTGCCAATCTATCCGAGGGTGCGCCTGCCAATGCAATAGAAAATTCTGTTTGATGATAAAGGTCATTAATCAACTCTGCAACTTGAATGCTTTCCAGTTTCCTCTGAATACTTAAATCACTACAAGTATTATTAATTACAATAATAGTCCTTCGACTAGATTCAGTTTTTTGAGGAAGATAATACCTTTCATCTACTTTGGCTCCTGCTTCAATAGCCATCATGTTATAATTTTCTTCTGTAGGAATAAATTGATTAAAATAGGTATTATGAGTATTCAGATAGTTCCTAAAATTTACCTTCTCAAACTCAAATCCAAATCTGTTTTTACTGAAAGTATACAACGCAAAAATTGTGGTTAGTCGCGAGTATACTTCGAAATCAAAACACCATTTATTTCGCAGTTTCAAACATCTATACACTATAACTATGGTGGATTTAATCATTCTAAAAAAACCTGAATCATCTATGGTCCAGATGGTATCGAACAATTGAAGCAGAGGGGCCGTATTTTTCAAAGCAGAGCCTCCAATTAAAATAAAATTGGCATTGGGATATTTTTTTTTCAATGCCAATAAAGCATCACCTGCTAAAATCAAACTACCAAGGCCCAACATCTTAATTACAATAATATGATGAGGTGATTTGTCAAGCTTGTGATTCAATCGCAATATTTTTCCAAGCATACGCACTGGCAACAAATGAAAAGCCACCAAACTACCACCAATAAAATTATCAATTTGTTGCTTGAATTTTAAATGCATCCCTTTTGCAATATTAATTCCAATTTTAGCATAATAGCAATTCCGATTAAATAATGTTTAATAAATTACACAGGCAATTGAACCCTATTATTTGATTTGATTGAATATTGTTAATTTTGTTTGATGCGAATTACATTGCTGATTCTATTATTATTAGCGAACATAAGCCAAGCCTCACCTCCGTCAGGCACCTTATACCCTATTATCTGGAAATGGTTGATAGGAAAGGCCGATAGCACTTATCTTTTTACAAATAATTCGCATCCCAAGATGGTACAAAACCTTCAAAATGCTTATCAAATTAAAAGAGCCCGTGAATTTTGGTACAACAAAAATTTGGATTCATTTAGAAACGGACAACAAAATTGGTTAGGAGTAACAAACTTTCTTGGCAGATTTCAGACCATACGTGGTATTTACCGCTCTGGGTTTGATATGGTAGAACAAACACTCGGCACTTATATTGTAAACATCATTCCAGTTGGCAAAGATTCTATCAAATTTAAAGTGATTGATATTAAGTCGCGCTGGTCAGTATTCCTTCACTGCCCATTGGTTAATAACCGCGCGTTTGATTCCAATAGAAAACGACAGAAATTAATGACGGATGTGAAATGGATTTTTGAATGGACTGAAGCAATACAAGCACCCTTATTTTATCGCAGGGAATTGAATATTCAACTTTACAAGCAACGTAAATATTCAGGGAAAGGATATTGAACAATATTTGCATTATTTTTGTGTTGTTATTAAGAAATGAAAAAACTATTCATACTTCTGTTGATCTTATCATCTTTTGAAATAGCTCCTGCTCAAGATGGATTTAATCTTTATGCGCTTGGCAATAAAGAGATGAATGAAGGCAATTACAGAAAAGCAGAAGAATATTATTTGGCGGCTCTTGCAAAAGAACCTCAGAACTGGAATATTTACACACAATTGGGGTATTGTTATCACAGGCAATTGAAATTTCGCGAAGCAGATTCATTGTTCAACATTGCATGCATCAATGATTCTATGAACAGCAAACCCTATTGGTATAGAGGGTTAAACCATGTGAAATTAAAACAAGATAGCCTTGCCGTAATTTGTTACAAAAAATTCATAGACATAGAAAAGAAACACAATGGCAATTTAATAACTGCCTATAAAAATGTTGGATGGGCGTATGAGAGAATGATTAAGAAAGACGGCCTATACAGCTGGCAAATTGATGATATGATTTACCATTTTGAACAATTGGAACGCCTTGACCCAATGATGCCAGATATTCCCAATATTCAAAATTTCATAGAACTTGTAAAAGCCAAAAGACCGGCCAATCAATCGGGTAAGTGGAAATTAATTATTTAGAAACCACCTTACTACTTTTCTGTTCTATTTGATTCTTTTCAGAATTGTAATGTTGGTATCATTTACAACAGCTTTCCATCTATTTGTTGCTAATGAGTCACTGAGTAACTTCAAAAACTCCTGTTCAGAAATTGGATAGCATGTAGGTTCACTTTTTGAACCCACAATATATTCTGCATTCTTTACAAAAGGAATTTGGTAGCAATTGTCTCTATAGGCCAAATGCGGCAACATAGGCGATTGCGCACAAACAATGGCTGTATCGGGTATCAATTTAAAAGCAGCATGCACTTCTCCTAAATCGTATGACCTGTTATAATGGTGCTCATGGTAAATGCGCACCCTATTGTAATCGTGGTAATAAATATTGTGGTCGCTCAATTTGAAGCTTGCAAACAAGGATCCTGCACAAATCAAAAAAGGCAGCACTAGTTTTATTTTCTCCCTCTTTAAATTACCTATAAAAGTAAATGCACCAATGGTTATAATACTTGCAAATTCAACAGAATAGTGACAATCTATGCTCCATTTGGTGGGATCATCGTTGAACATTTTAATGCATATTGGAGAAATAAGCATTACCAAAAAGGCAGGCCTAAAGAACAGACAATACAGGCCCGACAATAGCGCCATAGCATAGAACTCCGTTTTCACCCAATCCAAATTTTCGTTTTCGAGGTGATTCACAAAAAGATTGCGAATGGTTTGCCAAGGATGTGAAACACTGTTTTGAATTGCAGAATTAAGATCAGTTCCTAAAACAGCGTATTTAAAATGATCGTATTGACCACTGCTGGCCAAATGCGGCATAATAACTTTAATTGTTACGAGAAAATAAGCCAAAGAAATAAATGCAAATATTGACAAATAGATAAGCATCGTCTTTTCTTTTCTATATTCTATTATCAGACCCAAGCATATAAAAAAACACCAAATGGAAATAGTTTCTTTGGCAATCATCATGAATACCAATAAACAAGCAAATTTGCCGAATTGCCTCTTCGCAATTAAATAGAATAACCATGGTGCTATCATTGCAGCCACCACATTGCTGTGATAATCGAAAGACAGGGCAGCAAAAACACCAAAGAACAAATAGAAATTCAACATACCAAGCAAACTCAACCTTTGATTTTCAAACTTAAATTGCAAATAATGATAAACCCCAAAAGCCCCAATAACCACGGCACTTATTTGAATAATTAGTAAAGTATATTGACCAAATAAATAGCTTAATGGAGAAAATAAAATGAGGTACAAATCAAAATGATCGGATAGTAGATTTTCTGGATAATATTTAAATACGGTTGCATCATTCCACTGCAAATGGCCATAATCGTATAAAGCATTGGTAAATACGCCAAGATCGAGGGCAAAAGTTCTGAAGCAATAATGGTTCACAAATACTTGCAAAGAATAAATGGCAATAAAAATAAATGAGATGAGGAAGGCCCATTTGTTTTTCCGTCCATATAAAAACAAGAATTTCATTTATTTTGGAGCAAATATACTTTTCAAATCACATTACCGCTAAATTTGCAATAATCTATTGAAAATTTATTTTACCAAAGGCGTAAGACTGATGCTAATTGCAGGTTTTGCATTTGCATGGATGAATGCTTGTGTAAAATTTCTGCCACATATTCCAATTTTCGAAATCATTTTGTTTCGCGCGGGTATAACCTTGTTGCTTAGTTATGTTATACTGAAAAGAAAAAAAGTAGCACCTTGGGGTAATCACCGCAAATTTCTCATCGCCCGGGGTATATTTGGGGCACTGGGGTTAATTTGCTATTTGTATACCATGCAAAAAATGCCTCTCGCCAATGCCATTATCATACATTACCTCAGTCCTATTTTTACAGCCATTATGGCTTTGTTATTTTTGAAAGAAAGGGTGCGAGTAATACAATGGTTTTCTTTCATTGTTTGTTTTATAGGGGTTGTAATGGTGAAAGGATTTTCCAATGTCAATACTTTCGATTTTTTAATGGGAATTGCTGGGGCATTGTTTACAGGTCTGGCCTACAACGCCATTCGCAACATGAAAGGGAAAGAGGATGCCGATGTAATTGTATTCTTTCAACCATTGGTAGCCTTTCCTTTGGTGGTGATTTATTCCCTCATTTTTCCGAATCAATTTGTATTGCCAATAGGAATAGATTGGTTTTATCTCATTGCCACTGGTGTTTTTACACAAATTGGACAGTATTTTATGACACGCGCTTACCAGGCAGATACGGCGGCAAGAATTAGCAGTATTAGTTATGTTGGCATTTTATGGGCTGTTTCCATGGGCTATTTTCTTTTCGATGACACCTACTCTTTGGCCGTATTGTTTGGCATGGCCGTGGTATTAATTGGCATAATCATGAATTTAAATGCCCTTAAATTTACACGGCATTTACAAAACCTTAAGCTATACCTAGTAGGTGAATAAATAATTTTGAAGCGTTTTTGTCATTAGAGTGTCTTATTTTATTCAGAGGAATGAATACTGAAGAGGAATTAATAAATGGCTGCCTAAGAAACGATAGGTTTTCTCAAGAAGCCCTTTATAATAAATATGCCTCAAGGATGTTTGGCGTTTGTTTGCGTTACGCCCCCGATAGAGACATTGCTCATGACCTTTTTCAAGAAGGATTTATTAAAGTATTTCAAAGCCTTCGCCAATTCAAAGGACAAGCGGCATTAAGTTCATGGATGCACCGTGTATTTGTAACCACCGCTATTAATTATATTCAGCGTAAACTAAAATTGCAATTCGAAGTAAGCATCAATGAAAAAGAATTGTCTATGGCAGATGATATTTCTGAAGAAGAAAAAGACCATTGGTTGAATCATATTTCAACAAACGAGGCTTTGGAAATGGTTCAAAAACTACCAGAAAAATACCGACTCATCATCAATCTTTATGCCATCGAGAAATTAAAACACGATGAAATTTCAAAACTGCTCAACATCACAGAAAGTGCTTCCCGATCACAATTAAGCAGAGCAAGGAAACTTTTATCAGAAATGTTGCAACTAACCATGAAGCAAAAACTTGGAGAATAACAACAATCATATCGATGAATTTTTATTTCTAAAACTTGGCCCATTGGAGCAAGTACCAGACCCTAATGCTCTGAATACTATTATTTTTCAAAATGAGCACTCCCATGTCATTGACAATTCGATTCAAGATCATTTAGGTGAATTCGAATCTCACCCTCATACAAATTTCTTTTCTACAATCTTTAATGCCCTTAACAACCATAAACACCCCATAGATTTTGCACTCGAAACGCAATTATCAAATATTCAAGAATCGCCAAAGTATGTTTGGAATAAAATAGAACCCTCACTTGTTATTCAATCAAAGAAAAGAAGAAGGGCAGTGGCTCTTTGGTGTCTATTTATTGCAAGTGCAAGTGCTATTAGTATCCTATATTCAACCTTGTTAAATGACAAAAAACTAACATACAACAAAGCAAACGTTTCCATTAGCAAAGTAAATAATTCAACTGCGAATACCACAAATAAGTCTTTAGAAAAACAAATCGAAGGAAATAGTAATTCAATATTAGATGCTACACCTCCCACTACTTTTAATCCGGATATTATTTCTTTAAATACAATAAAACATCAGAGCTCAAATAAAATATCGAAAAATAGTGTGTCAAAAAGCACCCGTTCAATAACTTTAAATTCAGAATTATTTTCCAATGAAAATGAGAACATTTTAGCATTGCAATATCAAAATTTCAAATTACCTACTATTCTAATTAAATCAGATACTGTTGCAGAAAAAATTGAGAAAATAATTTCTCAAAAAAATTATTTTAAAAAGAAGTTAAGTCCGTTTTTTGTAGGTGGAAGTTATGGCTATATCAATGAACATACCACGCATAATTCCATTAGCAATCAAAACATTCACAAAGATGCCGTTTCTGTATTTAGCGATGCC
>JANXMZ010000038.1 GCA_025354385.1 Bacteroidota bacterium
CAAGCCTTTTGAAGACAACAACGGACCACCTCTAATACAGATACAGGGGGTTCTTTTCTGAAAACAGTATTATTCTGGTAAAAGTTTATTGATAATCTGAAACTTATGTTCTTGTCCAAAATTGTTTAGGACAGGATTGGTTAAATATGTATAACATGTTGATGGTTCTCATCGGGAATTCTATTTTAATCATCGAATAGAAATGAAACATGGGGAGGATTAATTTTATTTGCACCTAACAAATAGAAAATGCAAAATACTTTACTACAAATAAAAGGGGTTTCCAAGTTTTACAAAGACAAGGTAGCACTCAAAAATGTTTCGATTGAAGTACCCAAAGGACATATATACGGGCTATTAGGACCAAATGGCGCGGGTAAAACAACCCTCATTCGCATCATCAATCAAATTACCGAGGCAGATGAAGGCAGCGTTTTAATAAACGGTGAGCCTTTAAACCAAACCCATATAAAAAATATAGGTTACTTGCCAGAAGAACGAGGATTGTATAAAAAAATAAAAGTCATCAAGCAATTAGAATACTTTGCACAATTGAGGGGCTTAAGCAGTAAAGATGCAACCAATAAAGCCAACGAATGGTTGCAGGCGATGGGATTGTATGATGTGCGCAATAAAAAGATAGAAGAACTTAGTAAAGGCATGCAGCAGAAAATACAATTCATTGTTTCTGTTATTCACTCACCTTCTTTGCTTATCCTCGATGAGCCTTTCAGTGGATTTGACCCTGTAAATGCAGAATTATTGACTCAAAAAATATTGGAATTGAAAGCCTCTGGCACTACTATTTTGTATTCCACACACCGGATGGAAAGCGTAGAAAAATTATGCGATTCACTGGCACTGATTAACCTTTCAGAAAAAATATTGGATGGCACAGTAGCTGAGATAAAAAACAAATTTAAATCAGATTATTTCGAATTGGCTACTAGCACCCAATACACACCTAACATTGGCGCTATTGAAGTAATGGAGAGAACCATGACCGATGCAGGTTACTCACAAGTTCTTTTAAAACTAAATGGAGTTAGCAATAATGAATGCCTGCAGGATGTATTGAATCAAACAGAATTAATACACTTTAGCCAAAGGATTCCAAGTATCAACGATATTTTTATTCAATTGGTAACCCCTAAAAATAACGATTAAACCATGCACAATATTTTACTAATTTTAAAACACGAATACTTCACAAGGGTTACTAAAAAATCGTTCATTATCATGACGCTTTTAGGGCCCATTTTGATTGCTGTATTTTATGGCTCCATTGCCGCCATTGCCATTTCCCAATTCAATACGAACAATGTTGAGAAAATTGCAATTTACGATCCGCAAAATGCTTTAAACAACGAAACTATTGACAACAAATCCTATGAATTTGGCTATGTCAAAGATGCGTCCGCAGCCCGGGATTCCATCCGCACAGAGGCCATTTACGGCATGCTGATAATTAATAATAACAAAGGCGACAGTATTGAACTTATTACAAAAAAAAGTATCTCTATCAACGACCGTCAAACTTTAAAAGAATTGATAGCCGATCAATTGTTCAATAATAATTTAAAATCGAATGGCCTTTCGAAAAATAAAGTTGATAGTTTAAAGGTAGACATTATACTTACAGATAATTCGCTAGATGGTAAAACAAATGGCACAGAAACCAAGTCGGTTGTTGGTTATGCAGGTGCATTGATTATTTACATGTTTATTTTCCTGTATGGTGTTATGATTATGCGTGGTGTTACCGAAGAAAAAAACAACAGAATTGTTGAAATAATTGTATCCGCAGTAAAACCGTTTCAATTAATGATGGGTAAAATTTTAGGAGTTGCCATGGTAGGGCTAACCCAGTTTTTGGCTTGGATTGTACTTTCAGGATTACTGGTAACTGTATTAAGTATAGCTATTGGTTTTCAACATATAGATACAGCTCAGTTAGCTGCAGTTCCAACGCAAATGCCAAGTGGTGGAAGTGTTTTTATGAATGGTTTCCTAGAGCAATTTCACAGTTTAAACATCTTTAAATTACTTACTGGGTTTGTTATATTCTTTCTCGGTGGATTTTTACTTTACAGCGCTCTTTTTGCAGCCATTGGCAGCGCTGTAGATAGCGACACCGAAACCCAACAATTTATGTTCCCTGTATCTATGCCTTTGGTATTTGGTTTAATAATAGCACAGGTAGCGGTTTTCAAAGACCCTAATAGCCCTTTGGCTTATTGGTGCAGTATGATTCCATTTACTTCACCTGTTGTCATGATGGTGCGCTTGCCTTTTGATGTCTCATGGACTCAAATTGCAGTTTCGGCAATTTTGCTTTTCGGTACATTTTTTCTTGTGGTATGGATGGCTGCAAAAATTTATAGAATTGGCATATTGAGTTACGGACAAAAAGCCAGTTACAAGCAAATGTTCAAGTGGTTAATGACTAAGTAAAATTTATCTACTTTTGCAAAATGAAACTTTTTATTGGCTTATTGATAACGCTTTCGTTGGCTGCCTGCAATAACAATGCTTCGACTACTCACGATGAAAAATTAAACGACACTTTAGAATCAAAAGAAAATCAAAATGTGGACGAAGTAATTAAAAGTGATAGTTTGAAAATGATTGAGAAAGAAAAAGAGTTATTAGAAAAGTATAAATAGATTATCGGGATACAGATTTCTTCGAATGAGCCTTTACATAGGCTACCCACTCACTGTATTTTGCATCTGTTAACACCCTTGGAAACTTGCTTTGAGAGCCATATTTACCCTGTTCCATCATCCATCCTAAAAAAGTATCCGAAGGCAATAATTCAACACGAATTTCCTTTAAAGCATGCTTTCTTTCTGTCGCATAGTCATCATTCAACTTTATCAAATACTCATCTAATTTTGCCGAAGCGAAATCTGCTTTAACAGTGCTGTGATTGCAAGCAATGTACCATTGATGTATATGACCCTTTCCATCTGATTCACCTTTAACAGTAAACTCGTTGATGGGGGTATTTAAAGTCTCACTCAATTGCTCGATGGCCTTGTTCATATTATCTACACTCAAATGCTCGCCACATACACTCAAAAAATGCTTTGTACGGCCGGTAATTTTGATTTCACAATCCTCTAAATCAACAAACTTTATGGTATCACCAATTAGATAACGCCAAGCACCGGAACATGTCGTCAACAATAAAGCATATTCCTTATCTAATTCTACTTGTTTAATATTCAAGGCCACTGCTTTTGGCAACAAATGTCCACTCTCATCAAAATTTTGCTCATTGAATGGCACAAATTCGAAGAACATCCCGTTTTTAAAATTCAATTTCATCCCATTGGATTTAGGACTGGTTTGATAGGCCACAAATCCCTCACTTGCCAAATAAGTTTCCAAATACATGATAGGCTTGCCCATCAATCCATTGATACTTTTTTTATAAGGTTCTATGGCAACTCCTCCCCATAAATAAACACTTAAATGCGGCCATATATCGTGTATATTTCTGAGATTATAACGCTTAATTATAAGTTCAAATAATATTTGAATCCATGCAGGTACGCCTGCAATTAAAACAACATCCCAATTAGGTGCTTCATCTACCATCCTATCCAACTTATCCTGCCAATTTTTTTCACTTCTAATATCTGGTGATGGCAATGAAAAACGTTCGAACCAACTGGGCACGTGACTTGAAGTAATGCCGCTTAAATCGCCTGCATACGTCTTGCCATCATTATTAAAATACAAACTAGTACTACCACCAAGCATTAAGTAATTTTTGGTCAAATAGTCTTTTGGCAAGTCTGTCCTAGCAATACTTATAATCTGCCTCAAACTCGCTCTTGTAATCGACTTAATCATATCCTGAGAAACAGGAATGTATTTACTGGCACCTTCTGACGTACCAGAACTCAGAGCAAAAAATTCAATTTTACCAGGCCAAGTTACATTTTCAGCACCATTGTAGGCCTTTTGCCACCAATCATGCATCTTGCTATAATCTACTAAAGGCACATTCTGCTGATAGCTTCTGTAAACTGTTTTAGATAAAAGAATTTTCCCGAAATTATATTTTTTTCCATAGGCAGTAGTCTCTGCTTTTGAAAGAAGTTTTTTAAGAGTTCGTAATTGCTGTCTATATGCCTTTTCTTGTGTTAGTGAGAAAGGTTGAGAGAGCCTTTTGCCAGCATTAACGAGTTGCTTAATGATTTTTTTAGAATAAATAGTTGGCATTGTAAAATGCAAATTAAGTTATTTTAAATCAATTCAACCCTATTTTTAATTATCAATTTGTATATCAATTATTTACCCAACTTATTTCACATCTTTTATCTTTAAAAACCTTTGATAATATTTAAAATAATAAAGGCCTTATTCCTAAATTTGCACAATGGAAGATGAGACCCTTATTTGGAAAAGAATAACAGAATATGTAGAAACCCATTTTAATAAAAAACCTGATATGAATGCCATATTATTTTTAATCGGCATTCGAGAATTAGGCATATTACCCCAAGAAAATTATAAGAAAAGTGAAAAGGTAGATTTAATGCACATTGCCATTTGCAAAATTTTAAGTTATTCTGGACACTACCAATTAATGGGTGCTGATATAGATGGTTGGCCACATTGGGAATTAATAAAACCACTGCCACAATTCGATGTTTTTGAACAAGAATCGTATATTCGCACACATATTATTGAATATTTTTTAACAGAAGAAATTTTATGAAAAACATTTTAATCCAATTTAGCGCCATCGCTATCACATTTTTATTCGCTACCACTTCATGCAACAATGCCTCAACAGAAAGTAACGAGCAAGTTGCTGAAACCCCAGCAGAACCTGTAGAAACTCCAGTTGCGCCTGCAATTCAAGATACCACTAAACCGGTAATGGCCAAAGAAGATAAAATATATGCTATCAAAACAAGTGAAGGTGTAATAAAAATAAAAGTTTATAAAGAGTGCCCAATACACATGGCCAACTTTGACAAACTAGTGGCTCAAAAATTTTATGATGGCATATTATTCCACCGTGTTATCAAAGGATTTATGATTCAAACTGGGGATCCAGACAGCAAAAAAGCCGATCCAAATGCACAATATGGTATTGGTGGCCCAGGTTATACTATTCCTGCTGAAATACTCCCACAATTTTATCATAAAAAAGGGGCACTTGCAGCAGCCCGTCAAGGCGATCAGGTTAATCCTTATAAAGAAAGCAGTGGCAGTCAATTCTATATAGTTCAAGGCAGAATAATGCCGCAAGATCAATTGGTCCAATTTGGAGGCAAATTTTCTCCGCAAGCTATTAAAGATTATGGCATTATTGGCGGTACCCCAGAATTAGATGGTGAGTATACTGTATTCGGTGAAACAATTGAAGGTATAGACATTGTAGAGAAAATTGCCAATACCATAACCGTTACAAACGACCGACCTAAAAAAGACATTAAAATTATTAGTATAATTGCTGTTACAAAGTAATATGTTGCTGAATAACCGCAGCAGTAGAAGTGTATTCTTCTTCGCTTAATTTTACTCTTGGTCCTGCAAAATTAAGATCACCCACCGCATTCATTGGTACCAAATGAATATGGGCATGAGGTACTTCTAATCCTATAATGGCAACTCCTATTTTAACACAGGGTATCACTTTTTTAATAGCTATGGCTACTTGTTTTGCAAATAAATGCATGGCAGCTAAATGCTCATTATCCATGTCAAATATGTAATCTACGGCCTTTTTAGGAACAACTAAAGCATGTCCCTTTACCAAAGGATTTACATCCAGAAATGCTAAAAAAGAATCGTTCTCTGCTATTTTATAACAAGGAATTTCTCCATCAATAATTTTTTGAAAAATGCTAGACATAATTAGTGCTTACTAGAATCAAATCTATGCGCCTATTGAAAGCACTTGTAATTTAACAACGCCAGCTGGAACAGTAATTTCTACAGTATCCCCAACCTTCTTTCCTATTAAGCCCGCACCAATAGCAGATTTACTGGAAATTCGACCGATTTTCATATCGGCTTCTTTTTCGGAAACAATGGTGTATTCCATCTCTCTGTCAGCATTCAAGTTTTTTACTCTCACTCTGCTCAACATATTAATTTTACTATTGTCTAATTTTGATTCATCTAAAACCCTTGCATTGGCAAACATGGTTTCTAATTTAGAAATCTTAGCTTCCAATAACCCCTGCGCTTCTTTTGCAGCATCGTACTCTGCGTTCTCCGATAAATCACCCTTATCTCTTGCTTCAGCAATTTGCGCACTAATAGATGGCCTTTGAACCCTTTTAAGATTCTCTAGCTCCTTTTTCAAATTTTCAAACCCTTCTTTGGTTAAATAGACTATATCACTCATCTTGACTTAAATTGTTATAATGCTTATTAAAAAATAAAAGTGCTTTCTTTTTGTGAAAGCACTTTTGCAAATATATTAAAAAATTAATTAATCTAAACTAATTCTTAAACCGAAGGTATGCGTACCTGTAAATGGATTAGTTGCTCTGTAAGAGTAATCAACACCAAGCATATTATTGTTCTCTCGTTTATCTTTTATTTTCTTAGCTAAAGGAATTTGAACTGTTGCACCCATGCAAACACCTGTATAGGCAGTTCTTCTGGTATCATAATTAAAAATTCCTTTTTCGTAATCAAATCCGCCACGCAACATTAATATCTCTTTGTAAGCATACTCCAATCCAAATGAAGTTTGATTGCTCGAGAATGAATTGTTTGTGAAATTCATTGCAGCCGTTAAACGGTGCCAATACATTCCTGCTTTTTGATCTAAACGAAAATCATATGCCAAACCAATATTAATTAAAGAAGGTAATTGCGTTTTATCCGATCTTTGGCTGGTAGTAGTTGTAAAACTATTGCCATTGATATTTGACTTAGTCGCCAAACCATCTCCCGAGTATCTCAAATCAGGACCAAGGTTTTTAATACTAACACCGAAACGAATATCACTCCCTCTTTTTGCAGCAGGGTTATCACTTAAATACTTTGTTTTTAAAGCATTTGTATTCTTCAATAATTGAGTGGCAAATTGCAGCCCAGCATCAAAAGCAACACCACTGGTTCTTACATCTGGAGTAGACTCACTGATTACTTTCATATTGATACCTGCAGATATCTGATCGGTAAAGTTATAAGCATATCCAACATTTATATTGGAAATGGATGGCTTATAAGTGCCGATTCCGCCATCAGGTTGTTGAACAGTGGTAATAGGAATTTGACCCAATGAAAACGACATAACACTGACTCCCAAAGCACCGCCTCCAACTCTTTGACCGAAACCAAATGTATTTATATTGATGCCGGTTCCTCCTAATAATGATGTTCTACTAAAACCAAGTTCACTGCCCTGAACATGGCCCAAACCAGCTATGTTCAAGTAAAAAGCTTCAACACCAGAAACACCTGCTGAGTTGGAATTACCCATACCGCTGCTGCTGCCCCAACCATTAATTAATAATTGCGTGAATCCAGCCTGACCAGATCTTACCGGACCATTATCTGCAAAAAGCGATTGTCCAATACTGAATACGGTGGATAACGCTATATATTTTATAAATTTATTCATGAATTTCTTTCCTCCTGTTTCTATTTGTTAAACTATTAATAAGTATCTAAATCTAATTGACGCATTACACCATACCATTTCAAAATTTTCTCTCCTAAATCGCCACAATTAACATGGATGATATAGAATCCACTTGCAATTGGTACTTTATTGTCGTTTTTCAAATCCCAATCAGCATAGGTTAGTAAGTCATCTTTCTTAATTCTTCTTACCAAGGTTCCGCTCAAGGTATAAATAGAGACAGTTGCTTTTGGTGGAAGATTTGTTATTTTAACCTTGTTATCTACAGGACTGCTTTCATACTCGGAGAATGCATAATATGGATTAGGAACAATGTTAATCAAATTAACAGATTTTTTACCCGTTTCCGCATTTACATTGTTATATACACTTTCTGTATTAAAGGTGTAACGCGGTGTCATGGTATCTCTTGCACCGTTTACAACAGTTGGAGATATTTTGTTATAAGGCTTACGCATGTTAATTCTAAAACTCACTTCGGTAGGAGGTACACCATTTGTCAAAGTATAGCCTCTTTCTGCCATTGCCGGTATTACCCACATGGCCTGAGACAACACCTTGCGTTTTTCTAAACTAGCAGGGCTAGTATTAGGTGTAGATGCTAACATGCCTTGGTAAACAGCGCCTTCATCGTAGATAGGTCCTTTAAAAGTTCTGTTGGCCAAGCCACCAGGATAAGAACCCATAACATATATAAAATGTTTACCGCCAAAATTAAAGTAGGTGTTATTATTTGCATAATTAGAAGTAGGATTCCAAATCATATCTGTACCGTTTTCATTTTGCAAGTAAGAATCCTCTCCAAAAGCAATATTCAATCTTTCGCCGGTTTCTAAGTTAATGGCGTAACCAGGGAAATAGCTTCTGCCCATATCACTCGCATCTTCTGTCCAACCAGTAAATTCTCCATTGTTATGAGTCGGTTTAATTGATTTGTGATAACGCAGGTTCATTTTCGCCATACCACCTTCGTTTAAGGAGGCATCCTCACCCATTTCGAGCACTATGCATCTGGTCCATTTTCTTACATCAGGTGTAATTACAATTTGAACACTTGCCAATTCTGACAATGGATTATCTGTGATGCTAGAACCACCCCATGCCGGACCAAAAGTCAATTCGCCTTTGGCACTCGCGCCTTGAACTCTTGCAGCCATAGCGTATGGTGCAATTCTTCTGTCCCATATCTTTTCGAAGGCTTCGTAAGGATCATAAGAATCCAAACCTTGGTGATTAGGATCTGTTTCCGCAGCGAAATCATCATTATATAAATCAATGGCTGTTGTCACCTTTGTTCCTGAACGAATCCAATTAAACGGTGTTGCTCCCAAACCAGTAACATCTTGATCGGCCAAAGCTGTTAACCATTTGCGAGAATCATCTGCAAATTTAACTTCGTAACCTAGGAAACCATTTGTTGTTTCGAGGTATTGGTTAGCCCCAGGTACCACTGGTTGAGTTATTTCAACTGCCATACCCCAATCATGTAAGTTTCTATTCTTTTTAACTTCACCACCGTATTTTGATCTACCCACGATAGTTTCAGTTCTATTTCTTATTGAATTATCCGCATAAACAGTATCATTGGTAGTTAAATTTACCAACCTCCAATAACTTTTAGATGAAATGGTATCTTGGTATTTTAAAGTAGTACCACTTGATTTAACATAACCTTCTTTTTCTATAAATTGGAATTCAAAATCAGCCTTTGGAACTAATAGCGGATCTACAATTTTAATGTTAACAGGACCTCTGCCACCTATGTATACCGGCGCATCAGTTTTGTTGTTAGCCAATATCTCATCAATTGTCTCTTTAGAGAATTCTAGAATCTGACCACCATTACCACGACCTTCTAATTGTTTTAGGATAGGACCGTCGCCATAATTAGATTGTTGCAAGCTGCCAAATTGTTCAGGTGAAGTTTTATGAGGAATGGCAGAAATCTTAACAGTATTTCTACTAGCAAGGAATTGCTCAGGCTCAGCTTTTGATGGGTCGTTGGATGGATATCCATAAGCTAATACCAAATAGTAATACGTTTTAAAGTTAACCAATGTTTTACTTGAACCTGTTGCAAATGCATCTTCCTTAATATTTATAGTGTGGAAGATACCCTCATTGGCACCGTTTACTTTTTCTTTTGGAATGTTGGCAGATACTGTCACATCAAATTCTTGATTGATCATTTGAGCTATGTTATCTTTCACATCGCATTGACCAATTAATACCGCTTTATCTATATTATTTAACTCTGTATTAGAAACACTTCCATCTTTCAACTGATAAATCATATAACCTTGGAAACGGTACTTTATAAGTGTATTTTGTTCGTTTTTAATGTCTTCCTGGTAATCTTCAGTTTTTTTAGTCTCTAATAATTTTAATACTAAACCATTCTCCAATTCTTGAATTTCTACTGCTGGAGGCTCAGGACCATCTGCAATATCAAATTTATTGTTAAATAATTTTTGAGCCTTATCACTGGCTAATTTTAATAATTTAAGCGAGCCTCTTGCACCACCCGAGGTAGTTCGGGCCCACACAACACCCACAGTTACTTTGTTAACTGCCCCTGGCATTAGGGTAAATGGACCAGCAGATTGCAAGAATCTTCTATCGGCAGGGGAGTTACCCGCAGTATATTCATTCCAAACAGGCAAGCTAGCTGTTGAAGGATTAGTGCCATCATCAAACATATATTTTGTTTTAACAGATCCACCAACACCATTGCCACCAAAAGTAACATCGTTGCCATTTTGCCATTTAGCTTGTAAATAATTGTAAAAATCTATCGCAGCATTTGGGTTACCATTTACAGGATCGAAGTTGTTATTGTAATATAAAAATACACCCATTCCCAATTGAACTCCGCTTGTATCTCTAGGGCCTTCAAAAAAATCCACACCAACACTTGGAGGGTTTAAACCGTAACCTAACACGCCTTCATCATTATCATCACCATTATAGCAATAACCAAGACTTCTGCCAACATCGCAACCTACATAATCATCCGCATAGTTTCCTAAATCGGCATCTACCCATTGTCCAAAATATGTTTTATCCAAAGCCTCGAAACCACGGTTATAAATTTTGGTGGTATAAAAAGTCATATTATTAACCTCATCATTGGTTTGAAATGCGAAGGCCGTTGTTTGTAATTCCAAACCAATTGGAATACCGCCCGTTTCTGAATGCACATTACCCCTATCGTTATAAGCAAACCAAATCATTTGATCGGGTTGGTCTTTCGGTGTATTTTTAGCAAAATCTCTTGTAGGATCTAAAACCGGATAGCAGCCATTCAATGGATCATAAAGAGTCTTGTTTGATTGATTATTAGGATCTACAAAAGGTGCCAAAGCACCATTGGCTTGGTTGGAACCATAGGGAGTATTCGGATTACCTGCAGCAGGCCAGTTTAAAACATTGGCAGACACATCACCTGTTAATTGCTGATTCAATAATTCTTGTCTGGTTACTTTGTACATTTTATCCCATGCTTCGCAACGGGTAGCATCTGTACTTACGCTGACAGTATCTAGAGTGCCTGGCCAAAAATCGTTACCCGTTTGACGGTAGGTCATGGCGGCAATTCTTAAATTACCATCGCCTCTTCCTAATCCTCCAATCCACAAGGCACCGGCAAACAAGGAATGTTTACGCACACTATTTGCATCGGTTACTTTAGGTATTTCATATCTTGGGTTATTTAAATCCCACCACATATCGCCACCATTTAAAATTCTGGTACGTACGTTATTTACATCTAAATCTGCACTCTGAGAGGCGGCCTTACATGTATTTGCAAACTGCGCAATACCATTGCTATAGAGGGCATCCTGCTTAGTTGCACCTCCTCGTTGTCCAATATTTTTAATCTCGGCAGCATTCACAGTTAAAGCTGTGAAACTTACTGCGAGGATTAAGGTTAATTTTTGATAAACACTTTTCATATCGTTATAAATTTAATTGTACTTTTTATTTGTTAGAGGTTTAGAAATATAATTTCGCTCCGATTCTCATAAATCTAGGAGCTTGGTAATTACCTGGGCTGTTTACTGCAGTTTTATAATAGTAGTTGTAAGCTTCTGAACTCAAGGTTGTTTTTAAATACTGTTGACCTTTTGCTGAGTTCAAATAACCATCATCTGCAGCAGAACCTGTGTATTGGTATACACCGAACACGTTTCTTGTATTCAACAAATTAGTAGTTAAGAAATACACCTGCATATAGGCACCTTTAGATTTTCCTGATTCTTTATCTTTCCAATTCAATTGAATATCTTTAGAAATATTCAAGTTAGTATTGAACTGCCATGGCAAACGAGATCCATAAGGTGTACCTTTAATGGTTGCTCTATCCGCAGATCCTAATTGAACTGGTGAAGAAGTTGCAGTATAAGGCAATCCAGAGGTAGCTGAGTAAGTAATGTTGAAATTGGTGTTTTTCAAAATTTTGGTTTTGCCAATGATTGGACCCATGTATTTAATTTTTTTACCTTTATCATCATCTGGGAATTCCCAGTTGAAAATACCTTTCAATTGATGACGGATATCTAAATCACCCAATGGAAACAAACTTCTTAGGTTAGGCTGATTACTAGCAATCAAAGCTCTTTGAGAGTTGATATTTGAACCAGTACCATCTGCAATTTGCAAGGTATAGTTACCATTCAAAGTAATGTTGTTTTTTGATTTGTAATCCAATTCAAGAATAAATCCTTTCACAGTGCTAAAATCGATGTTGTTATAACTGATGTAAGTTAAAGGATAAGCTTGGTTGTATTGGTAAACAGAAATATCATTTTTAGTTTCTCTGTAGTATGAGGTAACACTTAACAAAGTATTTTTAGAAATTTGTTGTTTAAATCCAATTTGATAATCAGTAGTAATACGGGATGTTAATGCAGGATTAGCCAAGGTACCACTGTTTTTCTGAGTCATATAATAGTAATCATCAATGGTCAAGAAATTAGCACCTGCACTTGGTCTTTGAGCTAACACATCATAACTTGCGAAGAATAAACTTTTGTTGTTTAACGGGAATTTAAAGAACACACGTGGCAAAATATTTACTTTTGGCTTGTAATCTTTAAATGAATTTTCGGTTATTACTTGTTGATTAGGATTTACAAGGTATGGTGCAATCTTACCATTGGTGGTTTGGTTGGCAATTAAATCTGGAGTTGACAATTGTTTTCCTGAAGCGTCGTACCAAGTATTTTCTTTTCTGTAACCTAAAATTTTAGTAGGGTTCTTTACATCGTTTACATACACAGCATAATCGCTGCCAATATTAGAAGGATGTGTAACAGCATTACCATCTATGTTGGTTACTTCGCCAGCTGTTTTAATAGGATATAAGGAATATGGATCCTTTAATGTCACTTGATTCGCATCATATCTTTCCAATCTTAGTCCTAAACGGAACTCTAAATCATCTAGATAAAATTTATCTTGGAACCAAGCAGCTGTATAAATAGGCATGAAAGCACCAATACTTCTTTTGGTTGGATCTTGTAAGAAATCATTTAAACTTGGTTTTCCTCTTAATTTATTTCCTAAATGATCATAACCATAATAGCTCACATAAGAGGAACCATTGTTTAACAATTCATCGGCACTAAACATGTTCAAACTAAAATCACTTGGCTTGTACGAGTTAATATCAATAAAGGTTGTTGCTGTAATTGGTTTTCCATATACATCTGTTGCACCTTGGCTGATTAATTTATCTCTGAAGGATTTATCGAAATTGGTTTGCTTATCAGCACTTACCAAACGGTTGTATTTAATGGTATCTTGAAAAGTTCCATTGGCATCGTATGATAAAATAGGATTGTTTTTATCCAATTCTGAAATATGGCTATTGGCCAATTGGTACATTAAACGCCAAAGATTGTTAGCCCCTAATCCATAACCACGGTTAACTGTTTGCTCGTAGGTTAAACCAAATTGAAGTGCATGAGAACTTGATTTCTTATCCGCTTTTGCCGCACCTTTCAATTCTGCTTCACCCAAAGCATACAATGTATAACGTTCGCTTTGAGATTTGTTGTAACCTGCTTGTTGAATACCTGGTATGTTAAATAGAGAATAGATGGCATTTGGATTGTATCCGTTCAACAAACCTTGGTTGAATAAAATTTGATTATCACTGGTGATACTTTGACCTTGCTCTTTGGTTTTGTCAAATACATTTTGAGTGTAATTGGCTCTTACTTGATTTTCGCTGGCAGCAGTAAATCTGATACTGGTATCTCTGAATCCAGTTTGTTCGAAATAATTTTTTAAATAAACGGAATCTCCATGTTGATCTACAAATAATTTTGCAGGAGAATTTGGATTATTATTAATAACAACTGAGTAGAAAGGTGTAGGATAATGTTTGAACTGACCAATGTAACCGTAATCAAAGAAATCTTTTTTGAAATTTATATCCTGAGTGGTTCCCCAACTTGACTGATAATCAAAACGCACAGTAAAATACGCATTGTTTAAGGTAGTTCCATTGGCCTTTTTAGTGGAATCTGGATCTTTAAATCTTTGTGTAAATTTAGCATAAGCAAGTACACTAGTAGAAGTACTTAATGGATTTGTTTTGTATGACATCATACTGCCATTGGTAGCACCTGGAGCAGTAGAGTTACCATAAACAAAGTTACCAAATAAACTTAAGGTTGATAAGTCTGAAAGTCTGAAATCAAATTTTGCTTGCATGTTAGAGCTAAAGCTTCTGGCGTTGTCTCTAACCTTCACATTGTTAAAATCATTAGCACCAAGGAAACTGGCAGCACTTACAAAACCTCCATCCTTATTAACAGCCAAAGGATTTTTTTCTAACTCGGCTAACTTTTCATCTTTTATTTGATAATAGCCTATATAAGAAGGTGCATCTTTTTGATAAGAAAAATTTCCACCAAAATTTAACGCTGCAATGGCAATTTTTTTTGGTTCTTTTGTACTTGTTGCAGAATATCTTGGATTGGCTTTAAATAATATCGGTGTTGCAATAAAGCCCTCTATCAAATTGTAATGATAAGGGTTGAACATGCTAGAACTTACAATTTCTATACTTTTACTTTTTCTGGCAGAAACACCACCCTTGGTTGTGTATGAAACACCTAAACCAGTAAAGTCACCATACTGCGCTGGAATACCAGCTTGCAAAATATCAACACTACCGCTCATACCTTGGGTTAAGCTATTACTGAATACACGAACACCATCAATAAAATAAGCGGTGGCATCGGTTCTGGAACCTCTACCGCTTAATCCGCTGGCTGTAGCTGTAACCCCAGATTGCAAACCAGCCAAAGCACCAAAGCCTCTTAAACCAGTTTTAATCAATGTTTTTTGATTAATGACAGCAGTAGTGGATGTAGATTTAAATTTATCTCCTTGAGCTTTGTCAACTTTTTTATTCACATTATCAAATACGTAGTCAGAAGTCTCAATAGAAATATTTATTTCACTTGTATTATTAGGTGTTACTTCAAATAGCGGATAGTCAAAATCCTTGTAGCCTGTACGGTTAACCTTGATGATATAATAGCCAGGATCCACGTTGGCAAATGAGAAAGTACCATTGGGATCAGTAGTTTTTTGACCTACCAGATTATCATCTTGGTATAATAAAACCACTGCATTGCCCACTGCTTTTTCTTTTTCATCCTTCACAGTTCCTCTTATGGTACCCGCATTATTTTGTCCAAAAACATTGGCAGCAGAACACAGCGTTAGGAATGCTAATAAAACAATTTTGTAAGTATATTTAATCATCATACAATTTATATTTCTTTTAATTTTTTTGTATTTTTAAAAAGTGCAGCAATTTCACCTATTTTTTTTGATATTTCAACTTTCATCTAATATTTTTTTAAATTAGTCGTAAAATCAATGAGTTTGGAGGCTAGCACGTCTCCAATTTTATAGTAACTTTCTTTGGTCCAACCAGCAATATGCGGTGTAAAAACAACCTGACTGAACTCAGACAGAGCCTTAAATGCCGCCATTTCTACTGGTGTATAAGTTTCGAATTTTTCGTTTTCTAAAACATCACTTGCAAAGCCCCGTAATTTATTCATTTTTAAAGCCTCCAAAACGGCTAATTGGTTTACCACTTTTCCGCGCGAGGTGTTAATGAGAACCATTTGATGTTTGCATTGGTTCAAAAAATCCTCATCTACCATCCATTTGGTTTCCAAAGTTAAAGGCACATGCAAACTAATTATATCCGATTGGCTTAATAATTCTTGCAAACCTACGGCTGCAACATTCGGATCTAGCGAAGGTGCATATTTATCATAACTCAAAATCCTACAATCGAACCCACATAGTTTTTTTGCGAGAGATTTTCCTGTATTGCCAAATCCTATAATACCAATGGTTTTACCACCAATTTCAAAACCGCGGTTAGCTTCTCTTTGCCAATTGGCGTTTTTCACCTCCTTATTGGCTTTTGTGATATTATTGCTAATGGCCAACATTAAACCTATTGCATGCTCGGCTACCGCATCTCTGTTGCCTTCGGGCGCATTTAATAAGATGATATTATTTTCTTGAGCAGTTGCTTCGTCTATATTGTCCATACCTGCTCCCCCACGTGCAATGCATTTTAAGTTTGGCAAACTCTTAATTAAATCGGCTGTAAAATTTACTTTGCTGCGAACCACTATAACATTGTATTGCGGAATTACTTTCAATGCTTCTGTTTCAGTAAGATTTGGCAAATAATGAAACGAAAGATTGTAAGCTTTTAATTGTTCTAATAATACTGGATGAAAATCATCTATAATGATAGTTTTAAGCTGAGTTGAATTAGTCATTATAGGATGGGCGATTAGATGAGGGCAAATAAACAACACGTAACTTGAAAAAAGAATACAATTAACCCACCCTATGATGACATTTTTTAACACACACTTAACATTTTTAAATAACACTAACATGATATCAGCTTTCAAATATTTGACAAAAGCTGGCAGCAAAATGCTGCAACACCATCCGTTATTGGCGTAAAATACTGTAAACTAATTTGTTAATTTTACTTCCAAAGATTCTTTTCCTTCAATTGAAGCTTGGTTCCGAAGAAAATTTTGGCAGTTTGTTCGAAAGATTCGGTATAATCCGAAACATAGAATTGATGTTTTGGTGCTTTGTCCGAAACATTTAAAAGATAATTTTGCTTAAGAAATTGTTGTACCGCTAATGAAACAATTTCTGCCGAATTAATAATTTCTATTTGCCCTTTGTAATAAGATTTAATTTCGGGCATTATCAAAGGGTAATGTGTACAAGCCAAAATAATGGCTTCTATTTTGGTAAGATGGGGATTGCTAAGGTAAGAATGAACAACAGTCTTACTAATTTTATTGTTAAAAAAACCTTCTTCTATCATGGGTGCCAACAAAGGGGTTGCCAGGGACTTAACTGTGATACTAGAATCAATTTTTTCAAATTTCTTTTTATAAACAGCGCTGCTAACCGTTCTTTTGGTGCCAATTAAACCTATGGTCTTGTGATGTCCCTCTGCCACCAAATGCTGCACCACAGGGTCAATTACATTGATAACAAAATGCTTTTGAGGGAGAATTTTTTGTACTTGTTTAAAAGCAGTAACGGAGGCCGAGTTGCAGGCAATAACAATAAGTTTACAGGGTTGTTGAATCAGAAACTCTGTAATTTTTTCGGCATAAGATTTAATGGCATGTGGCGACTTTTCTCCATAAGGCATATGTGCCGTATCTCCGAAATAAATGATATTTTCTTTGGGTAGCAATTCCGTAATTGCTTTTGCCACTGTAAGCCCTCCCACCCCGGAATCAAAAATGCCGATTGGATGTGAAGGCTTCGGTGAAAAAATAGGTTTATGAACCAATTATCTTCTTGGAGTTGGTGTGTTTCTGCCAATACCTGAACCAGGATTTGCAACAGGTTTTTCTTTTATTTTCAATTTGGCTTTTACTGCCTCATCAATGTTATCAGCTTCGTCTGCATAAATTAAAGCACCGTAACTATTATCAATAATATGGCTATATCCTTTTTCTTTGGCCACTTCTGCTACAGCCAATTCAACTTTCTTTTTGATAGGTGCCACCAATTCTGCCATCTTTGATTTCAAACTATCTTGGATGGTTTGCTGCATCAATTGGTATTGTTGTTGACCGTTTTCGTATTGTGACATGTAAAGATTCATTTTTAATTTACTTGGCGTAGGCTTTTTAGACTCCGTTTCGTAATTTTTTTGTGCTTGAACAATAATGCTCTCCATCTCTTTCAAATTATCTTCCAAAGCTGCTTGATATAGATCATACTCGGTAGCTGCCATGGTATACTCTGGCATTAATAAGATAATTTCCTGGAAATTCACATGTCCCACCTTTTGGGCATTTAAAACACTTGGAGTAACAATGCTAAAAAAAGCAACTGCTAACACCATCATTAATTTTTTACTCATTTGTAATATTAGATTATTTATTTTTATTTTTTGTTCGAACCATTAACGGTCCTTGGTTTCTGTAGGGGTAACACCAAGAACATCTAAAACATCATCGCTCCTATCGTATTTAGGGTTGCTGAATAGGATATTCATATTGGCAGATTTATCAAAGATGAAGTCAAGTGCATTGTCTTTGGCTACTTTTTGCACTGCAGAAAAAACTTTATCCTGAATTGGTTTGATTAACTCTTTGCGCTTTAAGAACAATTCTCCATTAACACCAAATTTATCTTGTTCAAATTTTTTCATGGCATCTTCTTTGGCTACAATGGCATCCTCCCTGTCTTTTTTTTGTGCAGCACTCAATAATATTTCTTCGGCTTTGTAGTCTTTATATAGCTTATCCACTTCATCCTTCATTATTTTGAGGTCGGCCTCCCATTTTTGAGAAATTTCGTTCAATTGTTTCTGTGCACCTCTGTATTCTGTCATCTGACCTAGAATATAATCGGTATCTACATAACCAAATTTCTGAGCGCGACCAACTGCAGCGGCAACTGTCATGCATAAGGCGAATAAGATTATTTTGAATTTCATTATTAATTATTTTTTGCGTTGATAGAGGTTAAACGAAATATGTGCCAAATTGTTATAAGCATGCGAAATTAATTATTTTTTTCGTACAAAGTATAATTATTACAGACACAAAACAAGAAGACTTCAATTATTATGCATTTTTTATATAGGTTTGCATTTCTTTTCAAAAAAAATTCCTGATGAAAAAAATATCGAAACTATTAGTCGCTAACAGAGGTGAGATTGCAATAAGAGTGATGCGTACCTGTAGAGAAATGGGTATCAAAACTGTGGCAGTATACAGCGATGCCGACCGCAATGCATTGCACGTTCGCTATGCCGACGAAGCTTATTATTTAGGCCCTCCGCCAAGTCGCGAAAGTTATTTATTAGCCGATAAAATTATTGACATCTGCAAACAACACAGTGTAGATGCTGTTCATCCAGGTTATGGTTTTTTAAGTGAGCGTTCTGAATTTGCTCTTAGACTAGCTGCTGCCAATATCATTTTTGTAGGACCAAGTGCGGCCAGTATGGATTTAATGGGCAGTAAAATTGCGAGTAAACAAGCTGTAGAAAAATTTGGCGTACCATTGGTGCCTGGCTTAAAAGAAGCCATTACTGATATTGAAGCAGCTAAAATTGTAGCCTCGGAAATTGGTTTTCCGGTATTGATAAAAGCGAGCGCAGGTGGCGGTGGTAAAGGCATGCGCATTGTTAATAATGTTGAAGAATTTGAAAGCAATATGCACATGGCACAGAGCGAGGCTTTGAGTTCATTCGGAGACGATAGTGTTTTTATTGAAAAATACGTTGCAGCCCCTCGTCATATCGAAATTCAATTAATGGCAGATAATCACGGCAATGTTTGTTATTTATTCGAAAGAGATTGCAGCATTCAGCGCAGACATCAAAAATTAGTAGAAGAAGCACCAAGTGCTGTTTTAACGCCAGAACTGCGCAAACAAATGGGAGAAGCAGCCGTAAACGTTGCAAAGGCCGCTGCTTACAGTGGGGCTGGTACAGTAGAATTTTTATTAGATGAAAATCTGAATTTCTATTTTTTGGAAATGAATACCCGCTTGCAAGTTGAACATCCAGTAACTGAATTAATAACGGGTCTTGATTTAGTGAAAGAGCAAATAAAAGTTGCAGAAGGATATCCATTGAGTTTTAAACAGGCAGATTTAAGCATCTATGGACATGCCATGGAATTAAGGGTTTGTGCCGAAGATCCAATGAATAATTTTTTACCTGATATCGGCACATTGACCACTTACAGGGTACCTCAAGGACCAGGTATTCGTGTAGATGATTGCATGGAAGAAGGCATGGAAATTCCAATTTACTACGATAATATGATTGCAAAACTCATTGTATGGGCAGATACACGCGAAGTCGCCATTGAAAAAATGAAACGCGCTATTAGCGAATATAGAATATCTGGGGTGGCCAATACCCTTGCGTTTGGGAGTTGGGTAATGGACAATGAGCATTTTAGAAATGGTAATTTTGACACCAAGTTTATTGACAATTATTTTAAGCCAGAATATTTGACACCGGCAACCGATCAAAATTTAGAAGAAGCATTGGCCATTGCCGCTGCATATGTATTCGAAAATCAAATGAGTACTACACAGGCTTTGCAAAGTAATAGTATACCGACTTCGGATTGGTACAATAAGCGAAGAAATATGAGATAATACCGTATAGCTCTCTTATCACCGCATACAACCTTTTTACAATAGTTCGTCTATTAGATATAAAAGCTAATAACTCTCATTATGAAAAATCTTAAGATCCTATTTTTTACATTGGTATTTGTAATCTGTTTCAGCTCATGTGCTGTTCAACCAAGCAGAAATGTTGTTGTTGTAAAAAAGTATAGACCCGCTAGAGTAGTCGTGGTAAAGCCACATTACAGACGAAATGTAATAGTTGTGCGGAGATAATTCACTTCAAACATTTAAAATAATCAAAGGGCTCCAAGCAATCATTGCATTTGTATAACGACTTACAAGCCGTACTTCCAAATTCACTAATAAGTTTGGTATTGGTGCTATTGCATAAGGGGCACTGAATATTTTGAGGTGTGCTAAATAATTTATTGCTCACCTGATACTGTGGAGGAGCAATACCATAAGCTTTCAATTTTTCTTTTCCCTTCTCACTCATCCAATCTGTTGTCCATGCTGGCGAAAGCACTGTATGAATAACAACTGGAATTTGGTATGAACTCATGAGTATTTTAATATCTGTTTCTATCGCATTCATGGCAGGGCAGCCACTATAGGTGGGTGTAATGTTTATATGGACTTCATCCTCCTTTATTTCAACCGAGCGAATAACACCCAAGTCGACAACAGTTAGCACTGGTACTTCAGGATCGCTTACCTGTTCCAGCAATTGCCATATTTCTTTTTCAGAATGTGTGATGATATCCATCTCAATACAAAATTAACGCTTTCGTGAGTACTTTAAGGAATTCTTTCTATGCTTTTTATCATATCACCAACTTGCAACAATTCTATGATTTCTAATCCTTTGGTAATCTCCCCAAAAATGGTATACCGTCCATCCAAACTGCTGGTATAACCATGGGTTATAAAAAACTGAACTCCTTCAGAATCCTTTCCTGCAGAAGCCAAACCTACAGAACCCTTTTTATAGTTGAGTTCTGGCGAAAATTCACTTCTTTGTGTCCAATTCAATGCTCCCCAACCATCGCCCCTAGGGCATCCGCCTTGTACCACAAAATCGGGCACCATGCGGTGAAAAAATTTATTGTTATAAAAACCAGTCTCAACCAATTGCAAGAAATTTGCCACAGAGCCTGGTGCTTCGTTCACGTAACAACTCATTTCCATGATGCCTTTACTGGTTACAATTCTCACTTTTTCTATTTCCTTCAATTTTTGCACATATACCCAATTAATGGGATGATTTAAATCAGGTGCTTTGTAAGCATATTTTGTATGTTGAAAATTACAAATTGTTTTTTCCAACTCCACCCAAGCTTCATAATCTTGGGGCATGGTTAAGCCTTGTTGAATTTTTTTAATATATTGAATATTGTCTACAGTTGGCCACCACAAACTATCTTTCCTAATTTTTTCGGCCGCCATGGCTATAAATGCCAAATTCTTAGATTCCATGCATTTTTTAAGTAGCGCTGTTTCTATGTTACGACCAGTTAAATACTGTTCCAAACAATATGATTTGAGAAAATTACCCTCATCAGAAAATGCTAGTTTTAAATAAAGGGATGAACTAACAGTATGCGCTTCTAAAAATTTTACTTTTTGGTAAGGTCCACTCATGGTATTCAATGAGTCCATGCAAACATCATCTTCTATGGCCTTTTTTACAACTTGGTTAGGTGCCTTTCGAATGGTTGTAACTTGCTGATACACCCAATCGAGATAAGGCTGCTTTAATTCATCGTTGAGCATTCTCAGCTTTTCTGGCAATTTTTCACTTTTAATTTTATTTCTAAATGCAAAGTAGACCCCTCTTCCAAAATAGAGCGACAATAAACTATCTGGCTTATTTTTAGGATTGTTTAGATTAACATTGATGAAGAATTGTATTGCATTGCTATCTGCAGATTTGCCAATAGATTCTAATAAATAAGCCCTAACTGTCTTGTTCTTTTCAGTGCCATATTGCTTGATAAGTGTGTTGCAAAGAGCGGTCCTTCTGTATTGACCTAAAGCATAGGTCGCACTTATTTTTACCTTTACTGACGCATCGTTTTTGAGCATTTTTAATAAGACGGGAATGGCAAGAGTGTCTTGCAAAGAGCCGAAGGCCCTCGCACTTAAATATCTTAATTTTTCATCTTTACTGCTTAGGCTTTTTAATAATTCTTTGGTATTTCTTGTATCTTGCCATTCACCTATTTTTTGTTGATCAGCATTCGACCAAGTATTTTGAGAAAAAAGGTTATGGCATGATAAAACAAAAATGCCTAGTAATATTTTATTGAAATGTCGCATTTTAAAATTTAAGCAAACTTAAACGAATATGTCTGCTTTAACAAACCAACAAATGAAGTGTTTAATCGGTTTTGATAACCCACTGGTGGTTTATTTCAAACTGCTTGGCAACTATCATTTCAAATTCTTTACCTTTGCCGCTGATTTATGATGATACAGGTTTTAAAATCTAAGATACACAATGTAAAAATAACTTTTACAGAGCTTAACTACATTGGCAGTATAACAGTGGATGAGGCTTTGCTAGAAGCGGCCAACATGATAGAAAACGAAAAAGTTTTGATAGTGAACAACACCAACGGAGAGCGCATTGAGACATACATTATCAAAGGAGAAAGAGGAAGTGGCATAATAGGTTTAAATGGCGCAGCCGCTCGCAGAGGCATGATTGGGGATGAAATCATCATTATCAGCTTTGCTTTAATGGAATTTGAAGAGGCCAAAAAACACCAGCCTTGGTTGGTTTTCCCTAATAAATTTAACAAACTTTGAACAAAAAAGACATCATAAAATATTTAATCTTTGCAGCAGTTGGTGCATTGGTGGTGTATTTTATTTTGAAAAATTTTGATTTCAATGAATTTAAAAATACCATTAAAAAAGCCAATTTGCTTTTTGTTATTATATCCGTTTCAGGCGGTGTAGTGGCAGTATTATTAAGGGCCTTAAGGTGGCAATTGTTATTAAAGCCAATGGGCTATGAAACCAGATTAAGCAATGCTTATCATTCCACCATGAGTGGTTATTTGGTGAATTTAGGCATTCCAAGAGCAGGAGAAGTTTCTCGTTGTGCATTAATGGCCAAGACTGATAAAATTCCTGTAAATGTTTTAGTAGGCACTGTGGTTAGTGAGCGCATACTCGATTTGATAATGTTGGCACTCGTAATAACTACCAGTGTTATTCTTGAGTTCGGTTTGTTATATGATTATATCGACCAAAATTTACTTTCGAAAATGGCCGATAAAAAATGGTTGATTATTATTATTTTACTTGTATTTATTGCAGGCATTATTTTCATTTTTAAATCTAAAAATATTTTTAAGGGTGAAGGCAAATTGGCCAAGATTTTTTTAGGTTTTGCCAATGGTTTAAAAAGTGTCTTTACCGTTCAACGACCTATTTTATTTATTCTTTACACGGTAGGCATTTGGTTTTGCTATTGGATGATGACCTATTTTGTACTGCAAGCCTTTGACTTTACAGCTCATTTAGGAGTTACAGGTGGTTTGTGTACCCTCGTATTTACAAGCTTGGGTGTTATTATTCCGGCTCCTGCAGGAATAGCCACTATTAAAAGTGTTGAGATAGGCTTGTTTCAGATTTTTAGTTTGCCCTTATTACAAGCTAATGCTGTAGGAATTGTATTATTCTTTAGTAACATTATTATGATTATCATAGCAGGCGGTATCTCATTTGCAGTAATGGCCTACAGAACCAAAGTATAATGAAACACCATTCCAAAATTCAGGATAAGATAAAATCCAAGGAAGCGCTAATTACATTTGTAAACAAAGAAAAAGCGCTAGGGCATCGCATTGTTTTTACTAATGGGTGTTTTGATATTTTGCATAAAGGGCATGTAGATTATTTGGCAAAAGCTGCAGATAAAGGTGATGTTTTAATTGTAGGTGTTAATACCGATGAATCTGTAAAAAGGTTAGGCAAATCGCCTAGCAGACCAATACAAGACGAAGCCGCTAGAAGTTATGTTCTTGCATCACTTGAGAGTGTTTCTGCCATTGTTTTATTCAACGAGGATACGCCTTATGAATTGATAGAATCTATAATACCTGATGTATTGGTAAAAGGCGCTGACTATTTACCTAAGAATATTGTTGGTTATGATATTGTAACCAAAAACGGAGGTAGTGTAGAAACCATTGATTTTATTCAAGGTTATTCCACTTCTGCAATTGAGGCTAAGATAAAAAATACTTAAAAAGCGCCTGTAACACCAAATTGAAATATGGATTTGGCTAATCCAATTTCTCCAAATGCGCCTATGTGATCTGTAAAATAATACTTCATACCAAAGGTGGTTTCAAATCCAATTTTTAATAAATTAGGCAACGTGATAGTCGGTGTAGCCTCCGAATATTCGCTTGAAACCTTTAATTTTCCCACCTTGTAACCAATCCCAATTCCCCAATATACATCCGCTTTGGTACCATAATGCTTTGGGTTAAATACATGCAGATTTGCTCGCATATTAAATGCTGTATTCACATTGTTAACAGTAACTTTATTGGGAACTTTCATGCCGTTACTATTGGTATAATTATCGTCTATATAAGTTACCTTATAACTCATGTGATTAATATTAAGACCAATACCGAACCACCATTCAGGCTTATACTCCGCTTTTAAATAGAAGGGCCCTTTACCAGAGCGTTGAAATGATTTTGGATCCGAAGGCAAGCCCACTAATTTAGAATACCTTGAAAGATTAGGCACACCAAAACCCGCAGACACATTCCACTTTAAAGGCTCATCAGTTTCTGCATAGATATTAGAAGAAACCAATAAAACCATGCTATAAAAAAGATATTTTCTCATGATTCCATATTTCTAGGACAATGCAAATAAACAATTATTGGTGGATTATGCAATGTGTTTTTATTTTATAATAATGTTAAACAAAAATGACCGGCCCATTGTTCAATGAAGCCGGTCAAATCCAACAATTAAATCAAAAAATATTAAAGCGCCTTTATGAATCCTTCTAGTTCAAGATTTGTACACTTTACCAAACCTATAAAGTCAACTTCTGTATCATCACTTAATACCACTTCCTTAATAGCATATTCTAAATCGTCTTCACCCTTTCCCGTTTTCTTGTAAACTAATACCTTGATGGTTTCGCCCAATGGCAATTGATAATGTGTCGAAATAGCATCTTCCGTATTTAGCCAATTGCACCATGCACAACAGTTATAGTTTTTAAATAATAACAACGCAGTGCTATTAGTATCATTACATCCTTTTGGTAATTTGACCCTAAATTTAGAAATAAAAGTTTTAAACTTGCTCCACTCTCGGTCAATATTGCAGTAGCCGAACTTGAAGTAATCAAACTGTAAGCCATAATAACTTTTAAACTGTCCAGAATCCTTTTTAGGAATAATTTTAACTGTATCCTTTTTCACCCAATCAATTTTATTCAACGAATCACCCGTATTGGGCGCCCCGTTCCAAAAATCCATAGGATCTGGTGTATTATTGGTTTGGGGAATTTGAATAAAGAAACCAACATTGTTTTTTAAATGCAATTCTGCTCCATTCTTTTTAGCCATTAAATAAAACATGCCGCCCGATTCTAATAATTGATTACCCGAGCCAACAGTAACACCTGCAAAAAGCATGTCTGCTTTGTTCATATATTCCGTCAACTCGATAGTAACATTGCCACTTACGGCCATATTACTGGCATCTAGCAAGGCATTGGCCGGGAAATAAAATTTACACCCTTGTGCTCCTGTTATCCAAAAACCTGTTGTGGCATCGCCAGTAAACGTTTGCATGGCTGGTGCTGCCTTTTTAAAAGCACTCAGAATTCCAACCGAATAATTAACCAATGGATTGGTTGGATTATTTACTGTTGGTGTTACATAGACAACAGTTCTATCCTTTTTGCAAGCTTGAAAAATGAGGGCCGTTAAGCAGACCAACAATAAGCCATGTAATAATTTATTTTTCATATTGTATTTTTTTTACGTTTAAAATTCTGTGGGACATCTTTTATATTTGTTTTTGGGCTGTCCCTTGGCACCAAAACAAAACACCAAACCTAAATAATATTGATTAGCTGGCACATCGTAAACAAGCTGCTGTTCCAACGCATATCGAAAACCGACAAAGGGTTGGAAATAAGAACTTTTACCACTTTTAAATTTACAGCCTAAGCCTCCCTGCGCAAGAAAACGAGAAGATGGCCAATAAGTTTTTGGCAATACTGCGTTGTTAAAGCGCTCTTCACCCCATCTTCTGAGCAATAACTGACCACCACCAAAAATAAAAATATTAACATTTTCGGCATTGGGATTCAGAATTAAATTTAAGTTCATATTTACTTCGGTAAAACGCACATTGGCATCCATAAAAGTAGCATTGTTGCGGGTGAAATTAACTGTATAAAATGCCCTTGAAAAAACAAGGGAGGCATCTAAAAAGAATGTTTTTCCAAGCGTTTTTGCCATATAAAGACCACCTGCTGGTTTTGCGCCAGGTTCGAATTGTGTGCTTACTTTATTGTCCACACTCTCAACCTTTAGTCGATTGTACTCTAACTTACCAATAACCCCGTATCTGAATTCAGAAACTTGAGCCAATAAATTACAACAACTAAAAACCAAAACAAAGGGTAGTATTAAACTAAACTTTTTCCTCATTTGCTATAAAGACGAAAAAAAGCTGCTAAACGTGTCGCAAAAAGTATATTTTTTTTAAAAATCATTGTCGCAGTAAGGAGAAATTTTTCAAACTGTTGAATTCATCGATTCCTTTTGCCATAAATACTACAACTTTGAAGAAGCAAAAACAATGTCGTATTTTTGCAACTTCCTATGATGACCGAAGACCTGATAAAAACCTATTTAAACAGCTTAAGGCTAGACCTGAACTTGTTCAAGGACGCCATTAAAGAAGTAAGTGAAGATATTATTAAGGAGGGTTATAGCTCATATCCTGTGTTTATTGCTCACCAAGGAGAGGTGAAATTAGGTGAAGTAATACTCGACCGAGAAGAACTAGGCATTAACTTTACCATTCAGGCCAGTACACTTGAAGAATTTGTCAATAGAAACATTATTAAGCCTGGTAATGTCGATAAATTTAAAGAAGCATTTAAAGACCCAGCTAAGTTTTGCTGTATTTTTTTAATTACTGAATTTGGTGGCCAGTTTGTATTTGTACCTTTTGAAATAACGGAAGCTACAAGTCCTGAATGAAATCGGTAGCCATTGTTATACTGAATTACAATACCCAAAAATTTCTAGCAGAATTTTTACCTTCAGTATGTGCTACCAATTATGACAATTTAAAAATTGTTTTGGCAGACAATGCTTCTGATGATGCTTCTATCGTTTATACCAGGCAGCATTTTCCACAAGTCGAAATTATTGCTTTAGAAAAAAACCATGGTTTTACTGGTGGCTATAACAGAGCGTTAAAACAAGTTCAAGCAGATTATTATGTCTTGCTGAATAGCGATGTTAAGGTAGATCCCAATTGGATTCAACCCATGGTAGATTTAGTCGAAAAAAATCATATGATTGCTGCTATTCAGCCTAAATTATTGGACTATCATTCAATCGATAAATTTGAATACGCAGGAGGAAGTGGTGGTTATATTGACAAATATGGATACCCTTATTGTCGTGGCAGATTATTCGATACCATAGAAACGGATAAGGGCCAATACAATGATGCAAGACAAGTGTTCTGGGCTACAGGTGCTGCCTTATTTATTAAGGCCGACTTATATCATAGTCTAGGTGGATTAGACGAAGATTTTTTTGCGCACATGGAAGAAATTGATTTGTGTTGGCGTTTACAAAATGAAGGTCATTTAGTGTGGGTTTGCCCACAGAGTGTGGTGTACCACGTAGGTGGGGGTACCATGCACAAATCGAATCCTAAAAAAACCTATCTCAACTTTAGAAATGGGTTGATACTCTTATTAAAGAATTTACCAAGCAATCAATTGTTCCCAGTAATAATGATGCGTTTAATACTCGATCATATTGCAGCTTATCGCTTTTTATTTAAAGGCAATACTTGCGAATTTAAAGCAATTGCCAAAGCGCATTTTCATTTTATTTTTCAAATTGGAAAATGGTGGAAAAAGCGACAGGTTATAAATGATAATAAAGCTTATTACCATGCTGAAGTTTACAGAAAAAGTTTGGTGTGGGCTTATTTTAAAAAAGGGAAGAAAGTATTTTCTTCCCTGTAAAATTTAGTATTGATTCAGTCAACTATTCATAATAGTGTTATGCCTTTTTAAACAAAAAAACTTTAACTCCGATATTAATAATAACGCCATTTACACCAAATGCCCAGTTACCACTATCGGTTTTATTTGTATTATTATTACTTGTACTAGATGTTTTAAGTTTATTGAAACTTAACAATCCAAGACTGCCATTGAGAGCAATATTAGATTTAACAAAATAAATAAATCCGCCATTTAACCCAAAAGTAGAGGCATTATTTTTAGTTTCAACAACCGTACTATTACCGCTGTACTGCGTTGTAGTTACATTGCCTGTACCAGAACCTACACCTAGTTGCAAGCCAGCATACATATGAAATTTCTCTTGATTAATAAAATAATAATTCCCAAAAATTCCAAATCCAGTGAATGGATTTTCGCTTTTGGTTTCTCTGTTGAGATTTGGCTGAGGATAATTATTAATCTGGGTATTCTTTGATACAATAAATGCTATCCCTGCTTCCAATTTATCCGAAACAAAATAACTAACCCCCGGAAGAAAAACTAAATTTTTTGTTTTTTGATCCAATGTATTAGAGGTTACACCTGTGTTTAGATTTGTTTGGGTATTTTCCTGTTTTGATCCACCTAATCCGAAAGTCCCTGTAAATGCTAATGCACCTTTGGTAAGTTGGGCAAATAGTCCTGTGGACATAGTTGCCAATAAAACTGTAATAAATATTTTTTTCATAACTTCATAAATTATTGACCAAAGTTAATTTTTATGTCTTTTAAAACCCAAAAAAAATATTAATTAACTATTAATCAATAGTTTGTATTTTAAATCAAAGATCAAATATTTACATATTGCCATTTAAAAATTCACAAAACCATTTTCATAATTGTATTTTCGAAACTTGAATATTATTAGAATGAAAAAAATCACAGTATTGAGTGGCGCTGGAATGAGTGCCGAAAGTGGTATCAGCACATTTCGCGATGCTGGTGGCTTATGGGAAGGGCATGATATTATGGAAGTGGCCAGTCCACAAGGATGGCGAAAAAACCCTGAACTGGTTACAGATTTTTACAATAAAAGACGCTTACAATTAGCCGAAGTGACGCCCAATGCCGGTCACCTTGCTTTAAAAGAACTGGAAGAAAAATGTCATGTGCAAATTATTACACAAAATGTAGATGATTTACATGAACGTGCAGGCTCATCTAATATTCTACACTTGCATGGCGAACTCATTAAAATGCGCAGTACAGTCTATGAAAACGATGTTTATAAAATAGGGTACAATGCCGTTCCCTATGGAGAACTTTGCCCTAAAGGCACAATATTACGACCGCATATCGTATGGTTTGGCGAAGCTGTTCCAGCAATTGAAGAGGCCGTTGAAATGGTCTCACAAGCGGATTTCCTCATTATAGTTGGTACAAGTTTAGAAGTTTATCCTGCAGCTGGATTAATGCATTATGCGCCTGCCAATTGCATAACATACTTGATAGACCCCAATAGGCATGAACAATTAAACAATGCTCGTATTCAATTAATACGGAATACAGCCGCAAAAGCATTACCTTCATTAGTAAAAGAACTCATTTTATAATCTTCATAAAAAAAATAAAATCTTAGTGCTAAGTATTACCATTTAGCGCCAGGATGGGCTCTTTGCAAATACTGCATTTCGCATAATAATTGCCCTAAATGTTCTGTATGCAACCCATTGATACCGCCTTTTATAGCATTATTTACTTCTGGAATAGCAATTCCTGCCTCATCCAAAACATGCGATATCTCCGCTTTCCACAATGGATGAATCTCCATCAAACTACAACTTATTCCTTGTGTCATTAAAATCTTATCAGTTGCATTCATCTCGAACAAATCATCGGTAAAACGCCATAATTCTTCTATAGCCTTATTGCATTTTAATTGACTCTCTTCGGTACCTTTTCCAAAGCGTATAATCCATTCACTGCTGTGTCTAAAATGGTATTTAACTTCTTTTAAACCTTTGTTAGCCAATGCCCCCAAAGTTTCATCTTTGCTGTTTAACAAGGCTTCATAAAAATGCTTAGCATAACCTGCATACAGCATTTGTTTCATCATGGTGCATGCAAAATCGCCATTGGGTTGTTCCACCAATAGATGATTAAAATATTCGCGCTCGCTTCTTAAAAAAGCCAAATCATCTGCCGATTTTTTTTCATCACCTAAGCTCGCAGCATATTCATAAAAATCTTCTGCCTCTCCTAACAAGTCCAAAGAAATATTGGTGATGGCCAAATCCTCTTCTAAAATAGGACCACGACTGCACCATTCTGCTAATCTTTGGGCTAATACCAAATTATCGTCTGCAATGCGCAACGAGAAATTAAAAAGAGCTTCATTAGTTGTCATAATCTTTAAATATTTTTAGCCCCTTCTGGCATTTTATAAAATGTAGGATGTCTATAAATTTTATCATCTGAAGGGTCAAAAAACTCTGCCTCATCTTCAACAGATGTAGAGGCAATGGCATTAGATGGTACCACCCAAATCAATCTACCCTCGCCTCTCCTGGTATAAATATCGCGCGCATTTTGCAAGGCCATATTTTTATCGGATGCATGGATACTTCCTTCATGTTTAAAAGGACTTCCCCCTTTTTGAATGAATACTTCCCATAACGGAAGTTGATCGTTATTATTTTCCATATTAATTAATTGCTTGTTTGTAATTGATTGTTTTTTTCTGCGTAAGCCATTATCGCCTCTCTTACCCATTTTCCCAAATTGTGAAATTGAATATGATGCGATATTCTTTTGTGATTACACAAGCCATTCCCTTTTACCACATTCCAAAATTCATCCCAGTTAATAGCCCCAATTTCCCAATGACTTGTTGCTTCATTAAATTTCAAATCTTTATCTGGTACTGTTAATCCAATAACATAGGCTTGATCCACTGTTTTATCTATGAACTTTTGGCGCAAATCGTCATTGCTCGAACGTTTAATTTTCCAGTGCATAGATTCTTGTGTATGCCATGAATCTTTATCCGATGGACCAAACATCATAAGCGAAGGCCACCACCATCTGTTCATGGCATCTTGCGCCATTTCGCGCTGTGCTTTTGTACCTTCCATCATGTGAGCCATAATCTCATATCCTTGTCTTTGATGAAAACTTTCTTCTTTGCAAATTCGCACCATGGCCCTGGCATATGGTCCATAGGAGGTACGTTGCAAAGACACTTGATTGACAATAGCAGCACCATCTACCAACCAACCAATAGCACCAATATCAGCCCAATTCAAAGTAGGGTAATTAAAAATATGTGAATACTTGGCTTTGCCTTCATGCAGTTGTTGTATCATTGTACTTCTATCCATGCCCAAAGTTTCTGCAGCAGAATACAAGTATAAACCATGGCCACCTTCATCCTGAATTTTTGCCAACAATATTTTTTTAGCACGCAATGTAGGCGCTCTTAACACCCAATTACCTTCTGGCTGCATACCAATTACTTCAGAGTGCGCATGCTGTGTCATTTGACGTAATACCGTTTTTCTGTATGCTTCGGGCATCCAATCCTTAGGTTCAATTTTTTCATCTTGTTCAATTAATGAATTGAAGCGGATTAATTTTTCTTCTTCTGTCATAATCTTTATATTATTTAATGATGAATTCAGACTTTATTTAGCTCAACTGATTTAAACATTGCCCCAGTTTTTTAATTCCTCCTCCGACCATAATTCAGGAAAGAATATTCTGCGTTGATACTTGGGATGCATGTATTTGCGCCAATCGCTTCCACCCGTTGCTTCGGCATTTCCAAGATATTTGCTAGCAGCGTTATAATGGGCCATCACCCACGATACATTTACTGTATGGTCATAATGACGCATGGCTTTAATCAATGCTTCATCTTGTTTTACAACTTCCGGCAATTGTTTAAAACGGGTCCACAAATTAGTGGTGTTATAAGACTCCATTTTGATCAAAAAATCTGCTTTATACCTTTGTTCAAAAAGAGTAATTAATGTGTTCTTTTTACCCGTTTCATGGTCTTTTCCTGCGGCTTGCCAATACAAATGTTCGTAGGCGTTCTCGTAAGATGTATTTCTATCTATGTTCGCTCTGAATCTGTAATCGATTAAATTAATCAACTCAGTTGACGAAAATTCGATGAGACGGTATTGCGCGCTTTGAAAACCACTGGCAGGTGTTAAGGTGTTTCTAAACTTCATGTACTGCTCTTTCTCCATACCATCGCCCATTATATCAAAAGAAGAGGATAGCATATCGAAGTAACGGCTTATACGTCTTAATCTTTCAGTGAAAAATGTTGCACTTATTTCATTTGCCTCACTCACTTGATCAATCTCCCATAAAATCATTTTAAATAAAATTTCGTTGATTTGATGGTACATAATAAATACCATTTCATCTGGCAAAGTAGTGCGCTGCAATTGTAAATTTAGAAGTGCATCTGTATGTATATAATCCCAATAGGTAATAGGTTTGGCCCACACCAACCCTTCTAAATGCACTTCTGGACTTTGATTAATTGCTTTAAATTTATCTTCTATGCGTTGATATAAATTGATTTGGGCTTCTTTCATATTTTTTTATATTTATACAGGATTTGTCAATGGTGTAATTCCCAACTCCTTTAATCGTTTAATGTGTGAGTATAGGGCATTTCCAAAACTCGATTTTAAGTTATAAGGCATCCCAAATTCTTTTGCAGTTTGTTCAACTATGGGTGCAATTTCAGGATAATGAATATGACATATTTTGGCAAACAAATGGTGTTCAATTTGAAAATTCAAACCTCCAACATACCAACCTATTAATTTATTATTGCGCGCAAAATCTGAGGTGGTGTGCAATTGATGCACCAACCAATCTGATTCGATATTATGACCCGGAACTGGCTGCTCTGCGCCTTCTACCACATGCGCCATTTGAAATACAAAACTTAGAATGATACTTGCCACCCAATGCATGATAAAAAAACCAATCAATATTTGCACCCAAGTGTAATCTGTTAACCACATTGGCAATCCAATAATTACCACAAGATAAATAATTTTTCTGAATACCATTTTTGTGTATTCACTCGAAAGTTTTTTATTCTGTCCTTTCACCAAACCACTTTTATTATAATTAAATAAACGCGAGAAATCATTGGTAAGCATGGTCAATGTCATTAAACCATAGAACACAAAAGCGTAAATAAATTGAAAACGATGAAACCATTTCAAGGGTTTATTTTCCGATAAACGGATAGGCCCTTTGGAATCTATGTCTTCATCTAATCCCGAAATATTAGTGTAAGTATGGTGCAATACATTGTGCTGAATTTTCCAATTTAAAATATTGCTACCAAGCAAGTATAAGGTACCCGAAAGCAATTTATTAACCCATTGTTTTGGGGAATAAGAGCCATGGCAGGCATCGTGCATAACACCCATACCCACCCCTGCAACGCCAATACCCATTAATACGGTTAGGGCAGTAGCTACCCATAAATGCATGGGTATACTGAGCAATAAAACATACGGCACTATATACAAGCTAAGCATTATAAACGTTTTGAAAACCATGGCCGTATTAGCTTTTGTAGAAATATTATTATGTTTAAAATAATCATGAACGCGCTTGCGAAGTGTTTGAACAAACAACTTTTCGTGATTGTCATGAGGGGTAAATTTTACTATATTCATTAAGTATCCTAGGGAATTTATTTTATTATTTAATAGCAGGACTTTTATCAAAAAGATGATGTATTAATTTGTCGATTTCTTCTAATGGTGTCGATTCGCTTATGGAATGGGTTTTAATAAAATCTGCGATGATTTCACTTTGCTCATTGCCTTTTTCAAGGGCCACTTTGTATTCTATATCTGTGAATGAAACCATGCCATACAAGGGGAAATATTGATTGGGAAATAATTCACTAATTCTGCGTTCAATTTTTTGTTGTAATTGATAAGCAGGGTCGCTTACTTTATCACGCATCACTATATAATTCTGAAGCGACAAATCTTGGACAGCATCACCGTTTGGTTTGCGTATTTTTTCAAATTCTTTAAAAATTTCGGACCAATTTTCATGGTGCTTTCTCATCAATGAAAATAAAACAGAGCAATCTTCGAAACCACAATTCATGCCTTGTCCAAAGAAAGGAACTGTTGCATGAGCCGCATCGCCCATTAAGGCTAATTTGCCATGGGTCCAAGGGAAACAGCGAATGATGGCAAGCGAAGACAAAGGATGATTCTCCCAGCTATCCGCTACATTGGGCATTAATTTATAAAAATCAGGAAATACAATTTTGAAAAAACTTTGCACATCTTCCTTATTTTTTAATTCGTTAAAACAAAATTCATGACCCTCAAATGGCATGAACAAAGTACATGTAAAAGAACCATCAAAATTAGGCAGGGCTATTAGCATAAATCTACCACGTGGCCATATATGTAATGTTTCTTTTTCTAACTTATAGGTGCCATCCGCATTGGCCGGCAACAATATTTCTCGGTATCCATCTGGAATGTAATTTTGCGAGAAATTGAATTTATCTAACCTCTGCATGCCTGCATATCGCGCAGCAGAAAAAGCACCATCTGTTGCAAAAACAACATCCGATTTGCACTCAGACAATACCCCAGTTTGTGTATTTTTTAAAAAGGTAATACCATTCTCCAAATCAACATTCACACATTCTTCGTTGAAATGTATTTTGGTGTCTAAATTTGTTTCGGCAATGCTCATTAATTTGGCATTTATTTCTCCTCTAGAAACTGAAAAAATGGCTTGTCCAATATTGCCATAAGGTTGATATGCTTTTGTGCTATCCAATTGGTGTATGGTGCGCCCATACATCGGAATGGCTATCTTTCTAATCTCATCCCCAATGCCCACTTCATCTAAGGCTTTCCAACCTCGGTAAGATGTGGCCAAATTAATAGATTTACCTGCCGACATTTGCATTAATCTCATGTCTGCGCGTTTTTCAAATATCTGAACTTTATAACCCGCTTTTGCCAAATACAAAGCCCATAAAGAACCAACCAAACCGGAACCAATAATTGTTGCTTGTTTCATACTAAATTATTTACTTTTTTAATGTTGGCACCTCCATAATTGCGCCACAGTGTTTGCAGGTTCTAAGATTAATATCATCATAAAAATTCTGCATTAAAACAGGTAATTGACCAACAATATCACTGCAATGAAAACTTGCTCTGTAAAGTTCCTTATCGCAATTTTCGCAATACCAAGTACAAGCATCCATTTCATTTTCTTCTCTGTATTTCTCTATCACTAAACCAACCGTATTGGGATATCGCTGAGGAGAGTGTTCTACACGGGGTGGCAATAAAAACAAGTCGCCTTCACGAATATCAATTACACGGGTTTTACCATTTTCGCGAATGGGCAATTGCATATCCCCTTCTAATTGATAAAAAAGCTCCTCACCTTCGTTGTAGTGAAACTCCTTTCTTGCATTTGGGCCACCCACCACCATTACCATAAAATCTGCATCTTTATACACCAATTGATTGCCCACTGGTGGCTTTAATAAATGGCGATTTTCATCTATCCACTTTTTTAAATTTATAGGATTTAATATTTCCATAGATATTATTTATAGAGTGCCTCTGCGTGCTTGTTCAGCTTCAATTGATTCAAACAAAGCTTGGAAATTACCCTTACCAAATGAACGTGCACCTTTGCGTTGTATGATTTCAAAAAACAAAGTTGGTCGGTCTTCCACTGGCTTCGTAAAAATCTGCAATAGATAACCCTCTTCATCTCTGTCTACCATAATGCCCCATTTTTTCAATTCGGTTAAATCTTCTTCAATTATGCCAACTCTGTTGTGTACACTATCATAATAGGTGCCTGGTACATATAAAAATTCGACCCCACGTTTGCGCATTTCGGAAATGGTAAATACAATATCATCTGTTGCTACTGCAATGTGTTGACAACCGGCACCTTTATAAAAATCCAAATATTCTTCAACTTGAGATTTCTTTTTTCCTATAGCTGGTTCATTGATAGGAAATTTAATATAGCCATTACCGTTGGTCATTACTTTGCTCATTAATGCAGTATATTTTGTAGAAATATCTTTGTCATCGAATGTCACTAAATTGGCAAACCCCATAATTTCTTCATAGAAAGACGACCATTTATTCATACTGCCCATTTCCACATTTCCCACCATATGATCAATGTATTTGAGTCCAGTAGAAATTGGATGATACTCCGTTTCCAGCTTTTCATAACCCGGTAAGAAAATACCATTGTAATTTTTTCTTTCAATAAAAATATGAACTGTATCGCCATAGGTTCTGATGCCCGATTGGCGAATTATCCCATCTTTACTTTCTATGGTTTCCGGATCCATATAGGAAGTTGCGCCACGCGATACTGTTTGATGATGGGCATCATAAGCATCGTTCACCCATAAGGCAATTACCTTCACCCCATCGCCATGTTTTATCAAATGTTTAGAAATCTCACTGTCTGGATCTAACGGAGTGGTAAGCACCAACCGTATTTTTCCTTGCTGAAGGACATAAGAAGTACGATCTCTAACACCTGTCTCCAAACCAGCATAAGCTAGGTCTTGAAAACCCAAAGCCGTTTTGTAATAGTGTGCCGCTTGCTTGGCATTACCTACATATAGTTCTACATAATCAGTTCCATTGATGGGTAAAAAATCCTTGGCTTCCGAAAATATTTTTTGTGTTTCAGAATATTCAAAATTTTTAACATTGCTTAAATTTTCAGTTATCATATCAATATTGATTTTTTAAATTTTAATAAATTTTATAATTGGTATTGCCAAGAATGGTAATAATCCTTAACCTCCAAATTCAGTGCTTCCTTGGTAATTTGAACTGGATTAAAAGGGTCTATCATTACCGCCAATTCATTGGTTTCCTTTTTGCCAATGCTTCTCTCAATAGCACCAGGATGTGGGCCGTGTGGCAAACCGCCAGTATGCAAGGTTATTTGACCTTGTTGAATATCATTACGACTCATAAAATCACCATCTACATAATATAATAATTCATCACTGTCAATATTGCTGTGGTGATATGGTGCTGGAATGGCCTCTGGATGGTAATCGTATAAACGCGGCACAAAAGAGCAGATTACAAAGTTATTGGCCTGAAATTGTTGATGTATTGGCGGTGGCATATGCACGCGACCCGTTATTGGCTCAAAATCGTGAATAGAAATGGCGTAAGGATAAGAACAACCATCGTATCCTACAACATCAAATGGATGCGTGGCATATACATATGGATATACCAATCCGCGCTTTTTAATCTTTATAGTAAATGCTCCTTTTTCATCATGGGTTTCCATACCATATGGAAATTTTATATCCCTTTCGCAGAATGGCGAATGTTCTAAAAACTGCCCGTATTGATTGCGATATCTAGCGGGCGTTTCTATAGGGCTGAAAGACTCTACAAATAATATTTTATTATCAGCAGTTGCAAAGGTGATTTGATAAACGGTTCCTCTAGGAATAATAATATAATCCCCATATTCAAAATCAATTTTACCATACATGGTATTCAAAGTGCCAGAGCCTTTATGAATAAAAAGCATTTCATCTGCGTCTGCGTTTTTAAAAAAGTAATCCTCCATGCTATTTTGTGGAGCAGCTACTCCTATATGCAAATCGGCATTTACAAAAAGTACTTTACGACTCTTGATATAATCTACATCGGGTGCAGCTTCAAAACCCAAATAACTTCGGTTCTGTAAATTATCTTCCACTGCTATTTCTGGTCGAACGCTATATGGCTCTCCCATTTCTTTAACAATGGTGGGTGGGTATAAATGATACACCAAAGAAGATATTCCTGCGAATCCTTCGGTTCCAAATAATTCTTCGTGATAAAGACTGCCATTAGGCTGCCTGAATACAGTGTGACGTTTATGTGGTATTTTTCCTACCTGACGATATATTGGCATTGATTAAATTTGTTTTTATAATAATGAACTAGGGCATACATAAGCAGTTTTTGCAATATTTGTTTTTGCCAATTCAGCAAATCCACCTCTTATTTCTGTAAAATTTTCCCAACCACGTTGTTTTAAAATAGAAGCGGCTATCATACTTCTGTAACCACCAGCACAATGCAAAAAGAAATGCTGATTTTTAGGAAACTCAGAAAGATGTTTGTTGATTTGATTAATGGGAATATTGATTGCACCAACAATGTGTTCTGCATTATATTCACTTTGCTTTCGCACATCAAATATCAATGGCTTTTGGTTATATTGTAATGCAAGATTATCCGCATTGTTTCTTCTAATACTTTCCATCGGTTTGGCCGCTATCATCCAAGCAGAGATTCCACCCTTCAAATAACCCAAAACACCATTGTAACCAATGCGCGCCAGACGTGTAATTGTCTCCTCTTCCTTGCCTTCATCTGTCACCAATAAAATTTTCTGTTGTATATCACTTACCATTTCGCCTACCCACTGGGCAAAGCTGCCTTCTAAACCGAAATTAATACTATTGGGAATAAAACCTTTTGAAAAATCTTCAGCATTTCTAGTATCCAAAACCAAAGCTTCTGTCTCGTTAACAATTGCTTCAAATTCTTGAACTTCGAAAGCATGCAAGGCTTTGTCTTTTACAATATCAAAACTTTCATAACCTTTAATATTTAATAATACGTTGCTTGGAAAATAACCTGGAGGTGTGGTTAAACCTGATAATAATTCTTTCTTAAAATCTTCTTTACTAAGGACAGGATTCAAGGCATAATTAACCTGCTTTTGGTGACCTAAGGTATCTGTGGTTTCCTTGCTCATATTCTTACCACAAGCACTACCAGCCCCATGGTTGGGATATACGATTAAATCATCCGATAAAGGCATAATCTTATTGCGCAATGAATCATAAAGCATGCCTGCTAATTTATCTCCCGTTAAATCTGCAATAACGTGTTGAGCTAAATCTGGTCGACCAACATCTCCAATAAATAAAGTATCTCCGCTAATAATACCATGCTCTTTGCCACTTTCGTCTAGTATTAAATAAGTAGTACTTTCCAAAGTATGACCAGGTGTATGTATCGCCTTTACCATGCAATTTCCAACACGAAACATTTGCCCATCTTCTGCCGTTACAGCCTCAAATGCTGGTTTTGCAGTAGGTCCATAAACAATTTCAGCCCCAGTTTTTTTTGCCAAGTCTAAATGACCGCTAACAAAGTCGGCATGAAAATGTGTTTCAAAAACATACTTTATACTAGCATGGTTAGCTATTGCTTTTTCAATATAAGGTTGAACATCGCGCAAAGGGTCGAATATGGCTGCTTCCCCATTGCTCTCTAAATAATAGGCAGCATGTGCCAAGCAGCCAGTATAAATTTGTTCTATTTTCATACTATTGAAATATGGAGCAAAAATAATATTTATTAGATATATTAAGACCTTTTTATCTTTTAATATTCAAAAACTAATCAAAATCATCTTTTGATTATAATAATTTGATTGAAATCAGATAGAGAAATTAGGTATCAATTGTACCTTTTTAATTAGAATTTACGAATACTTGTTTCATTCATCCAAAAATTGTTTTAAATTTGCATAATGCCACTGTTTAAAAACATCATCGAAACACAAGCTTTTGGGGTTTGCTCCAAATTGGGTGAAAAAATGGGGCTCAGTACCAAACGCATTCGTTTGTTTTTTCTCTACACCTCTTTTCTAACCTTAGGCTCGCCAATTATTATTTATATGGTATTGGCCTTTTGGATGAATATGCGCAAGTATGCTCGCGAAAAGAGAACAGCTGTTTGGGATTTATAAAATCTTATCTTTAGGATGTCGTTCAACATCTTTGCCATTAATGTTCTGAATTACCTAGGCTTCAGTTTCCTTTAAACGTAAATATTTCCATAGACTTGCACTATTGGAAGGGGCATAATTGATGACCCTTTTATCATCATTAAAACCTCAAAATCGGTTTCGGAATAATTGCCAACAATATAAGATCGGTACTTGATTTCATAATTCTTATCCCTTTTCAATTCAACCAATTAATTAACTAGGACTGTTGTATAATAATCAGATCTATTTACAACATCTTCAAAAGCTTTATATAAATATTAGACATGGACAGCCCTATTGGCTTTACTTCTAAACCTAAATTTTGGACCATCTTGGTTTTGGCAGCATCGAACTAAAAAAATGATTACAATCAAGGTTAAACTGTATTTTATGGGATACAAATACAAGAGAGGGTATTTTCAATAAAAATAATTGGAAGCACAAAAAAGCTCTGTTTTAAACAATATAGCCGGTATTAAACATTTAAAAACGACAATAAGCGATTAAAATTTCCTTTGATTTTTAAGTCACCACATCTTTGCTCCATCATTTAAAAAAAAATATGTTTATGAACTCATTAAGAAATCGTGTTATGCTTATCGGCCGCCTTGGTGCGCAGCCAGAAACCAAACAATTAGCCAACGGAAGCGCCATGGCGCGTTTTTCTATCGCCACCTCAGAATCATACAAAAATGACAAGGGGGAGCGTGTGGAAGAAACACAATGGCACAATCTAATTGCCTGGGGCAAGGTTGCAGAGATAGCGGGTAAGTATTTAACCAAAGGAAAAGAAGTGGCGATAGAAGGCAAACTCGTTACCAGACAGTATACCGATAAAGATGGTAACAAAAGATCCAATACCGAAATTGTGGTGGCTGATTTATTGTTGATAGGTGGCAAGCCTGCTGAGTAGTTTAGCAGCTGAGTAATAAGTTCGGGGAGTTCTTGTGTTGTGGCTCCCCGTTTACTTATTGCTTGGAGTTATTTATTGATCATCCAAATTAATTGTTCACTTTAAATTTAAAGTATCATTTGAAATTTTCTAATCCATTTTATTTTTCAAATCCATAATTAATTTCTCAAATTGAGAAATTACAGTTAGTCAAAAAAAGCATCAGCCAAATTATAATTTTTGGGGAACACTGTTACTCCAATGGATTTCGAATATTCTGTTAAAATTTTTTTAAGATGGCATTATTCATGTAATCTAATTACCACGAATAAATTGAAGCAGTATGCATAAAATTTGTAACGCTACATCAATTAAAATATAATTTAAAAGTAGACCAAAAATATTTCAGGCTCTGTAACGCCTGCCTATAAAACACCAACAAAAGGAGGTTCTTTTGAACCTCCTTTGTTATTTTATATTTTTTTAATTTACATTTGATAAATATTATGACATGCTGAGTAAATTGAAAGGAAATATTATTTGGGGCATTGGCGTATATGTCTTACTGGCCTTATCTCTTATTGCCATTCTCAACCTTGGCCTTTTCTCTCACAATAAAATTTCAGATTCACTTCAAAATTTAAATAATCGTATCAATGAAGACATTGAACTTAGCTCGGTAAAAAACATTCGTTTAGATTTTATTAAAATGGACAACATGATGGAGATGTACCTCATCACCAACAAAATGTTTTACCTCAACCAATCCGATACATTGGCTGCCAGAACAAAAAAAACCATTACCCAATTAGGCAAATCGAAAAAAATTACTGCCTATGAAGCGGCCATGTTGGATTCCTTGAAAAACACCATCAATAATAAAATTGAAAATCTTGAATACATTATTCTTTATGAGCAAAACCAGTCTATAGAAAAATCTATCAATGATTATTTAGAGCGAATTCCTTCCAACGGTGAACCTATTTTATTACCGAAGAAAAAAAAGGATACCAGAAAAATTAAGAAACAAAGTTTTGCAGATCGCATAGGTTTGAAACGCAAAAAACTGACCATGGATTCAATTGAAAAACATCAATTAAGTCATGGCAGTAAATTGGGTTCCGACGGAGAAATTATCATTGAAAAACAAGACCTGTTTGATGTTCGCCAATCCATTGGTGTAAACCCCTACCTTGAAATTGACAAAGAACTCAACGATTATTTCATGGACATCTGTCGCATCATGGAGACCGTTGAAACAGATCGCCTAGACCAAGAGCGAATTACCTCCGAAAAAACAATTAAAGAAGCCAATCAATCCATTCTATTATTGGGAATAACCACCACCCTCCTATTAATTTTAGCCGCCATTGTTTATTTCAGATACATCAAACGTCTTTCTGAAGTGCGTAAAAATTTAGCCGAATCTAAGGAAGTAGCCGAAGAAATGACTTTGCTAAAAGAACAATTCATGGCCAATATGAGCCATGAAATACGCACACCCATGAATGCCATTTCTGGCTTTGTAGATCAATTACATTCCTCCAACCTCTCCGTTATTCAGAAAAGACAGATAGAAATCATACAAAAATCCATCACCCATGTTCTCAATATCATCAATGATATTTTAGATTTCTCTAAACTAAATGCTGGAAAAATAACACTTGATGAAGAAGGGTTTGAAATCAAAAATGTGGTTCACCAAACCATCGATTTACTCCAACCATTATTGGCCGAAAAACACTTAATAATGTCATGCTCCATAGATGAGAAGATGCCTTCGGTACTGATTGGTGATACTTACAGATTAAAACAAATTTTATTAAACATTATTGGCAATGCCATTAAATATACCCACGAGGGCACCATTGATATTCGCTTGCAGGTGAAGGCCGAAGGCAATAATACTTACCTTGTAGAAATATTTGTAAAAGACAGTGGTATTGGCATACCAGGTGACGAACTCAGCAATATTTTTAAGGAGTACCACATGGCAGATAATTCTGCATTTAATAAAGCGGGAAGTTCTGGTTTGGGATTAAACATTACAAAAATGCTGGTGGAGTTGCACCACGGTCAAATTAAAGTAGACAGTGTGCTTAAGAAAGGCACTACTGTGCGCATTAAATTACCCTACAAAGGGGGAAGCGCAGTAGATTTATCTGGTAAAAATTCTTACCTCAACCAACCTGATTTCTTGCACAAGAAGAAAATACTGGTGGCCGATGACGAACCATTTAACAGGGTTTTATTACACAATATTTTACTTAAACACCAAGCCATCACTTTCGAAGCAGAAAATGGTGAAGAAGTGCTGGCCTTATTGGAAAAAGACCAGTTTGATTGCATTCTAATGGATTTAAAAATGCCCGACATGAATGGATTAGAGGCGAGTGAAAAAATCATTAAATCATCTAACCCAAAAATTAAAAATGTTCCCATTATTGCGCTCTCTGCAGCCATAACCACAGAAAACTTTGTATTCTTAAACGATTTGGGGGTCAGTTCATTTCTCGAAAAACCATTCAAAGAAACTGATTTATTGAGCACGCTTTTTAAGGTCATGATGAAAGAACCAGAAAGCATTCAAGAAGGAAGTATTAATGTCGCCCCATACGAAAGCCCCTCTTCCTATTTCGACCTTTCAGAATTGCACAAACAATCTGGTGGCGACCACAGCTTTGTTAACGATATGCTAAATACCTTAATTGAATCTACCAAAAAAGGGATGATAGAAATTGAAAATGGTATCGTAAAAAAAGATTGGGAAACCATTAATATTACGGCACATCGCATTGCCTCTCCACTTAAATTTATTTTCGCGACAGAACTTTATGAAATGATTAAAAATATAGAAAACAATTCGGAAATTAAAGGGGATAAAAATATGGAAATTATACAACATCAATTTTTCCGGTTCAAAGACAAATTTAACACCCTCACAGAACTTCTAGAGGATTACATTCAAAAAGTATAGGGTATTTCAACTTAGTTTTATATTATTGTAATTAGATGATAGTTTCGAAGAATTATAAAGTATTTGTGGTAGAAGACAATGAATGGTTCAACAAAATGTTGGTGCATTGTTTAAAGCAAAATCCGGATATAGAAGTTAAGAGTTTTTTTAATGGCAACGATTTAATCAAAGCCCTGCATGAAAAGCCAGATGTTATTACTTTGGATTACAGCCTGCCTGATATGAATGGCTCCGATTTATTGCATCAAATCAAAGTATTTAACCCGCATTTGGAAGTTATTATTATTTCCGAGCAGAATGACATTGAAGTGGCCGTAGAATTATTAAAACAAGGCGCCTACGATTACCTGATTAAAAACACCGATTTAAATAGCCGACTTTTAAACAATATTAATAATTTATTGCGCAGAAGTCATTTAGAGAAACGCATAGAAACCCTGCAGGAAGAGGTAGAGCAAAAATTTAATTTTCATAACTCCATTATTGGTCAAAGCGAGGCCATGAAAAATGTATTCTCGGTGCTCCAAAAAGCTTGCTCCTCCAATATCAATGTTTCTATAACCGGCGATACAGGAACTGGTAAAGAACTTGTAGCAAAAGCCATTCACTACAATTCCGATCGCAAAAATAATCCTTTTGTAGCTGTTAACATGGCCGCTATACCTCGCGAACTATTAGAGAGCGAATTGTTTGGCTACGAAAAAGGGGCCTTTACAGGCGCCAATGAAAAAAGAAAAGGGAAATTTGCAGAGGCCAATGGTGGCACTATTTTTTTAGATGAAATTGCAGAGATGGACTTATCGATGCAATCGAAATTACTTAGGGTTTTGCAAGAGCGCGAAGTAACACCATTGGGCAGCAGCACACCCCTTAAAATAGATTGTAAATTAATTATTGCCACGCATCAGAATTTAAAAAAGCTAGTAGAGCAAAAGTTATTTCGCGAAGATTTATTCTTTCGCATCATGGGTTTAAATATTCATTTACCACCCTTAAGAGAAAGAGAAAAAGATGTTTTGTTTATTGCATCCAAATGTATTGAAGAATTTTGCAAGGCGAATAAAATGCCTCTTAAAACCTTAAAGGAAGATGCTTGTAAGAAACTATTAACCTATCCTTTTCCGGGCAATGTGCGCGAGTTAAAATCCGTAATAGAAGTTGCGATTGTTTTGGCAGATGGCGTGGAGATTGAAGCGGAAAATATTGTTTTTCAGCATGCCGATACCCTCACCCAAGTAGCCACCGAAGAAAAAACCATGCGACAGTATAATTACGAAATTATTTCATTGCTTTTGAAAAAGCACAACGATGATATTCAAATGGTCTCAAAAATATTAGACATCAGTCCAGCCACGATTTACAGGGTACTGAAGGAATTTAAATCTGTTGGGACTAGCCATTAGTGCTTGGTATTTTTTATATTAAACATTTATAAACGACTATAAACGTTTATAATTTAGCTCCTGCTAAAGGGGTGGTTCATCTTTGCAATCTCAAAACTTGTAATATGAACAAACCCTTTAAACACCGTGTTTTATTAATGCTTCGCCCCTTGCGAATGCTCATCGCCATTCTCTTTATCATTTTTTTTAAATTGATAAAGTATTTGAAAAAATGGTGGTGGAAATAGCTCTACTTTTTGTGTCCTTGGGCAGTCGCATGAGACGAGTGTATTTGTCTAACATTAGCAATAAAAACATGAGGTGCAGACTTCTTAGCGGAGTTAATGCTATATTATTTTGCAATTCCAATGGTCAATAGTGCAAAAGGACGGTTAACTTTTTCTTCCTTGTGAGATTATAAACGTTGCAAATAAGTATTTACGATAAATATCTCTATTATTCAATCAAATTATCATCAATAATTTCTGCCACATGACTGGCTTTTTCATTGCGCAAATTCTCGCCAGACCAACGTTTTTGCAACAATTTGTAAAAACCCCAACAGGCCAAACCACCAATGGGTATACCAATTAAATTAAGTAACAACTGATTCATTTCATTGACATCATACCCAAAATAGGCCGCTACAACCGCAATGACAACACCACCCAAAATTTGTGCAGCATAAAAAACCACAATGCCCAATATGGCAAACAACCAGCGCCCCTTGTTAAATTCGTGCGCCAATTCGGAAAATGCCTTGCCAATATAATATAGAAATAATATGCCTATCATTATTTTTAACTTTTTACAATTATACCTAAAAAAAATTAAGTTTGGCTTTTCCTAAAAATTTTGACTTTCTATTTGCAACTCGTTAGGCTTGAAATTTAATGTTAAATTAAACATTACTTAGGTTGATGTCCTAATTGAGCATTCATAATACTGACATTTTAAATTGGCATTGTGTAGGTTACAATTAATTGGCAATTACCAATTACAAACCTTCCATTACAAACTTTTTACTCAGCAATACCCCATCCGCTTTCCATTGCAACTCATATACACCAACAGGTAAATTAGTAATATCCATTTGAGTAAATGCATTGTTTATTTTTTTGCTCAATACCATTTGTCCAAGTGCGTTGTAAATTTCCAATACCCCTTCTACCTTTGCATTGAATGGCAACTGAATGTTCAATTGATTTTGGGCTGGATTCGGATAAATTTCGATAGCATTTACATCTAACACATTGGCAATACCATTGCTATAACCCAATAATGGAAGGGTTATGGTAGAAATATTCACACTGTTGCAATAAATTGTATTGTGCGCTATTACAGGATTAATTAATGAGTCTAAACTATTGCCTGGATACATATTTCCTCCAGTATTCATATTGCGATTAAAGCGGGGATAATTGGAAGAACTAATGTCCAGGCGAATTTTATGCCCTGCCAAAAAAGTAATGCAAGTAGCTGGCAATATAATTTCGCAATCATATACTTTGCCAGGTGTCATCATGGCTGTTAATGCTAAGGTATTACCATTTCTAAAACGCATACGTGCAGCCCCATCTTTTAATAACATTGAACGACCATCGGGATATACATCTGTTAAGCGAACATCAAAATCGGTATCTAACTTATCCGAAGAAATTTTTAAATGCACCGTTACACTGCCTTTTAATACGACATCCTTTGTTAAAGCCGCAGAGGTAAAAATTAAAATATCATTTCTGCTTTCCACTTTGCTTACTTGGTCGTAAGGGCCCTGCACCAAATCGTTTCTCAAAGTGCTTCCACCAATAGTTGGCGAGGGATTGTTGGGATCGTAATTATAAGACAAACTATCGTTAGAATTAGTAGGAGGGGTATTGTCTATCAAGCCGTTCTTGTGTAAATAAAAATTAACATCGCTCACACTCGCTGGTGGCCAAGTGGCACTGTTCATCCAAACATTTTCGCCCATTTGATAATATTTTACAAAGGGCGTATTGTTCCAGCCATTGGCAATGCCTCTTAAATGATAATCAAAATATTGCAGGGCCATGGTATCATTTACCGCTGCGGAATTAGGATACGTAAGCTCTCCTTGCACGTTGGTGCCAACTTGTGCTGTGCCATGTCCACCATGCACCCATGGCCCCATGAGCAAACGGTGCTGATCGCGCATTCCTATTACTGCATTATTTCTGATAGCATTGAAAAAAGGCAACATGAATTCAACCGTATGATCGTACCAGCCGCCTATCATAAAGCAAGGCACTCTTATGCTATCTGGATAATTGTTGGCCGCCTCTACAAAGGTCCACGTATTGTCAAAATAAGGATGGGCCATCAAGGTTTTAGACAAACCAAAACCCAATACATCTAATTGTTGAACATACTCTGTTCTCAAATCTCCATTGGGAAAATATTCTACATAATCGTATTGAGGTGCTGCAACCAAAGGGCATATACAAACCAAATGCGGTGGATTTTTTTGCGCTGTTTGAAACTGCACTCTACCCAAAGCAGAAGGTCCCCATGTACCCACTTTGCCATTGCTCCAACTTTGTGCAGCTACCCATTCCACTGCCGAATAACCATCATCTCCAATTGTAGGACTGCCTAAATAAGCTGCCTTTTTAGAACCGTAGTATCCACGCCAATCGGCCACCACAATAATGTAATTGCTGGCATTAATATTATTGCCAATGCCCAAAGGCAAACCAAAGCGGTACAACTGTCTGTTATACGGTGTTTGCACCAATAATACCGGACCACTGCTCATGGTAGCTGGCTTGTAAATATCTATGGCCATTTTTTTTCCATCTTTTAATGGAATAGAATCTACTACGGGTGTTAAAATGGCAAATGCCCTTTGCGAACAAATGGCAATTACAAATAAAACGGCAAGCCTTTTTGCTGAAAGGAACTTTGCAAAGAATAATTTCATAAAACAAATTTACACTGTGTAAACATAGCACCTCTATAATCTTACAAACAGTGATTCAATCCGTATGAAATAAAATACACTTGCTAAGAAGTGATACAAAATGCACTTAAAAATTTCTTAAGGTATGACTAATTAAAATTCAATTTTTTCACCAAACCAATTTCCAACAAATGCCTTACCGATTGGGTTGTACTAATTTGATGTTTTAGCTCATTGGTTAATCCAAAATAAAGGGTGTATTGAGGCATTAGGTATAAGTTATTTTTTAATTTTAGCTGATAAGCCAACCTTCCACTTAAGCCAACACCAATAGGATTCACATATTTTCTCCAAGTATTGTCAATGGCGGTATAGCGGTCCTTCAAGTCGCTGTTGAAAGTGGTAGATTGATAACCCTTAGTGCTGACACTTAATCGCGCATTGCACTCCGCACCTAAACTCAAATGAAGTTTATTGTCTAAAATTTTAAAATTAAATGGATACACGCCAAGGCCTATCACATTTTTATTAATTTCTATGCCAGTAGTAGTAACTTGGTCTGGGGTTCTATTGATGGTATATATAACACCTTTGTAATTACTCATTCTCAAAGTAAAAAGGAAAGAATGATGCGCAATCTTCACCTTGTCTAAGCCAACTCCCATATTGAATCCTGAAAGACTTGCGTATAGGGTGCTGAAATGGTTATTGTTTTTTTGGTAATCGCAAAATTTATTACTGTTCAATCCTCCATAAACCATAAGGTCTTGTGCAGATAAACTAACAAAAGAAAAGAGACAAAGTAACAATGTAAAAAAGGTGGTCTTCATGCGAACTAGTTTAATGATAATACTGTTTAGACAGTTCTATTGTGCAAGGTGGCGAATTATGACACAAAAAGGACAATTCTATTCATAACGCAACAAAATTAGGACTATGAAGAGTTTCTATAGCTGATCAAAATCAGTTTTGAAACTGATTTTGATACAATCTAAATAGTCAATCCTTACTAACTTTGTAATAACCAAATTTTCAAATCATTATATTTTTTATACTGGTAAACATGATCATTCAATATGCAAGTATTTCGTAAATTACATTGTTTCTTTGGCAAATTTATTGGAAGAATCCAACTACTTCATCAATGGCTAAATATTATTTATTTTAAGAATAACATATTTGACATTACAACAAAGTTCTATGTTTGAGGGACGTCGCATGAACCGGCCGGTTTTTTGAGATGTAGTTTTTTTTGGTACCTCAAGGGAAGTTCTGTGAGGAACGAACAGAAATCACCCGTACCACGAAGGTAGCATTGATGCCTTTTAAA
>JANXMZ010000049.1 GCA_025354385.1 Bacteroidota bacterium
CTGAAGGATAGATTAGGTAGGTGTTTTACATTTTCCCAAAGCATAATGCAATTTAAATACATAAAAACAAACAACCTGAAAACGGCCAGTTTACTTATTAATACCGCCTTGTGGATTGTATAGTAACTTATGCAAGAGGTTTAATACTATTTTTTAGGATTGTTGGACTGCCATTCATTGTATATATGCCACCTCCTATGGTTGCATTTAAATTTTTGGAAATAATATTGTTTGCTAATAATGCATAACAAGAATCCATGTATATGCCACCACCCCGATTATTGCCAGATGCATTGGCATTATTATTAGCAATATAGGAATAGGTAATACTAGGATTGCCATTTTTAATAAAAATGCCGGCCCCACCTTGGCCAAAATCGAGCAAAGAATTATAGGTGATGGAACTGTAAGTAATTATAGGGCTTGCACCGTAGATATAGATTCCCGCTCCTGACCCAACGGAACTGCAGTTTACCACTCTTGAATGAGAGAATACTACCTTAGAAAAATTATTGATGAACAAACCACCCCCATTTTGATCTTTCATACTCGTATCGCTTGTGGCCCTTCCAAATTGTATTTTGCAACAATAAAATCTGGAAGTATCATTGGTGTTTTTTGTATTGTCAAATCGTATGCCGCGCCAACCTTTAATCGCATTTAAAGAAGTAAAAATAATGGAATCTTTTACAGTGCCTATGGCTGTTATTTTACCGAAGACCATAAAATGGTACATGCCCTGAAAACTTACCGTAACACCTGGTTCAATAACTAAAGAATCGTCATTTGGAATGTCAATATTTCCATAAATTTTATAGGGAGAACCAGCAACAGTCCATTTGCCATTAACATGACCAGCTGGTATGCTGGTTTGCGCATAACTTGATATGCCTAAAATTAATGTGCAGCATACAAGAAATTTCACAATCATTAAAAAAGAAAGAGTTGAATGATTTATTCCACCAGAAAGGATTGTATTTGAACCGAAGAAGCTGATCTAATAATTAACTGATAAATACCCTTAGCGAGATAAGCACCTTCAGGTAAAATAGCGTTTTGATCATTTAATTGTGGGGCAGAAAACAATACTTTACCATCATAGCTAATGATTTCAAATGTTAATTCATTCAATTGAATATTATCGTTGTTGGATTTGAAGTATATTGGCATTCCGGATTTTAATGGATTCGGAAAAATAGTATAAGCAGACTTTAAAGCCATTGTTTTAGTAAGCCCACTGATATTACTGCAGCCATTTACTTTTAACTTCATAATTCCGGAAGTAGTGATAGATGCACCAGAATTTGTTCTACCACAAACTACAATGGCTGAATCGCTGCTCAAGGCCATGGCTTCTATCACCTCGTCGTACTGACTATTAATTCTACTCGAAAAATAACCATTGCTTGCAAAGTTTGAATCCAAAAACCCTTTTTTAGTTATTTTACCTACTCTAAATTGTACATTGCTATTTTGATAGGCATAACCGCCTACAAAAAAATTATCCTTGCAGTCTTTTGCAATAGTGCCGAAGGATGAAATGCTACTTACATTATCTATCCATACACCCGAATTGCCAAAAGCGGAATTTAAAGTGCCATTTAATAAAAAAGAACAAACGATTGCATTGGCATCGCCTGCATTTGTATAATTACCAGTACATACCACTTCTTTGCCAGTAATGCTAACTTCATATAATCTTGTCTCACTTGTGTTGTAACTGTATTTTAAATAACCAGTAGAATTAAAGTTTGTATTCATATTGCCATTTGTATCCAGCATTACCAAAGTAGCTTCGGTATAAGAGCCATTATAACTTGATCCAATAGCAACAATCTTATTGTTATTAATATCTATGCCAAATAATCTTTCAGCGTTCGAATTTGCACTTATAATTGTTTCGCCATTAGTACCAAAGTTTGTATCCAGAATTCCTTTTTCTTTAACTTTCCATATAACACTTTTTGTTATTGAATTAATGGTACTATAGCCAGCAACATATATGGAGCCACTTGGCGAAACCTCAAATGCCCATGCATCACTATTTGCCTGTAAAGTACTTAATATGCATATTCCATTCGTACCAAAACTGGCATCCATTTTACCATCGCTCGTAATGCTTGCTACCATTGGTCTAAAGTAGGGGCCAACGGAGTTTTGACCACTAATTAAATATTTGCCATTGTCTAAAGCTTTAATGCATCTGCCATAATCATAATCGTTGTTCAAATCAATGTTTAGGCGCCCATTGGTACCAAAGCTATTGTCTAAATTTCCATTGGGTAAATATCTTTTCACAAAAATATTATGCGTACTGCTCTGTCTGTCGTGCCCAATCACTAGCACATTGTTTTTTTTATCAGTCGTTATTCCGTTGGCAGTTTCATCTGTTGAGCTTAATTTTCCTGTGGTGTTAAAATAGGTATCTAGCGTTCCATTTTGAGCAGCCATTTTTATAATTGTGGCAAACAATGCTATTAGAAATAGATTTTTTTTCATAATCAAAAGGTTAATTGATTAGGCAAGTTATAGTATTTTAATTTAATACAAGTCAACATTTTTTTCGACACTTTCATGTATCAGTATATCAATAATTTAAATTATTGGGAGCGTAATTTTGATGAAAATAAAGCACTGAATTTCAGCGTTAAAGTTGTGGGAACCCAAACCAATAACGATTGGTATATATTCATATTTTTAGAATGTAATGTAATTGCCTAAAGTTGTTACACAAGTCGCAATTTTTATCTTCAGTTCCTTTCATTTAATATGAGTTGCCATTTATCCGTTTCAGCATATTTCTTTATAACCGCATTTCTAGCCATCAAAAATCTCTTCATATAACCAGTTAAAATAAGCCAGTTAAAAATGCTTCCAATCCATCCAAAGGGAGATTCAAAATAAAATACATCTTTCATGATCACTTTCTCACCTACTTGTTCAAATAGGTGTTCGTGATACATCAATTTGAAAGCACCTTCTACTTGTTCATCTCTGAAATAATAAGGCCTATTGAAGTCGGTAATTTTCGAGGTTAATTGTTGTTTAATTCCAAAATGTGTGGCCTGCCAAGTTACAGTTTCGTTCAATCTTATTAAGCCTTTTGTAGTGCCCCCAACAGCTTGCTCTCGAGTTCCCTTAGTGGAAATAGTATGCAAGTCAATACTGGTACTTAGGTCAAAACAAATTTCAATTGTAGATTCAATTTCAGTGGTTACTTTTATGGTGGGCATTTATTTGAGTGAGATATATCAATGCAAATATAGAGGCTATGAGGAAAATGAATTTAAGTAGCAGAATTCCGTTGGTATGGTGTTTCCGAATAAACAGAAGTTTTATTTAACGCAACGAACACTGAAGACGTGTCGCTAATCTTTTTTAAACCAGTTTGCATAATAATTGGTGCCATTGTAGTTTAGATAGGCTGTTGTTGAATATGGACGACCGATGCCCAATTCTACATCCCAAAAATAATAAAATCAAGACATACGCCAACAGATTCTCTATAGCCAATGCCGGCCATTGCTTTTGTATCTGAAATGGTAGAGTTAGGATTTTTGCTCCAACAGATTCATTTTTCTGTGGTGGCATAACCACCACCGAAAGTAATATCTGCATTCAGAACTGCAGTCATCAATGAAATATTGGCGATACTATCAATTGCTAACTGACCTGTTTAACAAGAGCGCACTTTTATTTTATTAAATATTCTTTTTCAAAATAGGTTTTTCTTTGGCTATTGTAAGTAATCTTTAAGCGTAGTGTGAGCTTTTGGACAATTATTTATCCAATCATACTTAGGTCAACATCTTCCAAAGCAATTCAAAAGTATCATCAATCACCTTGGCCTGTTTGTTTTTGGAAAAATCCTTGGTAATGATGTATTGGTTAATACTAAAAGTATGGCCACTTAACATTGCAAATATCATATCGATGTCTAATTTTTGTATCACCCTGTTTTTAATTCCCTGTTTCAATAACTTATAGATAGGTTGTATATGTGCCTGTATTTCCTCCTCAGCTATTTTGTTCAAATAAGGAGAGTTGGTAAATTGTTCAATAAAACGAAACTTGGTTTTGTGTTTTATCGCCCAATTCAATGAAGCCGAATAATAATCCTTCAGAACCTCCTTTAAGGTTGTTTTATTTTCAATCTCTAAGGCTGCATTCGCCATCATTTGGCTTTTAATATCAAGGTATAGCGCTATTACCAAATCATCCTTAGTCGGAAAAAAATAAAACAAAGTGCCATTGGCAATACCAGCCTCCTTTGCAATTTTGCTGGTTGGCGTTGCATGAAAACCAAATTCAACAAAAAGTTTCAATGCGGATTCGAGTATACGTTTTCTTTTGTCCATGCATTTTAATTTTATTGAATGGTTTGCCACCATTTGGTAAATGTTTGTTCATTATTTTTTAATTGCACTAGCTCACCAATCATTGGCGTTAATACCTTCACTTCTTTTCCTTCACTGTTTTTAGTAATCAGTTCTAAAGGCTCGTCCCAAGGATGATTACTCAATAAGAACTTACTCGAATGTACTGGCAGCAATTTTTTAGCCTTAAGGCTTTTTGCTATGCCTAATAGCTCATCGGGCAATGTGTGTATGTAGCGCCATTTTTTATCATATTGCCCATTTTCAAGAATTACTAAATCAAAAGCACCAAACTTTTCGCCAACTTGATCAAAGTGCGTATCAAAACCGCTATCTCCTCCAATATAAATTTGCATTGTAGGCGTTTGTAAGACATAGGCCATCCATAATGATTTGTTTCTTTGCAATCCCCTGCCCGAAAAATGCCTTGCAGTTACAGTATGAACTGTAAAATGATCATTTAAAGAAAAAGATTCATCCCAGTCTTTTTCAATAATGGCAGCCTTACTATATCCCCAGTATTCCATATGTGCACCTACTCCAAGACCGCAGATAACAGTTTTTACTTTGTTCTTTATCTGCTTTATTGTCTTGTAATCTAGATGGTCCCAGTGGTCGTGCGAAATAAATAGATAATCAATTTCAGGTAGGTCTTCTGCTGTGTAAATATCTGTTCCATCAAATGCCTTAGTGCCCGAGGGAATAGGAGAGGCCGAACCACTAAAAACAGGATCTACTAATATTTTTTTTCCATCTACTTGCATAAAATAAGAAGAATGCCCAAACCATACTAGCAAATCTTCGTTCATATTTAAACTTAATAAGTCGGTTTTGACGGAAGGAATACTTTCAGTTGGTCTTACCCTTATCTTTTTATCAAATAAAAATTCTTTAGTCACCGCCCAATAGCTATAACCTTCAGTAATGGTAGGAGTATGAGATTTATTTTGAAAAGCGCCATCCCTATAGTTGACCGATTTTTTTATCGTTTCCAATCGCTTACCAGATGGTATCTTTCCAAATTTAGGTTGTTGTAAAAAGACGAGTATCACAAAAGGGATTGCAAATAATATTATGAATAAAATGAACATAAATAATGTATTACTGACTAAACAGTCAGCAAATCTATTAGACCATTTTTGATGTACAAGGGTTTATCCGTTTAAATGCCAATTAATCACTATCAACGGTATCCAGTCGTTTCATATAAGTAACTTCCAAATTAATGAAATCATATTCTTCCATCACCTTGCCTTTAAGTATATAACATCCAGGGCCAGTAAACGGATATTGGGCCGCACTTGGTGGAAAATGCACTGTATCTATCCAATGACCTTGTGTATCTGTAAAGGTACCAAAATACATGGTTTCGCCATCAGCCGTCCAAGTCTTTTTTCTGTTAATAAAATACCCAACAATGCTTACTGTCTTATTAGTATATTGTTTTAAATCGGAGGCTGTAAGTGGAGATGTAATCTCCTCTTTTAATAAACTAAAAGGTGAGCAAAGTGGAAAGCCAAAAAGCGCTATCTGATCGAAAGCCTCGTCGATATCGGTATTAATTAATGTAGGTAGTTGCCATGTTTTTTTTGTTCTTTCAAATAGTTCTTGACCTTGTGTTTTTTTTACGGTAGATTGTAATAGGGCGTGTATCTCCCATAGCAGTTCTTTTTTATTACAATTGGTAAATGTAAAAGTGCCTGCACGTATCAGCACTCGCATTTGTTCTATACTTACAGGTACCCGTTTTACAAAATCATGCATATCCTTATACAAGCCATTCTGTGTGCGTTCAGTAATAATATGTTCAATGGTATTTTGTTCCAATTCGCGTATCATATCTAATCCTAGATATATAGTTGCACCCTTAATCGTGCAGTAGCCAGTACTATTGTTAACACAAGGAGGTTCTATGATAGCGCCATGCATTCGGGCCTCGTGTATGTATAATTCTTTAGGGTAAAAACCGCCACCATTGTTAAGTGTCGCTACTATATACTCCAATGGATAATAGGCTTTAAGATACAAGGCTTGATAACTCTCTACCGCATAGCTGGCCGAGTGGCCTTTAGAAAAAGCAAAGTTGGCAAAACTTTCTATTTGGGTCCAAATATCTAATACCAATCTATCGTCATATCCTTTTTGTTTGCAGTTGCTAAAAAAATTATCTTTTACCTTGTCAAATTCATTGCGCTGTTTAAATTTCCACGACATACCGCGTCTCAGGTAATCAGCCTCGGCCAAAGTAAGTCCTGCAAATAAATGGGCTATCTTTATAACATCTTCTTGGTATACCATTACGCCATAAGTTTCTTCAAGAATATGGTACAATTCTGGCAATTGTTTCCTTGCCTTTTCTCTCAAATCTTGATTGCGGTAGCGTATAATGTATTCGCGCATCATACCGCTTTTAGACACCCCTGGTCTAATAATTGAACTGGCGGCTATAAGGCACAAATAATTATCTGCTTGTAGTTTTGCTAATAGCATACGCATAGCAGGCGATTCAACATAGAAACAACCAATGGTATTGCCAACGCGCAACAAAGCTTTTATATTTTCATCCTGCTTAAATTGAGATACCTGATGAACATCAATAGTAACACCTTTATTTTCTTTAACAATACTCAGTGTGTCTTTAATTTTACCCAGTCCCCTTTGACTCAGAATATCGAATTTATACAAGCCAATATCTTCTGCTTCTAACATGCTAAATTGGGTAGTAGGGTATCCCTTGGGTGGCATACTCGTTGCCGAATAAGCATGTATAGGTGCATCGGAAATTATGATGCCGCTGGAATGTACGCTTAAGTGACTAGGGAATCCTTTGATAAGTTGACTGTAGTTCAATACCAATCTTCCAATTTCATCCACTTCACTCATTTTACTCACTTTTTGTAGGCGGTCTATTTCACCCGGTGGTAAACCAAATACTTTGCCTAATTCGCGTATTACAGCATCGTGTTGAAAGGTATTATAGGCACCCAATAAAGCAGTGCGATGGGTGCCATGTTTTTTAAAAATATAACGGGTAATATCATCTCTATCCGTCCACGAAAAATCCATATCAAAGTCGGGCGCATTGTTACGGTGTATATTAATAAAACGTTCAAAATACAAATCGAGTTCTATAGGATCAACATCAGTAATTTGTAACAAGTAGGCTACTATGCTATTGGAACCGCTGCCGCGCCCCACATAATAATAATTTTTGCGTTGAGCGTATTTGATAATGTCCCAATTGATCAGAAAATAGGAAGAGAAATTTAATTGCGTAATTACCTCTAATTCTTTTTCAATGCGGTCCATTATTTCCTTAGTTGGTGTGGGGTAACGGTATGGTATACCGGCGATACACTGGCTGCGCAGCAATTCTACATCATCTTGCACAGTTGCTTTAAAATGTTTTAAATTTTTATTGGCGAGTTTACCATATTCAAAATCAATGCTGCAATCGTTTAGTATATTTTCGGTATTGGCTATTATATCAGGATAGCTTGCATAGGCGGCATATAATTCGTGTTTAGGCAATATAATTTCAGTTCCGCGGGCTTGTTGTTCTAGAGGTAATTTGCTTAGCAGATTATTTGTATCAATAGCGCGCAGTAGTCGGTGTGCATTAAACTGTCGTTTGCCTGCAAATGATACTGTATGTAACACTACCATTTTATCTTGTTGTTTAATAACAGGTAATAAATGGAAGTTAGCGAGGTCTTTAATAGATATGCCGATAAACTCGTTGGCTTTAAGTTTCCAGCCTTTATATGCATTAAGTGGATAGATTGTATAAGCGTTGTTGAATTCGGGTGCTATGGGGTTAAAATCAATTTTGCTGTGTAAGTGTAGCGAAAGGTGTCGGTTAAGTTCTTGATAACCCTCATTGTTGCGGGCGATACCAATATACTGTTGTTGGGCATTGTTGCGAAAATCAATTCCTGCGATAGGTTTTAAATTTTTGCCTTTGGCCATGCGGATAGTATCTAAAACAGCAGAGGTATTATTAATATCTGTAAGCACAAAAGTAGTATAACCTTTTCTACATAACTCATCCATCAACTGCTCTGTAGAGAAGGTGCCATAGCAAAAGCTATAATAGGTATGACAGTTGAGGAGCAATGGTTAATTTGATGATTTTGTAATGGCCTCTTTATTTCCCAATCCATTAAATGCATTAAAATTATGCGGGTGAAAATCCATGCCCTCGGCTCGGTTAATGGCGTCGTTGCCGTATCGTTTGCGAATGCGGTCCATGGCTTCGTAAAGTTGTATTTGTTGTACCGATTCTTCAAATAAATTATACTGATGCCCTCCTTGTACCAGATGACTAAATCGAATGCCAATAAGGCGTATCAACATGCGTTTTTGATACAGCTTATCGAATAGAGATGATACCTTTTCTATCAGTACATGGTCGAGCCCAGTATAGGGGATACGGCATTGCATGGTATAGGTATTAAAATCGGAGTAACGTATTTTAACCGTTACACAAGCCGTTAGTTTTTGTTCGCTGCGCAATTGGTAGCTTAGTTTTTCGGTCATGCCAATGAGTATGCCTTTTAATGCTTTTACATCGATGGTATCTTTATCGAAGGTGCGCTCTGTAGAAATAGATTTTCGTTCGGAATAAGGTACTACCAAAGAGTTGTCAATGCCATTGGCTTTTTTCCATATAGTAGTGCCATTTTCGCCCAATACTTGTTGCATCAGTTCTAAAGGCATTTCCTGCAAGGTGCTAATACGGGCTACGCCCATGTTGCGCAAAAGCTGATAGGTTTTATCGCCCACCATCGGAATTTTTCGGATGGAGAGAGGAGCAAGAAATCCTTTTTCTGTGCCGAAAGGAATTTCTTTTTGACCATTGGGTTTGGCTTCTCCTGTACCTACTTTTGAAACTGTTTTATTGGTAGATAAGGCAAAGGAAATGGGCAGATTGGTTTCATGCATTATTTTTTGCCGCAGTTCGGAAGCCATTTTATAACAGCCAAAGAATTTATCCATACCGGTAAGGTCGATATAAAATTCATCGATGGATGTTTTTTCGTAGAGAGGCACATCGCCACTTATTATTTCTGTAATGATATTGGAGTATTTGCTGTATTCACCTGTATCGCCTCTTACAATAATTGCTTCGGGACACAGTTGGCGGGCCATTTTCATGGGCATGGCAGAGTGTATACCAAATGAGCGAGCTTCGTAACTGCAGGAGGCCACTACACCGCGGTCGCTAGTACCACCTACAAGTACAGGTTTACCAATGAGTTTAGGATTTACAAGCCGCTCCACGGATACAAAAAAGGAATCCAGATCAATGTGTACGATTTGCCTATCCATAAATAAATTAAAGTATATATAGATTCCTTCCATCATTTTATGAAATGCCATCGCTCCAACAATGGTATTTCAAATAGTGCGTTTCATAGATTCTGATACCCAATTCAGAATGTACTCCCTCTGTTTTTTGAGATGCCTCAATGGTTTTAGAAAGCATCGAACAGCGCAATTACATTATGTTGTACACTTATTAATGATGGAAGGAAATCTATCCAAAAAAACCGCTTGCAATTTACTATTAATTATAGTATGTTTGTGCTAAATATTTTAGCATGAGTAAAATTTCAAAGAATATCAGGCACTTACGTCAATTAAAAAAATGGTCGCAGGAGCAATTGGCAACAGAATTGGACATCTCGCGTGCGCGCATTGGTTCGTATGAAGAGGAAAGATGCGATCCACCAATTGATACACTCATTAAGATTTCAAATGTATTTCATATAGCCATTGATGCTTTGGTAAAGTGCGATCTCACCCGATTTGACAATAATTCGTTTATCAAAGTAGGAGAGAATAGGTTGTTATTTCCTATTATGGTAGATAAAGAAAATAGAGATCAGGTAGAAGTAGTAACGGTAAAAGCATCGGCTGGCTATTTGAATGGTTATGCGGATCCCGAGTACATAGAAAAACTGCCACTGATGAATCTGCCTTTTCGGGTTACTGGCAAGCACCGTGCCTTTCCTATCAAGGGAGATTCTATGCCTCCATTGAAAAATGGTTGCTATGTAATCGGCAAATTTATTGAATCATTGAGTGGTATTACCAATGGCAATACTTATGTTTTAATTACAAAAGACGATGGTGTGGTGTACAAACGCGTACAGAAAAAAGGCAACTTATTGGAATTGCATTCTGATAATAAAACCTATCAATCCTATACCGTTAAATCTTCGGATATTATAGAGGTATGGGAGTTTGTATGCAACCTGAATATTTCGGATAAAAAGGAAGAGGAACTCAATTTAGATAGCATCATGAATATGCTGCGCAGCATGCAAGTAGAGATAGAGGGAATTAAGAAGAAATAAGGACACAACACACCGAGGAATCTCATTAGAAATTAAATAACGTGAGTTCGGGATAATAGATCATTATCGAATTAGGGCGGATTGTCTCCTTACCTTGCCCCAGTCTCAGTTTAAATAATCCCGCACAGATAAGTAGAACCGTTATATTATATTTTTTCATTTCTCCGGTATTTGTGTAAGTGAATCGTTTTTATAATGGCAAAGCCAATGCTGCTCAGTATTGGAATTATCAATGCTAAATCAATTGGTTCATCAAAGTCCAAATGATATTGACAGTTGTACCATTTATTAAAACCTAAGGAGAATGCATGTCCCAAAATTAATCCTAATAGTGAACTGATGATTAATTTTGTAATAAACACTTCAGGGGTTTTCAAAAAAATTAAACAGATAAGATATGTAAGTGGCAATACTGCGAGTATTTGTATAATTATTAATAGAAAATAAAGTTCCATTAGAATAGTCGTTACAAAAATAGCCTCCCTTTAAACCCAAAATTCTATCCCTTCCACTCCGGTAATCTACCAGGTGTATAAGGCAGTTTTAATTGCTCCAATTTATTCTCCAATTGTTCCAGCAATGTTTTAGCAGAAACTACTTCATTGTATACAGGAGTAAATTTTAGTTTCAAGGTTTTTAACTTCTCAGTATAAGTTGTGGTAGCCTGTTCGGTAGTGGCCCATAAGCCGCCAACAATACCTTCTACAGAGCCCGCCAGTCCGGGCAAGGTTTCAAATTCTCTGCCAGCCAAGCTTCCATCGCCATTCATGGTTAAATTAATTTGATAAATCTTTTCTTCTATGGCAGCTATTTCTTTTAATAGGGATAAATCACTGTTTTGCTGAGCTCCTTTTTTAATAAAATTTAATCGATTACTCATATCGCCACAGTAAGCGTTAACGCCTGCTATCACCCTTCTAAATTCACTTAATTCGGTATTAAAAATTTCATTATTACCAGTATTTTCGTAAAGTGATTGCAAGGTAAAAGATTCTGTTTTACTCAAAGATTTTACTTCATGATTCATTATTAACTTAATTTCTACATTGTATTTTCCAGGTATCGCCAAGGGTCCCTGATCATCACTTTCATAAGGGTTATTAGGATCAGGTTGGTAGAAACTTACTGGACTTGTTTTTTCCATGCGTCCGTTCCATACCATGCGCACCATGCCTTTTTTAGCAGCTTGTTTAAGTTGACGAATGACATGCCCACTTTGATCAGTAATAATGGCTAATAAGTATGCTTCTTCTTCTTTGTCTTCCATGCGTATTGAATCTTTGCTTGGGTAATAATCATTCAATTGTTTTTCTTCTCTGGCCTTGCGAATATCTTTAATGGTTTTATAATCATCCTTCACATAATAGGTAATCACAGCGCCAATGGATGGATTCTCTGCAGTGTAAAAACTTTCTCCTTGAAAAGATTTTCCTTTATGCCCCAAAGGTGTTGAAGGAATAAATACCATAGCATTTTTAATAGGAAAAATGGTTGCACCTTGTGTGTTCATTTCATTGGTTTTGTTTTGATAATTTTGCAAAGGACTGTAATCATCGAGAATATAAAAACCCCTGCCAAAAGTAGCTAATACCAAATCGTTTTCGCGTTCTTGAATGGCTATTTCCTTAATGGTGGTATTCGGTAGTCCGGCATTAAATTTATTCCAAGTTTTACCAGCATCTGTAGAAACATATAAACCGAATTCAGTGCCTGCAAAATATAAATCTTTATTGATGTGGTCTTCTGCAAAGCATTGCACCGAGCCTCTTACAGGCAAATTATTTTGAATGGCTTGCCATGTTTTACCCTTGTCTGTAGATTTTAATAAGTAAGGTTTAAAATCACCATTTCGATGGTTATTAAAGACTGCAAAAACAATATTCTCATCGTGTTTGGAGGCATAAATATTTTGCACCAATACTTGCTGAGGCACACCTTCAAATACACTTATTTTATTCCAGTTTTTACCACCATCTGATGTTGTCTGAATCAGGCCATCATCAGTTCCGGCATACAGTAGCAAACTGTTTTTCGGAGATTCTGCAACGGCTGTAATATTACCATACATGCTGGTGGATTGATTTTTTGCTATGGCATCCATGCTCCATACCTTGCCCATTACAGGTAGTTTATTGCGGTCGATACCACGTGTAAGGTCGGGACTAATAATTTCCCAAGTATTACCTCTATCGGTACTTTTAAATAATTTTTGTGCAGCAAAATACAAAGTGGTATTATTATGTGAGCTCAGCACAATGGGTGCATCCCAATTGAATTTATAGGCGGGTTCACCTTCTTTTTCTTGGGGTTTTATATCCAATGCTTCTCCTGTTTTTCTATTAAATCTTACCAAGCCGCCATACTGCCATTGCGAGTATACAATGTCTGGGTTTTTGGAATCTACTACTGTTTTAAAACCATCGCCACCCACGGTTACAAACCAATCGTAATTATGAATGCCACTGGCACTAATGGTGCGAGATGGTCCGCCAAGGGTATTATTATCTTGTGTGCCGCCATATACATTGTAAAATGGTTTTGCATTGTCTACTGTTACTCTGTAAAATTGTGTGATGGGTAAATTGGCTTTGTAATTCCAAGTGGCGGCCGCATCAAATGATTCGTATAAACCACCATCGCAACCCATCAGAAAATGTTTGTTATTGTCGTTATCAATCCAAATCACATGATTGTCTACATGTTTATTTTTTTCACCTAAACCGTTGAATGTTTTGCCGCCATCATTACTGATTTGAGCCCAGGTATTCATCACATAAATGCGCATGACATTTTCTGGATCTGCGAATATTTCATTGTAGTAATTGCCTGCTCCGGAATAGTTGGAACGCTTCTCCCAACTGGCGCCACGATTGGTAGATAAATACAAACCTTTGTTATCATCATTTGCTTCTATCATGGCGTAGATATAGTCGGTGTTTACTGGCGATACAGCCATACCGATTCTGCCAATATCACCTTTAGGTAAACCATTTTCAAGTTTGTTCCATGTGGTGCCATAATCTGTGCTTTTATAAATGGCCGATTCTGGTCCTCCACCCAAATAGGTCCATTCATGCCTTCTTCTTTGGTGGGCACTAGCGTATAAAATATTAGGATGGTTGGGGTCTATATGCACCTCATTAAAACCTGTATTCTCACTTACAAATAAAATGCGATTCCAATTCACTCCCCCATCTGTAGATTTATAAATTCCACGGTCGCCACCAGCATTCCACAAAGGGCCATAAGCTGCCACATATAGGGTGTTAGATTGAGTGGGGTCTATGGCTATCATACCAATGTGCTCACTGTTTTTTAAGCCCATGTTTTTCCAGGATTTACCACCATCCTCAGATTTATAAATACCATCTCCATAACCCACACTGCGTTGATTGTTATTTTCGCCACTACCTACCCAAATAATATGTTCATTATTAGGGTCCATTTTTAAACAGCCTATTGAAAATGAACCTTGTCCATCAAAAATAGGATAAAAATTGGTGCCTGCATTATCCGTTTTCCAAACACCACCATTGGCAGCGGCTACGTACCATTGCGATTTATTCTTAGGATTAACAATTAGGTCACCAATTCTACCCGATGTTACCGCAGGGCCAATGCTGCGAAACTTAAAGCCAGAAAGGAAAGCATCTAAAATGGTATCTTTAGAAAGTATTTTTTTATTTTTTGGTTGCGCGAACGAAACAAAAGAGAATAAAATAGCGAAGACAAGTAGGGTATTTTTCATGCAATTTGAATTTAAAATTCGAAAATAAGTTAAATTCAATTCACTTTATAAAAGTCCATTTGCATTTGGTCGAATTCTTTACAACCAAGTAAATACTTATGTTTAATTCTTAATAATAATATGCCTTTCACCATCAATCAGTATCAAATAAGTACCGGCAGAAAGAGCAGTTAAATCAAGTGTATTAAAACCATCATGAATAAAATGCCGTTGTACAAATAAACCATTGATTTGATAAATAGCGAACTCTTTATTTTGCAAGTTATGGGCTTCAATTGTCAAAATATTGCTTAATGGATTTGGGTAAATTTTTAAAAGATTGGTTTGTTTGATACCTAGATTTGAAGTAATGCAATCCTTCATTGTTATTTGAATTATTTTTTGAGATAGACAACCTTGTTGACTAATTGCATTAATTTTATAATTGCCAGCAGCATTAAATTCAAACCCATTGAGAATGGCCGTATTATTTACTTGATAATTTGTTCTACTATCCAGTATTGGTTGCCATAGCTTGCCGTTGCATAAAATAGTGTCATAAAAATTATTCAATGTTGGCAGTGCGTATTCACTAATTTGTATCGTGTCAGATGCTCTACAATTATCGTTATTTATAATGGCGGCTGTATAATTACCATATTGATTTATTTTAAATAAAGTTGTGCTTACCTGCTGACTGTTCCAGTAATAAGTCTTCATATTATAAGGTAATTGTATGCTAATAGCGCTGCCTTGGCAATAGCCGGTATCATTGCCCATCGCTAAAACAGGAGGTTCTAAAACCAAGGTGCGAATAGTATCATTAGAAAAGCAATTGAAATTATCTTTTACAATAATGGCATAATGAGGCTTGAAATCAGGCATGGCAGGTTGAATAATCAGGCTGTCTTTTAATTTTACCTGATTGGCGTACCAGGCTTGCAAGCCAATAGGTTTGTAAATGGTTATTGATTCATTCCTGCATATTGAAATAGTCTTTATGTTGCTTTGGTATTTTGGAAATTCATTAATTTCGGCAGTATCGTATGCCTTACATCCGTTGAAAGTAGATACCTCCAGGTATAATGTGCCTGCGGAAGCTTTGTAGGAATGCACACCTGCTGTATGGTTCCAAAGATAAGTTTTAAAGGTATCTTTAACAGACATCAACGTATCGGTGTGAGGGCAAATGGTTGTGTTTTTTTGCAATTTTATCTGAGGTGAGGAAAAGGAAGTATTAACAGAATCTTTATAAATACAGTTATTGTTGCTTGTAGCGGTTAATACTATTTTTTCCTTTGCTTTAGAGGTGTAATATAATTGAAAGGTGCTGTGCCCTAAACTGCTTACCCATTTATATTGGGTAAACCCATTTTGGTTAGGATTGAATAGCACAGAATCCCCTTTGCATAGACTCCTATCTGCACCAAGTTCTGGAAAGGTAACAGGGTCTGGAGAAAGATACACTGCCAAGGTATCTTTGAGTTTACAGGCATTTTTACCATAGGTAATAATCAATGAGAACTGCTCTGCGGAGTCTCCTCTTACTTTTATTTTAGCGCTGGTATAAGTTTGTTTGTTAGCAAGCCTTTTCCATATATATTTACAACCCGGTATACTGTCTTCACCCATGGTGATCATGGATTTTTTGCAGCCTGTATAAAATGGCTGAATCTGATTTTTGGCGATGGGCCAATTGTAGAAACTGATAAGACCCATTTTTTGAGCATTTTTTACCCAAGGCTGGGTGCCAATATCGCTATCATAAGTAAGTCCTGTGATTTTACAACTGCTTTTATTCAGTTGAAGAACTACTTTGTTATTTCGAATAAATCCATTGATTAATGAAACAGTATCCCCTTCAACCTGAAAGATTTTATAAAATGAATTGTCTACAAATACAATATCGTCTGGGTTCTGCAAATTCAATGTAATTTCATCTTGCGCAGCATTGCTGTAGTAACAACTTTTAATATTGGGGGGGTCAATGTTCTTGGTAATCTTACTGCTGTATATATCTCTCGATACAAGGGCCGCTAATTGTTGTCCAAGCAACTCATAACCATTGGCGAATCCATAATGACAACCGTCGTGATTATTGAGTCCATTGCTACTAATGACTTTGCATTTGCTGAGGGTAAATTCAAAATTTCTTTGATAATCTCTCAGTTGTATACTTGGTGCACCGCAACCTCTACCTCTTACTTGAACAACATATAATTTTTTGAAACCCTTATAATCTCGGTTCCAATCATTGTATATCAATCTAAATAAACTATCGTGCAAATTGGCATTGCTACCATCGCTCTCTCCTTGGAAATAAAGAATGCCTCTGATATTATTCTCTAACCCCGCTTTTTGAACACGGTAAAGTAAGCGTCCATAGATAGAATTTAAATCGCTTGGATTGCCAGGCGTGCTGGTATGTTGCGTTATATAAGTACCACCTACCGCACCGTTGATAACGCAAATGGGGATTTTGAATGAATCTAACAATGTTTTGGCTAATACCAATGGCCATTGGCCGATGCTACCTTGTGCATAAGCATTTTCCGCATCTGGTTTATACCAATTGGTATCGCCAATTACATAGCCCGAATACGGATAGCTATTGCCAAAACTTCGAATAAAAGTATCTCTGTAAGCTGCCGAATAATTAATATTATAGTTAACATAATTAGCAGCCACGGCATTACTCTGGCCTTGAATCAAATAAGCATCTCCAACCATAATACCATCAATTATTTTGGTGTAACTAGAAGACCCACTCAAATTTAATTCTATGGTGTAAATATATTTTCCTGCCGTTAAATTAATTTTATTATTAAAGCTGGTTTGCCCACTTCCAAAATTAGTTTGATAACTCGATTTTAATACATGGTTTTGATACACATTTACGAGCAACATTGTATAGGCCGCATTGGTTATAGAACCTTGAATTCTAATACTTCCTAAATTGGTATTAACATTTCTGGGAATAAAAGCATTGTCCTTTGGTGGGTTAATCATTGCGAGTTGCGCAAACAAAGAGCTAAGTTGAAAAAGCATGAGAACTAGCGTAATAGATATGTACTTTGCCTTAAGCATTTTACGAAAATATAATTTAGCAGGCGCATTTCCCAATAATGTCTAATTTATAATTAAAGCATAAATGTTTGTGGGTTAAAACCAAACGGATATAATATTGCAATTAGTTGTTGATGCCTTATATTTGCAACGCAATTATCAAGAAAAGACGGAGGGAATTGGTCCTGCGATGTCTTGGCAACCCAATCTACCAATGGCGGATTAAAGGTGCTACTTCCTACCCCAACCTGTTGGGGAAAGATAATGGTGAGGTTTGGAAAAAGACTCAATATCTTGTCCGCTTTATTGTGTAATTGCCATAATTTAAACAATGAGCAAAAGTATTCATAAGTATCTTCGCCTAAGTGGTCTTGAACCATTAACCCAAACCCCTGAAACAAATTTTATTAATATTGGCGAAAGAACCAATATTACGGGCAGCAGAAAATTTGCCAAACTGATATTGAATGATCAGTATGATGAGGCGGTAAGTGTTGCGCGACAACAGGTTGAAAGTGGGGCGCAAATTATTGATGTGAACATGGACGAGGGTATGCTAGATGGTAAAGAAGCCATGGTTAAATTTTTGAATTTAATTGCAGCAGAGCCAGATATTTCAAGAGTACCTGTCATGATAGATTCCTCTAAATGGGAAATTATAGAAGCTGGCTTGCAATGCATACAAGGAAAGGGCATTGTTAATTCTATTAGCTTAAAAGGGGGTGAAGCAGAATTTATTAAATACGCCAAACTCATTAAAAGATATGGTGCAGCAACAGTCGTAATGGCTTTTGATGAACAAGGGCAAGCAGATTCTTATGAAAGAAGGATTGAAATTTGCAAGAGATGCTATACAATATTAGTCAACCAAGTTGACTTTCCGCCTCAAGATATTATTTTTGATCCTAACATTTTAACTGTGGCTACGGGTATTGAAGAACACAATAATTATGCGGTTGATTTTATAAAGGCCACTAGGTGGATTAAGGAGAATTTACCTTATGCTAAGGTGAGTGGTGGTGTTAGTAATATTTCATTTTCATTCAGAGGTAATGATGCTGTTCGAGAAGCCATGCACTCGGTGTTTTTATACCATGCCATTAAAGCTGGTATGGATATGGGTATTGTGAATGCTGGTATGTTGCAGGTATACGATGATATTCCTAAGGAATTATTAGAAAGAATAGAAGATGTATTGCTCAATAGGCGGGCAGATTCGACAGAAAGATTGGTGGAATATGCCGAAACCGTTAAAGCAAAAGGCAAGGTTATCGAAGTCGACTTCTCGTGGCGTAAAACCACCGTTGAAGAGCGTTTAAAGCACTCACTCATTCACGGCATAACCGATTTTATTGATGAGGATACTGAGGAGGCAAGAAAACAATTCGACCGCCCCTTACACGTTATTGAAGGTCCATTGATGGCGGGTATGAGCGTGGTTGGAGATTTGTTTGGTGCTGGTAAAATGTTTTTGCCACAGGTAGTTAAAAGTGCAAGAGTCATGAAAAAGGCAGTGGCTTATCTTGAGCCATTTTTACAAGAAGAGAAGGCTGCAAATAGAATAATTGAAGAGGCTAACTCAATTAAAAATAAAACTGTGTTAGCAGAGGAAAAGGGACATGGCAAAATATTATTGGCAACGGTAAAAGGAGATGTGCATGATATTGGTAAAAATATAGTGGGTGTTGTTTTGGCCTGCAATAATTATGAAATTTTTGACATGGGCGTGATGGTTTCTTGCGAAAAAATTCTTGAAAAAGCCATAGAAATTAAAGCGGATGTAATTGGTTTAAGCGGATTAATTACCCCTAGCTTAGATGAAATGGTTTACGTGGCAGAACAAATGGAAAAGCAAGGCTTTAAAGTGCCTTTGTTGATTGGAGGTGCTACTACCAGTAGAATACATGCTGCTGTTAAAGTAGCACCAAAATACAGCGGTGCTGTTGTGCATGTGCTCGATGCCTCTAAATCTGTACCTGTAGTGTCGGGTTTATTGAGCGAAGAGGGTGCAGATGTTTACGCAGCTAAAATTAAGCAGGAATATATTCAGTTAACAGAAGAACATGCCAAAAGACAATCTGCGAAAGATATAATACCTTTTGAAGACGCCATTCAAAATAAATTACAACTTATATTTGATGAATCTACCATCGCTAAACCCAATCAACTTGGTATTTATTATATCATAAACTATGACCTAAATGAATTGCGCTGCGCCATAGATTGGACACCATTTTTTCAAACATGGGAATTGGCAGGCAGATACCCCAAAATATTAAATGATGAAATAGTGGGTGCAGAAGCTACCAAATTATTTAACGATGCCAATCAATTGTTAGATAAAATTATTGAAGAAAAATGGCTAACTGCCAATGCGGCCTACGGCATTTTACCTGCTGCTGCAATAGGCGAAGATATTGAGGTATATAACGAAGATGGTTCTCTTTGTGAAACATTTCACTTTTTGCGCCAACAAAGAAAAATGAGCAATGGTGTGTCTAATGTTTCGCTTGCAGATTTTATTGCACCAAAAGGCAATGCAGTGCAGGACTACATGGGATTTTTTACCGTTACAGCTGGTTTGGGAATTGATAAATATGTAAAAAGATTTGAAGATAACCATGACGATTATAACAGCATTATGTTAAAAGCACTTGCAGATAGGCTTGCGGAAGCATTTGCAGAGAAATTGCATCATTTGGTAAGGACTGAATTTTGGGGCTATTCTAAAAATGAATCCTTGAACAACGAAGATTTAATTTTGGAAAAATACCAAGGCATTCGTCCAGCTCCTGGTTATCCTGCCTGTCCGGATCATACAGAAAAAGGGCTCTTGTTTAAATTATTGGATAATGAAAAACAAATAGAGGTAAGTCTTACCGAAAGTTATGCCATGTGGCCAGCCTCAGCCGTTTCGGGATTTTATTTTGCACATCCTCAAAGTAAGTATTTTGGTTTAGGAAAGATTAATAAGGACCAAGTTCAAGCGTACGCAAAAAGAAAAGAAATGCAGGAAGAAACCATCGAAAAATGGTTGCGCCCAGTTCTTTCTTATTAATGTTCAACAACAAGTTTAACCCTTACGTTGTTTACTTCAATAAAATAAACCCCATTCGCCAATGTACTGACATCAATCATTTGGTTTGAACCGGTAATAACGGATGATTTTACTTTCTTACCATTCAAATCATAAATAAACAATTCGGAGCTGTGTTGATTTTCGGTTAGGCTTACCATTATCCACTGCGATGCCGGATTAGGATAAATCGCCATTGAATTAAATACTGTAATTTTAACACCCAAGGCATCCAATATTCTGAAGCTCGATTGGAGACTATTATTGGTTAATATTTGATCAGTATTATACAAAGCCGTTAAATAGCATTTGTACAATCCGGGTAATTGTGTAGTGAAATCAAAATTGTTATTGGTTACCAATACTCTACTTGAATTGCTATTTAATGTTAAAACAGAAATACTATCTGCATAAACGGTTGTTTCTGTATTCGTGGTACTGTCGAATCTTCTGATGATGAATCTCAAACGCGCATTATCAATAATTTTTTTACCGCCATTTTTAATGGAAATAACAGGCTTAATGACAGATGAATTTGTTTTATATGTTCCTAAATTAATTGGTAAATCTATGCTCTGTGCAATGGCATCGTACCATATTTCAAATTGGCTGGCAGAATAGGTTGTATCATTTTTTCGGTACTGATCCTTGTTGTAATTGGTTTGTGCTATTACAATAATATTTTGAGCACTGCTGATTTTAGGCAATTTTGGAAACAACAAAGTTATTGGCGCATTGGTTGTAAAGGAGGTATCCAATGTTTGATTATATAAAACTAACTTGCTTACAGAATTAATTATTTTAACGGAGGTGGTAAAGCGCGTTTTAACCAAACTATCTCCCAAATTTTTAATTTCTACAATGGGAGAAATAGCGGCACTATTTACCAATAATGTATCTGAGAGGGTAGGATAAAGAATAGAACTTACGCCAACATCAAACCATTTTATGCCATAGTATTTACCTCTTAAAGTGTCATTGGACTTATCAAAATCTTTTGAAAGACTGGTATATATAATAACATCATACACGCCTGTATCACTTAATACCATAGTACTATCAAAAGTAATGAGTTGCGATTTTCCACTGTCTAATGTCAGTGCCTTGCTGCTGCTATATACATTAATTTTGTTTTTATAAATTCGAAAGTCAACAGAGAACGCATTTTTTTGAGAGTTGGATCCATTGTTTCTCACGGTAATTTTAGGAGCGTAAATTTTCGTTAAAACGAGTTTGCTATTAAAACTTGGAAAAGGGCTAAGTGGCTCCACATCATCCGGCAAACCATAAGCAAATGATGTTTTAAGCGTATCATTGGCCCTTACTTGGTCATTGTATAAACTGGAATAACAAACCATCTGGTAATAACCCTTGGCAACGGGCAAAAACTTTTTGAAAAAGATATTGGTAGTGGTGCCAATATAACTGGTAACAGAAGATGAATCATAATAAACCACAAGGTTGTTATAATAAATTTTGCTATACACTTTAAAGGGATCCGTTTGGTGTAGATCACCAAAATTTTCAAGTTCAATATTAATGAACTTGGCCGTGGCTAGCGGAGTTATAACTTTGTTTTTTGAAGGATATACAGCCTTGGTAACACTCACATCATTGCTGCGAACAACATTGAATAATACACTTATTGTATCATTCTTTTTGCGACTATCAGAAAAGTATTGTGTAAATATTCTAAATTTCAAGCGACCTTTTGTACTGCATGGATACGTATTAAATACAACAATTGAACTGCTACCAGAGGCTAAACTAGTTTGCTTGGTATCTGTGTAAAGTAAATTTTTATTCGAATCTAATATTTGCGCAGTTACATTGAATGTTCCAATGGCATTTAATCCAAAATTTTGAATATTCGCTATTGGGTATACTGAATCTATATATTGTTCATAATTGGTATAAATATCTGGATCGAATAAACTTCCAATTCCTACATCGTTGTAATTGGCAATAACAATCACTTTTTTCAAGGTGTCGTTATCTTTTACATCATCTTTGTTGAGTTTTGTAATCACCACCACATCATAATTACCGGCTTGTGTTGGTAAAAAACTAGAGTCAAAAGTAATGGTGTGTTTTCGCAAACTGTGAAGTGTATCTTTTTTAGTGGATGTATAAACCAAACTGCCATATCTGCTGATATTCATCGTAACGTCATAAGGTGTTAATTGGTCATTAACGCCATAATTGAGTATGGTAGCTTTTGGCGCAATGGTTTTAACGGTTAATAAACTGAAGGTATCTTTGGTAAAAATAATGGCTGTTGGAGCAACATCGTTATCAGCTTGAATCCGCGGTTCTATAGCAAATTTAAAAGGGGCATCGGGTGCAAAATCAACCCAATTTGTGTCTCCTGTAGGCGAGGTGTAATAAAAGGTAGAAGGTCTTACAGGATCTTCTTCTTGATAACCAAAAGCAACATTGCTTGTTCCTATTTGACGGACTCCAACAAAGAAAGCGCCATTGATTTTTACAGGCGGTAAAACAGGTGTAGTAAATTTAGGGGATGATGTCAAAGTATCTGAAGTCCATATATTTGTTTTAGGGCTACCAGCCTTGCCATCTGCCTTCCAAATGCCTAATTTAAATTTTTGGTTACCACCCGCAAAATTTACCGTTATCTGATTGATATTTTTGGTGCTGTTGGAATAAAACTTGGCCACAAAATCACCTGTGGCATTATTAAATCCAATACCACCCGCTAAACTCTGGGTTGGGTCTTTATAGGAATAAATGTTTTCTGTTGCAATTCTATAGGTCTGCGATGCATTCAGGGTAGCATTTTGATCGTATGCAATTTTAACAATAAGGGTATCCAATCCCAATTTGTTGGGGTACAATAACGGTAAATTAATGAGCTTAGTTTCGAGATAACCCAAAGTAATATTAGCCGAATCAATCAGTTTATTTGCACCCTTGCTAATGATGTAAAACTTTTGGTTGTTAAAACTTTGCTTGCCAATATTTTTTACTAAGGCCCTAACTGTGTCGGGGTTGCCAAGGGGCACTGGTAATTTGCCCAAAGCATATACTTTAACAACACTGGCATCCTGATTATATCGTGGAAAGTTAATTTTTATGGTAGGGTGTATGTCTGAACTATTATTGGTAGAATCTGCTAAAAATCCGTTAACACCTCTGTAATATTTGCATTGATTGGCCGCATATCCATTCACTGTAAATCGGTTCTCATAAGTCCAAAAAATATTAGATTTTAAAGAACCATTTTGTGTGTATTCAATTAAAATTTCTAGATTTTTTCCAAAGGTAGTATCCACCACATAAGCACTTGTTAAAAGAAATCTTACCCAGTCATTTTTTTTGCCAATTTCTGCTTTGGGATTATTGTCGTATACTTTTTTCATGCCAGTAGCCCCACTTTGATTCACCCAGTGAATATTATTAGAACCATAATCTGTTTTCACTGTCATGCGCATGTATATTTTCATATTACAACCATTTACCAATGTATCGCCAGCATTTCTTAAAAAATCTAAACTCACAATTGAATCACCATGTATCAATGTATTGACGATACTCTCAGGGAAAATATAAGCATACCTAGAAGTTGAACTGATGGTTGTAGCCGTATTAGCTGGTCCGGCAACATTAGAGTTAGTAAATGAACCAGTACCCAATTCTATAACTTGAGCTTTTAAATGTGAAATATGAAGCGTTAAAATGAGTAGAAATAGTTTAACAAAGAGCTTGTAAATTTTATTCATTACGGTAAAAATAGTATTTTTTCAAATAAAAAAGGGTTTCCACGCAATTAAATTATCATAATTTGACATTGGGTCATTTTAAGGGTCCTTTCAAAAATCAAACTTTTATTATGCGCATTGTTAGTATATTTGCATCAATAATCTGCATTGAATGAATCCTAATGACCTGATAGTTATACTTCTTACCCTTTTGTTTTCGGCCTTTTTTTCGGGGATAGAGATTGCATTTATTTCAGCTAACAAGTTAAGAATTGAATTGCAGAATAAACAAGGTGTTTGGAGTGCCAAAATCTTGTCTTGGTATCTCAAAGATCCATCGCGTTTTATTAGCACCACCCTTATTGGTAACAACATTTCATTAGTAATTTATGGTATTTACAGTGAAGTTATTTTGAACGACATGTTGCACACCATTATTGTTGTAGAGGTATGGCGTTTTATTATCATAACCATTATCTCCACTTTAATCGTTTTAGTAACTGCCGAGTTTTTGCCCAAGGCTTTGTTCAGAATCAATCCTGATTTTGTGTTAAATACTTTAATCCTGCCATTCCATATCAGCTATTTTTTATTGTGGCCTGTTGTGGCTTTAATATTGGCGATGTCCAAAGGCATTATAAAACTGCTTACAGGCGAGAATTATCAATCTACCCAACCCGTTTTTAATCGACTTGATTTGGATCATTTTATTTCGCAAACTGGACAAATAGAATTGAATGAGGATACTAATTTAAGTACTGCCATGTTTAAAAATGCACTCGATTTTGGAAGTCTGAGGGTGAGAGATTGCATGGTGCCCCGTACGGAATTGGTGGCCATAGAAGAAAATGAATCTGTAGAAGATTTGCTCGCACTTTTCAAAGAATCGCGCCACTCTAAAATTCTTGTATACAGAGATAATATTGACAATATCATTGGCTATGTTCACCAAGTGGATATGTTTAAAAAGCCAGATGTTATTAAAAATGCAATCATTTCAATTTTAATCACCAACGAAAGCCGTTTGTTGCAAGAACAGCTTAGAGAAATGACTCAAAAGCACAAAAGTATTGCTGTTGTTGTTGATGAATTTGGAGGTACAGCAGGCATTATTGCCATTGAAGATATTATCGAAGAAATATTTGGAGAAATAGATGATGAATACGATACAGAGGAGTTGCGTGAAATTAAAATCAATGATCATCATTTCATTTTTTCTGGTCGCCACCATGTAGATTATTTAAATCGAGAATATCAATTAAAAATACCAGAAGGTGAGTATGAAACTTTAGGGGGTTACATCATTGGTATTTGTGAGAGTATACCTGCCGAGAATGAAGTTATAATTTTGGAACAATTCGAAATTACCATTAAACAGGTAAAACATGCCAGAATAGAGGAAGTTGAATTGAAGGTGTTTAATCAAATGACCGACTGATTTATTTTATTAACCATACAGTTTGAATGAAAAAAAGCCTGACCTTATTTCTGAGTTTTTGCTTAGGAGTTGTGTTTTTGCTTTCCGCCTTTTCAAAATTGTTTCCGATTGAGCCTTTTGAATATAATTTAGTAACAAATACTTTTATGGGCTGGCAATCCTCTCCTGTATTTGCTAGAATCATCATTGCCATTGAATTTTATTTGGGTGTGGTATTCCTTTTTTCATATCATCTAAAGAGAAACATTGCTTTTGCTGCTTTTTTGCTCCTCGTATTCAATACTTATATAGGCTATCAGTTGGCATTTTTTGGAAATAAAGGAAATTGTGGTTGCTTTGGAAACCTTATCAATTTAACGCCATTGCAATCATTGATCAAAAATACCTTGATGCTATTGTGCCTTTTTGTTTTGAGCCGAATAAAGTTTAATTTTAAATGGCAATTTAAATATTCGGAACCATTGTTATTCTTGTTGTGTTGTATCACTATTTTTACAATAAATCCGATTTTTTTCGCAACATTAACTGCAAAGGGTAATAATAAAATTACCCATAAAAAGTTAGAATTAAATCCACTTTATGAACCCTCAAATCATGCACCATCTATCGATATCAGAAGGGGTAAGCATGTGTTAGCGTTACTAAGCACTTCTTGCGTTCATTGTAGAATTGCAGCGCAAAAATTCAAAATTATTCATCAAAGGAATTCCGCTATCTCTATTTATTTTTTAATCAACGGAGATTCAACCGAGATATCTAATTTCCTTAAAATAACAGAGACAGAAAATATTCCCCATTCTCAACTCAACAGTAGAAACTTTTATATTTTAGCAGGCACAGAAGTACCAGCTATTTATTATTTGAATAATGCCATTGTTCAAAGACAGGTAGATTATTTTTCTTTGGATCAAAATGAGATTGAAAATTGGATGAAATTAAACAACCAATGATGCGTATTTATCCCAGGTCTATAAATGTATTATTTTTAGTTATAATCAGTCTCTTTATTAGCAGTTGCCATGTTTTTAGGGCCATTCGATGGTTAGAGCCGAGTTTGAGTGATGCCAATAAGTTTGCATACATTCCCTTGATGCCTTCTTCCAAAGCATTTCATTATTTTAATGATACAAGTTATCTAAGTAATGAAAGAAAATTATTTTTCATTGAACTATTGAGAGGTACCAAAACGAATGCTTTTTGATTATAAAGAACAATAAGGTGGTTTTTCATTATTTTCCTATTAAGAGCGATAGTTCAAAAGCTTTTTTAGGATTCTCTCTAAGTAAATCATTTGTTGGCGCATTAGTTGGTATTGCTATTGATGAAGGGTATATAAAAAGTACAAATGAGTCGGTGGTTAAATATATTCCTGAAATTGCGGCTCGCGATGCGGGATTTAATTCCATAACAATACAACAATTGCTTGATATGCGATCTGACATTGATTATGATGAATCAATCTTGGGTCTGAACAGTCATATTACTAAATTGTATTATGGAAAAAATATTAACAAGAGATTAAAGCGTTTAAAAACGTTCTCGGGCCTACACCAATTCAGTTATAGAAATATTAATACGCAAATACTAAGTGTAGTAATTGAAAGGGCCACCCATCAAAAGTTTATTGATTATTTTTATAAGAAATTGTGGCAACCCCTAGGAAGTCAATACAATGGCAGATGGCTAATGGATGATGAAAAGCACAAGGTGCCAAAGGCTCACTCCGGATTGGTAGCATCGGCATATGATTTTGCGAAATTGGGAAGTTTATACCTGAATAATGGGTATTTTAATGGGCAACAAATTTTGTCTCGTAATTGGGTTGAAAAATCTACCAATTTTGATTCTTTGTTTCTCTACAATTATAAGAATCAATGGTGGGCCAATAACGATTACATGAAGTTTGATAGTCTCTCTACCATCAATGCCTATAAAGCACGTATGGGCAGTTCTAAACAAATAGTAAAGGCCGACAATAAATACTATATTGAGGTTAAAGGACATTCATTTCATGCAGAAGGGTTGTACGAGCAAACCATAGATGTTTTTCCAGATAAAAATCTTGTTATCGTAAGATTGGGAAATGAGCCCTCAAAGGGTGCTTATTCTCTAGAGAATATCGTAAAAGTGCTGTCCGAAAATTTCTAGAAAAGGTTTTAATTTAACGTGAGTTCGGGATAAGAGATAATTACCGAATTAGGACGGGTTAACCCCATACCTTGCCCCTGTCTCAGGTTAAACTTTTACTTATATCTAACGACTGTAATAAGGTGTCATAGCAGCAAAACTAACTATTAATGTAACAAGATATATTGAAAACGAATCAGCGGGCTGGGTCCATCCCAATTTCTATCGGGACGTAAAAATTTATTTTGGGCAGAGATGAAGAGCGAGCCTGCGTGAGAAGACCAATTGAAATTTTATATGCGTGTTGTGTTTTACTCGCTTTGCTCATGAAAACGCCTTCGGCTAAGTATGCCTATTTTTTGCCCATCAAGTATTCGCTTTGATGCCTTAATTTTAAATTATCAAAAAGGAAAAAGTAGGAAAAGACAATGAATTGAATTATTTAAATCAATTTGTTGGTTTGCTTAACCCGAACTCACGTTAGTTTAATTAAAAACAAATATCTAAAACGTGAAGTTTTAGATATTATTTTAAATTAGGTCCATCTATCCCTATTTTTTAGGGGTTTCTGGTGTTACCTTTTCAGAGGATTTGGCAGAATCTTCAGCCATCATATCCGCCATTATTTTTGCTTCTACAGCTAAAGAGTCTTTAACATTTTGTGCAGCATCCATGCTATCTCTTTGTTTCTGCTCATCTTGCTCTGTTTTAACATTATTGTTACAAGCAGTAAATACAAATGCAGTTATCGCAATAAGGAATATTTTTTTCATATTGAATTTATAATGCAAAGAAGCGAAAATTATTTTTTTCTAAAAAATATTTTTATAGGCACCCCTTTAAAATTAAAGTTCTGGCGCAATTGGTTTTCAAGAAAACGTTTATAAGATTCGCCTATATACTGCGGTAGATTGCAGAAGAAGGCAAAACATACTGACTTGCTTGGCAATTGTTGAATGTACTTGATACTAATGGTTTTACCCTTAATGCCAGGAGGTGGCGTTGCTGCAACGATTGGCAACATGAGGTCGTTTAGTTTAGAAGTCTTAATTTTATTTGAAAGATTATCATATACAGCCAAAGCAGTTTCCATAGCCTGAAAAATTCTCTGTTTATTTAAAGCACTAATGAATAAAATAGGGTAATCTGTAAATGGAGCGGTTCTTTCTTTAATATGCTCTTCATATTTTTTAGCGGTATTGGTATCCTTTTCGTATACATCCCATTTATTTACAAGGATTACTATTCCCTTGCCATGTTTGTGTGCTAAAAATAATAAATTCAAATCTTGTGATTCGATGCCTAATTCAGCATCCAACATTAAAATGCAAACATCACAATTTTCAATCGCTCTTAAGCTGCGCATGACAGAGTAAAACTCAATATTTTCCTCTACCTTGGATTTTTTACGAATCCCTGCAGTATCAATGATTACTAAATCTTTTCCAAAAGCGTTGTAGCGCGTATGAATGGTATCTCTGGTAGTGCCAGCAATATTGGTCACAATATTTCTTTCATGTCCAACTAAAGAATTTACAAATGATGATTTTCCTACATTTGGTCGCCCAACAATAGCAATTTTTGGTAAATCAATGGTTTCTGAATTTATAAAGTCTTGTTCATCTGGGTCTGAGGGTAATAATTCAATGATTTTATCCAATAGTTCACCTGTGCCACTACCTGTTGCAGAAGAGATAGGATATAGCTCACCAAATCCTAAACCATAAAACACGGCTGTTTCATTAATTTTCTCGTGTGTATCTACTTTGTTTACAACCAATAATACTGGTTTATTGGATTTTCTTAAAATATTGGCAAATTGCGAATCAAGGTCTGTTACATCGGTTTGAACATCTACCATAAATAGCAAGAGATTGGCTTCTTGAACGGCAATTTTTACTTGGTCGCGAATAGCGGCTTCAAAAATATCCTTACTATCAGAAACATATCCACCAGTATCAATTACAGAAAACGATTGTCCGCCCCATTCACATTCACCGTAGTGTCTATCGCGGGTTACTCCACTTACATCATCTACAATGGCTTTACGCTCGCCTATAAGGCGGTTAAATAAGGTAGATTTGCCCACATTGGGTCTTCCAACTATTGCTACAATTCTCGACATTTGGGCGCAAAAGTACGCAATTAAAAATTAACACGTATTTGAGCTACCATTTTCATAAGCTTTTCAAGGTATTCCTTATCAATTTCATCAAATTGATTAAACTGAATACTGTCTATGTCTAAAACACCTATTACGGTGTTATTTTGTATGATGGGTACTACAATTTCAGAATTGCTTTCCGAGGAGCAGGCAATATGTCCTTCGAATTCATGAACATTGGGAACAATGATTGTTTCTTTTTTTGCCCATGAGGCACCACAAATACCTTTATTATAAGAAATAAGCGTACAAGCAACTGGTCCCTGAAAGGGCCCTAATTCTAATTTATTTTCTGGATTTACAAGATAAAAGCCACACCACCAATGATTAAAATATTGTTGAATTGCTGCACATACATTTGCGTAATTGGCAACCCAACTACAATTAGGATCAATCAAAGCATTTATTTGCTCAACAATTGTCTGATAGCGTTCTAATTTGTTTGTAGGCTCTGATTTTGTAAATTCTATACTCATTTGTGAAAAATATAAGAGTAGATGGTTTCTTTATATAATAAACCATTCTTAAAAGATTGTGACTTTGTTATCTTTCCTTTGGAATCATAAACAAAGGTATTTTTCCAAATATTTTGTTTGTTTTTCGAAATTTTATAAAGGATTTCATCCTTAATAATAAGACCATTTTGATCATTTTCTGTCAATCTTGTAAATGGTCTTTTGGGATTATAATTATTTTGAAGCTCTGTTTTTATTAGCTTTCCATTGGCATAGGTGTAAGTGGTACTGTATAAGATAGTTTCTTTAATACCTAAGTAGACCTCATATTTTAAAATTTGATTCTGAGAATCTTTTATTTCAACAGATTTATAAGGTTTACCATTGTAGTTGAAACCGTGGGTAGTGGTAATAATATTGCCATTTGGCAGGTAGGTTTTTATAGAACAAATTTTGGCAGTATCTTTTAATTTTTGCAATGTTTTACCAGCATCATCACAATTATAATCAGTTACGAGCTTTATTTTACCCTTCTTGTTTTTTAATACAGTTTGCTTTATTGTACCGTTAGAACTGTAGTAATAGTCATACGATCGTCCAACCTTATTTTTTTTATTGAAATAAACGACACTCGATTCTTTGCCAAATGTGTTGTAGGCAATAAGGGTGCGTCCTGAAAATTTTGCTTTGTGATTATAATAAGTAGATTTAATTATTTTATTAGAGTCATTGTATTCGTAGAACTCAGTTCTTTTAAAATATCGACTATTATAGTAACTCGATTCAAGTAGGCCTGTGGCATCGTAATTTCTATAAGCGATTAAATAGATGCTTTGTTTTTTTCCAGTATCATTTGTGGTAATTCTTTGATGACTTCTACCTTTGGTATCAAAGTTACACACTTCAGTTGTATAGCTCGCTTTTCCTCTTTTTGAAAAATAGGTATTACTTCTCATTATCTGATAAATTTTATTTGAGAGAGCAAAGCTATCTATGTTGGAAAAATTGGGGTTGGTATTGTTGGCGTGGTATAAAATGTTATTCCAGCCATAGTTATCAAAGCTGTATTTTATTTGAGCTTGACTTATTTTAAGGCTGAAAATTATTCCAATAAAGAGTAGGTGGTTTTTCATTTTATGATAACGTTATTCATTTTAAAAAAGTGCATTGTATATGCAAATATAAAATAATTGATAATAGTTAATTGCAAAAAAAAGGCAGTGTTCAAATGAACACTGCCTTAATATTATCTCGATATTTCGAGAGAAAGGGATTAATGCACGATAGTTACACGTTTAGTAACCACTACACCGTCAGCAATCATTTTAATGGTATAAATACCAGAAGCTT
>JANXMZ010000057.1 GCA_025354385.1 Bacteroidota bacterium
TGTATTTAGCGATGCCACAGGCACCAATAGAAATGGGTATTCAATTTATATTTTTGCCGGCTATAGAATCAAACCGAATCTGAATGTAAAATTAGGAATTTTACAAAGCCACACAAGTGTCCAAAGTAATCTTAATTATACTTTTACAGAAGTGCCTGTATTCAATCCTGATGGCACTATTGCCAAATATGGCTCACGCCCAGCAGCAGGTTCTCCAAAAGTGAATGAGCAGAATAAAAATACAAACATCAATACCTCAGTTCCGATTCAACTTTCATATAAAATTTTAGAACAAGGCAAACTCTCTATTTGGTTTGATGCAGCTTGTAAAATAGCCCTCAAAAACAAATTGAATGCCCGTCTTTTTAGCTTCTTAGATGCAACAATGGTAAGCGATCAGCTTATTAAACAACAAAAAATAACCCCTTGCACAGGACTCACTTTTTTATATCAAATTAAGCCCAATATTCACCTAAGTGCTCAATTCCAAATTGGCTATCAACGTAAACTTTTTTACCTTGAAAATTATTTTTTCAAAAAAAACGAACTCACACCAGCACTTAATTTAGGTGTTATATATAACCCACTCATAAAACAATGATTAAATACAATCTGATAATAGCATTATTAATTGTCAGCCTTACGGCTCATTCGCAGCATTTCGAAAAGCTCGGGAATGGCTTAATTATAAAAACATTCAACCATCCGCAAGGCATTGATTTCAATTTAAGTGAAACAGATGCACAAGACAATATTTACCATCTTTTTTATGACACCGTTACCAATGGTTTCAATTATGGTAAAGAATACATTCAAGTGCGATTGCAAATATTTGATGGGGTTTCTTGGCTATTTTCGAAACCCATTAAATTGTATTCAAAACGCGATGTATTAGCACCAAGAATACTTGATGTTCAATATTACAATTTTGCCATTTACATAGCAGGCAGTTTTGATTCCAGCGAGAACAATATAGGTGGAGGCATCGTAAAATTTGAAAACAAAAGTTGGCAAGGCATCAATTTAAAACCAATAAATACTTCCGGGGCTCCTATTCTCATCAATAAACTTTTTGGGTTTGGAAATAACTTAATGGCCACAGGTGATTTCGATTCTATTCCTGGAACAAAAGTGAATGGTATTTCCATATACAATGGCAGCATATGGCAAGCATTAGGTTCTGCAAAATTTATTGGATTTAATGGCGCTAATAATTTTAATAACACTTATTTTGAGGTAGCCAAAGATTCGCTTTATGTATATAAGAAGAATAATAATGGAGCAGATACCATTGTTGTAGGGAACGCCCACATATACAAAATAGGTGTATTAAGAGGGAATCGTTTTGTGAGCCTTGCTCCACCAACAAATAAAATTTCTAGTCTACTTGCTTATCAAAATAATTTGGCGGCATTAGAACTTTCACCCCTTTTTTATACGCGGTATCTCTCCATTAAAAAAGTATCTGGATGGCAGCGATATGTATTACCCGATTCTTTTTATTCCATCAATTATATTGGCAACTTAGAAATTGGCAACAAACTCTATTTATTAGTAGAAAATCCAAACGCTGTTATGCTAGATATTTATGAATTTGACGGCACAGTCATTCAGAAAAAACAATCTTGGAAAATTGCAGATAATTACATTAACCTCAACTTATGCAAAACCAAAAATGAATTTATTTTGAGTGGTAATTTCAACAAAGTAAGTCATGGAACATATTCAGATTCTTTCAAATATATTGCTAAAATTAATCTTACTAATTTTGCTTTGATAGCTGGTATTACTTATCTTGATGCCAATAATGATGGCATTAAGCAAAGTACAGAAAAAAGCATTTCCAACTGCATCATTTACGATGCAACAAATAAGCTAACTACAATGAGTAATTCACAAGGCATTTATGCTTTTAAAGTGCCACTTATCCAAAACTATAACATAAGCGCCACTAACAACATTGGGTATAGTACTTCCTTTAGTGCTTCGTTTTATCCCACAACCGATTCACTCCTTATTTATGACATTGGATTTACAGATAAAAACTCAAACGACCTTTCCGTAAATATTTTCAGTAACACTGGCAACAAAGCCAAACAAGGCTTTATTGTGACTTATAAAATACAAGTATTAAATACAAGTGCTATTGACCAAAATACGAACATTAAAATAAATATGTCAAAAGGATTTACAACTCTAATGTCTCAATTTAATTTGTTAAGTCAAACTTCAACAGGCTTCCTCTTCAATACAGATATCAAAGCACATCGCACACAAAACTACACATTCAGTTGTATCTATCCCGTAGATAGTTTTATACTCGGAGAAAAAATTTCAATTTCGGCAATACTGAATACAAGTGACGACAACTTAAACAACAATTCAGATACACTCAAACAAACCATTGTATCTGCTTATGATCCCAATGTAAAATTTGCCTCTCCATCAGAAATTGTAACGAAAGAAAAAACCATTCGTTACACCATCTATTATCAAAATGAAGGCAATGATATAGCCACCAATGTTACCATTATTGACACACTGAGTGCATTGTTTAATACCACACAAATTTATCCTGATAATATTCAAAATTTCGAACTTGCAAATGGTGTTTTAATATGGCGTTTACAAAATATTCAATTACCCCCTAAAAAAATAGATAGTGCGGGTAGCATTGGATTTGTAAGCTTTGCTATTCGCCTTGGAGCTGGTGCAAAAATTGGAGACACTGTGCTTAATAAGGCTTCCATTTATTTCGATTATCAAAAACCTGTTTTTACTAATAAAGCACAAATAATATTTAGCAAAAGTTCATCTCTTTCTAATCTGAATTATTTTAACAAGTTTAAAATATATCCCAACCCCACTAAGGATGTATTTTATTATGAGAACACCACTCATTTGAATGGAGACTTGCTACTAACAGATATTTCCGGAAAAATAATTCTAAAAGTCAAACTCGAAGAAAATGGCACCGTACTAATTCCTCAAAATATTGCAAATGGTATTTATCTTTTGCAATTTTCTGGCGAAAGAAACGCGCATATTGGCAAATTAATAATTATCAATTAACCTCCCTTTCCCTTCCCTATAATTAGAAATTACCAATATTTCCATGAAATGACATAAATCAGTTCCACACACAATAGCCTTAACAAAATTGATATGGCATCATTTTTGAAACTTTAAATTTCAATTATCAGAATAGGCTGCTAATCTATCATATCATCAATAAATTATTAAAATGGGAAACTCAAATTCATTAATACAATCATTAACATTAATAGAAGATGACACCATTGAAGTTAAGTATAAGGAGAGAGTTAATATAGAATTGACAGACATGGAAAATATATTATCTGATCTAAATTTATTTACAAAGAATAAGCGATTGAAAAGATTAATTGTAATAACAAAAAACTCCAGTATAACCAAGGAGGCTCGTATTTATTTGCAGGAACAAAATCATTTAGAGCGAAAAAACATCATAGCAGAAGCAGTAGTTGTCAATTCTCTTGCGCAAAAAATGGCCATCAATTTTTATTTGAGTTTTATAAAGGATGATTTTCCTTCAAAATATTTTACCGATATTAATAAAGCTAAAGAATGGCTGAAAGAACTTTAAAATCAATAAATTTCAACCTATTCTAAAAATATACGTTTAAAAATCATTCGTATAAATTAAACTCAGTATTTAATCCCAGCAATTTTTACTTTGCTTGATAAAAATAGTTTAAATTCGCCCTTCTTAATTGGAAATCAATTGATAAATAAAGTTTAAACCTATGGAAGTAGCCAATTGCAAAATACTAAAATCACTGCGCATGATAGGCAACGACATGATAGAAATAACTTTTGAAAACAATGTGGAAATTCAAGTAGATGACATGAAAGAAGCATACACTTTGCTTGATGCATTCACAGAAGGCAAACGCCTCAAAAAGCTGATAATAACACAACCTCGCACTTCCATATTAAAAGCCGCAAGAGCCTACGGCGAAAGTGAAGCTCAAAAAAGAAAAAAAATGATTATAGCGGAAGCATTGGTAGTGCATTCTTTGCCTCAAAAAATGGCCATTAATTTCTACTTAAATTTCATAAAGAATGATTATCCTGTCCGTTTCTTTACAGATACAGACAAAGCAATAGAATGGTTAAATAACCTTTCTTGAAAAATAATTATTCAATCATTCCAACTTTTGTTTTTTTAGGTTAAAAATCTCTAAAACAATACCTTTGCATTAAATGTTTAGAAACTTTTACTTCCTGTTTATATATTTTTTTACAAGTTCGCTTTTCGCACAAGCTCCTAAATCGGATCATTATTTCTTCCATTTTCAACAAACCGTGGTTGCTCAAGGCCACCCAACATTCAAAGCAAGATATTCTAATATTAATAGCCTGCAGCCGCAGCAAGAGTTAAAAACAACCATGACCTCTACCCTGTTTTTAGGTAAGCGCTTATGGAAACATTCTTCCCTTATTTTTAATCCTGAAATGGCCGGTGGCGAAGGCATTGGCGAAGCCAAAGGCATTGCTGGCTTTACCAATGGCGAAGCCTTTCGTGTTGGCGATCCAAAGCCAGCTATCTATGTAGCCCGTTTAATGTTTCAGCAAACCTTCAATTTAAAAGGCGTTAAAATATTTACCCAATCTGGCCTTAATAATTTTTCCGACAGCGTTTCCACTCAACGCATAAAACTTACAGGAGGTAAATTTTCCATTGCCGATATATTCGATTGCAATACCTATAGCCACGACCCCCGCAGTCAGTTTTTAAACTGGTCGCTTATGAGCAATGGCGCCTGGGATTACCCAGCCAACACCCGCGGATATACCTGGGGTATAGCACTCGAATATTTCTACAACAATATGGCCATCAGAGGGGGCTCGGTAATGGTACCCAATTATGCTAATGGTCCTTATGTAGATGCTAATATTAATAAGGCGCATGCAGAGGTTATAGAAATAGAAAGTAAATTTAAACTACTAAAAGAAAAAGGCGTGGTCCGCTTTTTGGCATTTCACAACACCGCCCACATGGGTAATTATGCGCAAGCCATTGCTGCCAAGGATACAGCACCCGATATTACCACTACCCGCAAATATGGTAGAGTTAAATACGGATTTGGCATAAATATAGAACAACCCATAGACGTGGAGTCAGGGCTCTTTTTACGTGCCAGTTGGAACGATGGTAAAAACGAAACTTGGGCATTTACGGAGATAGATAGAAGCATAAGTGCCGGCTATAGTAGCAGTGGCAAAAAATGGAAACGAGCAAACGACCGTTTTGGAATCGCCTTTGTGGCCAATGGTCTTTCTAATAGTCATAAACACTACCTTGCCCGCGGAGGATATGGTTTTATCATAGGCGATGGCCAATTGCTCAACTACCGCCCCGAGTGTATTACAGAATTATATTATTTAATACATATTATGGAACACGCTTTTATTACTCCTAATTATCAGTTTGTAGTTAATCAAGCATATAATAAAGATCGCGGCCCCGTGCATGTATTTGCCATCCGTTTCCATTTCGAATTCTAGCACGACCATTTACAATTAAAATTCAAGGACAATTGTTATTTATACCATCAGTGAATGGGTAGAAACTTTGATGCAAAAGGCAACGCTATTTTCACAATTTATACCTTAAAAATGGTAGGCACTTTTTTACAAAGCTAATACTAGAAACATCGAAAAAATAAATTTACTATTTGGTGTATATAAAAGAAGTATGGCCCTTTGGCCCTTCATCATCATTTGTCCATTTTACATTTACTGCTGTAAAACATACCATGTCTCCCTGCTTCATTGCCTTCATCTTATTAAGTAATTCACCACTCACCGTAGCCCCATTAATTTTACAGGCATACCATTCATTATTGCTCCATATCCGACATTCATAACTTGTTATCATAGGGCTCACTCGCCCCAGCAAATCATTAGGCACCACAACCATCATATTTAAGCAGGTATCCTTTATGCTTATAGAATCCAATGCCTTCGTCAATCGGCATACAGGTTCTGGCAAATCAACAATTCTGTATGCCTTGTTTGCAACCTTTGCAACACTGCCATCTTCCACTTTAGCCACTAATTGAAGTTTACTATTAGCAATCTTATTATCTACAATTGCCGAATAAACGCAAGATTCATTTTTTTTTCTTAAGTTAATTCCAGCACCTATATTTATCACTAAATCAGAATTTACAATGCCATTGGCCATCAATTTAATTTCTGTTGTAAGTCCCCTGTATAAATAATCCTGCCCTTGTATTTCAAACGCCGCACCAGCGTCATATACGATAAATTCTTCATGTTTATTTTCATTATAAATCGGTCCGCCAGCCCCCATTACAATAATTGCAATTTCAACTGCATGATAACCAATAACAGGTTTATCAAAATACACTACAGCCGTGCCAGCTTCTACTTGCATTTGGTCTCCGTTAACCAATACCTTAAGCTTACCTCCCGCCGGCACATTACTCACTTGAATGGTAGCCGTATAATTTCTACCTAGCATTAATTTCCGGGTTGGCACATCTACATTTACACATATTTCTGCCCTAGCTGCCACCGATATTGCTAATAGCACTATTAATTGAATGATTTTTTTATAACACATAACTAACTACAATTATACATCAAAACTAAGTAATCACATCGTCCCAATATATGCATTCCCCACACCATTTTCAAGTGGCATTATTTCAAAACATAATATTCATTATCCGATATTTTTAATATCCTAATATCTAAATTTTCCGATATTATACATACCCCGCTTAGTAAATTATAGGATAATTTGGATACCACTGACGATTAACAGTAATCTTTTTCTCAAAAAAACAATAAGCTTAACAACGCAATCCATTTATTATGAGAGTTGCAAAGCCGTTAGGCATCCTATAATGGTTGAGACATCAAAAAAATGGTTTTTTAAATAGTTGTCTTCAAAAAAACAGCACCCGTAGAAATCAAAAAAGCAGATCTTTCAATCTGCTTCTTCTTCTTAAATTATTGATAAACGAAAACTGCTTACGAGCAAAAATTGACAATTATCATGCCAAGGATGGCAATTAACTCATCCTTATCCTATTTACCTTTTCAACCTATTATATTTTTTATAGCTACAGCAGGACGTGTAACATGTTACTATCATTCCGTTTACGCTTGTATCCACCTGCTTAAAATCAGAAAAAAGAAACATACTTATGGGTAAAAAATGACAAATTTATGATACTGATAAGTGCTTCCTTTATCAATTTGAGAATTCAATTTTCATTTCTATAAGCAATTAAAATACTCATAAATTATTCTCCCTATCAAAAGTGTCCACTTTTCAAAACGTAAAACTACGTAAACATTTTACGTAGTTTTACGCTTTTTTAATTGAATTTTAGTATATTAATTTGTCAACATAATTTAAAACTAAATCAATATTATGATTAAAAAAATCCAATTCATTATTTGCTCACTAGCATTAATGACAGTAAAAAACAATCTAAAATCAGACACCTATGGCAATCTTATTGTCTCTAATTGCTATCAAAACGTAGAAATTCAAAGTACTTCCTCATCTCATCAAATCGGCTTTTTAAAGAGTGCTTCTGGAAATAAAGTTCATATAAAATTTTCTACAACTGTTTACATTACGCATATTGCAATCTATGATATAATTCACCATCCTACAGGGCCGGTTACTTATTCCCCTGTAACTATATATCCGTATCACGAGACCGACTATTACTCGGCTACAGATTCTATAAGAATTACACCAATTTTAAATGATACAACATTTGGACCTGTTGTTCCATTAGATATTGCCTTTGTCGACCCTATTTTTATAACCACCGATAAAGAAAAACCATGCCTCCCTTTTTCAGGTTTCAAACTCAATTTCTTTAGTAATTTAAGTAGCTTATGTCATTATTCTTTGAAAATAAAATTACCTCCTGGTACCCCTCCTCCTGGCTTCCCTACTTATAATAACATTGGGCTTACACCTAATCCGGGTTGGAGCATGCCAATTCACGATTATCTAAATAGTGCTCCCGAAACAATTCCTATTAATTCCGAGTATTGCGATACTACCATTCCACAGCAAAATCTTAATGTCAACAAATGCTTTACTTTCAATTTAGAGATAACAATTGATCCTTGTAGTGCAAGCGAAAATGACCCAGATTGCCCTCCGCTTACATTCACCCAGCCCATAACATTTTGTTGTTGGTGCGAAAGACTAGTCTGGTAAATAACCTAAATTTGTAATACAATTATGAAACGAATATTAATTTTAACCCTACTATCAGTATTTATAAATACTGCAAAAACCCAATCCCCTTGTTGTCGTTACATCGATATTAATGTAAAAATCATAGAGCCATCGGTTAAAACAATAGTATACACCCCTGGTGTCCTATATTATAAATTAAGAATTTATAATCCCGGCTATGATACTATTAGGTCAATAGATACATTTAGGTATCGAATATATCACCCATACAATAAAAATCAAAACGATACTTTCGAGCGCTTTTCTTGGCGTTTCCCTCGGGCTGTAGCAAAAGGCGATTCCATAGATTTAATAGGAAACCTTAAATTAACAGATACTATTACGCATGATATTTATGGTTTCCGTTTGTATAGTTTTTTAACTAACAGTAAAGCGTATGATATAATTCCTGAAAATTCAACAGAAATACAAGACAATTGTCCTGATTTAACACTTAAATCAATTTATAGTCCAAAGCATGTTAGTGTCAATAGTATTTCTAACAATCCCTTACTTATCTATCCCAATCCAGCCGATGAGTTTGTAAATATCAATCTCCCTACCGAGTTGTTAAACCAACCTTGCCAATTAAAAATTTACGATATGCAGGGCCGCAATATACAATCGCTATCTTTTACTTCATCTACTATCAATGTCCCCATTCAAACCCTCAATTTTGCAAATGGCAATTATTTAATCATTCTACAAAATAATACCACAATGCATAAAAGCATCCTCACAGTAAAACATTAAAATCATCTATTAAAGAGGTGGGGCAAAAAGCCCCACCTCTTTTTTATTTTTATGCACCTCATCTACCTCTTTTATCACATCCGCCTCTTACTCAAGTTTGATAATAATCACAAAATCCAACGCGAGGCACAAAAACAAATCAACAAAAATACCCAACACAAACAACACTTCCATGGCCCTAAAGCCAATAAATAAACTTACACTTTCTAACGAATCCTTTTTTATATAATTTGAATTGAAAATAATATTAGCCTGTGTGGTATTTTAAAATATTTTTCTAACATCGCAATAATTCTTGTTATACTATAATTCCAAATGTTTCACAATGCGCTTTTTTACATCGTGTTAAAGTTTGTCTATCCGTTCATTTTTAGTGCATTATTTTTATACTTCTTTATTAATTAAATCCTTAAGTTTGTTGAAATGAGACTTTTACCACCAGCAACAATTTCAGGAGAAATTAATAATCTAATTGACCAAGAAAACAATATAATGGTTATTATTAGTCCATATTGCAAATTGTATAATTGGAAAAGAATTAAAAAGTCAATTGGCGAAGCTCAAAAGAAAGCATTTCAACATAAAGCTTATCTTTCAGAAAATTACAAACCCTGGCGCGATACAATTTATCTGATTATTTATGAATATGACTCTCCAATAGCATCAATAGCACATATTGTAAATATTACAACTAGACCAGGGCAAACTTTCCCCATGGAATATTACACTTATAATAATGAAGGGCCATTTGCTGACAAAACAAATAGTATTGGTTTGGAAGCTTATAATACTTTATCGGCAGCCAGTGCTTCTTTGGCACCTAACAATAAAGTCTTGATGATAACTCCAGCCAGTTGGCCGCACTTAGGCGGTGTTTTAGTGCCTTCAGATGAAGTTACAATTACAGGTGCTGGAAGCGGTAGCGGTGCAAATATCAATACATGCAGTATTAAAGTAAAATTAAAATATGACTATTAACAAGATCTTAATTTTTTGTTTTTTCGCAACGGTAGCCATTAATGGCTGCCGTTGCAAAAAATCAGAACCCGAGCCGGCGGTAATCCAATTGAATGCCTTTGAGTATTTTCCTGATAATAATAATAAGCAATGGATTTACGAGGTTTATAAAGTTAATTATACTGTAAAGCCCTCTATATCTGCTTATGCGTACGATGATACCCTGAGCTATGTAAAAGATACTAACATAACGGATAATAAAATGTATCCTACAAACTTTAAATTTTATGATTTCAGGAAAAAACATGAGTTTAATTCCTTTACTGTTGGTAAATACCCTGATACAGGTGAACGCCTTCTAATTTATTCTGATCAAATTTCCCTCACTTTATATGACTTGAATAATATAACTAATGATGGCCCTTATCAAAAATTCAAATCAGATGGTTTACCCATTAATAATAAAGTAAGCTCCTATTATTTTACCCCTTTTGAAAATAATTACCAAACATCTATCGGCAATTTTAAAGCTATCACTTCAAATACTTCATATCTCTTTTCCAATTCAGGCTTATATCTGAGATATAATCATTATTACAAATTTGCTGAGAATATCGGCCCAGTTAATTTATTTTTTGATTATGAATATAGAAATCCTTCACTTAATATTGATTCATTCTATACTGTTGAATACAGAATCAAGAAGGTAATAAATTAGTCCAATCTAAAAGCACCATACACAAGGGTATTGCCTTCTATTAAAATCATTAAATGCGCTGTCTATCTATCATAATATTATTTATTCAAATAAGCCTATCTGCTCAAAAAAATTATGTTGTAGATAGCAGTTTCGAGGATTACCAATACCTTCCTACTACTTATTTAGGATTTACAAAAGATATACACTTAGTATTACCCTCTTGGTATCGGGCTACAGGTGGCACACCCGATTATTACAACATAAAATGCATTTCCGATACCACTTCCCTACCTCATACATTTATACCTTATTCAGCAACTATTTCACCCTGTTTTAGCTATCAATTACCCCGCACAGGTAATGGAGTTGTCGGCATAGGACAAAGTGCTTTTATACCACAAGACCTTCAATTTATTTTTCATAATTTTAACGAATACCCACAAACAAAATTATCCGAACCCATGCAGAAGAATCATTTATACTTCGTATCCTTTTATGTAAACAAACTTAATTGTTCTGGGCTTTCTCTATCAAATATTGGCGCCTATATCACTATCAATGCAGTCCAAGATTATAGCTCACCATATCCTCCCGATACTGCATTTACAAACTTTAAATATTTTATTACTCCTCAAATTGTAAATAAAAATGGACCTATAAATGACACAGCCAATTGGGTTAAAATTTCTGGTATTTATAAATCGCGAGGCAATGAGCAATGGCTAACCATTGGCCACTTTCTTAAAAAGGATGAAACAATGATTGCGGATACAGTAATTAATAACCAAGCTGGGGTAACATATCTTATCGATGATGTTTCAGTTTATGATTACCCCGGCCTCATCGTTCCCGATACCGTTTGCCTAGGCGAAACCCTGCATTGCCATGCTTCACTCAAAGGGCCTTTTCAATGGTTCACTTCCAATGGCACCCTCTTATCTACAGATAGTATTTATTCATTCAAAGCCACCACTAGCCAATCATACATACTTCAATCGTCTAATAACAGAAAAGATACTTTTCAAATAACCGTAATAGAACAATCACCCTATTGCTATCCCAATATCTTTATTCCCAATGCCTTTTCACCCTCTGGCATCAATCGTTCATTTAAGCCCATTGGCAATAATGTTCAAGAATTAAACATGAAAATTTACAACCGTTGGGGCCAGTTATTGTATGAAAACTCAGGACCCAATACAGAATGGAATGGCTACTACAAAGATTTTATTTGCCCTGCTGGCATCTATATATATTTAATTTCCTACCGCACCTTTGGCGACATCAATAATCTAAAAATAGAAAAAGGATTTGTCGAATTATTATGGTAATACTAAATTTTGCTCGCATGCAACTCATCTACCTCTTTTATCACATCCGCCTTTTACTCAAGTTCGATAATAATCACAAAATCCACCGCGAGGCTCAAAAACAAATCAACAAAACTACTGAGCATAAGCACCCCTTCCATGACCCAAAAGCCAATAAATAAACTTCCACTTTCAAACCATAAACATCAAAGTGTCCACTTTTCAAAACGTAGATTTACGCTTTTTTAATTCATAATTAATGCTTTGCTTTTTTGCTAATAAAAAAAATAACCCTTCCCCAATTCAGCCTAAATAAGCAGATTGGAGAAGGTTTAGAAATAAAACCTGCTTATATAAGCAAGTTATGGGCAAGCTTAACGAGCAGTTCAACAACAACCAAATAAAATCTACAACATCGACAAAATAGGCTTAATAGACAAATTTTAGGCTAAAATCATTTGTATCCCTTAATGTCATTAGCTTTGAGCCTTGTCAAAGGTTATGAATAAAAAAAGTGCTTTTACTGTGGTTCCAGAATTACTAAAAAAAATGGCTGGGTTAAAGGGG
>JANXMZ010000068.1 GCA_025354385.1 Bacteroidota bacterium
AATCAAAATTGGTGGGGCTAGTACTTTTTGTCAAGGTGATTCTGTGAGTTTAACTTCTAGCATTGCCAATTCATATTTGTGGAATAATGGGTTAACTAAGCAAGCCATTCAAGCAAAAACAAGTGGTAATTTTGTAGTAAAAGTAAAAGATAATAAAGGGTGTGTATTGACTTCGGATACAGCAAGAATAAAAGTGCTAAGTGCTCCCGTTCCAACAATTACTGCGAGTCGTTCTACCTCAATGTGTACGGGCGATTCGGTGATATTGACATCTAGTGTAGCTAAAAGTTATTTATGGAATACCAATGATACCAGTGCAAGTATTAAAGTTAAAACCGCGGGGAATTATGCAGTAAAAGTAAAAAGTAATATTGGTTGTGCTGGCACTTCTTCGGTTGTAAAAGTGAGTTTATCATCACCACCGGTGGCTAAAATTACTGCTGGTGGCCCGACCACTTTTTGTTCTGGTCAATCTGTAACCCTTACCGCTGATACTGCAAAAACCTATTTATGGAGCACAGGTGCCAATACTCAAAGTATTATTGTGAGTGCCTCTGGAAATTATAATGTAAAAGTTACAAATGCGGGTGGTTGCTCAGCAACATCATCTTCAATAACAGTGTCAGCAAATGGAAGTCCATCCACACCCACTATTACAACCAGTAAATCTCCTTCAATTTGTCAAGGTGATTCTGTAAAACTAACATCAAGTTCTGCCAATACCTATTTATGGAATAACAATGCCACCACCCAAAGTATTATCGTAAAAGCAAGTGGAAATTACAGTGTAACGATTAGCAATGGTGTAGGATGTTCAGCAAGTTCTTCGACCACAACAGTTACTGTGAATAGTTTGCCTTCAACACCAAGCATTACTGCAAGCAGTTCTAAAACTTTTTGCCAAGGCGATTCAGTAAGTTTAACCTCAAGTTCTGCTAATGGATATTTATGGAATACTGGTTCAACTTCACAAAGTGTCAAAGTAAAAACCAGCGGAAATTTTAGTGTTAAAGTAACCGATAATAATACCTGTTCAAATACATCTTCAACCAGCAGTGTTGTAGTGAATGCATTGCCAACAGCAACGATTACTGCAAGCAGTTCTAAAATATTTTGCGATGGTGATTCAGTAATATTAACATCAAGTTCTGCTAATGAATATTTATGGAATACTGGTGCGACTTCACAAAGTGTTAAAGTAAAAACTAGCGGAAATTTTAGTGTTAAAGTAACCGATAATAATACCTGTTCAAATACATCTTCAACCGGCAATGTTGTAGTAAATACATTGCCAACAGCAACGATTACAGCGAGTGGTGCTCAAACTTTTTGCGATGGCGATTCAGTTGTTTTAACGGCCTCAAGTGCCAATGGATATTTATGGAATACTGGTGCGACTTCACAAAGTGTTAAAGTAAAATCAAGCGGAAATTTTAGTGTTAAAGTAACGGATAATAATGCTTGTTCAAATACATCTTCAACCAGCAATGTTGTAGTGAATGCATTGCCAACGCCAACCATCACAGCCAGTGGTGCTCAAACATTTTGCGATGGCGATTCAGTAAGTTTAACATCAAGTTCTGCCAATGCTTATTTATGGAATAATGGTGCAACTTCACAAACTATTAATGTAAAAACCAGTGGAAATTATAAAGTTAGGGTAATAGATAATAACGGTTGTTCTTCAAATTCAAATGCTGTTAATATTCTCGTAAATACGCTGCCAATTGCAACAATCGCAAGTAATAATGGCAATGCTATTTGTAATGGCGATTCAATTATTCTAACTGTTAGTAATGCATTTGTTTATGAGTGGAATAATAAAGCAACAACTTCGAATATTACCGTTAAAACGAATGGTAATTTTACGGTTAAAGTTACGGATAATAATGGTTGTTCTAATATGTCCAATCCTTTTAATGTTATTGTGAATACTTTGCCAATTGCTGAAATTACTACCCAACATTCTGCTTCGTTTTGCGATGGGGACTCCATGGTTTTAAAGTCAAGTTTAGGTCAGTCTTATGTTTGGAATACTGGAGAAGCCAGTAGACAAATTACAGTGAGCAAAGCGGGGAATTATAATGTGAAGGTAACTGATCAGAATGGCTGTAAATCTTTATCAAATGATTTGGTAGTAAAATCTATTACACCATTAACTCCAGTTATTATTTCTTCAAATAAATTCAATATTTGCAAAGGCGATTCAATTATCTTGAGCACCAACGGTTCCAGCTATTATTTGTGGAATAACAATCAAACTAGTTCCCAAATTACTGTTCGTGCCAATGGTAGTTTTAATGTTACAACCATCGATATAAATGGGTGCAAAGCTACTTCTGCAACTATTAATATAGTCGTAAATGATTTGCCTGCAAAACCAATTATTTCCGCAAATAAAAAACCAATTCTTTGTCAAGGGGATACTTTGGTGCTAAGTTCAACATTGGCGGCCGATTATATTTGGAGTAATAGTCTGAATACTGGATCAATTAAAATTCAGGATGCCGGTCAATACACTGTAAGTATTAAAGATTGGAATGGTTGTTCAGCTACTTCGGATCCTTTTGCAGTAGCGGTAAATAGTTTACCTCAAGTAATAATTACCCCCGATGGGCCAACTACATTTTGTAAAGGAGAATCAGTTGTTTTAAGTGCAAATTTAGCTCAAAATTATTTATGGAATAATCAATCCACAGATCAGAATATTTTAGTTGATTCTTCTGGAATTTACATTGTTAAAATTATCGATTATAACAATTGTTCAGCGGAATCTGCTCCAATTAATATTGTTGTAAATGAATTGCCTACAATGCCTAAATTGACAATTAGCGGTAATCTTATTACGTCTGATATTGCAAATGGAATTCAATGGTATTTGGATGGTAATAAAATACCAGGTGCTACGCAAGCATCGCTACGAATGTTGCAAAATGGGGCTTATACAGTAACAGTCTCCAATGGCAATTGCTCAATCTCTTCACTTGCCTTTGAATTTAACTCTTTAAGTGTTTCAAGAATAGTTGGTCAAAACCTGTTGTCTGTTTTCCCAAATCCAAATAACGGCAAATTTAAAATTCGTTTAGAAGGCAATCAGGTGGGAAGTGTCAAAATTTTCAATGCAATTGGCGAAATTGTTTTTGAATCGAATGAGATTTTAAATGAGATTGATTTGAGTGGAAAAGGATATGGTATTTATACAGTTCAGGTAATAACTTCTGAAAATACGTTTATCAGAAATATTATTATACAATAGGATTTTATCTCAATAAATTCAATGTGCCTTTTTCATATTGTTTGATATAGCCACTGCCCGAAGGATACCGATAATAAACCTGCCACAAGTACACATCTTGTGGCACTGGTTGTCCTTCATAAGTGCCGTCCCACCCTGGTGAGTTTTGGTCGCCTTCGTATAGCTTTTCGCCCCAACGATTAAAAATGCGCAAAGTGAGCTCTGGAACATTGACGGTTATTGGTTTAAAATACTCATTGTTATCATCTTTGTTTGGCGTAAACGCATTCGGAATAAAGAACCTGCAATTGTTATCGCGGAAAGCTATTATAATGGTATCCGAAGCAACACCGCAAACACTGGTTACCTTTACTATGTATGTGCCGGCCGATGTTATTTTTTGTGATGAATCCGTCATGAAGGTATTGTTCCAAAGGTAAGTTGACTTCCAACTGTGAGCATTGAGGGTCATAAATTCAAATTTGCAAAGAATGGTATCTTTACCCAAGTTTACACTCGGTGGAGGTAAAACATCTGTGGTATAATAAACACTATCTGTGCAACCGTTTTTAGAGATTTTATACTGAACAGTATCATGCCATAATTTTAAAGGAGTATAAATATCATTCTTCATATTTTTACCGGTAAAAATACCGCCTGTTTCAACGGGAATCAACTGAACAAATGGACCATTCAAACAATAGTATTCGGCAAGTCTTGTAAAGGCGGCATCTGGCATATGTTTAACATAAACTTTTCTGTCAACCGTATCCTTACAGCCATTATTAGACGTAATGGTTAACTCTATTATTTTATACCCAGTATCGCTAAAAGAATGATTTACATTTTGTGTGATGACATATCTGGTTTTGTTAATATTCCAATTGTAATTCTTAATTCCGCTTGCATCGTATGATGTATCTGTGAAAAAATAATTATTAGTATTTAAACACTGTGCGGAATCATTGACATTGAATTTAGCCACTGGTTTAGGGAAAATTCGTATAACTTTTTTCGAGCTGTCTATACAGCCACTATCCGATTGGGCAATATGGGTTACAATGTATAATTTGGTGTAAAGGAAATAATGTGATACATTAATGCCACTGTCGATTACGCCATCTCCAAAATTCCATTTGCGTTTTACAATAGATCCTTCTTTGATAGTAGCAGCCGAAGTGAATTTTAGGTTTTGATTATTAACACATTGGTCAGTATCATTAATCGCAATATTCATATCCGGTTTCGCCCATACTCTTATGTTTTTAGAAATGCTATCGGTACAAAGTTGATCCGAAATTATTTTTAATTGAACCGCACGCAAACCATGAGTGGCATATTGATGATTGACATTGGTTTTAGTAGATTTGCCACCATCTCCAAATTGCCATTCGGAGGTAAAAATGCCGTAATTAATAGCGCTGTTATTGGTGAATTGGAAAGCCTGATTGTTTAGACATTGTTTAGCATTGTTGATGTTAAAATCGGCCTTAGGTTGAGGTGCAACTGAGAGTGTTTTTTTAATGGAATCCACACAACCCAATAAAGAAGTAGCCAGCAGTTGAATGGTGTAAGGGCCTTCTTTTTGATAAACATAGCCCGTGTCGAAATTGGTGTTTTTGTAACCTTTATCCGTAGTCCATACATAGGTCATGGCACCACTCGAAATCTTACTTGTATTCTGTACCATAAATTTATTCCCCCTTAAACATTGCGAAGAATCAAGGATTTTAAAACCCGGTTTTGGTTGAGGGTAAATAATAACCTTTGAATAAATTGTATCGTTGCAGTTAACCGCTGTTGTTGCAATCAACCTTACAGTTAAACTATCATTTTTGCTATATGTCTTTTGAGGTGAAATTTGTGTGGATTGCGATCCATCGCCAAATAGCCATGCATAGGTTAATGCGCTAAATTTAAATTGACTTTGGTTGGTGAATGTAAATTTATTGCCGTTCAAACATTGTGCAGAATCATCAATTAAAAATTTGGCAATTGGTTTAGGCTGAATATAAATTTTTAAAGCAGAAGTATCTCTACATTGGTTAATACTTTCGGCAATAAAAGAAAGTGTGTGTACACCCGAGTCGATGTATCTTTTAAAAGTATCTATGCTCGCTTTTTTATACGTGCCATCTAGGTTCCAATAATACGTATTGACACTTCCATAAGGAATGGAATAATGACCCTTGAATAAGAATAAATTGGCGTTCACACATTGCCCACTGTCATTGGCAGAAATATTAGAACTTGGTTTTGGATACACCTCATTGTTGTGTTTAATACTGTCCACACAGCCAGAATCGGAAAGCGCAATCAGCGTTACTTTGTATATACCATAAGAACTGTATCTGTAATTAACAGGAGCATTCGGAGTCTTGAAACCATTTCCCAAGTTCCAATTGTAAGTCATACTTCCGCTAGAAATATTAGATTGATTGGTGAAAGTATAGGCTTGTCCATTGACGCATTGTGTAGAATCATTGACCACAAACTGAGGAAAAGGTTTAGGGAATACTTTTACCTTCATGCTCACAGAATCTCTGCAACCTTTGTTAGATTTTAAATGCAAAGTGACTTTAAAAATGCCACTCGTTTTATACTGCTTGGTAATATTGGAGGTAATGGCAGAATCTTTTTCACCCAACATCCATCTGGAAGAGAAACTGTCTTTGCCAATGGTAGATTTATTGGTGAATACGAAACTTTGACTGTTCAAGCACTGACTTTGTTTGTTGACAATAAAGGCAGGTAAAGGCATAGGAAAAACAGTGGTATTCTTTTTAATGGTATCCTTACAACCTTGATTGCTGGTGGCAATAAGTTGAACAGAGTATGTTCCAAAAGTATCGTAGTTATGCGAGGCATTTAAACCCGTTGTTTTTTTAGTATCCCCAAAATCCCATGCATAGGTCATAGTACCATAGGCAAGGGTACTGGCATTTTTAAAGAGAATTAAATTATTGACTTCGCAAGGCAATGTATCTTTAACGGTAAATTGAGCAGCGGGTCTTGGATAGGCGACTATTGTTTTAGTAATTGTATCTCTGCAGGCATTGCTATTGGTTGCAATTAATTTAACGGTGTAAGTATTTTGAGTTTTATAAGTATGGGTGCTGTTTAAATTAAGAGAAGAATCGCCATCGCCAAAATACCAACGTGAGGTTGTGGCACTGTAATAACCTTTGCTAGTATTTGTAAATCCAAAGAGATTGCCTGTAATACATTGAGCGGGATTATCGATGGTGAAAGTTGCAATTGGTTTAGGATTGATTCTAATTTTAAAAGTAATGGTATCTGGACAATTAAAATTACTTAAAGTTGTTAGTTTTGCTGTGTAATTACCCGTGTCTTTATATTTATAGGTCAGTATAGAATCGGTGGCACTTGTTCCATCACCCAACAACCATTTTCTTTGATAGGTGCCTGAGGCAATCGTGGTAATATCAGTCAATTTGAATAGATTGGTATTCATACATTGTGTGGTGGAAGGAACAATGGTTTTATTGCTTGCAGGATGTGGGCTAACGGTTAAGGTATCTATGGCAGTATCTTTACAATTGTAATGTGTTTTAACCACCATCTTAACAATGTATTTGCCAGAGGAAGGGTAAGTGTATACAGGGTTTTTAATTAAACTTGAATCGGCATTGCCAAATCTCCAATCGTAAAATAAACTTCCAGTGTCTGTTGTGCTGGTATTCGTAAATTTGAATTGATTACCAATCTTACAATTCTGATGGTAATTAATATTGAAATTAGCGTTTGGATTTGGATAAGTGATCACTGTTTTTGTAATGGAGTCCTCACACCCGAAAGGCGTGGTGGCCAATAATTTTACAGTGTAATTTCCTGCTGTAAAATACAATTTGTTGAGCGAAGTTTTAGTAGATGTGTCGCCATTGCCCAATGTCCATAAATACTTCACTGGTGTTTCTTTCGACTTGGTGGTATTGGTAAGTGGAATTGCCTGACTCAAACATTTATTTGTAAAGGTAAAATTAGTTTTTGGTCGGCTATGTACCCATACTTGTTTCGTTATAGAATTAACACAGCCTGTAATGGTATTAACGGTTAATTTAACATTGTATACAGAATCGCGTTTGTATAATTTCAAGGGATTTACTTGATTGCTAATACTGCTATCCTTAAAATCCCAAGTCCATTTATAAATTGGGTCGCTAAAGGTTTGGGTAGAATCTGTAAATTGAATGGCAGAACCCAGACAAATATCTTTCTTCTTGAAATTAACAATAGGGTTTTTCGCAACTCTTATACTTGTTTGAATTTGTCCAGTGCAACCATGATCGGTAAATGTTTGCATGGTTATTAAATAAGTGCCAGAGTCAGCGTATTGATGAACAGGATTAATTTGATGTGAAGTGTCTCCATCGCCAAAGTCCCATATATACCTAGCGATATAGCCAGTATTTACAAAGCTGGTATTGGTAAAAGTAGTGGTATAGGTATTACAATCTGTTCGCCAAACGAAGAATGATTTCGGTTTCTCATAAACGGTTACTCTTCTCAAAGTAGTAATGGTAGGGGTATCTGGAAAAGTAGTACTACAAGTAATTGGGAATCCATTACTAGTCATATAGGCAGTGGCAGTAAGGGTTGGGTAATAATCGCCATGCGTTTGATAGCTGAACCAAACAGAAGTATCACTAGTAGTAAAGAAGGTGTTTTTTTGTGGTGTGCCAAAGCGCCATGTGTATTCGCTTGCCAACTTGCTTTTGTTTTTAAAAGTTATCTTAAGTGGCTGGCATCCGGTGGAGTCGCCATTAAATTCGTAATAAGCTTGAGGCCCCGTTATGGTCACTGTTTTCGTAATGCTATCTTTGCAATTGTCATTTTCAACAATAAGCTTTACATTATGTGAACCTACCTTTAAAAATTTAGAAGGATTGGCAAGAACACTATTTGAAATACCTTTTCCAAAAACCCATTTATAGGATTTAATAGTGGCCACAGGGGCAGCGTTTCCTGAAGAATCAAATGAAGTAATATTGGATGTAAAAGCAATTTGTTGAGAACATTTAAAAGTGTCGCGAATGGTTGTAAAATCTGCTTTTAATTTAAATACTTTAAATAGGTTAGGATTGTCGAAAGTATCCTTGCAGCCAGCACTATCAACGGTGGCAAAGCGCATTCTAAAATTGCCAATTTTAGAGTAAGTAATAACAGGTAACTGGTCTGTGTTGCTAAAGCCATTGCCATCACCCAAATCCCATTTAAAAGATTCAAGTCCTTTTTTTACCCTTGCTGTATCATGCCAATAATTTTTTAAGTCGCCCCAATAATTAACATATTTGTATAAGGTCACATCTGCCCCTAAACAAACTTGATTAAGGGTTGGTGAAAAGGCATTAAAATATCCCACTTGAACATAGGTAGTATCGCTGGCAATGCAACCGCTTTTATGTTGCAAAGCTAATACCACGCGATAAACACCTGCATTTCTGAAAACGTGATTAATGGGATTGGTGGTTTTAACTTGAACGGATGTATTGTCGCCCCAAAACCACCTAATAGAAACTAGAGAATCCTCTTGTAATGTATCTTTGATTGTAAAAGTGAAGTTAGCATTTTTACAATAATGTTTGGTAGGGTCGTAGTTAGTGGTAAATGTTGGATCAATTTTGGCAAATCGCACAATGTTAGGATACCATGCCGTATCTCTGCATTGATTGTTATTGGAGTCGGTGCCATTTTGTATGATAATGCCAATGGTAACTGCATTGTTAGGGTCCTTCAGTTGATAATTATAACTGTGAAAAGTATCCATGTAACGCCAATTAGAATCGAAATTAGAAGTGGTAGCTGCATAAGCGCTGTCCCAAATAACCCAATAAGATTGTTGCCCACAACCAGGTTTGGTTTTGCTAAAATCAAGACTTACGCGTTTGTATTTTTCAGGGCCAAGGCAAAGTGCTTTCGAAAAAACTTTTAATCCTGTTTGCGCGTTAGGTCTGGTTAATGGGAGCGGTGCATAGGCGGTATCAGTGCAACCAATGCTAGTATCGGTTATGATTAAGCGGGGGGTGTAGCAGCCTTCATTACCCGGTGTATACATGTGGCGAATGCCAGTGGAATCAACAGAATAGCGACAATTGTTGTTCATGTTAGCGCCCGTTTTTGAATTTGAAACACAATTCGGTGCATAGCCATCGCCTACATCCCAAGAAAATTTAAGCGCTTTGTTTTTGTAATATTTACTAGTATTGTTCAATATCACGGTATCTTTAATAGAACATTGATACTGATTAACGATATTGCCAATAGCAGCTTGGGGCCCATAAACTATGATGGAATCTAAAAGAATAGTGGTGCCACAATTATTTTTTGTGATAAAAAATTTAGGATGGTAAACGCCTACTTTTTTGTAATGGTATTTGGTTTTAAAAAAGAAAGAGGTGTCCAAATTTCCGAAGTCCCAATACACATCACCCCCAAGCACTGGACTTTGTTTGAAACTGAATAAATTAGTTGAACGGCATATACTTATCACAGAATCTATTTTGGCATCAATAGGGAAAGAAGTATTCTTAGCGGCTTTTTTACTGATAAAAGTATCTGTACATCCATCGGTATTGGTGATAATTAATTTCAAATCGAAAACACCATCTTTTGTATAAGTATGACTTACAGCGGCCCAATTGACATTGTCGTAGGTGCTATCCCCAAAATCCCATAAAAATTTGGTAACCTGTGGAGGCGATTGGTTGGATATGTTTGTTGCTTTAAGTGGCGTTTTAAAACAGCCAGTAACTGCAATAAGTTGTGCCTTTGCATCAATTTCAGGATAGATAATAACATGATATGGCGAAGTAAATGAGGCAGCGCATTTGTTCTTGTCAATAATATTGATGCTAAGGGTATAACGTCCACCAAGATTGTCTGTGTAGGTGTGGCAAACTATGCTATCGGTTAGGCCTGAAAGATTATCAACAAATCCATCATCAAAGGAAATAGCGCTGTAAGAAAGGGAAGGTCCAAATTTTTTTAGTTTTAAACAAACAGAATTTCTATTAAAACACTGAATGGAATCTAAAATTTTGAAAGAGGCATCTGGATTAGGATTTATTCTTATTATCTTGGTTTTTACAGTACAAGTGGTGCCAGTGGAATATGTAAAAGTGGCGGAGGCGGGGAAAATTCCGGAGTTGCCGTATTGGTGTGAAGTGTTTTGTGAGAAACTGGTGGAAGCATCTCCAAAATCCCATTTATAACTTGAAATGGTACTACTGCCACCGTTCATTTTAAATGAAATCAAATCGTTAATACAGCCAGAGTCTTTACTGATGGTAGCGGTAACAGCATCAAATAAAGTAATGGAATTAACAAGAGTATCCTTGCAACCATATTTGGTATTAATAGCGTATGTAATGGTTTTACTGCCAATGCTTGCATAAGTGTGACTTGGGTTTGCTCCCGTAGATGTGCCACCATCTCCAAACTGCCAACTGTAAGTGTTGGGTTTGTCGAAGGTATCCATTTGTATAGCGGAAGTAAACTGTGTGGCCATGCCAATGCAAGTCTGACTTACAGTGTAATTGGCGGTCAGTTTTTTCAGAATCCTTATGTTTTTTCTTATCGTATCTGAACAACCACTGTTATTGGAAATAACGAGGGTTATTTTAAAGACACCATCGTAATTGAATTGATGGCTTGGATTTTTTAAAGTATCAGTATTAGCTGCACCAGAAAAAGGGTCACCAAAATTCCATTGATAAGAATAAGTACCTGCAGAACCATTGTAAGTAAAAGCAACATTGCTATGAAGACAGTTGATAGCCGGAACTGTAAAATTTGCACTACACTGCCCATAGCCTTTAAAGGCTAACAAAAGGAAAAAAAGAGAGAATACCTTGTGTTTAAGTTGCGTAAAGGTTATTTCCATATTGAAATGGTAGCAGTTTAGTTTCGCGCAAATATAATAATTTACGCAAACAAATATAAGGTTTTATGCTTATCAAAACCACTTTTTATCAATGAATAATAAGCGTTTAGCTCATGCAATGACACCAAATTAATGTTAGAAATTAATATTAGGCATTATAAATAATTGTTAACAAGGTGTTTATAAAAGGCTTTGTTAAGTGATTTTGCTCAATTTTGATGTGAATTATTTTCCATGCTAATGATTGTTTTTTAGGTGGCTTGCAACAAATGTCACAATTTAGCTGTCTATTTAGCAGAATATAACACTCAATTTTTCCATGGAGAATGCCTTTTGAAAATAAGAAAGGAATAAGTAAAAAAGAAACAGAACTCATAAAGGCTTGCCAAAGACATGAAACCTTGGCCCAGTCGGAGTTTTTTAGGCTCTACTCAGCAAAATTTCTGGGGGTGGCCTACCGTTTTGCGGGCGATTATGATATTGCCAATGATTTGTTACAAGAGGGATTTATTAAAATATTTAATAACATACAAAACTACCAATTCAAAGGATCTTTTGAAGGATGGATGAGAAGAATAATGGTCAATACGGCCATTAATTATTTGAAAAAGCATTATAGAATGTACAACGAATCGGTTGAAATAAGTGAAATAGAAACCCTTGCCCAACTGCCCAATATTTTAGAAGAAATGAATTGCGAAGAAATTATTAACGAAATTAATCTTTTGCCAGCAGGATTTAGAGCCATCATTAATTTGTATGCAATAGAGGGATATACTTACCCGGAAATTGCGGCTTTGTTGGAGATAAAAGAAGTAACAGTTAGAACACAATATTTAAGAGCTAAACAAAAATTAGCCATAGCGCTTGATAAAAAAAAAATAACCTATGCCACTAAAATCATTTGAGGAAGAACTCAATAATAAGACCCGAGATTTTGCCATGATACCCAAGTCTAATCTCTGGGAATCCATAGAACCTCATCTTGTAAAAGAAAAGGGTAATAATCGCGCCATTTGGATATGGTTGCCTGTTGGGGTAGCCGCTATTTTATTTGGCGCTATTTTATTAAAATATTATACTCCGAAAACTGCAACAGATAATGCTCGCTTGCTGCCACCCATAACCTTGCAAGAGTATGCGAATGTAAATGCCAAAAATGAAATAATTATTGAAAAATCAAATTCCGAAAGGCGCAAAATAGATGTAAAATCGGCAGACCAAAAGGAGCTTTCAAAAAACTACCTATTGGCCCCTCAAAAAATCATCTCTGATAAAACAATGTATAAAATAGAAAAGTCAACTGAGTTGACTAATAATGTTGACACTAAAACAGGAAATAAATTTGTAAACGATGTTGTTTTAGAGCCCCTGTTAGATACTTTTGAAAATGTTTCATTGGAAGTAGAAGTTATTGAAAAAAATGATACTTTAAAATCTAAGATTAGCCAAATTGATACCATTGTTCCTGTTAAAAAGACAAGAACTTTTGTAGGTTTAGTTATGCTCCCAAACCTAGCTTTCACAAGGGTGGGTTTCACTGGCTCGGATGCCAATGCAAATATGGCTTACCAGCAAAGAAAAGTGAATGATAAGTCTGCTTGGAACCCCGGTTTTTCATGGCAACTTGGTATGGAGAAAGGAAAACACCAGTTTACTGCAGGTATTGCCTATCAAACTTTATCTTATCGTTTGTATGTCGAAAATATTACCCGCGAAATTATTATTAGTAACTCTTCTACCGTTGGTGCTAAAGCCTTTGTGGCCACGGATAGTTTTGCAAGTGCGTATAAATCTACAGGTGGGTTTTATACTAAAAATAGCTATCGTTATTTGTCAATTCCGTTTGGATATCAATTTAATATGGTTAATAAAAGCAAATGGTCATTAGGCATCGCAATGGGTATTCAGGCTAATTTTATGATAAGTTCAAAAGCTCTGTTATACAACGAGTCTACAGGTTTGTTTGTTAAGCAAACGGCCTCACAAGAAAATCATTTGAATAAGATAAATCTATTGTGGTCCACCGGCTTTCAATTAAACTATAGTTTAGCTCCAAAATGCAATTTATTTTTTAAGCCAACATACGCAGCATCAGTTTTACCGGTGGAAAATGCCAATATGAAAACGTGGCATCAACTGTATCAGTTTGGATTTGGAGTGAATTGGTATTTGCATTGAGAAAATATTTTTAAAGAATGCAACAAATCAAAACATGAAACTGTCTTTTAATTATCAATAAGAATTTATATATGAAAAATTTAATTAAAAGTATTTGTTTTTTAAGCCTAGTGCTTTCACTTGTGGTTATTCAAAGTTGTAAAAAACCTAAACCTTGTCCTAAAGAAGATCCATGCAAGAACACAGAGCTTGTGCAGGCTTTAGACGCAACAGAATATAGCTTCGCTCACCTCATGTTAGTAGCAAGTTCTAATAATGCCTCAATGTTGTATGTGAACAATTGGAGCGATTATGCAAGTAAGATAATTCCTGGCGAAAATTACAGAATAGCCTACCAAGAAATTCAATGCAAACCCTATGGCTGGTGCGGTACTAATATTCGCGAAGGGGGATGTTTTCCTCAAAGAAAATGCGTCAATATTATCTGCCTACAAGCAGTAAAACAAGATTGTCTAGGTACCATTCTCAATTCAAAAGATAATGAGAATATAAGCTCTTGCGCCATTCGCAAAGTGAGCGTCAATGGTCAAAGTGTTAAAATTCTAACAGGGTTTTCTGGATGCAGTATAAATGATTACAGCGCACTTCGTTTAAAAATGCGTTTGCTGCCTTTAGCAAGTGCTACGGGGGCAGCCATCTGGGAAGCAAAGGTTATTAATACCAATGAAATAAATTGTCAGGCTTATTTTGAAAAAGAGGTTTGCTTCGATTTAAAAGATCTCAGTAATTATTATTTGCTCAGCAATATTGCACCAATGCCTAAATCTATTACCATTCGGTTATTCACGAATGCATTGAATACTTATGAGGAGTTTGAATATGTATTGTAAATAGAATTGAAAGTAACAAAAATCCCTCAAGCAGTTGAGGGATTTTTTTTTATTCAAAATAAGGATATAAAGAAGCGAGTCTGAATTCAAAATTGGAGGTACGTGATTTGAGAAGGTGAATTTTTGATTGGCATCTATTTTCGAAAAGTGATATGGTAAATGCATCCACTTTTGTTACATGCTCATCCTAATAGATTTTCTGATGAAATATGTTCAGGATGAGTTGTTTCTGCTGCCCTTCTAAACGATCTGATATGGGTATAAATTAAATTACAACTTTAATCGCATTCAATTAAATTCGCAACCAATTAGTTTGAATTTTAGCCTAAATGCAATTAAAATTTTATCCCTATGATTTGAAATTTGATGAGGTGTTTGCCGTTGCCGTAGCCACAAGAATGGGTACCGATATTATATATGTGGAATTGGAGTGGGAGGGCTTAATAGGATTTGGCGAAGCGTCTTTTCCGCCCTACATGAAAGAAAAAAGAGATGATAATCTTTTATTTCTTCAGCGACTCAATTTCGAACAATTTGAGTCGCCTTTACAAAAAATACTGATTGAAAAATACCTTGAAAAATTTGAAGCTTGCTTCCCTGCCAAAGCGGCATTGGATATGGCTTTACTTGATTTGATTGGCAAATTTTCCAATATCCCTCTGCACCAATATTTTGAGTCGAGTGTTTCAAATCCTATTCAAACATCTTTCACCATTGGCATAGGAGAGGATGATTTTATTTTGAGGCAACTCAAAAAAGCGCAAGAATTTAAATCGTTAAAAATAAAATTGAATGGCGATATTGGTTATAACCAACATGTCATTGATTATATAAAACAACATTCTTCTCAAATCCTGGGTGTGGATTTTAACCAAGGTATTAATGATGCAGAAGTAGCCATGAACATGATAAAATGGTTATACGAAAAGGGTGTTGCTTATGTGGAGCAACCTATGCCTAAAGAAATGAAAGTAGCCTACAGATGGTTGAAACAAAATAGCCCTTTGGATATTTATGGAGACGAGTCTATTCAACACGCCTCGGACATTTTACAACAGCGAGACTTATTTCATGGTGTGAATATAAAATTGATGAAATGCGGTGGCGTCTCCAATGCTTATCAAATGATTCAAACAGCGCGCTCTTTGGGCTTAAAAGTAATGTTGGGTTGTATGGCAGAATCTACCTGCGCTATTAATGCCGCAGCAAGTTTGGCCAAGTTTTGCGACAGGGTTGATTTAGATGGGCATTTAATGATGACCAATGATTTGTTTGAAGGAGTAGATATTGAAAATGGGGATATAATTTTAAATTCACTTCCAGGTTTGGGGGTTGTAAAAAAATAGAATAATCTGAATTTACTCAAACAACAAGATTTCAAAATTGCTATTCGATTTTGTTTTCAATAGCACCATTTTCTTCCCCATTGTAAAGGCAAAATGGTTTTTTTTGATGTTGTGAGAACGGCCATATTGATAAAACGAAGGCAAGCTATACAATTTTGAACTGTTGAGCATGCAAATCATTTTAAATTTTATTCGATTGTAAGCGCTAAATCCTGTTTTTATAGGATGAGGTTTTTTGGTTTTTATAGCCTCTACTATCTTTGGCATCACAACAAAATAAGTGGTGGTTTTTTGAGCAAGTTCATCTACTTCAGGGTCAAAATCAAATCTGAAAGTATCTTTTGATAGAATGGTAAAATACAAATGCCTACTGTAGTATGGGGTCTTCAATAAAGATAAATTAGCTTTGCTTTTTACAATGGGAATTTCTGCCAATTTTATAACCTCTCCTGCAAGGGTATAGGTAGCTATGAAAATCTTGCTGATGTGAAGGTCATAATTTCTAGGGTATCGTTTTTTCGCTGTCATGCCATAGATACAAAACTGATTGTGTTTTGCGTCAAGCTCTATGGTAAGAAGGCCATTGGGCTCGCCAGAAGCGTAAAAAGTATTGTTGAAATTAGCGGTTGCCGTTTCATAATTAATGTTATAATCGCCTTTCAAATCGCGATTCGATGTAACGTCAAAAGGAACATAAAACTGAGTGTTTTTTGGTTGAATGGTGAAATTATCAACTACCTCGCCATTCTTATTGATTTTAAATATTTCTATTTCAATTTGTGTTGTTATTTTAACTATCCTTTTTTGGCATACATAAATAAAACTGTCCGTATGCCCTATAACACTCAGTTGTCCGGGTGTTTTAAGGTCAAGGTCGATATTTGTTTTTCTGAAATCTGTTTTGTCATGGCCCATGGTGTACATAAAAAGCTGTTCAACTTCTTTCGATTTTTCATTGGTAATATCCCTTTGTTTGGCCGTAAAGTAATATAAGTATTTTTTATCTGAGAAAACATGAAGCAATTCTACATTCTCATTTATTTCTTCAATTTCAGTGCTGAATTTTTCTTCAAAACCTTCTTCATTAAAACGGAATAAGGAGATCGTTCTTTCTGCACTTGGAGCAGGGCCTTTTACGGTTGAGTTCATCCAATAAATATATTCTGTAGATTCGCTTGCCACGAAAAAACCGCCACCTCCAATAACATCTCCTTGTTTTACATTGTATTCCCAGTTTTTATGGAGATGTTGATTGTAATAAGTAATTTTAACATCGCCTCTGAATTTTGCATTTCCGGTGCTAATGATAAAGCCAGAATCGCCCCTATTGGTAATACATTGTATAACGTTATCATTGCCTGCCGATAATATTTCAGTTTTGCTTTGGGCATTTGCCATTAATGTTACCATTAATGATATGACAAGGGCGACTAATTGATTTTGCATATTCGGCAAAAGTAGTTTAAACCCTGCTTATTTTTTCTTTAGTGGGTCTAATAGAAACTCAAGTCCGTTGATTTTTATTTCGTACATGGTTTGCAGTAACATGCCAAGTTTGCCTGCTGGAAAACCTTTGCTCTTAAACCATTCCAAATACGAAACAGGCAAGCGGTTTAAAACAGTGCCTTTGTATTTGCCAAATGGCATTTCCATTTTTACAAGTTCGAGTAATAGGTTGGGGTCTGGGCCATTAAAATCTTGCATTTTCTACAAATCTATTTTGGTTAACATTCTTATACAGCCTAATCAATATTGCGCGTTGCAATTTTCATCATCCAAAAATCAAAAATTAATCAATATCCTCTTTGGGTTTCTCCAACGGTCCGCGCATATGAATTATGAGGCCATTTAAAAAATTACGCAATATCTGGTCGCCCAAAGGTTTAAAGTTAGGGTGGTCTTCGCTTCTAAAAAAAGCGCCTAATTCGCTCGTAGTAATTTTAAAATCCACAAGTTTTAATATTTCAACTATTTGATCGTTGCGCAAATGCAGGGCCACGCGCAGTTTTTTTAGGATATCGTTATTGCTCATTTCTTTTTCAAAAATAATTCAAATGCTGAGATAATTACCATTTAATTTTTTTTGTGTAGGTTTGTCTTTATGAGTTCAGGGTTCAATATTACCAAAAGATCGCTCGAAGCTATTAAGCAAAGAGTAAACATTGAAGATTTTATTAAGGAAATTCTCCAAAAATCGGAAGCCGCTCCAGCTGAAACACCGCCAACTGAAGGGCGCAATACCAATGAAGGCACATTAAAAAGACAAGCTTTTTTAGAAGCCAAAATAGGGAAAAAATTTCCCGTTATTTTCAATAGCCATGGTATTAAAGATGCAAGCACGGTGAATGGTAATTGCGAAAATTTTATTGGTGCAGCGCAAGTGCCCATCGGAATTATAGGGCCACTCCATATTTTAGGGACCGCTGCCAAGGGCGATTTTTATGTGCCATTGGCTACTACCGAAGGTGCTTTGGTAGCCTCTTATCACAGAGGCGCAAAGGCCAGTAGAATGTGTGGTGGTATTACCAGCATTTGTTTTTTAGAAGGGGTGCAAAGAAGTCCGGTGTTCCGCTTTGATAACATGGGCACTATGGGGCAGTTTTTAATTTTTGCATTAGAACATTCAGAGTCGTTTCAAGGATTAATTGCCACAGCAAGCAAGCATGCCAAAATTCTGGATATAAAATATAACATAGAGGGCAATCAGCTAATTATTAATATTGAATACAATACTGCAGATGCAGCGGGGCAAAACATGGTAACCATTTGTACAGATGTGTTGTGCAAATGGTTGGTAGAAAATAGTCCTGTAAAACCAACATCATGGTTTATAGAGAGCAATTATAGCGGTGATAAAAAGGCAGCCGCTATTTCATTCATGCATGTAAGAGGGCGTAAGGTTTCTTCAGAAGTGCATTTAAAAAAGGAAGTGGTAGAAAAAATATTGAGATGTAAACCTGAAGATATGGTGCAGTATTGGCAATCGAGCACCATTGGGGTTATTCAAAGTGGATCTATTGGTGCACAGGGGCATGTTGCCAATGGTTTAACAGCGCTGTTTATGGCAACTGGTCAGGATGTTGCCTGCGTTTCTGAAGCTTCTGTTGGTATTACCCGCATGGAGTTAACAGCAGATGGAGGCGTCTATGTAAGTGTTACCTTGCCCAATTTAATTGTTGGCACGGTGGGCGGTGGTACCAGTTTGCCAACACAAAAAGAAAGTTTGGAAATGATAGATTGTTATGGCAATGGCAAGGCTCAGAAGTTTGCAGAAATATGTGGTGCATTGGCCTTGGCTGGCGAAATTTCTATTGCTGCCGCCATTGCCTCTGGGCAGTTTTCGCAAGCCCATCAGAAATTTGGAAGAAAACATGACAAGTAATAGTACAATAGCAAAACGCTTGTGGCTATATCAGAAAGAAAGATTTCCATTGCTAGCACATGGTATTTTAATAGCGTCTTTTACTTTTTCGGCCATGGCTTATTCGCATATTTGCAGAAATGCAATAGAATCTATTCATATTATTTCTTTTTTTAAAGCACTTACAAATACCTTTCTTTTGTTTTTATTATTGCGCATTTCGGATGAATTTAAAGACAAAGAATTTGATGCACTCCATCGGCCGCATTTGCCCGTTCCCCGGGGGTTGGTTAAATTGAGTGAATTAAAATGGGTTGGCATCATTATCCTATCTTTTTTAATCCTTTTTAATGCAATTTTTGCAACACAACATTTAACAATATTTGTTTTTGTTTTATTTTATGGAAGTTTAATGTTTAAAGAATTTTTTATAAAACATTGGCTCGAAAAAAATCAATTATTTTATGTTGCAAGTCACATGATGATTATTCCTTTGGTAGATACCATGGCCAGTTCTTTTGATTGGATAGGACAAGAACCCAATGTGTGTGGATTGATATGGTTTTTTGCCGTTTCTTTTTTCAACGGGTGTACATTAGAGTTGGGTCGAAAAATAAAATCAAAGGAGAACGAAGAAGCCAATTCATATAGCAAGGCTCTAGGTTTTTACAAGGCAATGTTGTATTTTCAAATCGTGGTGCTCGTAACCTTTGTTTTGTGTTTAGGAGCGGCCAGTTATGCGAATTTGGCATACGGACATTTTTTAGTGTTTGCCATTTTATACATAGTCTCAGCTTTATTTGGATGGTATTATTACCGCCATCAAACAGCAAAGAACAGTAAGTTATTTGAGACAATTTCTGGTATTTGGGCCATTGGGATGTATTTAAATTTGGGAATTTCAATTTTATTATAACATGTTAATTTTTGAAAATACGGCTGGTATTGAAATAGGGAATAAGGCCCGTCATTTATTTACCTTAAAAGAAAAAGGCTATAAAGTTCCAGAGCTATGCGTATTGCCTTATGCTAATTTGTGTAAGATTGTAAACGGAAATGAATTGATGTTGAACGACGTTTTAGTGAATGAAATCGTTCATCATTTAGGAGATGCGTATTCTTATGCTGTTAGAAGCAGTGCCAATGCAGAGGACACTCTAGGTAAAAGTTTTGCTGGGCAATTTAGTACTAAACTCAATGTAAAAAAAAGTGATTTAAAAAGTGCCATTCAAGAGGTTTGGCTATCTACTCAAAGTAACAATGTGATAGCCTACAATAAGGAGAATATTCAAATTGAATTGTCCATCATTATTCAGCAATGTATAGAGGCGGAGGTTTCGGGGGTTGTTTTCAGCGCTAATCCTGCTAATAATGATTTGGAAACATGTGTGTTGAGCAGTTTATATGGCTTGGGCGAAGGTCTTGTTTCTGGCACCTTGGATGCCGATTTGTTTTATGTAAAAAATCGAGTACTTGTTCAAACTATTTTAATAGAGAAATTAGAAAAGTTAAGTTATGGACCGTTGGGTGGTGTTGAGAAAGTAAATGTTTCACCGGAATTTGTTAATGTGGCATCACTCAAAGAATCCGAAGTGCTAGAAATTGCATCTATTGCCAAGACTTTGGAGCTTACTTTTGATGGTCCGCAAGACATTGAGTTTTGCTTGAAAAATGGTCAACTGTATTTACTACAAAGTCGCCCTATAACAACATTAAAAAACGTAAGTTCAGATTATCTTATTTGGGATAATAGCAATATTATAGAATCCTATCCTGGCATTAGTTTGCCACTTACTTTCTCATTTATAAGTCCAGTGTACGCAGCTGTTTACAGGCAGTTTTGTAGCATATTGGGTATCAGTAATGCAACAATAGAAGATAATAGTTTTACGTTTGATAATATGCTTGGTTTGCTAAAAGGGCGTGTTTATTACAATCTTTACAGTTGGTATAAGTTACTGTCTTTATTGCCAGGCTATAGTTTGAATGCTGGTTTCATGGAAAAGATGATGGGAGTGAGCGAAAAATTTGAATTAAAAGATTATCAAACGCCCAATGGTTTATCAGAAAAATTAAGGGTGCTTAAACTTGTATTTTCCATGATAGGTAATGCTGTGCGACTTAATAAAATGAGACAAGCGTTTTTGTCTAAATTTAATCAAGTACTTGCAGAACACAAGAAATTAAATATTCCGGAAGCCGATGCTATTACTTGCATGATGGCTTATTATAAATTTGAAAACACTTTGGCTAAGGAATGGAAAGCACCATTGGTAAATGATTTTTTTGCAATGATTTATTATGGATTGTTTCAAAAATTTGTAGATAAATATGCCCATTCTTCGGATATTAATCTCAATCAATTTTTAATTCATACGGGCCAAGTGATTACCACCGAACCTGCCATTTGGCAACAGCGTATTACTTTACTTATTCAAAAAGATAGACAACTAAGTTTACTATTTATGGAAAATGAGGAACACGATATATGGCAATGGATAAAAGTAAATAAGCATGAAAAAATTGCTGTTTTAATAATGGAATACCTTGAGAAATGGGGCAATCGCTGTTTTGAAGAATTAAAACTCGAAACCATTACCTACGCGCAAGACCCGCTCTTGTTTATTAAGTTGTTGAAACAAACTTATACTTTTAGCAGAGAACCTATGGAGAGAAAAGTGGCATTAACAGTGCCAAGCATGCCTTGGGTTAGAAAGGGGCTGTTTAATTTCTTAAAGCGCAATGCCATTCAAACCGTTGCTGCTAGGGAGAATCTGAGATTCGAACGCACCCGTGCTTTTGCTGAAGTACGTTTTATTTTCAGTCGCATTGGTGATTTGTTCCATCAAGCAAATGTTATTGAACACCCTAGAGATATTTTTTATTTAAGCAAGGAAGAAATTTTTAGTTATATAAAAGGTACCAGTATACAGTTAAATCTAAATGGCTTAATTGCGTTGAGGAAGGAGGAATATGAAACTTATAAAAGAGAAGTTCCACAGACAGCTAGGATAAAAACTATGGGGATTGTATACAGCCATGTTTTTGAGAAGGAAGTGAACGGAACAGATTTGGTGTTGAAAGGCTTGCCTTGTTGTCCCGGTGTTGTGAGGGCAAGGGTAAAAATTATTCACTCGCCAAATGATGTACAGGCATTAGAAGGTAAAATTTTGGTAACCATTTCTACAGATCCTGGATGGGTATCTGTATTCCCAATGGTAAAAGGTATTTTAGTGCAAAGGGGCAGTGTGCTCAGCCATGCCGCCATTGTTAGCCGCGAAATGAATATTCCTTGCATAGTTGGAATCAAAAATATTACAACGCAATTACAAGACAATGCTTTGGTTGAAATGAATGGTGCCACTGGTGAAATTATAATTATCGAAGAATGATTATCAATTGTATTTTTATCTTGTTGTTTTTTTTTATTGTGGCCGCCTTGGCTGCCTTCTATAAAATAAAGAAAATGACGAATAGTGATGCCAAAAATGCAATTTTGAAAAAGTACTATTGGTATTTATGCATTGTGGCAGGGGTATGCGCCATCATCATTTCTGATATTGTTTTCATGAAAATTGCTTTTATTGTTGGAATTATTCTCAAGGGCTTTTTTGAAATTTGGAATTTAAATCTAAAATCTAGTCAGAGATGGTGGATACTTACAATATATTCATGTATTGGGTTTTTATCAGGGTTTTATTTTATTTGGTTTAATAAAGAAATAATTTTGCCGATATATACTTTTGTTGTGATTTTTGATGGTATGTCTCAAATAGGAGGGCAGTTGTTTGGAAAACATAAATTAATGCCTCTAACTAGTCCAAATAAAACTTGGGAGGGCTTGGGGATAGGGTTTTTTAGCGCCATGATGGCCATAATATTCGTTATTCATTTTCAGGCTTCGGAAGTTTTTTCTATATTGCATTTTGTTGGATTTGCCTTATTTGCATTAATGGGCGATTTAATGGCATCAAAAATTAAAAGAATGGCCAAAGTTAAAGATTTCGATAGTTTAATTCCTGGTCATGGAGGCGTGTTAGACAGGTTTGATAGTTTTTTGGCCGCCTTGATATATTTAATAGGTGTACTGTTATTTTTTAAATTAGAATTATGTTTGGACTAAAATTAAAAGAAATAAAATGGAATATTCCCAATGTGCTCAGCATGTATAGGCTTTGTATGTTTCCGATTGTTCTTGTTTTCATAACATTCAAATTAGAAACCTGCTTTGTGGTTTTTTTTTCCATTAATTTAATAACCGATATTGCGGATGGTTTTATTGCTAGAAGATTCAATATGCAAACCAAGGAAGGGGCAATTCTCGATTCTTTGGCAGATATTGGGAGTTATTTATTAGCCATTGCAGGTATTTGTATGTTTCATTTTTACTTATTTACAGATTATGGTGTATGGTTAATTACTTTTGTAATCATTTATTTAGCGACTATGGTAGTGCCGCAAATTCGTTTTGGGAGGCCCTCTGCAGGACTGCATTTATACAGTGCAAAAATTGCTGGTTATTTTCAGGGTATTTTTTTATTTGTATTATTCACCTATCAAATGGTGCCAGCTATTTTTTATGCGGCTATGCTCATAGGGTATTACTCCGAAATAGAGGGCCTCATTATTAACTCTATTTCAAAAGGGCCCATTCTGAATGCCAAATCTATATTTCACTATTTTAAAAATAAATCAACACTCTAAAAGTATGATGATATGAAAAAAAAGCCTGTTGATTTCTCCTTTATACGGTATGCCAATTGCTGGGAGGATACTACTTTGTTAATTGGAAATACACTACCAAAACCAAATGAAAGCGTTTTGAGCATAGCCTCTGCCGGCGATAATTCTTTGGCCTTTCTCGCCTTTGACCCTAAGGAGGTATTGGCTTTTGATATCAACGCTACCCAATTGTATCTCACAGAATTGAAACAAAAAGCCATTAAACATCTTTCTTATGAGGAGGTTCTGGAAATGTTGGGATTTGTTGTTTCGAAACATAGAATAGAACTGTTTTATAGCATTCAAAAATACCTCAGCATAGAAGCGTCCAAATATTTTCATAAGCATATAGTCTTAATAGAAAATGGGGTCATACATCAAGGTAAATTTGAAAATTATTTTCGCTTATTCCGTATATGGTTTTTGCCGTTCATTCATTCTCATAAAACCATCGATAAAATGTTCGAAATAAAATCGGAACCTGAGCAGGTTGAATTTTATCATAACAATTGGAATACTTGGCGGTGGCGCTTGTTATTTAAGTTGTTTTTTTCTAAAAAAGTACTGGGTAAATATGGTCGCGATCCACAGTTTTTTAACGAAAATAAGTTGCCAGTAGCCGAAACAATTTTCAGGCAAGCAGAAAGGCATTTACAAAGCACAGAAGTGTTCAGAAATTATTACCTCGACTATCAGTTAAGGGGCGTTTTTAAAGTAAAATTGCCATTTTATTTAATGCCTGATAATTTTCAAAAAGTGAAAATAAATATTGATAAATTAGAATTGTTTTTAGGAGTGTTAACAGACGTGCCTGTAGAACGCAAATTTGATATTATGAATCTTTCTAATATTTTTGAATACATGGATGTTGCCACATTTAAAGTGCAAAAAAATCATATAGCAACAATGAGTAAAAGTAATACACGAATTGCATACTGGAACTTATTGGTAAAACGCGAACTAAATGCTTTAGATACAAGGTTTAATAAATTGCCAGTAAGGGGTGAGGATTTGTGCTTCTTTTATCAATCATTCAATCTAAATTCGTATACAGTTTAATGGAAATCATAGCACTTATTAAATTGTCAGCCATGTTTCTTGGCGCTTTTGGAATTGGTGAAATAATGTACCACTATTTTCATGTCGAAGTAGAAATAACCCGCAAATGGAGTCATATTTCAGCAGGCATTATTTCCTTATTGTTTCCTTATTTTTTTAAAGATATTCAATGGGTGATATTGCTCTGTGCTTTGTTTGCAATTATTTTGGCCGTTTCAAAAAAAATAAACCAATTGCAATCTATTCATAACGTGGAGAGAACCACTTATGGTAGCTACCTTTTTCCTCTGGCAGTTATTATTTCTTTCGCGGCTTTTCAATGGAAAAATCATCAGTGCTTATATTTTTATTTGCCTGTTTTACATCTGGCCATTTGCGATTTGTGCGCTGCCTTGGTTGGGAAAAGGTTCCCTATCAAAAAAATAAAAATTTATAAAGAAAATAAAAGTTGGGGTGGCTTTTTAGCATTTGTAATATCCTCCATTTTATTGCAATCGATATTGCTTTTGTTTGGCTTTCAAATCCCAATGGTATTTATGGTTGCCTGTTCTATTATTGCAGCTTTTGCAGAGTTATTGAGTCCTAAAGGATTCGATAATATTACCATTCCTTTAACCGTTATTTTAGTAATGTACTTATTTCAAATGTCATGAGTTTGGTTCATTTTAATTTGTCAGATATGGATATGTTAGTGCAATTTTATTCTCTTTCAAGGCTCCTATATTCGCATGATATAAATTATGCAGAACAAACGAATAGTTTGGATACAAAAAGTTTTTTGAGTGGATATTTTACCCTTGATAATGGCCTTGTAAATGCTAGAGGCGTTTTATATCGCAGTGAATTAATGCAAGATGGCAATTTCATATTTTTTATTGGTCATTTCGAAGCCAAAACCCTAACAATCGGGATTGATTTTTTAGAACAATTTAAGACCATGTTTCAGAGTCAATATAAAGATGCGATTCTCATGGGTCCTATGAATGGTAGTACATGGAACAATTACAGGTTGGCCTCGGGTAATGTTGAATATTTATTTCAAAATGACATTGTGAATCCTGTTTTTTATTCGGCTGTTTTCGAGAAGGTAGGTTTTCGCATTCAATCAATTTATTATACGCAAATGCAAACCAGCTTTGATATTGATTTGGAAATTCCAGAAGGATACAAAATTGCATACAAATTAAAAGAGGAGTGGGTAGAACTATTGCCGGAAATATGTGAAATTACTATGGAAGCATTTGCCTTAGCTCCCTTATTTACACGAATTGAATTTTCTGAATTTAATGAAAAATATTTGCGTATGCTGGCCGTTTTAGATACTGCATTAATGCCTTTGGTGTACAATGAGTTAAATGATTTAGTTGGTTATGGTGTTGCCTATTTATCGGCTTTAGATAATAGTATGACAGCCAAAACAATTGCAAGAAAAAGGAGCATGAGATACGCAGGGGTCGGTAGAATTCTTAGCAATGAAATGATGCAATTGGCCAAGCAATATGCAGTAGATAAATTATACCATGCTTTCATGCATCAACAAAATCATTCAAAAGTTTTATCCCAAAAATATGGGGCACAAAATGTTAAGCAATACTTACTTTATCAATTGTAATTACTATCTCCAATTTAAATTCCAATATTGTCCGTCATTTTTTTGAGCAAGCATTAAAAAAGCCCGAAACTAAAGCTATTCAGCATGGCAGTCGCTCGTTAACATATGCTGAGTTGAAAACCTTGGTATTAGGATTTCAAGCAAAATTTAAGGGTAAGGGATTCATTAATTCGAAAAAGATTTTAGTATTACACCCTCTAAGTATAGAGATGTACGCCTCTTTACTAGCCTTGTTGGCCAATGGATGCACTTTGGTATTTGTAGAAGAGTGGACCAATATAGCGGATGTTAAAATGGCGCAACAAAAGATTCAATGCGATGGTGTTTTATGCACCACCAAAGTTCGTTTAATAAGTTGGCTGTATCAACCATTTAGGCAATTAAAATGGTTGAACACACAGGTCATAAGTGCAGCAGCAGCAGAAGAAGAAGATTTGTTTATTGCAGAAGTGGAGGAAGATCAAGCCGCCATTATTTCATTTACCTCTGGCACGGGCTCCCCTTCCAAAGCAATTATACGAACCCATAACATTGTCAATGCGCAGTTTGCAGCCTTAAAGTCGTATATTGTTGTGAGTGCCGATGCCTGCATGTGCACCAATTTCCCAGTGGTTATATTATTAAATTTAGGTATAGGAATTAGCACATTTATTTCGTCTCATATTAATATAAGCGCATTGCCTCAATCCGATTTTAAAAAATTAGCCGATGAAATAATTGGCAATAAAATAACCCATTTATCTTTTTCCCCATTTGTTTTATACCGTCTCAGTCAAAACATTGAGAATCCCATTTCAATAAAACAAATTATATGTGGTGGGGCGGCTTTATTCCCAGTAAGAATAAATCAAATTCAGGATAAATTGAAAGCAGAATCGTTTACCATTTTATATGGATCATCGGAGGCCGAACCCATTGCCCATTGTAGTGCTTCGGAAGCCTTGTTGAACGAAAGAACCAATGGATTGTTTGTTGGAGCAGTAGATGGTTTTACCGAACTTAAAATTGTGAAAATAGAAGGAGAAGAAGTGATATTGTGCAACCCAGAAGAACCAGGCGAAGTAATAGTGACCGGTAAGCATGTGGTTAAAAATTATATGGATTCCGAAATAGCTTATCAGCAAAATAAAATAGTATATGAAGGAAAAATATGGCATCGCACTGGCGATTATGCGTATTTCAATGCGGCACATCAAGTGATTTTAACGGGGCCATTAAAATATAAATATAACAGAATGTATCTTATTGAATTGGAAAAGCAACTCGTTTTGATGGATGGGGTGTTATTCGCAACCATTGTAGATGGAATGGCCTATATTCAAATGGATGATAATGCTGGTACAAAAGAGCGGGAGAGTTTTAAAAGACATTTTCCCTTTTTAAAGGATATTGTGTTTACAGACTTACCCATGGATAAAAGACATTACGGCAAAATAAAATACCGTGTACTTTCTGAAATGAAAAAAAATACCGAAACCAGATAGGCCATAGAACTTAGCGTAACATTTCTTCAACCAAAGATCATTAATTTCGAAAACTAAAGTTTAAGCTTCGTAAACTTTCTGTTTGTAAAACCAATCCTAATATAAAGGTAGTTCGGGATATGAAATTATTGCGATTTAAGGCGGATTGTCCGCACACCTTACCCTAAAATTCGCTTTGATGCCTTAATTTTAAATTAAATTGTCAAAACAAAAAGTAAAAAAATGAATATTGATTGTTTAAATCAGTTTGTTAGTTTGCTTAACCCGAACTCACGATAATCTATCTTTTCAAAGAATAAGCGAATATTGATTGGTGTAAATTTTAAGCAAGTACCAATTGTCTCGCCATTCCCAATTCTTGATTGAGCATCACTTTTTTATTGGAAAGAAAAACAGGAATCGCATTTTCCTTTTTGTTGTTGTAAACCGTTAACAGGGTACAATCGGTTTGTTGTTCTATTTGGTATTCTCCAGAAAGTGCTTTAATCATCTCAGATATTTTATCTTCTTTGGTATCGCAGCAAGCAGAAAAACTAATGGCGGAATTTTGCATAACGTTAATGCGCACTTTGAATTTAGCGAAGGCATCGAAAATAGCACTTAGGTTATCTTCTGCAATAAATGAATAATTTTTTGTGGAGATAGAGAGCAAGGTTTGTTTGTCTTTTACAATGTAACACTCTTTGGTTAAGGCAGCCGCTTGATTATTAACAGAGGTTCCGGGTGCGTTGATGTTAATGAAAGAATTCACATTTAATTGTATGTTCTTGCTTTTTAAAGGCTGTATGGTTTTGGGGTGAATTACGGAAGCCCCATAATAGGCCAGCTCGATAGCTTGATTGTAATTAATAGCCTCTAATTTTACAGCATCATTAAATTGTTTGGGATCGGCATTCATCACACCTGCCACGTCTTTCCATATAGTTACATCCTGCGCATCCAAACAATAGGCGAAAATAGCAGCGCTGTAATCGGAGCCTTCTCTTCCCAAAGTGGTGGTATTGTTTTGTTCATCGCGACCAATAAACCCTTGGGTAATTACCACGCTTCTGTCTATATAAGGTTTTAATATGCGTTTAATGGTCTCTTCAGTTTCAGTCCATTTTACTCTACCTTCTCTAAAGTTGTTATCCGTTTGTATAAAATTGCGAGCATCTACCCATTTGTTTTTGGTCTCTATGCTTTGTAAATAATCGCTCACAATTTTTGTGGAGAGTAATTCACCATAACAAATAATACCATCGTATATTTCATCATAACTAACATTGTTGTATTTTTTTTCTACAAGACATTCCAATTCCATGAGCAAATCTTCTAAATCAGAAAAAATATGGTGTTTTTGGTCACTGATTAAATCATTGGCAATTTTAAAATGAAAATCTTTTAATTCTTGTATAATTTCTTGCTTCTTCAGAACATCATTTTTCCAAAAAGCCTCCACCAATTCCTCTAATTTATTCGTGTTTTTTCCCATTGCAGAGATTATGACAAGTAGTTTTTCCCCGGCATATTGGGCAATAATATGACCTACATTCCTTACTGCATCAGCATCTTTAACAGATGCACCACCAAATTTAAAGACTTTCATTCTTTTGCTTATTTTTGCAAAAGTAATTAAAGCATATAAATTAATAACAAATGGAAAAAAATACAATCGTTACCCTTAACCAGTTTATTGCCGATCAGCAAAATCAATTCCCCTTTGTAAAAGGGAGTTTGTCGCGCATTTTTAGGGACATTCAATTGGCTGCTAAAATGATTAACAGAGATGTTAGAAAGGCCGGTCTGATAGATATTCTCGGAAACTTTGGAGAAACCAATATACAAGGTGAGGAGCAAAAAAAATTAGATGTTATTAGTAATGATGTGTTCAAACGTCTGATGGATATGAGTGGCGATTGTATCTGTGTGGTTTCGGAGGAAGATGATGATATACACTGGTGCCCAAATGGTGCAGATGCAAAATATATTTTGGCGATTGATCCATTAGATGGTTCCTCCAATATCGATGTTAATGCTTCTATCGGTTCTATTTTTTCTATATACAAAAGATTGTCTCCAGATAAGCCAGTTGACAATGAAGATATCATGCAAGCAGGTGTCAATCAAGTAGCAGCAGGTTATGTTATATATGGCACGGCTACCATGTTTGTATACACTACGGGCAGCGGAGTTAATGGCTTTACGCTAGACGATTCTATTATGGAGTTTTGCTTATCTCATCCGGAAATTAAAACGCCTCAGAATGGTAGTATTTTCTCCGTTAACGAGGGGAATTTAAATGAATTTCACCCAGGTGTAATCGAATATGTGAACTGGTGTAAGGGCAATAATAAAGAGGAAAAACGCCCTTATTCTGCAAGATACATTGGTTCTTTAATTGCCGATTTTCACAGAAACTTATTGAAAGGGGGGATTTATTTATACCCTGCAACAGCCAAAGCTCCAAATGGTAAACTTCGTTTACTATATGAATGTAACCCTATGGCATTTTTAGTAGAGCAAGCGGGTGGCAAAGCCACTACAGGTTCTCAAAGGATTATGGAGATTCAACCAGAAAACTTGCACCAACGTACACCACTTATCATCGGTTCCACTGAGATGGTGAATCAGGTGGAACGTTTGCTAAGCAATGTGGCAGAGCAATAATTTCTAAAGAGATACGTATCTCAATAAATTTGTAGCGAACTTTGCTCTTGCTAAGCAAACCACATGGCATCAACGATGGTAAAATTAGTTTAGCATGGGTTATACTTTGCGCTTAGCCTAATAAGTTTTTTGATAAGCTAAAGGGATTGGTATAAAATATCCTATTCATTTTTAATTATTAAAGCATAAAAAAACCCAGACAAGTCTGGGTTTTTTTATCAAATCAAATAATTTTAAAAATTATTTAATTACAGTGAATTTCATGGTGTATTGAATGTTCTCACCCATGATATTAATAAAGTACAAACCATTGCTGCACTCAGATAGGTCAATGGACTCAGTGCTTTCGCCAGCTTGGAAAGTTTTAGAGGAAGCAGAAATAACGCGACCTTCTAAATCTACGATTTCAATGTTCAATGTTTTTGCATTGCTCAAATCAATGTTAAAGTTTAATTGATTGTTAGCAGGTACTGGGAAAAGATTAATGTTGCGAATACCTGAATTTAACAATGCAATATTTACTTTTAGAATAGCATGATATTCGGCATTGTTTGGGTCGAAATTGGTCCAACCTTGCGTCCAATTGGTAGTTCCAAATGCACCGTTGAAACTTACTTTAGTAAAGAAAGGATCACTTAAATTACCATCAGTAAAATCAGGTTTGTAATCTGGAGTAACCAATACAGAAGTATCATTTGGTAAAGTTTTATTCTTTGCGGTATTGTATATCAAACCTGAACCTGTTAATGGCATAAAGCTTGGATTATTCAATGTGAAAGGATTGGTTAATTTAACACCAGTTTGTGCAGTTGATAAGGATGCAGTATTTGCGAAAATTCTATTGCTGTTAGAAGCTTTTCTTAACCATGCATAAGGACCAGCATTTTTGAAAGGACTGCCTGTTAAAGTATCTCCTTGCGCAGTTGTAGGGGTTAATGAACGGGTGTTGTTAGTTGAATAAACAAATGTTTTATCAAATGGAGAGGTCGGAATACCACCAAAAACACAATTCTTAACAGTGATAACACTGTCTACTTTTAAATTCAGCGTTTTGTAGCTATCTGCAGTTCCTTCATTATTAACCAATAAACCAGCAGGGTAAGACATGAATACGGAATTGAAAAATTTAGGTTCGGCACCTTTTCTTACATGAGCAGCAGATACGAATTGTGGATCGCAATTTAAATTATTAGGATTAATTAATCCACCAACCACTGTCGAATTGCAAATAACGGGTTTAGTTGGATAAGTTGTGTTGGTTCCACTTTGGTAAGCATCAATTTCGAAAGCTTTAGAACCAGATTGGTCGGCCGCATAACAATCGCGAAGTCCCATTAAAAACTGAAGATTTCCTCTGAAACCGCAGTCCATATCAAAATCATCATCCCAACCTCTGTGTGCAATAATATATTTTGCATTTACAGCACCACCAAACCACTCGTAAGAATCGTCTCCAGAGAATGAAACTTGAATATGATCAATAGTAGTAGCATTTCCAACACCGCATAGTGTCAAACCGTTTACTTCGTTATTTGGAGAGAAAGCAACACCACCAAATTCTATTCTAACATATTGAAGAATACCAGAATTGTCTGTATTGTCTGTTCCACCATATAAAGATCTTGGACCGCCTTCTACTTGGGCAATTCCTGCAGATAAAACAGTGCCTGATTGGTCTTTAGCGCCAACCCAATTGGTAATGCCTTTGCCACATAGAATAACACCACCCCAATCACCATAGTTTCTTGATCCTAATGGTTGATTTGATGTAAAGATAATAGGTAAAGCGACAGTTCCTTTAGCAATTAATTTAGCACCTTGCTCAATAATTAATGTTCCTTTAGTGGCTTTGTCTCCTTTAATAATAGTGCCTTCTTGAATTGTAAGCGTGTTGCCACTGGTAACATAAACATAACCAGTCAATAAATAAATGTTGTCATTGGTCCAATTGGTGTTAGTGGTAATTTCACCAGAAACATTTACCACCGGATCAACAACAGTTGTTTTTGCAGAGGCAACACTTATGGTAAGAAGCGCCATTGTCATCAAGCAAAATTGTATGCCTGATTTTTTTAATAATGTAAATTGTTTAAACATAAAAAATGAATTTGTATGGGAGCAAACCTAAAGCCGTGTTCTTACCCTATTGTATTTTTGATATTATTTAAAAATAAATAAAAGAGCCTTATTGTTAATTTTAAAAGTATCTGAAATTAATATTAGATGCAATATTTGTTACCAAATAGTAAAGCATTTTTTTAAGATTATATCCTAGAACAATTTAAGGGTCTTACTCTATCTATTGCAAATTAATATTGTCTTAATTTAAGGCTTAAAATGTGTATTTGAAACCCGTCGTGTAATACGAACCTCTCTTAAATTCCATGATGTGGAGGTCGCTGGAATGGCGTTCAAATTTGCCATTTTTGTCGCTGTCTTGAACAATTAATGAAGCTTGGTTTAAAATATCTTGAATGCCGAAATTAAAGGTAAAGTGTTTGCCTAATTTTTTAGATATGGTTAAATCGAGATTTTGTTTTGGCATTTCGCCCCAACTTGGGTAATCTGAAGTGCCTACCAAGAAAATTCTAGGGCCAATAACATTGTAAAGTAAGGATACTTGTAAGCCAGATGAATCATTTTTGTAATAAAATCCCGAGTTTATTACATATGGCGACTGTCCTTGCAGTTGTCTTGATAAATCTTGACCGAAAGAATAATTTAATTTGATGGTGCTTTTAATGATAGAAAGATTGGTCATAAAAGCCAATTGTTTAAAAACCTTACCTGGTATAAAATTTAAATTTTTTCTCACATCCAATTCTATGCCTTGTGCTACAGCACTGGCCGCATTAGCATATGTAAAAATTCTATTAGAACTCGGTAAAATATACTGTTCAATAGGATTAACAAAGTGTTTGTAAAATGCGCCAATATGAAAATATTCTGAGGAAGATGGATACAACTCTAATCTTAAATCAAAATTGTCAATGGTGGCCGTTTTTAAAACGTTACCACTGCCAGGTAATACTGTTTTAAAAAGTGAACCATATATATCTGTGCCGAAATCAAAATCATAAAATTTAAATGGCGACCATTCTCTGAACTCTGGTCTGTTTAATGTTTTACCATAACCAAAGCGCACCACTTTTTTCTTACTTATGTCATAACTAATATTGATTGAAGGTAAAAGTAATTTTGTTAATACAGAAACAGAAAGGGGCGTGATATCTAAAAAACTATTGAGTTTTTGGGTGTTGTATTCATAACGAGCACCAGCAATGGCCCTAAATTTTGTATTAAATGGAATCAATGCAGTAAGATAAGATGCAAATAATCTGTTTTGTGCTTTGTATGTATAATTGGGTTCAGTAATTTCATCTAAGCTAAAGCCATTGGGATTGCTAATGTTTGGCTCCGAAAATATTTGATCAACAGGCAATTTCCTAAGCGCCAAAGCAGCTGCACCTGTATTGATAACATAACCTAATAGTCGCGCTTCAAAATGACGGTCTTTGAACTCCAAATAATTGCCGAAATTAATTTCTATATGTTGTTTTTTTGATTCATTTGTTTCTGTTTTATTTCTAAAAACATATTTTAAATTATGACCAAATGAATACAATTGCTCTTTAAGATTTGAGTAAAATCGCACACCAAATTCGGGCGAAGGACTGCCCGATGGAATGGCAGCTGTATAATCACTATCGCCTTGGTTTTGTTGCTTAGTGTATTTTATGCGTCTTAAATCTGGTTCGTTTTTGGTGGTCAATGAATACGAACCAGTCCAAGTATACATGATATTTTTATTTTTGTTTTCATGATTTCCGTTTATTTGGGTGGTCCACAAACTTCTGCCCTGGTAGCCCATGGAATAGCCACGTTCATTAGGAGCATCTTCCAAAACACTTTTTCGTAAAGTCGTTTGTGTTCTGCCAAATTGATTGAATAAACTGCGAATGTCTATGCTGTTTCTTTCGTTTATGGCTAAACTTAGGTTTTGCAATAAACCCAATCGAACAAGATTGGTGTATTGCATGTCTTCTAAATGACGGTCGGGGTCAAAGTCTTTTCTGGTAATTTTAAAGGTAGTATTCGTATTGGTGTAATTAACATTGCTGATGGATACAAATTTTAATTTTTTAATTGCAAATTTGTTGGCATATGTCATATTAAATCTGCCATCGGGCAAGGCCATTTTATTTAATATTCCCCAAGTATTGTTAAATTTTAAAGTTGCCTCTCGTCTCTCTGCAACCGATGCGTTTAATAAAGATGCCACTGGAATTTGTCTGCTTTTACTGCCAAAGCCCAAGAAATCCCATGAATTTGATTTTGTGTATGCGAAATTGTTGAATATGGTACCCACTCGGGTGCCTAATGCAAATGTGATGCTTAATTTATTTTCGGGCATGGCTGCCTTGGTAAATATTTTAACCATGCCACCTGCAAAATCTCCAGGTAATTCAGCGGAAGGTGTTTTATAAATTAAAATTTTATCTATTAAAGAACTTGGAATAATATCAAATGAAAATGATTTTTTATCGGCTTCCGAACCCGAAGTGCCAGCCCCATTTACAAATACGCTGTTGTAACGGTCGTTCAAACCTCTAACCATAATAAATCGGTTGTCTATAACCGTAACACCGGGTATCAGTTTTACAACATCTGCAGCATCTCTGGCTTGAGTTTGTGCAATAGTAGTGCCAGCAATGGCATTTACAACGTTATTGCTTTCCTTCACCTCTTTAATGATGGTAATATCGTTGGCCAATTTTGGAGCCTTCTTCACTTTAATACCTCCTCCCTTAATTTTGTTTATTTTTTCATCCAATTCAATGTTTAATTCCAGCGATTCATTCTCTTTAATCATCACGATTGTATCCAAAGGAATTTTAGAAAAAAAAGAAAATTTTAAATGATAGGTGCCAGCAATTAAACCTTTGATTTCGTAATGGCCATTGATACTTGTAAAAATTGGGGTTGAAATACCCTCCACTTCAATCAAGGCTGCACTCAATGAATCGTGCGTAATTTTTTCACTAACCTTGCCAAAAATCCTGCTATTTTGAGCATCCGCATTGTAGTTTAAACATATCAATAAAATAAATAAAAAGTTTTTAATTAATCCTGAACTCATCTTGCAAATGAAGCCATTGCAGGTATGCCAAAGATTAATTTGGTATTAATAAATTGTGACTAATTAGGCTTATGTAGTTGAAATGTATTTATTTTGGTGGAATTTTATTTCTGTATTTGCGGGCAAAAAAAATTATTGAAAGTCTTTTCAATTTAGTTCCTACTAAAACAAATTTTAATAATGAGATTCTTGGTTTACTATTTAATGTGAGTTCGGGATAAGCGATTATTATCTGATTATTGCGGATTGGCTACTTACCATGCCCTAGTCTAAGTTTAAATAATCTCTAACCATAACCAAACGACAGTCATATGGTGTTATAACAGCAAAATTAACTAGTAAG
>JANXMZ010000077.1 GCA_025354385.1 Bacteroidota bacterium
TAAAATAAAAGGCAAATATCTTCAATTGTATTTGAATGAATTTGTATACAAACTTAATAGGAGATATTTCAAAGATAAACTCTTCGACCGCCTTGTTATTGCTAATATTACAGGGTTATGACATATTACGGATATTCAAAATTTATTATTATTATTTTCGTTTAACCACCATGTTTAAATGCGCGCTCATTACAATTTTGTTTTTTGTATTATTTTCAAGAATTCATGCTCAAAAATTTTATTTTACAGGAATAGGATTGCGCGGTAGTGCCATGATGGATAAAAGCACCGATAGAGATAGGGCGGCCATCATTAATTCTGCAGCTAAAAACAATACTACTTATAAACTTCAAATTGATTCTATATACAATCATCTTTTTACACCAACACGTCTTGAGAAAGCACACAATGGCTTTATAATTGCCGATTTCTTTTTTAGAGCGTCAAAAACCAACCAATTTTTCAAATGGTCAGAATGGTGCATTGGCATTGGCTATACACCTTTAGCAAGAAATATAGAGACATTTCCGATGCGCAAAAATATTACATCCTATTCCGATACCATCGGTTACTTTATGAAAAGGGTAATTGATAGAAGCAGTGGTTGGATGATAGAAAATAAATTCATCGTTAATTCATCACCATACAAAAGCAGAGTAATGAAGTATTTTGGTTTAGGATTTCGAATGGCCGCCATGAATGAAAAAAACAATACTGCGGTATTAACCGAACTTCATGTTTATAAGAACAACGAATATAATACAATCGCCAATCTCTCCAACACCAGCAATGCACTCCTTGGTTTTTTCGCCATTGCGGGTTTAAAATACAATATGTCCTGTCATTTTAATTTATATGCGGATATTAACCTTGGTTATTGTTGGCGGTTTTATCCCGAAAAAATTCAAACACATGGTTATAATACTGCCATTAGTTTTGGTATAAAATACAAAATGGGCAATGGTCCTAACGATGAGAACAACCAAACAAATACTGTGGAGGATGAAAAAAGCAAAAAGCGCAACAAGAAAAAACTGCAGGTATACTGGTGATGGTTTCTAAAATCCCCTCTCAAAAAAAATAGGAAAGGATATTGATAAATAAACATTTCTGCTGCGCACTGCAGATAAACCTGTGCGTATTTTACTAGGTATTAAGTTGAATAAACCAAAGTCATATTGCAAACCAATATTGGCTTTTAATGGGCTCACATTTGTAGCTGCTACTTTAAGCACAACACCTCCATCTAATATTTTTCTATTAGCACTACCGCCATTGCCAAAGTGCAATTTTTTCCGTCCCGAGGGGTCGGTATAATAACCTCCAACTGCAGTTGCCAAAAACGGACCGCCCCCAAGGAATATTTTTTGATTGACTTCGCCTGGTGTTGCATCATATAAAATCGGCATGTCAAGTCGAAAATACCTAACAATTACTTTTTGATTTGCATCATTGGCTACATAAATAGAATAGCCCGTTTTAACATAACAAAAAGAGGGATTTAATAACACGGTGGAACTCTCATCTCTTCTCAAAAGCTCTAATCCAAGTGCATATCCAAAACGCGGCCCCATAGCACCGGCAGGGCGAATGCGCATGCTACTCAATCCAAAATCGGTTTTCAAAAAGTATTGGTCTTTTAACTGAGCCACCAATACAATAGAATGGAAGGAAATTAATAACGATAGTAATTTAAAAATTTTCAAAATAAGCACTGCAAAAATATTAAAAAGTCTTACAATCTAGGTTCCTATTTTAGAAATAAAACTTGAATTTGAAAGCTATATTTTTTTTACCCAACAAATTATTTTAAAATTGAAGTGAAATGGAAATCGAAGTACTTAAAGTAAAAACCAAGTCAGAAAAAAATGCAGCCTTTGATATCAGACAAGCTGTTTTTGTGATAGAGCAAGTGGTAGACCCTGCAGAAGAATACGATGAGTTTGACGAAGCCTGCACACACTTTTTGGCCATTGCAGATGGTGTTGCATGTGGCACTGCGCGTTGGCGCTTTAAGGCTCCAGGCATAATTAAGTTAGAGCGCTTCGCGGTGCTAAAAGCATACAGAGGCAAAGGTATTGGAGCCGCCCTTGTAAAGGCAACCCTCCATGATTTACCATTGGCAGATAAGGTGATGATGCATGCGCAATTACACGCCATTCCCTTTTACAAAAAGCAAGGCTTCGAAGCTTATGGCGATGAGTTTGATGAAGCAGGCATTAGACATTATGCAATGAAAATGGTTTAAGGTTCTACTTGTGCATCTAGTCATAGTGTAAGATGGTATAATCCCTACGGGATAATGTTTCAGTTTTGTTACTGTTTTTACTGATATTGAATCCCTACGGGATAGAAATACTAAGCTCTATTTTTTTTCGACGCTCGATTAGCCATATCATACGATCGCAAAGGGGTCGAATATCTGTAACCGGTACTTGTGCCGGACAAACATCGACCAAGCCCCCCGTGTTTGGCTAACAATTTGCACCCTTGCATATTAGTTGACAAGTAAAATAAAATCGAATCATAAAATGTTTAGCAACCAACTTCTTTTTTTAATCCATACTCTTGAAACAAACACCAACTATAACGACCCGTAGGGGTCGAATATCTGTAACCGGTACTTGTGCCGGACAAACATCGACCAAGCCCCCCGTGTTTGGCTAACAATTTGCACCCTTGCAAATTAGTTGACAAGCAAAATAAAATCGAATCATAAAATGTTTAGCAACCAACTTCTTTTTTTAATCCATACTCTTGAAACAAACACCAACTATAACTACCCCGTAGGGGTCGAATATCTGTAACCGGTACTTGTGCCGGACAAACATCGACAATGTACTACTTGTGCTTGGCGACCAATTTGCACCCTTGCAAATTGGATGACAAGCACCACCCTCCCAAAAAACTTAAGACCAATAAAAAACCCCGACTGGCGGGGTTCTTTACACACATTAATACAATTAATATTTCAGTTATTAATTATCTTAGTCTTTATTTAATCTTCCGTTTTATCTTCGGCTATTGCCAAATTACCGGACATTAATTTATCTTTTAATTTCTGTTCTATCTCTTTCCACATCTCAGTATTATCCTCTAAAAGTTCTTTCACCGAATCGCGGCCCTGACCTAACTTGGTACCGCCATAACTGAACCATGATCCACTTTTTTGAACAATGCCATTGTCTACCGCCAAATCCAATACCTCACCTACTCTGGATATACCTCTGCCATACATAATATCAAATTCAACTACACGGAAAGGAGGGGCTACTTTGTTTTTCGCTACTTTAACTTTGGTTCTGTTACCTGTAATTTCATCACCGTCTTTAATCTGACCGATTCTGCGAATATCCAAACGAACCGAAGCGTAAAATTTCAAAGCGTTACCACCAGTTGTAGTTTCAGGATTGCCAAACATCACACCAATTTTTTCTCTCAATTGATTAATGAAAATACAAATGCAACCTGTTTTATTAATAGTACCTGTTAATTTTCTTAAAGCTTGTGACATTAAACGCGCCTGCAAACCCATTTTGCTATCGCCCATATCGCCTTCAATCTCTGCACGTGGCACCAAGGCCGCTACCGAGTCAATAACAATTACATCGATGGCACCTGAGCGAATCAAATTATCTGCAATTTCCAATGCTTGCTCCCCATCATCCGGTTGAGAAATTAATAACTCTGCAGTATTGATACCCAATTTCTGCGCGTAAAATTTATCGAATGCATGCTCGGCATCTATAAAAGCGCATAAACCGCCTTTCTTTTGCGCCTCTGCAATGCAACTCATGGCCAAAGTAGTTTTACCACTGCTCTCCGGACCATATATTTCTATCACTCTTCCTTTTGGAAATCCACCAACCCCTAATGCCATATCTAAACCAAAGGACCCTGTTGAAATAACTTCTGTGGCAACAACGGTGTTGTCGTCCATTTTCATTACTACGCCTTTGCCATAACTTTTCTCAAGTTTATCAATCGTTAGTTTTAGTGCTTTTAATTTTTCTGTATTCGAATCTGCTGCTGCCATATCTCTATGGATACGAAATAAAGACTTTCCCTTTGAGTCTTATTCACATTATTTTCGAGATATACACAAGTTAATCAACATTTTTATTGCTTTAAAAGTTGAAAAGCCTCCTTTAATTAACATTGGGCTAATTCTTCTATTTAAATTAGGCTCTTTTTAGACTTTAAAAAAGTTTAAAATCGAGTTATGAATTCGTGACAATGAACACCTTAAAAAAAACTTGAAAAAGTAATGTAAAGTGTAACACCAATTTAAAAAAAACAATGTATTCTTGCCTCAAGATATGAAATTTGGTGCTATTGATATTGGATCCAATGGTGTGCGACTCCTAATCGCCCGCCCCTTGCAGTTAGATGAACTAAAACCTGAATGGAAAAAAGTGGAATTCACCCGGCTGCCTATACGCTTGGGCGATGATGTTTTTAGCACTAAAGAAATTGGCAAAAAAAAATCCGAACTCCTTACAAAAGCCGTAAAAGCTTTTAGCCTTTTGCTCGATATTTACAATGTCGATTTTGTGCGTGCTTGTGCTACCAGTGCCATGCGCGATGCCAAAAATGCCGATAAAATTATCAAACAAATTAAAAAGGAAACGGGTATAGAAATAGATGTGATTACAGGCAATGCAGAAAGCAAACTGATCATGAATGCCTTCCTTCATCTATTGCCCAAAGACGATACCTTCCTGCACATCGATGTAGGCGGTGGTAGTACAGAGCTTACCCTCATACAAGACAATAAACCATTGGTGGCGAAAAGTTTTAACATCGGTACGGTGCGTGCCCGCGAGAATAAAATTAAGGAAGAAGAAACTGCCAAGCTGCACGCTTGGGTAAAGGAAAATGCCAGTTGGGTGCCAAAATTAAGAGGTGTAGGAACAGGAGGCAATATTCATAAAATTGGCGAATTGGCCAATGTACCACAAGGTGGTTTTCTAAAATTTAAAAAATTAGAACAACTTACAGAAGACATTGAAAAAATGGATCAACATGAGCGAATCTATCATTTAAAACTCAATCCAGATAGAGCGGAGGTAATTGATATTGCGGGTAAAATATACATCGATATTTTTAAACGCACCAATGTTTCCGATATCATGACCCCTTACCATGGCCTTAAAGATGGTATCATACAAGACCTTTGGGAGCGTTATTATAAAAGGCAAAAGGATTGAGAGAGGGAGGGTTATTCGAAATATCTCCACAATTATTGTATGGTCGTTTGTCAATTGATTATACCATTGCTAACGAACAAAAATCTTTAAGAAAATTGACCCCAACTGCCTTGCATTTATTCCAAGGGCATACAAAAAACTTATGTATTGGCTTTAGCCAAACGCTTACAAGTGCTTATTTAAACCTATAGTGCAACTGCACCAAGCCGGTATCAAAGGTTTTGACAGATACAAATTCCATACCTTGTTCGGGCCTGCCATCTTTAAACAAGCTCACCCCATTACCAAGCAAAACAGGAATAACAGAAATAATTAATTCGTCAACTAAGTTTACCATTAATAAAGCATTCACAATTTCGGCACCACCATCAATAAAAATATTTTTACCGTCCTTTTCTTTCAAAGATTTAATGAGAACATTTAAATCTCCAGAGTAAAAATGCGTATTCCCAATGGAGGATCTTTCACTTCTTGTAATCACAAAAGTAGTTTTATTGGCATGCGGAAAATCGGACACTTGGGTCATTATCCAATCATAGGTTTTGCGACCAATAATAACAGTGTCTATGGTTTTAATAAAAGCGCCATAGCCATAATCCTCCCCTTCCTTTTGCACAACATTTAAAAAACTCAAGTCGTCATTTGGTTTGGCAATAAAACCATCCAAACTGGTGGCTATGTATACAATGGTTTTGCGTATTGAATTCAAATTTAAAAAAAGGAGGTTAAAAAATAATGATGGATTTAAAAAATCCAATGTGAGCCATTCTCTTCAATCCTTTAAACTATCAAACGCAATATTTTATCCAGTTTTATAACCGTCAGTGGCTTTTGTATAAACCCAGTTATACTTGGATATTGATATGATTTTTCCTTATCGTCAGGATTAATAGAAGAAGTGAATACAAATAGTGGAATTTTTTTAGCAATAGGCAATTCCAAAAAATTTTCTAAAAATTCCCATCCGTCCATCACTGGCATGTTCAAATCAAATAAGATAACATCTGGATAAGGTCCACCTTCGCGTATCACTTCTTTCAATCTCTGAATGGCCTGCAGTCCATCCGTAAAAGTTTCTGTGCGCTCGCTAAAGTCTGCCTTTTTTAAAAGCTCTCCAGTTAAATAAATGATGATATCATCATCATCAATAATATAGGCCAGTTTAATCTTTTTCATACCAAAATTTCAATTCAAAAAGAATCATTTACAAAAATACATTAAGTATCCGTTTAACACCTAAATTTTTGATAAAGTTTTTTGTTTTTTTCAGTCATTATTGCAAAGCATGGATGGCATTATTATACCATTTACATATCAATAGTGAGATAATCCTCCACTTTCACCAAAAATACAACACCTTATTCCTCTATCAATCAAATTTTAAAAAGTATTCCGTAAAAAAGCGGGCCTGTTAAACAATATTAACAAGCCCGCTTTACATTTAAGTTTCTTGAACCCCAGATGAGATGCCCAGAATAATTGCATATGCATGCGCAAATAGCGCTCAAAAAAACGGGTGAATCTGCAACCTTTGGTTCTTTTATAACTCCAAGTTGCGCCGGGGTATGTATTATTCTACAATGTGTTGTCCCAAGTCGTTAGGGTCTATTTCATTGCCTATGCCTTTAGGGTTAGGACCGTATTCATTATGACCTACTTCGCCATCTGCAAACACCAGCCAAAAGACATATAAAGGTATTAATTGGTACCAGCCGCTATTGCCTCTATCGTGGCAGCGCTTAGCCCCTTGGGCCAGCAAAAACCAAATTAAAGGAATGTATACCACCAACAACACAGGGTTCATGTCTGTGCTCGCCATGCCGTAAGCAATGGCTAAATAAACGCCCATGTAAATGAGGTAGGAAATACCATATTCAGTTCTTCTGATACGGCCATTAAACGAAAAAGGATTTTTAAACATTTTTGTAAAGGTTTGTTTTAATGATTATTTGATTTAAAAAATTATAATTTTCAAATCTATCCCTCTGCCATCATATTTCCAAATTCATTGTCTAAAATATTAATATAATTACCATTATCCAGCTATCCGCAATAAGCCAGGCCCTACCTTATAGTATTTTGCTAATAGTCCAGTGGCTTACTGCCGCTTGCCCTTGGCCGCATTGCAAAAAACTTTCTTATCTATCGCCCGCCCCAACCCTGAGCGTAATCCGATATAAATAGAACCAAGGGCGCTGCTATCTGCGGTAGGTTTGGTTCTTCATATCAGAAAAAGGTACACCTATAAATGTTTTGTTATTTCACTATTAATTCATTCATTTGATGACACAGTAATCATATCAACACCATTCATTCAACATTCATCCTACATAATACTATGAACAAAATATTACCTGCAATCGCACTCCTTATCATACTTGGCTGTCACTCTCAAAAAACCAGTACTGCTTCCAAAAAAGGCCAAGGAGACACCCGCACCAAACCCGTTCAAAACCTAACTTCTAACGCTTATTTAATTGTAGAAAAAGCCAACGATAGTTCTTATGCTTACACACGATTAAACCCTGTACATGTTGGTGGCGTAAAGGATAATACTGGACCCATCGACGAAAAAAAATATTTAAATGGCTTGCTTGGTCCTCATGGCGAAGAGCTTACTTATTACCGTGCTGGCAGTTGCTGCCCTTTTAAAACACCCAACGGTTTTATAGATAATACTGGTATGCTCGACCGTTACATCGTTACTTGGGACGAAGGAGATACCCTTTCTATTTACATCAATATGTATGACAAAGGCGACCTTAAAATTCCAGTAGGTCTCACTGCAAAGAAAAAGGATTAGTGGTTTGTTTACTAATGGTATCTATGAACATTTTGATAATTAAAATTCTAATATTACATCTGGTGCAGAATTTGGTGTAAAAAATGATAACACAAATAAAAGTGTTACAAAACGCTCATTTTACAGAGATAATAAAACAACTAAATTAGATAAAATGGGTAAGCTAAATATTGAAGATAAAACTGCCCTTAAATCAATGGAAAGTTGGCTTAAAGGAAAAACAGAATTAGTATATCGCGTTGTTTATAATGCCGGTGCGGCAACTAACAAAAATAGGATAGATGTTGAAAAGCTATTTCCAAGCATTTCTCGAAAAAAGGCTAAAGCTGTCAACATTACACATATGATTTGGGGCTCAGCAGCACTTATGGATAAATATTTTTTACTGTTTGCAGAGAGGGAGGGCAATGGAGGCTCTGTTGCTGTAAGAAATAGTACACTAACAGCAGTTATAAATAGTATAACAATAACTTTAAACCAGCCAATTAATTGGAGAAGAAATGACAGAGCCTGCGGACAAAAAGAAATTGTTTTCTGTGAGCCAGCGAATGGAAATGGAACATCACACTCCCCAGACCTAGTTACATTTAACATTAAAATATAAATGCGTTTTTTTGTAATTATTCTTGCCACCTTTGCCGTATTTAGTGGCTGTTACAAGTTAAAATCTGGATACAGAGATACCAAATTTAGAAATAAATTTGTTGGCACTTATCGTATTGATAGTATAGTAAACCACCATTTGCATATAAGTGACAGCGGAGTAATTGGTGACACAAATTATACTGTTTGTGGAATGTTAGGTGATTATCTTGAAATATTGCCAACCAAGGATCAAGTAGAAAAAAATTTAACTTGCTCAGGTAAATTCTTAGACTCGGTATTTAGATATGAAGTGCAAGGGTTTAATGATAAGAATGCTGAACGGCTGAGTTTTACTTATTGCAATGATTGTAGTTATTCTCCTGTTTTCAGTACGTATATTTTAGGTAGTCGGTATATTGTTGCCTATTACAATAATGTATTAATATTGGAAAGTAGATTTAGCGCTAATGGTATACCATTTTACACAAGACATTATTTAACTAAAAAATAAATTTTTTATAGCTTCCCCAAGGTGAAAACTTTGGGGAAGCTTTTTTTTTAGTATGGTTGACAATTGTAGTATGTAGGGGGACCTTTTATTACCGTTTAATGTAAATGGCTGGGGCAGAACAAAACGATGGATTGTCTAAATATTTTTGAATAGTCTTTTCACAAAATCTATTAGGATAGAATTTAATGGTAAAGTCAAATTTTCTTAATTGGTTTTACCCTGCAACAAGCCCAGGGTGATGGACTAGCGCTTTTTGCACTTTGGCTTTGAAAAGTGCGAATGGGCTATGTGGATTGTGATAAGGGGGAATAGTGCTTTTGCAATTGGGCTTTTGGGTTTAATAGTGAAGATGCGGAGAACCAAACTTTGATTAAGAACCAAACTGTTTCCGGAGCATGAATTGAAATTCAGCGCAGCTAAACCCCGCCTATTGCCTAGGTGCTGTTAGCGGTTCGGGCTTCTTCTCGGTCAGGCAAGTTTAACAAATTTGTTCTCGAGTTTTACGTTAAAATTAATTTCTGCTTTTAATGCTCTAAAAACTCTTAAAACGGTGTCAATTGTCGCACTGTTAGCACTGCTTTCAAGTTTAGAAATTTGAGCTTTCTGTACCCCAACAAGTTTGCCAAGTTCTTCCTGTGTCAAGTGACGTTCTTGTCTTGCAGATTTAATCATTTTCCCTAACACGTCCATACGAAGTTCGTATTCGTATTCGTCACGGCCTGCTGTCCCAACTTTACCGATATATTTGTCTTTCATTTCGGTAAGTGAATAGGTCTTGATTTCTTTCTTTGCCATATTTTCTATTTTTTAGGTTTGTTGTTAAAATATTTGTCTCTCAATCTTTCTGCTCGGTCAATTTCGTTTGCTGGCACTTTGTCAACCTTTTTCGTGAAACCGTGGGTAGCAATTACCAATGTTTTCTTGTTATTTGATTTGTCCCAAAATGCAAGCAATCTGATTTGAAGCCCACCAAATTTTGTCCGAAGTTCCCAAATGTCATTTTGTAGTTTCTTGAATAGTTTCGGGTCATTTGTTTGTTCGGCAAGGTCAATGTTGTAAAATATTTTTTGATTGTCTTTGGGTCAAGCTTTGCTATAAACTCGTTTGCTTCTTCCATAAACATAGTTTCAAAATACTTCATTTGTCAAATTGATTGTTAAACGACACAAAGATAAGTAAAGTTTCTAAATTTAGAAACAAAAGTTTTCACAGTGTCGGTCGAGTTCGGTTAAGCTGACGCCTAACGTCCGTTTGTCTAAATACTCAATTTAAAACTCGAAAATAACTGATTTAAAGGACTTATTAGGCAGCCATTTTTTGAATTGATAAATGATTGACAAAAAAAATACCATTCGGTATGTTTTGTTAATGGATATTACTTAGGGTTTTCATTTTGTCCCTCAATAAATTTCATGATGAAAAGATAAAAACTGAATTTATTTCATTCAATTTTAGTTGAAGCAACTAATTAACAAGTTAATCATATTGATGAGTTTTTAGACAGTCTGACGTTTTACGACTAGGCTTCGTTTTTTGCTTGTCCAAATATAGCATTTGAGCGTTAACCCGCAAAAAATGGAGCGTAGTTGCTGTTATAGGTAGTGTGCCGTACACAGTTTTTCTGTCGGTGTCCGCTATTCTCTACTTTCAAAGTCGTCCCAATATTTTTTACATACTGCTACCAAGTCGTGATAGCTTAAAATATTTCTATTTTGGTCAAAAATGTCAATTGATAAAGAACTAAATGTTAAGTCCCCGCCAGCGTAATCGAGTGAGTTGTCGAAGTTTTGTCCAACGCAAACTAAACACTTATTGTCTACTACCTCACCTCTATAGATGTCTAGTTCGGTTTGGAAAATAATATTTATGTCTTTGATTATTTTTGCTTCATCTTTTTTGTCCTGCGGCCAAGTTTTGAGTTGAATGTCTTTGGGATTATGTATTTTAAGTACGAATGATGTGAAGTCCTTGTTTATCAGTTCGGCTAAATACATACAGTCAATATACATTAATGAAAACTCTGGATGTTCTTCATACCGTGTTATTCCACCGTCATGAAAAATGGAAAAGATGTCGCTTATTTCTTTGATGTCCGTTGTCATTTAATGTCGATGTTTTTTATCTACGATGTCCTGGCAAATTACCTATAACGGCAGTTTGTCTAAATACTCAATTTAAAACTCAAAAATAGCTGATTTAAATGACTTTTTAGGCAGCCATTTTTTGAATTGATAAATGATTGACAAAAAAAATACCATTCGGTATGTTTTGTTAATGGATATTACTCAGGGTTTTCATTTTGTTCCTCAATAAATTTCATGATGTAAAGATAAAAACTGAATTTATTTCATTCAATTTTAGTCAAAGCAACTAATTAACAAGTTAATCATATTGATGAGTTTTTAGACAGTCTGACGAACGTTTGGCAGCTACCCGAAGGGCGGGACTTTTACCACAAAACTTGATTTGAAAAACTAATGTTTGATTAACCACAAAACTGTCATACGAAGCACGAAACCCCGCCTTTTGGGTAGGTGCTGTTATAAGCTGGCCTTCTGTCCACCGTCCTTGCAAACCATTGTCAATACTACGTTTCACTGTCTTTGTCGTGGCGGGTTGTGCGGTTGGGTGTTTTTTATTTTCAGAAGGGGAGGAGATTTTTTTTAATTCAATTTTGTCTGCGTGGGAAAGGTGGAAGCTCTTTTGCAAGCTTTGGTCTGTGCTTGGGCTTGTGTGGCTTGCAAATGTGCTTACACCTGTGTAATGGCTATTCGGGATTGTAATATTAGAATGCATTTCGTAGTTTATTTATTTCATAGGGTAGTAAACCTCTTTTTTGCAATTCTTCATTTGATAACTGATTAACCAATGTGATTAGCATTTCTGATGTTCTGTCCTGATTTAAAATACTTTTTAGTTTACTAATAGCAGAAAATGGAATGTCGTATTCAGTCAATGCAGCTAAATTAGACGGAAGAAAACCGTGTTCTAAACTTGTCGCAAAAAATGAGTAATTACCATACGGAAGTTTATTCTTCTTAAAAACATATTCTTGTAATTCCGATACTACCGATAACCATTTAGGTAATTTATAGTCAAACCAATGTCTGGTAATATTCAAAATAAAAAATGATAATCTATCAATACGGGCTTGTTCATCTGGTATTTGCTCTTTCCAATAATTATCATTAATCGTATCATTGATTAATGCTGCTGTTGATTGAAGTCTTGAATATTTAATGGTCAGAACACTTAGTTGTCCTGCATTACGAATGTCTGCTTTGTTTTCTCCAGGCTTTAACAAATGCCTCCAACATAAGTCAAGAACGCAATTTAATTGGTCATAAGTTGGGTAGGAATTCCAATTAAGTAAAGTCCTGTTAGATTGCAATTGTGATTCAATTTCAGCAATCATATTCTTTTGTCCTTCAATATTGATTCCTGAATTCTTTTTTATTACTTCTTGAAGATCGGCTGGCAGATTGTTGAATTCTTCAAGTCGCTTTTTTGCTGAACTTTCTAATTCATTATCATCTAATGAAATCAAAATTTCAAGTGGAGCATTTTCTTGATTAAAAAGAGGAATATCCACAAACAATTCCATTTGGTCGGGTTGCTTTTCAAAACGATATACATTTCCAATAAAATGTTTTTTCATTCTTCCAGACCTGCCAGCAATATTTTTGTAGTCAAAAAAATCAATCTGTTTTGTTCCTTTCTCTTTGTCGTAAAGAATTACATTTTTTGCAGATGTATTAACTCCTTCAATTAGTGTTGATGTGCAAAATAGCCAACGTACTGAACCTTGATTAAATGCATCGACAATAGAACTTCCTAAATGTCTTGGTAAAGCCCCATGATGAAATGCAGAACCGAAATTCAATGAAGGGATTAGTGACCACCGCTTATTGACATTTTCTGAAATCCAATCAATCATTTCTTTGTTGTCCGTTGTATTGGAAATGTTTGTTGGCTGATTATGAGTTTTTAAGTAATCAATGAACTCTAAACATAATGCAGTCGCCTTATTTGGTGAAGAACAATAAATCAATGTTTGCTCTTCGGTCTTTGCTAATAGTTCAAATAGGGAATTCTTTTTTACCTCTTTCTTTTCCTTAGCTTTTAATTTATCTTTTATTTCAAGACTTATTTCATCAACCGCTACTGTTGCAAATTCTGTCGGGAACCAAGTCAACTCAAATTTTTGTTTAAATGAAACTGGGATACTTTTAATCATTGGCCCTAATAAGTAGAACTTACTTGTTAGTTTTAATAGCTTGTGAAAAGCTTGATTTAGAGATATTGCACGGTCATCATCACGTTCTAAACTAAGTTTATAAAACTCATCTATAACAAAGAATTCAATAGGAGGAAATTTTGCGTATTCAACGACCCTTTCGCCTGTAAAAAGAAAAATGTTTCCTTTCGTTTCGTCAGGCTCTTGATTGGTTGAAACAATTATTTTGTAGTTATCACGATACTTTAATAATTTTTTTCTTGTCTCATCAAGCAGTGCCAATGTTGGCTGAATAATTACAAGCTGCTTGTAAATTCTACTTGCAATGAGTTCTTCAATCAAAAGACTTTTACCAAAACTAGTTGGGGCACTTACAACAACTGAACGTTTACTTTGCAATTCTATGGAAATATTTTGTTGTTCCTCGTGCAAGTATACATTCTCAAGAAAGGGTGATTTGTGATATTCATATCTTATTGAGGCACTTCTTGATAGTTGCTCTGGGTCAACATATGGATATAACCCTGCGGCTTCTGTTAAAGTATTCCAAATCGGTTTTGTAGATTCTGGAATTTTATCCCAAGCGTCTCTTACTCTAATTACAATATCTCTCCCGTGATTTTCTTCATCCTTATTTGAAAGTAGAATTGAACAATATGTAGATAGGTCAAAACTATCTGCATAACTAATTTCTGTTGAATTGGCTATGAATGAAATTGCTGAATTTATGTCTGTGAAAGTCATATTTTCTGCATTGATTTTAATCGTTCATCAAGTTCTCTATTTAACTCTTCTTTATCAGGAACTGGTAATAGAAGTAAAATTATTTCCAAGTTTGTTGTTGGTTTATTTTTGTTGAATTCACTTTGTAATGCCAAGCATTCTTTTTTGAAGTCATCAATATATGTTGCCGTTTCGTCCGTATGGTCAATAAAAAGTTGGCTATTGTATGTGCAAACCATTGGAATTACAATGCTCGAAAAAATTACATCGAGCTTTTGGTTCTTATGCATAAGTGTTCGCCAATGTTCAATTTCAGGAACATCAGTCGGCAACTTTCTAGTTATAAGATTGAATTGTTGTCTAAGATAATCCGCATTGAAATGCTTTGCAATATCATCTGTAAGGTCTTTAACTCCATCCTTGCCAGACTTGTAAAGTTTAGATTCTCCTAACCATAATTTTTTCTCACTACCATCAATAGTAACGTGTACACCATCAAAACCGTGAGCTGGAATATTTGGGGCATCCCTGAAATAAATTGTAGAAATCAAAGGGATTGAATTGCAAAAATCACGCAATAATAAATGAAGTATTAATTCGCCAAACTCGCCTCTTCGCTTGTATTTGTCAGTTGTATAAACAGTTTTGGCAGCATCTTGTAATCTTTCAACTATTTCAGTCAAAGGGATATTGTTTCCATTGTGATAACCTAAAGCATATTCAGGTATAACACTTCTTATTGTTTCAACTAATGGAATTAATCTGAATTTATTTTGGTCAAAACCTATATGGTATGCCTTTAAGGTAGCATCGTTGATACGTTCTTCAATAATCAAATCTGAGTTAAAAGGTCTTGCCATATTTTTTGATTCTTACGCTGCCTTAGTTTTACACATTCTGTATACCGATTGAACGATATACTCAATAATTCCACCGGGACTTACATAAGGACCTTCAATTAGTCTTTCGTCCCAATTGTGGTCTAGGTAATAATTGATAATACGTTGCTTTAATGTATTTCGGTATGCTTCTAAAAATAAGTAGTTGTCAATGTTGTTTACTATAAGCGTCACAATGCTATCGTCTTTCATTACTTCCTCAATAACTTCGTTTATTAGCAAAGCTTCTTCATCGGTAATTTGAAAAACTGTTCGCAAATCTTCCATCACTTCGGGAATACTTGCTCTTGGCGGTACTGTATTATTTCCTCCACCTGTTCCACCTCTTGGTGGTGGTGGCGGTTCGTTAACTGTTGAACTTGTTATTATTCCTCTGTAACGAACTGTACTTTTTTCAACCAAAAGATTTTTCAAATGGTCTTTAAGTGAAGATGCTGAACCTTTCTTGAAAAGCTTATCTGCAATCACTTCTGCAAACAAAGCAAAGCGAATAATCTTGGTCGGCAATTGGAAGAAAAGAGTAGTAAAGTAAAAATCACTAACCAAACGATTTAAGAAATTGACAATATCTTTTTGGGCTTCTTTCTCGATTACAAGTTCACGAAACTTGTTTCGATAATCATTTGAAAGTGACATCAAGTCTGCATCCTTTGCAGGGTCAGTTGTAGCTTCTTTAATTAATTCTGTGTAACGGATTATTTCGCCTTCATCAAAAATATTGAAACTTAAAAATTCATTGTAACGGTCTTCTAATGCTTGCGGATTAGGTTCTTGCGGTTGAAAACGGCTTCCTGTTCTGTATCGCCTAAATGCGTCAAAAATATTCTGAACGGAATTGGTAAAGTCCACCACCATTGTTGTGTCTTTGCCGTATGTTTTGCGGTTCAGTCTTGATAAGGTTTGAACAGCATTTACGCCTCTAACCGTTTTGTCTAAAAACATTGCAACCAACTTTGGCTGATTAAAGCCTGTTTGAAATTTATTGGCAACTACAATAATTCTGTAATCATCATTTTCATCAAATACATCTTCAATCTTTTTTCCTCCGTGTGTTGTTGCAAGTTCGTTCAGTGTTTCTTCTTTTATTTCATTTCCTTTCTCGTCTGTGAAATCAGAAAAGGCAAATAATATTTTGAACGGCAAATTGCGTTTCGCAATTTTTTCTTTCAAGGCTTCATAATAAAGTAGTCCAGCAGGTCTTGAAGATGTTACAACCATTGCTTTTCCTGTTCCGTTCAATGTGCCTTTTACTTTGTCTTCAAAGTATTTCAGAATAACTTCTGTTTTATATTGAATTAACTCAGGGTCACGCAAAGCCACATCTCTTAATGCTTTATGCACCAATCCCGCAGGGTATATTTCATCATCAGGAATTAGCGTTTTGCTCTTTAAGTGATACAAAGTTTGATAACTAATGATATTATTAGCAACATCTAAAATGTAGCCTTCTTTGATGGCTTCATCTTCGGTGTATTCATCAAGTGGTTGCCCGAAATAATCAACTGTTGTTTGTGTTGGAGTTGCTGTAAAGGCAATTAAAACTTGGTTTGATATGTTTACTTTTTTGGCTTCGTTTATTATTTCATCTTCTTCCGTTGGCAATTCTTCATTGTCTGCTTGTTCTGGATTAGTGAAAATTGCTTTTACATTGCTTGCTAATTTTCCGTCTTGACTACGGTGTGCTTCATCAATGATAAAGGCAATTCGCAATTGCTTTAATCCTTCATCTTCCTGAATGATTTCTTGAATGTAACTGAACTTCTGAATGGTTGAAACTACAATACTTTTACGTTGGCGGATAAAGTTTTTAAGTTTATCGCTGTCTTTGGCTAAACCTATTTTTGTTGTTAGATGGACGAAGTGAACCAATTCATCTTTTATATTTTTATCTAAACTTCTTCTGTCGGTAAGCACTATCACCATATCAAATATTTTTTGATTGGTGGCTGAATACAAACTGTCTAAACGGTCGGTGAGCCAACTAATGGTGAGTGTTTTGCCTGAACCTGCCGAATGGTTTATTAGATATTTATTTCCTAAAGATTTTTCGGTTTCAAAATATTCGGCAATACTTTGAGCCAATTTGTGATTGCTTCTTAACTGGTGATACCTTGGAAACATTGTCCTTTCAGGTTCTATAAGTTGAATGCCATCTTCGGTTATTTTTTGACTTGCAGGAATGTAAAGCAAAAAGAAGCTTATAAATTCCAAAACCCAATCTTTGCTCAATACATTTTTATACAAAAACTCAATTGGGTATTCTCCTTGGCTTTCTTCTTTGTTGGTTAATCCCTGATTGAATGGAATGAAATTATGTTCTGCAAAAGGATTGGTTGCAATTTTCACTTCACTTGTGTCGGCTGCAATATGAAGGAAAGGCAAAGAAAATATTTGGCTTTCTTGTGGTCTAATATTGTATTGTTCTACTGCATCATACACGTTTTGCCCTTCATCTTCGTGCTTTAGTTCAATAGTTATAATTGGTAACCCATTTAGGAACAAAACCAAATCAATGCTTTTTTGATTGTCGTTGCTGAAATGATATTGTTGCTTTACTGAAAATATGTTTTTTGTGTAATTGTCAAACGAAGTTTGGCTGTTGCTACTTCTTGGCTTGGGATAATACAAGTCAAATGAAATACCTCTTACTGGCAAACTGTTGCGGATAATTACCCAAAGCGGTTTGCGTTGCAATTCTGTTTTGAGAGCTTCAAATATTTCACGGTCGGCATCTGTTCCGTAATTCTCTTGAAGTTTTTCGTATTTACTTAGTTGTGTCTCTTTTATAAAGCCAAGCAAATGAGATGCAATAAAATGAAAATCCAAATCCATACAATCGCCTGCCGACAATGCTTGATAGCGGTGCTTTTCAGTAAGATAAGCTGCTATATGATTTTCAAATATTTTCTCCTTCTCGCTTTTCATTATGCTGTTTGCAATTTCGACTTTTCTTTACTTAGACCATAAACCTGCTTTTTGCCAGTTACTACTTCGTGAATCAAGCTCATTTTGTATAACAAAAGAACCTCTATTTGTTTTTCAATTTTAGTTTGAGCAATTTTTACTTTATTAATTTCCTCATTAAGAAAGTCAATTATTTCTCTCTGTTCTTTTTTTGGAGGAATTGCAACATTCAAGCTGCCGCATCTTGTCTGATTAAAAATTGGCAAGGTTGTAAATTGTGCAATCTGAATAATAATCTCTTCATATCGTTTCATAAAGAATAACAAATATTCAGGAAGAATTTTTTCATCAGGTGTGAAAATGTTAAGCTGTTGATTGCACGAAGCAGGTTCCGAAATCAATGCTGTTTTACCGATTGTTGCACCAATACCAATTATCATTAAGGACCCAGCTTCAAACATTTTCAATTCTCCATCTTGTTTAGCAATTTCATTTACTAATTTAACTGGTTCTGATAAATAAACATCTCCGTTAAAACTTGATGGGCCATACCAAGGAATTGTTCCATTCTCATAATATTCATAAACTGTTGTTGGTGGCGTTGAACCAGTTTCAATAATTTTGGAAATGTCCTTTAGTCTTTCAACTTTCCAATGCTTCGGCACTTTACCAACCCAATCAATTCCACTTTCAATCATTTCACAATTAGGATTTAATCCTTTTGTAACTGTATGATGAATTAAACTCTTCAATTGCTTTTGTAAGTTTATTAACTGAATTTGTTTTAATTCTACAACACGGTCAAGGTCAACACAAGCTTTTGACAGGTAACTGACAATTGCAATTTGTTCTGGTTTTGGTGGAAATGGAATAGTACTATTTTTTATATGTCTTGATGCAATTGCCCATCGTGTAACTCCGCAAGCTTCTCTCCAAAGTTGCGTTGCAATTACTTCATCTTTTAAAGCCCAAAAAAGGAATGAACCATCTAGCCTATTATTTATGGAACGTATCATTGATAAATGATAGCCACATAATAGTTTATCCTCTGATTGTTTTACTAATGCAGGAACAGCAATATCAAATGGGTCTTCCGAATCTTTTGTTATTAGTACATCACCTAACCTGAGCTGAAATTTATTGATTTCATTTTCGGTTGCGGATGCAACCATAAAATCAATTGAAGGATTTATAAAATCATTATAGTAAACGTCAACATAATTGCACAATTTCACTTCTGTTTCATCATCTTCTGTTTTCTTGTCAACATTACTTGGAATTACTTGGAACTCCTTTTTTATCGTTGTTACATTCCAATGTTTTGGAATTTCTCCAATCCATTCAATGCCTGTATTTACATACTCATATTTCATCATCTATGCTAATTGTTTAATAGATGATAAAATCTTTTCGGCTTCCTTTTCCAAATCCCAAAACTCTTTTAATAATGCATCGCTTGGCGGTGGCGGAGAATATGTAAAGAAATATTTGTTGGGTAAAAACTCGTAGCCTAAAATTTCTTTGTCTCCTTCTTTTGCCGCATAGCCCCAACGAATAATAGGTTTATCAATTTCACGTTTTATGAAAGTTTCAATGTCTTCTTCAAATGGAATATATTCGGCATCTTCAATATAATGGCGGTGATAGTATGATGCAGTTAGTTCACATTCTTTCAACCAAGTTGTAAATTCTCTTGAGGCAAGGTCTTTTAAATCTTTATTGCTTTTTGAAAGTTCTTTTTTTACAAGTGTTTCAAAAGTGTTTTCTCCATCAAACTTGAACTTAATCGTGTGTTCCTTTCCTTTGGCTGCTTTCACATTTACAGTCATTTCAAAATCACCATACAAATCGAATTTCTTTTTTACATTACCATTGTTCAATTGCACCGTAAAAGGTTCTTCAATCCACATTGGCTTTTCGTTTTCATCAGTTTGCCAAAACAGAACTTTTACTTTATGATAGCTAAAATCTTCTTTATTGAATACTTTACAAAAATCGTTTGGTTTCCAGTTGTCGTATTGTTCTAAAATCCAGTTACGGTGGGCTTCCGTAATTCGGTTTCGCTTATTACCAAAACTTTTAGGTTCCTTTTCAAATTGCTGTCTTGCATTAATGAGAAGCACTTTTCCTTGTTTGTGCTTTTCCTTTTTATTGTTCAATACCCAGATATAAGTGTAAATGCCAGTTTGATAAAACATTTGGTCAGGTATCATTACAATGCAGTCAAGCAAATCACTTTCAAGAATGTATCTGCGTATTTCACTTTCAGCTCCTCCGCAATCACCGTTACTAAGGGGTGAACCATTAAAAAGAATGGAGATTTTGCTGCCTCCATCTTTTGCAGGTTTCATTTTCTCAATCATCGTTAGCAAAAACAATAATGCCCCGTCATTACTTGGTGGCGTTCCTGTTTTGTATCGGGTTGTTAGAAATTTATTTACATCGGTTGCATATTCACTCCAATCAACACCAAATGGTGGATTGGAAATCATATAATCAAACTTTCTTCCGAAATGCTTGTCGCCAGGTTCTTTGCTGCTTTCAATATCGGGAATAAGTGAATTGCCTTTGGTGATATTGTCTTTGTTACTGCCGTCAAGGTCGCCACGTAAAAGCAAATCTGTTTTACAAACGGCAAAGTTTTGACCTAAGTATTCTTGCCCGAAAAGTTGCACCAAAGTTTGGACGCTCTGTTGCTCTGATTCAGTTTTCGCTTTGTCCATCAAATGTTCTTTGGCTGTGCTTAACATTCCACCAGTTCCGCAAGCAGGGTCGTAAATGCTTATTGCTTGTTTTGCTGTCTTAGGGTTAAAGTCAATTTCCATTAACTCAACCATTATGCGAATGATTTCACGAGGGGTAAAGTGTTCACCTGTGTCCTTGGCATCGTCTTGTGTGAAACGTTGAAGTAATTCTTCATACACATAACCCATTTCAATATTGCTCAACCGTTGTGTACTGAAATCTTCATCATCTACTAAATCAATAATACTGTCAAGGCGGTTCGCCTTGACCATTTTACTGATTGTCTCACGGTAATTAAACTCGTCAATTATTTCGTTTAAGATTGGCGAAAATTCTTTTAGATATTCTCTGAAATGTGCTTCAACTTGTGTTGCATCGTCTTTCAGAATTTTGGTTAAAGTCCAATCGCTTTTGTTGTAATAAGGAATGGTCAGGATTTCACGTTGCTTAACTTTCTTTTTTAGTTCTGCTTCAGTGATTTTTGGATTGGCTTTTTTCAGTTCTCCTTCTATTTCAGTCCGCTTTTGAATTAACATACATTCAATCCTGCGAATCATTATCATTGGTAGTATTACCGCCTGATATTCATAAGCTTTGAACTTACCACGTAGCTTCTTTGCACCTTTCCAAAGTTCCCCTGCAAGATTATTGAGTTTTTCTTTATTCAGCATTTAATGTCGTTGTAAATTATTAGGTTGTAAAGTTAGATTTATATAGTTAAAAACGGTCATAAGTGCGCTGGCAAAAAGTGGCTCTTTTGGTTTTGCTGCAAAATCCAGTCAAACTGACCCCTCTTTTTCAATCGAAACAGACCCACCATTTTCAGCCCAAACAGACCTACTATTTTCAGGGCAAACTGACCCCCTGTTCTTAGTGTGATTTTCAGAGTAAATTAACCCCTTTAAAA
>JANXMZ010000079.1 GCA_025354385.1 Bacteroidota bacterium
TTTTAAAGGGGTTAATTTACTCTGAAAATCACACTAAGAACAGGGGGTCAGTTTGCCCTGAAAATAGTAGGTCTGTTTGGGCTGAAAATGGTGGGTCTGTTTCGATTGAAAAAGAGGGGTCAGTTTGACTGGATTTTGCAAATTAGAGAATTTCAACGTCAAAAGTTCTCACTTACACATGTAAAAGGTGAATTTAAACCATTACCTCCAGATTATCCTACAGAATTAGTATTAAAAAGAATAAAAAATGAAAGCATTTTAAAAAATGAGTAATAACACATCTTCCATAGTTTCCAAAGTCTGGTCCTTTTGTAACCCTCTGCGAGATGTAGGGGTTGGTTATGGCGATTATTTGGAGCAACTCACCTACCTGTTATTTTTAAAAATGGCAGATGAATACAGCAAGCCACCTTACAAAAGAGTACTAAATATTCCAAAGGAATACAATTGGGAAAGCTTAACCAATAAAAAAGGGGCTGAATTGGAATTGCATTATGCCACGCTTTTGCGCGAACTTAGCACTGCCAAAGGTATACTAGGTCAAATATTTACCAAAAGTCAGAATAAGATTCAAGACCCTGCCATGTTAGCTAAAATCATAGACATGATTAACAGTGAGCAATGGTTGGTAATGGGTGCAGATGTAAAGGGAGACATTTACGAAAGACTATTAGAACAAAATGCACAAGACGTAAAAAGTGGAGCAGGGCAATATTTTACCCCAAGGCCATTAATTAGGGCTATGGTAGAGTGTGTTCGGCCACAACCAATGAAAACCATTGCCGATCCAGCATGTGGCACAGGTGGATTCTTTTTGGCAGCCTACGATTATATTGTTGCTAACAATAAATTAAATAAGGAGCAGAATCAATTTCTTAAAATGGAAACATTTTTTGGCAATGAAATAGTGGCTGGTACCAGACGAACGGCCTTAATGAATTTGTTCCTGCATAATATTGGTGATATTGATAGCGATAATTTCATTTCACCTGCAGATGCACTTATTGCAGCTTCGCCAATTACCTATGATTATGTATTGGCTAATCCACCATTTGGTAAAAAAAGCAGTCAAACCTTTACAAATAATGAAGGTGAACAAGAAAAAGATGATTTAACCTATAATCGACAAGATTTTTGGGCAACTACTAGCAACAAACAGTTAAATTTCGTTCAACACATTCGCTCAATGTTAAAAACAACAGGTATTGCAGCAGTTGTATTACCTGATAACGTTTTATTCGAAGGGGGTGCAGGTGAAGCCGTTCGAAAAAAATTATTAGAGACAACAAACCTACATACCATTTTACGATTACCAACAGGTATATTTTATGCGCAAGGTGTAAAAGCGAATGTTCTGTTTTTCGATAACAAACCTGCAAGTAAAGACCCTTGGACAAAAGAAATATGGGTATACGATTACCGCACCAATATTCACCATACTTTAAAGAAAAATCCTCTCAACATTGAAGTACTTAAAGATTTTATTACATGCTACAACCCTAGCAATAGATATAAACGCAAAGAAACATTTAATGCAGAGACCAATCCTGAAGGACGATGGAGAAAGTTCAGCTATGAAGAAGTTATTGCAAGAGACAAGACCAGTTTGGATATTTCGTGGCTAAAAGATAAATCATTGGCAGATTTAGATAATTTGCCTGATCCAGATGTATTAGCAGAAGAAATTATCGAAAACTTAGAAGCTGGTTTAGCGAGTTTCAGAGAAATAATGTCAACTTTAAGTAAGAAAGCATAAAATTACAATGGGCGATTATACCACTAAAGATTTCATGGATTTGAAGGATAAGTATGTTAAATACCTTACTTTCATTTACAATAAAAATTTAAATACTTCTAGGGACAAAGAATTTTCAAAAGCAGTACAAAAATTAACTCATGAATTATTTAGTGATGAATCGTTAGATGATTTTTCACAAAGTATTGCAACTTCCTTTAGTCTACAATACAAATTAGGGTATGAGATTAGTGAAATACTTACTAATCTTAGAATTCTGCAAAACCAGCATATACAAGGGGAAAGTCAAAAAAAAGAACCAACTGTAAAAGATGAATATATTAAATTCCTTGGGATGAATACAAAACTCCTAAAGAGTTCTACAATTTTTGAGGAGCATGGAGAAGAGATTAGTAGATCAGAATTTAACTATGATTTTTCTCTAAAAACTGTAATGAGGCTGCTAAAGGCTAAGACTGATCAGGAAAAAATTGATGTGTTTTATAATGAATTTCAATCTACTAAAAGGACACAAAATAAGGAGATTAGAATGACTACCCAAATTATAGACATGCATGAAAATTCTGAACACAAATGGTTCAAAGCTTTAGTTAGGTATCAAAGCAGGCACGAATTTTCCATCTATTTGGAGCAAGAAAATGCTGACCTCCTTAAAAAAACCGATGAAAAAAATAAACCTAAACAAGTAAAAGCCAACAAACCCGATAAAATTAAAAGTATTGTTAAATGGACAAATGGTATTAACAAGAATGATTTTGTTAAGCTAATTTATGCCATGCACGAAGCAAGATTAATAAATAGTGGGAACGGTGAAATTACAAAAATAGTAGAGGCACTAGCACCCATTTTTGACATCGAATTAAATGATTGGCAATCTAATTTTTCAAAAGGTTTAAATGTGGGTGAACCGGATTTTAATACAGACAGCTTTTTTGATAAATTAAAGAATTCATACCTTGATTACCAAAAAAAGAATCGCAAATAATCGAAAAATAGCAAAATAAATTCAGTCTTCTGGTACAATATTTAAATTTTTGTAAAATTTATCTATTAGAATAACAATATATTATACATTTTCTTTAGTTGTAAAAGTTGTCCGCTACTCCAACTTGGAGTAAGGTTGGATTTGTAGGTTTTTTTTTCGTTCTACATTGTCCCCATGAATAATACGGACATTAAACAGCAAGCTTTTGAATTATTTTCATCAGGTAAAAGTTATGGTCAAATAGCAAAAATTTGTGGTATAGGTAAAACCACAGCGTATGATTATGTTAAGGTAATTAAAGGTGGTCTGATGGTGGAAACCATAAAGGGTGTTCGGAATGGTTCGGAACTTCTGCCGAACGACCGTTCGGGCAAATCTGTCAACCAAAAGAAATTAGAAACAATCCTTAACAAGAAGCCTCCTGTAAAGGAGGCAATCAAAAAATCAAAAGTATTTACCGGCGATGACCTGGTTAAAAAGTTTTTTGATTGTATGGAGTTCGATGGTAAATTTTTAGAACTCATTGGTAAACCAGAAAAAGTTTTTTCGGGAATGGTTTGGGGCTTACCTAAGGGTGGCAAAAGCAATTTGGCAATTCGCCTTGCGGATTATTTGCAGGAATATTTCGGGGAGGTTCTGTATGTAGCAGCCGAGGAGGGTGAATCTGCAACACTTCAAGAAAAATTTAAGGATATTGGTGGTAGCAAAGTTACCATACTTGTAAGCAAAGACCGGAATGAGATAAGGGACTACATTAAATCCCATCCTTTTGATTTTGTATTTATTGATAGTATTAACGTTGCCAATATTGATAATGACTTTTTGGAAATTATCAAACAGGCAAATCCGAAGAAATCCTTTGTTTCAGTAGTTCAGGCAACCAAAGGCGGCAATTTTAAAGGCGAACAATCCTTGGAGCATAACTGTGACTTTGTTATAAAGGTCATAGAAGGTGTGGCATACCAAAAAGGACGATTCGCCCCCGCATCTGAAATCAATATTTTTAACGAACCTTTATATAAGAAAAACCCGAATCCAAGAAAAGCACATGTTTCAACTCCTGAGCTTAAACCAAAGGAAGAGATTAAGAAATTTCCTGAATCTTTGATAGCTCTTTTAAAAAAAGAGAATACTCCTTCTGTTAATGGTTTAGGATTTACCCTAACTCCTGTCAATAATAATAAGAGTGAACTGGATAAAATTCTTAGTAAATATAAATCAACCCCTGAGAAGAAGCCTATCCCACCACCGGCTCAAAAGCCCAATGAAACAAGCAATAAGGGCATTCTAAGCTTTTTAACGTTAGTTGGCGGCGCATTAGCGTTAAACGAACTTTTAAAACCAAGAAAGGGTGAAAATAATGCAGAAAACAACCCTGAAAATACCAAGTAGATAACATCAACTATGTTGCTCATTCACAACCAATGAATCTTAAACAATCATCACATATAACAATTGACGAACTAAGGCAATGCCCAGAGTTTGCTCATTTGGATGATATTTTGGCACAGAATGTGATTAATACCCTAGAGAATTTTTGTGCGATTGTTGCAAATCAATACAAACAACTCACAGAAGAAACTAACAACAGTTTAAAAACCATAGAGAATGACCAAATTAAAATCGACAATACCCATGCAGCTTAACGATGACTTATCGGTTTTTAATTCATTTGGAAGAGGTAAACAAAGTAATTCCATTCGCACCAACAATTGTGTTATTTATACCCGTGTGTCAACAAAGGAACAAGCAGATAATAATTTAAGTCTAACCACGCAAAGAAAGGCATGCGAATTATACGCAGTAAAGCACGGCTATTCAATATCAGGTAGTTTTGGTGGTACTTATGAAAGTGCAAAAAACGATGAACGCAAGGAGTTTAATAAGATGTTAGCCTTTGTTAAAAAGAGTAGAGAGAAAATTTCTTACATCATTGTGTATAGTGTCGACCGTTTTAGTAGAAGTGGCGCAAATGCTATTTATATAACCGAGCAATTAAAGAAACAAGGTGTTTCGGTGGTATCCGTATCGCAACCAACAGATGCCAATACCTCGAGTGGTAGATTACAACAAAATATTCAGTACATTTTTTCTGAGTATGATAATCAATTGAGAAGAGAGAAATGTATGGCTGGTACTAAGGAGGCATTGTTGAGAGGCGATTGGTGTCACAAACCCCCAATAGGTTATAGTATTGTAAAAAAAGATGGTAAAAGGGCAATTGTTGTAAATGAGAGTGGTAAATTAATAAGGAAGGCATTTTTATGGAAGGCTAATGAAAAGTTATCGAACGAAGCTATTAAAATTAAGTTGAATGCTTTGGGATTAAAACTATGTCACCAAAGAATATCAGCCATGTTTCGCAATCCTTTTTATTGTGGTATAATGACACATGTTTCTTTAGAAGGCCAAGTTATTGAAGGAAACCATGAGCAACTTATAACAAAAGAAATTTTCTTAAAGGTTAATGGTATTTTACTAAACAATAATCAAGGCTATATAGTAAAACACGAAAACGAAGATGTGCCATTAAAAAACTTTTTAAAATGCGCTAGTTGTGGTCAGTCAATGCCTGGTTATATTGTTAAGAGCAAAAACTTATGGTATTACAAATGCCGCAGAGTAGGCTGTTGCAATAATAAAAGTGCAAAAAAAATACATGGCTCGTTTTTAAGCCTGTTAGAGCCGTTTAAACTTACATTGTCTAGCGAGGCTTCACTCTTAGTAAAAAGAGAGATTAAAAGAGCTTTATCGATGCAAATTAAGCAAAAACTATCGGATGAGGCAGCTATAAAAATTAAATTAACAGCGATTAATAATCGAATAGACCGACTAGAAGAGCGCTTTATTTTAGAAGAAATAACCAAAGAGCAGTACCTTAAATTTACTGAAAAATACAAACAAGAACGGGTGGAGGTACACCAAGAACTTGAAAAATGCACCCAAAAGGTGTCGAACCTTGATGAATCCATAGAAAAATTACTTTCATTTTCATCAAACCTCCCGTCATTGTGGACTTCTAGCGATTATACAGGTAAGTTGAATTTACAAAATTTGGTATTCCCAAAAGGAATCGTGTATGACAAGAAAAATGACGAGTGTCGAACCAAAGAAATAAATCCTCTTTTTGCCTACATCGCTTATCTGAAGCAGGTTTTGGAGGATAAAAAAATCGGCATAGCTGAAATAAAATTCAATTATGCCGATTTGGTAGCCCCTCCGGGAGTCGAACCTTGGCATAACCCAATTTGAATTAATTTGATAGCTCATCAACTAGACAAATAGATAATAATATCAAGTAAATTTTGTGTTTGCAAATGTAGTAGCTCCAGAGGAGCGACATCTTAATAACACGTAGTGAACTCCTCCAGACTCCCTGAGCTCCGTAGGAGCAACACCATAGCAATTGCCAATCAAGATCACCCAATAAAACATACCATGTAGTATGTTTTGTTAGGTGATTTAATTAAATTTTAATTTACAAGTATTCTCTTTTATTTTGCTAATAAGGTTAGCAGAACCAATAACATTGCATAATATAATAGACTTGCTTACCGCCTTATTTTTTAAACGTAATAATAAATATTAAGACATGAGACCTATAAAAGGATAATGATATTTGGCATATCCTTGGGCTTTTGAATACTTAATATTTCCATCCTAAATAATGAGAATAACAACATTGAGAGGTCTAATATTTGTTGTCTTGATTAAACTGTCAATTTTATTTAAATAATCCTCCTTTTGTTGTCCGCTTAAAGTATAACTTGAGAATAAGAAACCAGTAATTATGAGAGTATGGTTAAGGTTCTTTTTCATTTTTTATAAATTGTTGTTAGCGTTTGATAGTATTGTAGGCATTCAAATTACCCTCAAAATGCAAAGAATTGAGTTGAATAACTTTCGAAATCTGGTATGAATTCTAGCACAATTTTCATTCTTCCTGTTTTAATTTTAAATTAAATATTTTTTTTACAAATTTGTTTAAAGGATTTGAAATATGCATGGCCGTTATTTTTCCAAACAAGGCCGACAATACTATAATACAAAAATAAAGTAGCCATATCCAATCACCTTTTAATTCTAATGTTCTGAATATACTCACCATTGCAATTATAGTAAATAGATGAGTAAGGTATATTTCATAACTGTATTGGCCTAATAATCTAAAAAAAACAATCCGTTTTTTACGCTTATTTGCACTAAATACAAATTGTTTTTGCATCTTGATTAAAATTAAAACTGTGCCAACTGACAAGATTGAAATATTTAATCCAATCTGCGTTAATCCAAGGTCATAGACAGTTTTTCTAAAGACCACTATAAAAAGAAAAAGGGTCCAACCTATTAAAGACATTGCCTTTAAAGCACTAACTCTTATATTGACCCTTTTTGAAACTATTGCACCCATACACCCTATAAGCATGGAGTCGATGTATGCAAAATTATTTCGGTCGCCCAATTCGCTATCCGAAAACATAAATGTTCGAGCAAAGGGAGAAATAAATAAAAAAACAAGTAATAGGATTGCTAAATTCCACTCTTTAGAGATAACAATGCATACTATTGGGAAAAATAAATAGAAAATTTCTTCAATGGATAAGGACCATAATATATCCCATGATGCCGGTAAATAACCGACTTGTATTTCCAACCAATTGACATGAAAAGTAATTGCAGCAATGAGGGCACGGTTCAGCGATGTTCTTTCCGGATTTATAACAAAACCCGGAACTGCTGCCAAATGAAGAATAGAAAGAATAATTAATAAGATTACTAGCAACGGTATAATTCGCGCAAATCTCAATGCGTAAAATTCCATAACACTCATATCGGGTAAAACTTTCCATTTTCTAATGATGGAATTGGTAATTAAAAAACCAGAAATTACAAAAAACATACAAACGCCATAAAATCCACTCATAAATAAAACTTTGTATACCATTTTAGGCAATAAGCTACCAATAGTAGTTTCACTAAAAGGAATTTGAATGTTGACATGAAGCAACAAAACGGATAATATGGCAACACCTCTAAGGGCATCAATTCCGCTATTTCTTTCGTAATTATTTATATTTTCAATTTTCAAAACGATTCATTTAATAAGGTGGTGGATTATTGATGAAATCATTCCTACCTTCATCCTTTTTCTTTTTGAATTCAAGTTTTCCCAATTTGCAAGTAAAGCTAATACCGAAGTATCGGTATGGCAATTTGCGAACGCTGTAGGATGAATAATTATCCGTAGACAATGTGGTTACTTGCTTTATATATCTGTTAAAGGGATTAGTGGCCGTTAATCCAATACTTGCTTTTTTATTCCAGAATTGTTTCCTACATGCAATAAAATAACTTATGTATTGGGGGTTCAGACCCTGAACTGATTTTACTGTGGAAGTGTAATTTCCAAAGGCTTCTATTATAAAATCGCGTGGTAATCGGAGAGAAATATTAATGGTGCCCCTGTATACGAAACCTAAATCCATATTACCAAAATACATGGAACTGAAAATATAACGGTGTACCGCGCTAAAATTCCCTCTCATATTCAGAGTCTTTGTAATTGGGTAAGCGAAAGAAATATTGCCACCTGAATTATACCCTGCATCAATATTCCTGCGAATTGAAACAGAAACATTCGTATAGGTAGAATCCCCAATGTTGTAGGTAGGATAAAATGTTGTAATGCGCCTCATTTCAAAGGTATTTATCCATTCATTTAAGCCTAAGTAAAGATTGCCCCCGTTGGTAAATGTTTTGCTATAGCCTATCTCTACATTGTCACTTATCTCATAGTGCAACCCGGGGTTGCCTTTAGAAATATTATGAGGGTCGCTTAAATTGGCAAAGGGGTTTAGCGATGAGTAATCAGGCCTTTCTATTCTGCGGGTATAAGCCATTTTCATCAGCCGATTTTTTTTAAATTTCCTTGATAAAATAACAGATGGTACAACTATTTTGTAGGATGGCATATGGGTATTAGGAAAATCGATTGCGATGCCGGTATATTCTGTTCTTGCTCCAACCCTTACATCTAAACGTTTGAATAAAGTGAATGCGGAAGAAACATAAGCAGCGTTGATTTTCATAATATACTTTAATCGGTTGGATTGTAAAGTGTCGTGTTGAAATAGTTCTGTCTGGGGCTGCAGAAAGCCAATGTCAGTGACACTGACAATATGCTGCTGAACATGCTTTACGCCCATTTCAACACTGAAATGTTCACTCACAGGAAGTATATAGTCAATCGAAAAATTCAGGTTATTGTCTGTTCCTAAATTGTTGCTCACTGTGCCGTTATAAGGCTTAGCTGCTCCTGAATAAATTTGTACCTGCCGATAATTACTGTTAAGTTGACTATTACTGGTTATAAGTGCAATAATCAACTCCTCTCCCTTCTTTTTAAATCCTTTTCTATAATTTAGGTTCAAATCCACTGAGGTCACCGAAGAATGATTGGTAGAGTTGCGATACCCATTTTTTTCAAGCAGAATGGAACCAGAATAATCCATTGTTAACTGCTGTTGGTTAAGTTCATTTAGGCTTTGATTGCCAAGCAGGTTAGAGGTCACTGATCCGGTAAGGGTATTCCTTTTACTAATACTCCAATCGAACCCTATACCGACATTTAAACCATGCCTCTTGAAATCAGTATAACCCTGCTGCAACAGATGCGTAGTTGAATGTGCATTAATATCTATTGAAGTCCTATCCTGTGAATTTGGTGTATGAGAATTTAATTGTGCGTTGCCACTAAAAAAGGTATTGATACCCAAATTATTGTTTCTGAAATTAAGGTTGAGGGTACCCGTTTCAAAGCGGGTACCCGCATTTAAGGCAACATTCCCATCAAACCCTTTTAATTTATTATCCTTCAGAATAATATTAATGATACCACCGGTTCCCTGAGCGTCATACTTAGCACCCGGGCTGGTTATTGCCTCTATGCTTTTTATCTGGCTTACAGGAATAGCTGCAAGTGCATCGGCAAGGCTATTGCCGAAAATGCTTGACGGTTTACCATTGATCAGGAAACGAATATTAGACTTACCTTGAAGCTCAACATTACCATTAATATCAACACTTACCTGTGGCACCTTCCTAAGGATATCAATTGCAGAACCACCTTGTGAAGTGATATCATTCTCTGCATTGTAAACTATTTTATCAACCGTATATTCAACCGTATTAGCCTTGGTTTTGGTACTTACTTTTGCCAAAATACATTCAGAACCCACCATTCTAATATTTCCCAAATGAATGTCGCGATTGACCTTGCTGATTTCAATATCCGAATAAGCCCCGTTTTTATACCCCATAAAATACAATGCAATATTATAGCAACCATCAGGTATATTATTGATGGTGAAATTCCCATTGCTGTCTGTAGTTGAACCATTTATTTCGATGTTGCTGTTATCCCGCAACAGGCCAATGCTAACGTATTCTATGGGTAATTCATTTGTAGAATCAATCACCTTACCCGAAATTTTTCCCTTGCCATGGATTCCTGTAGTCTGAGAAAATATATTTTGAAAAAAAGCAAACAACACTGTTATCAGTGATAGTAATAATGGATTTAAAGATCGTTTCATTTAAGTTATTTATTATACCTTTATTAAAATTTCACATTTTAAATTTAGTCTTTAGTCACACAATTCCTCCTCTGCTTTCGGTAAAATTTACCGAATCAAACAGTGTGATCATTCGCTCCTTGCTAAAGCCGTCCTAATTAAAAATGATTGGTTTTATTATTATAATCTACTATACCGGTCAATATGTTCCTACACAATACTTCTCTTAGATTCTCATCGCTTAAAAGGGTAATATTATACGCATCATCTAGGTTGCCGCATTCAATAATTAATGCTGGATGCTTATTCCCATTTAGTACATTAGCCATCCTATGATTTACTACTTTAACGGGCACTTTTTGGATCTTCATTTTATTCGCTATAGCTGATGCCAATATAATACCTTTGCTATAATTACTGCTTTCTGGATTGACCCCTAACTCGTAGCTATTATCATTTAAATTGGAGGCTGGATTTTTCCTTACATGAACAGAAATAAAGATAGCATCTTCGGCTTTGTTGCTTATATTTAACCTTTGCTCCAATGTATAATTTGCATCCACATCTCGTGTTGTAAGTATCCCGATATTATATTGCCCAGAAAGGGTCTCAATTTTTTTACAAAGCGCCAATGTAAGATCCTTTTCCAATTGTCCGTAGATACTCTCCCCACCAACATCTTCACCTCCATGAGCAGCGTCTAATACCAACACAATTCTCTTTTGCGAACCAATTATTTTCGAATTCTGTGTATTTGAAGACAATAAAAAAATAATTGCAAATAAAAGGGGAATACTCAGGAATCTGCGCATAAAGCCATAGGTATTTACTGCAGGCTTTGATAGCATTGTAAGTCTTCTGCTAATATTGGATTGAAAGAAAGGACTTATGATAGACCCGTTAGAAGAATTTGTTACACTATACAATAACATTTTTGCAAATGTTTCACTATTCCCATCCTTTATGGCATATCTATCTGCAAAGAATTCATGTTGCAACCATATTTCCTTTTTGATTAGCCAGTTAAATGGATTTAACCAGCTTGCAGCAAGCATGAGTTGCATAAAGACTTTATCGAGTGTATGATGTTGCCTTACATGTGCGAGTTCATGCATTAGTATGCTTATTCCTTCGGGGTTGTCTTGCCGCATTTCTTTTGGCCAAAAAACCATGTTCAGGAATGAAAATGGTGCGCGTGGATCATCTGTTTTAATTAAAAGGAATCCATCATTTTTTATTTTTACACCTCCCATTTTTAAGTAATGGACCCAAATAAATTTTGCAACTAATTTTAATACCATTACGATACCAACAGTATAATAAAGAATAACCAAAAGTAGCTGCCAGTTAAATTGATGGGCAATTGTTTCGCTTGTATGTGTTTCATTTGCACCCACAGCACTGACGTCAAGCAAAGGAAAGTCAGGTATTACAGCGGGGAAGACATCGAAAAACTCAAACTTGGCAAACGGGAGCAATAAACTAAGAAAGGTAGCAGAGAGGAGATAAATCCGTGTAAAGCTATGCATTTTTGTATGCTTTAATACCAATAAATAATATGCCACAAAAACACCTGAGCATGTCATGGATTTCAAACTGAAGTTTAAAATAGACTCTATCATTTTGAATTATTTTTTAATTGTTTCAGTAATAGTTCCAAATCAGCTACAGAGAGTTTTTTCTTTTCTACTAAACGTGAAACGGCATTGCTAAATGAGCCTTCAAAATAATCTTTAACTATGTTGGTTAATGAACGCGTGCTATAAGCCTCCTTGGTAACCCCAGCATGATAGCGATGAAAGCGACCAACTGCTTCTACCCTTACAAATTCTTTAACGGTCAATATTTTAAGGATAGTGGCAACTGTATTTTTATGAGGTTGCGGTTCAGGCATGCATTCCACCAGTTCCATCAACAAACCACTGCCGTGTTCCCATAACACCATCATTATTTGTTCTTCTGCTTTTGTCAATTTTTTCATTGAACTATAAATATAGTTCAATATTAAACTAAATATTTAGTTCATTTAAATTAAACTATAAAAATAATCACACTTCCAGACTGCAAATATTGTAGAATATTGAAAATGAGGTAAATAATTTTTAAGCTACAGATCCTTTCAATCCATATTAAAGGGGACTTGAATTGATTTCAGAGACCAACTTTAGATTAAATGGATAGTATCTCATCCTGTTTTAACAACTAATAGGAGAATTTTAAAACATACCAATCGGTCTGTTTATCACTCTAAATTTGATTTGAATACAAGTTTCTCTCCAATTTTTGAAAACAAGGTATGAAAAGCTATCCTATTTTAAATTTTACAGAGTGATTGGGTGCTTCATTCTCCACTTGAAAACCATTTAAAAAAAATTTATAAGAATTAATATAAATTTATTAAAAATTCTTAAGGTTTGACTACCTACAATAATTCTTCAAACATCTACCTCTTATGCCTTTTCCAAAAAAAAATCCCATCAACTTTTGGCAGATGGGATTTTAAAGTATAACTTAAATTTAAATTAGGCGCCTAAGGCAACTCTTTTAAAGCTTTTCACTACTAAACCTGCTTCTGTATCCGTCAGCATTTTAGCAATGGTTTTAGAACCATCTTTTACAAACTCTTGGTTCATCAAAGTATATTCTTTGTAGAATTTGTTCAATCTACCTAAAGCAATTTTCTCAGCCATTTCTGCTGGTTTACCTTCTGCAATTGCTTGCTCTTTCCCTACTTCAATTTCTCTGGCGACTGTTTCTTTTGAAACTTCACTTTCGTTCAAAGCAATTGGGTTCATAGCGGCAATTTGCATTGCAGTATCTTTACCTGCTGCAAGGTTAGCCTCACTTGGTGCGTTGTTCATTTCTACTAACACGCCCATTCTATTTCCAGCGTGTATGTATGCTACTACGTTTTCACCAATGATAATCTCGTATTTAGAAACATCTAATTTCTCACCGGTTTTACCCATCAAGTCAATTAAAGTTTGCTCTAAACTAACACCATTGATAGAAGATGCTTTTAAAGCTTCTAAAGAGGCGGGCTTTTCTGTTAAAGCAAAATTAGCAATGTCATTAGCTGCTTTTAAGAAGTCGTCGGTTTTAGCCACGAAATCTGTTTCACAATTCAATTCTATGATGATGCCCGTTTTTCTATCACTTGTAGTCAATGCAATTACAGCACCCTCTTTTGCGGCTCTGTCTGCACGATTCATAGAAATTTTCTGACCTTTTTTTCTTAAAAAATCAATCGCTGCTTCAAAGTCACCATTACTTTCGGTAAGGGCCTTTTTGCAATCCATCATACCGGCTCCGGTCATTTGACGCAATTTGTTGACGTCTGCTGCACTTATTGTTGACATATTACTCATCTGGATTCTATTATGCTTCTGCGGTTTCTTTTTCTGATTTTGATTTTTCAATCTCGGCAGAATCTTTGTCTTTCTTTCTTTCAGCCATTCCTTCTTCTATTGCAGCTACGATGTAATCAACTACAAATTTGATTGATTTTGAAGAATCGTCGTTACATGGAATAGGAAAATCGATGTTAGTAGGATCGCTATTAGTATCAACCATGGCAATAGTTGGCATGTTTAATTTCAATGCTTCTGCAACTGCAAGGTGTTCACGTTTTACGTCAACGATAAACAAAGCAGATGGCAAACGAGACATATCAGCAATACCACCTAGTACTTTAGATAATTTAGCTTTCTCGCGCTCTAACATTAATTTCTCTTTTTTATTGATATTGGCATAAGTACCATCTACAGCCATTTTATCAATGGTTTGCATTTTTTTGATGGACTTACGCACAGTAGCAAAGTTGGTTAACATACCACCCAACCATCTTTCAACCGCGAACGGCATGGCAGTTTGAGCAGCAGCTTCCTTAATAATATCTTTTGCTTGTTTTTTAGTGGCTACAAATAAAATTTTGCGACCAGATTTAACCATGCTTTTAATAGCAGAACCTGCTTCTTCTAATTTAACTGCAGTTTTGTGTAAATCTATGATATGAATTCCATCTTGCTCCATAAAAATGTATGGTGCCATTTTTGGATTCCATTTGCGGGTAAGGTGTCCGAAATGACAACCCGCTTCCAATAATTGTTCTTGTGATACTGAAGACATTTGTAATAAATATTAACGTTTGCTGAATTGAAATCTTTTTCTTGCTTTCTTTTGACCTGGTTTTTTTCTTTCAACCATTCTGTCATCTCTTGTTAACAATCCCAATGGTTTTAAAGCCAAACGATTTTCTACGTTAATTTCACAAAGAGATTTAGAAATGGCCAAACGAATTGCTTCAGCCTGACCTGTAACACCACCGCCATCAACATTAATTTTGATGTCGAATTTACCAACATTGTCGGTAACTTGTAATGGTTGCATTACTTTGAATTGGTTTACAATTGTAGTGAAATAGGCATCGTATGATTTGTTATTAATCATGATGGCACCAGTTCCCGGTGTCATATAAATACGAGCAATTGATGTTTTTCTTCTACCTGATGTATTTGTAACTTCCATGTTATTTTGTATGGATTATAATTTAATTTTTAATGGTTTTGGCTGTTGTGCTTCGTGCGGATGGGTTTCACCTTCATAAACAAACAGATTGGTATACATTCTGCTGCCTAATTTATTTTTTGGCAACATGCCTTTCACAGCTTCTTCAATTAGTTTAATTGGCTTTTTATTCACCAAGTCACCAGCGGTGATTCTCTTCTGTCCACCCGGAAAACCTGAGTATGTGATATACTCTTTGGTTGCCAATTTAGTACCGGAAAGTTTTACTTTTCCTGCATTGATAACAATTACACAATCTCCGTTGTCGGAGTTTGGCGTATAATCAGTTTTATTTTTGCCAATCAGGGCAGCAGCTATCTGAGTTGATAAACGACCAAGTATTTTATCACTTGCATCTACTACATACCAATTCTTCTGAATGGTTGCTTTATTAGCATAAACGGTTTTGTAACTTATTGAATCCACGACTTTATTATGTTGAAAAAATTAAGGGTTGCAAAATTAGATAATCCTTCTTGAAATACCAAACAGTATTCAACTTTTTATTTAGAGAGGGTGATTAATTCTCCGTAAACCTTTGACAGTATTGCTTTCTCGCTCTCCCAATTGTAATATTTTTTTACGGCTATTTTTCCCATTTCGGCCATCTGTTCACTTTTTTCGACACCTATGTGAATTGTTTCTGCTGCGTTTGCTATCCCGATTGCCGAAAATGGGTCGACACAAATGCCACAATTATTTTCCTCCACCACCCTTTTATAAAGCGGAAAATTGGAGGTAATTATAGGCAATCCAACCGCCATGTATTCGAACAATTTAGTAGGATAACTTTCCATTGAGTTTTTCATAGGCCAAATAATACAAATACCAATGCTGCATTTTTTAGATATTTTATAACCTTCCTCTAAGGATAAACGCCCATAGAAATGCAACTGCCCTTCAATTTCATTGTAATATGGTAAAGCCTTTAATTTAGATTCCAAATCGCTGTACAATTCTCCTACACAATGAAAATGGAACACCTGTCCTCTCTTGTTTAATAAATCCAGGGCCTCTGCAATTTGCAAAATACCGCGGTTCTCCAGCATTATGCCAATATAAAAAATATCCTTATTGGCAGTCCACTTTAATTGCTCATAATTTTTGAAGAAAGGCAAATCGCAGAAATTTTGAATGGTACTCCAATGTTTCGCCATTCTGCCATAGCGCTTCTCATAAGATTTTTCAGCTAAAATAATATAAAAGTGCTGGCAAGCCAATCGCTCAAAAAAATGAAAAATACTGTAAGCAAGCTTCTGGTGGCGAATCCAAGGCTTATCAAAAATATCTTCGGCAATATTTTCATGAATATCCATCACCACTTTTTTACCAAATAATTTCAACAATAAACCACAAGGAATTAATTCAGGATCGTGTAAATGATAAATCCTTGCCCCCACTTTCATTGCCTTAAAAAACATGATGAGCCAGCCAAACAACACCCTGCGTTGCCGATTATGAAACCGCTTAAATGGCAGGATATGAATGCCTTTATAATGCTCCTCTTTTGGATGCACCGCAATAAGTGTTACCTGAAATTGTTCGGACAAAGACAAACACATGCGGTAAAATATCCGGGTATCGAGTGCAAAATGCACTGAACTAAGATGACAAATTTTTATTTTAGCAGATGGATTCAAAAAAGCAATGGCAACAAAGTTAGTGAACTTAAAAATTTACTTCTTTGCAAACTCTCTTCCCAAAGGATCTTCGTACAATTTCTCTTTGCTCAAAGATTTAAAATACTCATAAGTAATTTTCAATCCCTCGGCACGACTTACTTTCGGTTCCCAGCCCAATATGGCTCTTGCCTTGGTAATGTCTGGTTGTCTTTGCTTCGGATCATCTGTTGGCAATGGTTTGAAAATAATTTTTTGATCGGTACCCGTTAATTTGATAATCTCTTCGGCAAAATCCTTAATCGTAATTTCATCTGGGTTGCCAATGTTTACGGGATCCGCACAATCACTTAATAATAATCTATAAATCCCCTCTACCAAATCATCCACATAACAGAACGAGCGGGTTTGACTGCCATCGCCAAAAGCGGTTAAGTCTTCACCTCTTAAAGCCTGACCGATAAATGCAGGCAATACCCTACCATCATTCAGGCGCATGCGAGGACCATAAGTATTAAAGATTCTGACAATTCTTGTTTCTAAGCCATGGTAAGTATGGTAAGCCATAGTCATAGCCTCCTGAAATCTTTTCGCTTCATCATATACCCCACGCGGTCCAACGGGATTTACATTACCCCAATACTCTTCCGTTTGAGGGTGTACCTGAGGGTCGCCGTATACTTCACTCGTAGAGGCAATTAGTAGACGCGCACTTTTTTGCTTGGCCAATCCCAATAAATTATGAATGCCCAAAGAACCTACTTTTAAAGTTTGAATCGGTATTTTTAAATAATCGATAGGACTTGCAGGGGAGGCAAAATGAAGAATATAATCCAAATTACCTGGAACATGCACAAATTTTGAAACATCGTGATGATAGAATTCAAAATTCTCCAACCTAAACAAATGCTCAATATTGTGCAAATCACCCGTGATTAGATTATCCATACCCATTACATGATAGCCTTCTTTGATAAATCTATCGCAAAGGTGAGAGCCTAAAAAGCCAGCCGCACCCGTTATTAATACTCTTTTTTGTGTCATCTTATTTTACTATTTCTCTTCCTATGCATTCGTAATGGTAACCTAGGTTTTTCATTTCTTCTGGCTCGTAGATATTGCGCCCATCGAAAATTGCTTTTTGATTTAACTTACTGGCTATGTTATCAAAATCCGGACTGCGGAACTCAGGCCATTCGGTTACAATTACCAAGGCGTCTGCATTGTCTAAGGTTTCATACATATCATTACAATAATCAATTGTATCTCCTAATATTCTTTGTGCTTCGTGCATCGCTACAGGATCGTAAGCCGCTACAGATACTCCCGCATTCAACAATTGCTGTATCAATACCAAACTAGGCGCCTCGCGCATATCATCGGTTTTAGGCTTGAAAGACAGACCCCACAAGGCTATTTTTTTACCTCTCAATTCTCTAAAATAGGCAGATAGTTTTGCGAACATCACATGCTTTTGAGCATCATTCACATCTTCAACAGCTTGCAAAACTTTCATTTTATATCCGTTTTCTGAGGCCGTTTTAATCAATGCCTTTACATCCTTTGGAAAACAACTACCACCATAACCGATGCCGGGGTAAATAAATTTCTGCCCAATACGACTATCACTGCCAATACCCTTGCGCACCATGTTGACATCTGCTCCCATAATTTCACACAAATTAGCAATATCGTTCATAAAACTAATTTTTGTAGCCAACATGCTATTGGCCGCATATTTGGTCATTTCTGCACTTGGTATATCCATAAAAATACAAGGATGACCATTCAATAAAAATGGTTTGTATAAACGGGTCATTACCTCTTCTGCTTTAGATGATTCAACGCCAATTACAATTCTATCTGGCTTCATGAAATCATCAATAGCTGCGCCCTCCTTAAGGAATTCAGGATTACTGGCCACATCGAAAGTAATGGTGCTGTTTCTTTTTGCCAAGGCTTCTTCCAAAGCATTTTTCACTTTTTTAGCTGTACCCACAGGCACGGTACTTTTGGTAACTATTACCAAATAATCATTCATATAAGTGCCAATATCATTGGCTACACCCAATACATATTTCAAATCAGCACTGCCGTCTTCATCGGGCGGTGTACCCACTGCTATAAAGGCAGCTTCGCAATCACCAATACTATCTTTTAAACTGCTGGAAAACTGAAGGCGCCCCTTTTTAAAATTGCGCTCCACCATTTCTTCGAGCCCTGGCTCATAAATAGGCAATATCCCCTTTTTTAAATTTTCAATTTTATTGACATCTATGTCTATACAGACTACATTGATGCCCACTTCTGCAAAGCATGTCCCGGTTACCAATCCTACATACCCTGTTCCTACTACTGCTACTTTCATAATTTTCTATGCTTAATTTTTATTTGTTGTTTTCCTTTGTATTGAGTTTTTTTTTGTCACATTTATTTGGTAAAAATCGGGTAATTTATTTTTCAAAATAAGCATTAACTGATTCAATAATATAACTGATTTGTGAGTCCTCCATTTCTGTTCCTATAGGCAGACTTACCACATTTTTGGATAGCATTTCTGAAACTGGCAAACTGATGTCCTGCTGATAAGCATTTTGGTGGTGTAAGGGCAATGGATAATACACCATTGTTGGGATACCCTTTTTTTGCATGGCATTGCGAAAATCTGCTATGTCCAAATCGCAAGTTTGCAAGGTATATTGGTGGTAAACATGGGTGGTATTGCGAGCTACAACAGGTGGTTTCAAATGCGAATGTTTTGCAAAAGCCTCTGAATATCTTTGGGCTACTGCTTGCCTTTCTTTGTTAAAAGTGTTCAAGTATTTTAACTTCACTTGCAATATGGCTGCTTGCATAGTATCGAGTCTCGAATTTACACCCACCACCTCATGAAAATATTTTATTTTCTGACCGTGATTGGCAATCATTTGAATGCGCTCGGCCAGTGTGTCTTGATTTGTAAAAATAGCACCGCCATCACCATAACATCCCAAATTTTTTGAAGGGAAAAAAGAAGTGGTAGAAAGATGTCCAATGGTTCCCGACTTACAAGTTCGCCCATCTGAGAAAGTATACTCGGCCCCAATGGATTGCGCATTGTCTTCTATTACCATTAGGTTGTGCTTTTCTGCAATGGCCATAATGGTTTCCATATCTGCACATTGTCCAAATAAATGCACAGGCACAATGGCTTTGGTAAGCGGAGTGATGTATTTTTCTATGGTGAGTGGATTCAGATTGAATGTTTCTGGATGCACTTCCGCAAATACAGGCTTTAGTTTCAATAATTGACAGGCCTCTGCAACTGCTATGTACGAAAAACCTGGGGTAATTACTTCCGAACCTTCTGGTAAATCAAGCGCCATTAAAGCAATTTGTAACGCATCTGTACCATTTCCGCAGGGAATTACATGTTTAATACTGAGGTAAGTCGCTAATTCTTGGCTAAAACTTTTCACAGGTGAACCGTTGATATAATTGGCCTGATTTAAGACCGACTGGATAGCTGGGTTAATTTCAGCCTTTAAACGCTGATACTGACCTGCTAAATCAACCATGTGTATGGGTTTCATTTCTGCTTTATTTTCCAATTGCGGCAAATATAATCATTGAAAGTGATATTTAAGTTAGGTAAATTTTTCTTGTGTTTTAAGCCGTTTTTTTGTTTTATATTTGCGGTATTGTGTTAAAATTATCCTTCATTATTACTTGTTTTTTGTTTTCTTCTCATGCTCTTTTTGCTCAAGATAAGAGCTCAAAACCTTCTAAACTAGAATTGAGAAATACAGTCATTATAAGTCTTGCGTATGCACGGCATATGCCTATGGGTAATTTAAAAGATCGTTTTGGCAGTAGCAATACCTATGGCATTGGTGGAGCTTATAAATTTGGCCGCAATTGGCAGGCAGGTGGTGGCCTCGATCTAATTTTTAGTGGCAAGGTAAAAGAAAATACCATGTTTGATACGATTACTGGGCCCAGCAACAGTATGATAGATGCCCAAGGTAACTTAGCAGTTGTTAGACTTTATGAACGTGGTTACTTAATGCATTTCGACTTTGGAAAAGTCATACAGTTAGACCGTCTTCACCAAAATTCTGGACTCCTTATAACTGGGGGTTTTGGCATTATGTCGCACAAGATAAAATTCCAATTTACCAGAAATATAATGCCGCAACTGGAACATGGCATATATAAAGGTTACGATAGAATGAGTAACGGCCTATTGCTAAGAGGCTTCCTCGGTTACCAAAGAATGGAGCCTGATGAGTTGTTTAGCTTTTTTGGCGGCATCGAATATATGAAAGGCTATACTCGCAATCGCAGAGAGTTAAATTACGACACAAGGGTACGCGACAATACTTTGAGAAGCGACATTCTATTCGGCATAAAAATAGGTGTAATTTTTACCATCAATGGCAGAAAAGCAGGCCAGAAAAAAGGTGAAGAGGAGAAATTTTATCAGTAAAAAACGGCATGCACTTTCTTTATTTTTTAACATTAAAAATAGTAGAATGTCTCTTGCCAGCGGTGGCTTTCTTCTCCAGCAACAAAAAATTAAAAGCCTTTGTAAAAGGACGTGAAAATTTATTTGAGGTTCTAAAATTAGAGCAGAATCCTGAAAGATACTGGTTCCATTGTGCGAGCCTAGGAGAATTTGAACAAACAAGACCGTTAATTGAAGCAATCAAAAAACAACGACCTTCATGCTCCATTGTGATTTCTTTTTTCTCACCTTCCGGATACGAACAAAGGAAAAATTATGAATTGGCCGAAGCCGTTTTTTATTTACCTATTGACACCCCGAAACATGCAAAACAATTAATAGCGGTAATTAAACCCAAAGCAGTTGTTTTTGTGAAATATGAAATATGGTATTTTCTCCTAAAAAAACTTTTTGAGACAAACATCCCAGTGTATTTAATTTCAGCTCATTTTAGAGAGGGTCAGTTTATTTTTAAACCTTGGGGTAAATGGTTATTCCAACTATTACCGCGATACACTCACATATTTTTACAGAACAAAACATCCTTTAATTTACTTAAAAACAAAGGTCTCGAAAATATTTCTATTAGCGGAGATACTAGATATGACAGGGTCATACAAAATGCCACTATGGTTAAAACCAATACACGCCTTGAGGATTTTAAACAACATTATTCATTATTAATTTTGGGTAGTTCGTGGCCAAAAGAAGAAGCTATTTTATTAGAGGCCATGCATCATAAAAACTGGCCAAAAGATTTAAAAATCATCATTGCTCCACATGATATCAGTGAATCGCATATCAATGATATTCTCAAGAAATTTCATCATTTCAATCCCATATTATATACTTTAAACATCAACTTAAAAAATACAAACATGCTGTTATTAAATACCATAGGTCACTTGGCAAGTGCTTATCACTATGCTGATATGGCTTTTATTGGCGGAGGTTTTACAGGGCAATTGCACAATATTTTAGAACCATTGGCTTTTGGTGTCCCTATTATTACAGGGCCTGTTCATCATAAATTTCCTGAGGCAGACATGGCTAATAAAGCAGGTGTTTTGTTGGAGGCAAATGATGCAGATTCATTTGTCAAGAATGTATTGGCCCTGCAAAATGCACATTTAAAACCAGAGGCTCAATCCTTCATAAAATTGCATTCGGGGGCTACAGAATTGGTCATTAAAACAATTCTTAATTAATTTTAAGACTTAACTCAACTGATATTTCTCATTTAGAATTTTCTTGAAACCAAGATTAATAATATTACCTTTGCACCATTAAATAATCCGCTTAATAAGGCTAAATTCTAGGATAGATGCAGGAAAAATTAAGAATAGGGAATTTAACTTTATATATGTCTACCCACAATATTCGCTTAGAAGTAATGCAAACCATTGGTCAATCCATGGATGAATTGCTCGTACAATATCTTAAACCTATTGAAGAAAACTGGCAACCAGCCGATCATTTGCCAGATGCTAACAGTCCACAATTTTTTGAAGAAATCAAAGAGATTCAAGAGCTATCGAAAGAAATGGGTTACGATTTATGGGCCGTATTGATTGGAGATACTATTACAGAAGAAGCTTTACCTACCTACGAATCGTGGTTAATGTCTGTTGAAGGCATAGACAATGAAGGTCGCAATGGATGGTCGCAATGGGTTAGAAGTTGGACTGCTGAAGAGAACCGCCATGGCGATTTACTCAATAAATATTTATATCTATCAGGTAGAGTTAACATGCGCGAGATGGAAATCTCCACCCAATACTTAATCAGTGATGGTTTTGATATTGGCACTGGCAGAGACCCTTATAAAAATTTTATTTACACCAGTTTTCAAGAACTCGCCACTAATATCTCTCACAGAAGAGTTGGCACCCTTGCCAAAAAAACAGGCAATATTCGCTTGTCTAAAATATGCGGTTTAATTTCTGCAGATGAAGCCAGACATGCCAAAGCTTATGCAGATTTTGTCTCTCGAATTTTCAAATTAGACCCCAGTGAAATGATGCTGGCTTTTGAGCACATGATGCGCAAAAAAATTGTAATGCCAGCGCATTTTATGAGAGAAACCGGAAGTGCTATCGGTGATATTTGGGGCCACTTTTCGGATGCGGCTCAAAGAATTCAAGTATATACAACTCAAGATTATATCGCTATTTTCAATGCATTGTTGAACCAATGGGAAATTGGCACCATGACTGGTCTTAATGAAAAAGCTGAAAAGGCAAGAGACTATGTAATGAAACTGCCGCAGCGTTTACAAAACATTGCGGAGCGTACCAAAACACCAGAGCTTCAATACGAGTTTAAGTGGATTGGGATTTAAGATTCTATTTACACAACAACGTCTAGGTCCTTGCATCTGAGCAGTCATTTTTTCTCAACAATCAGGGTTTTTTTATGAAAACCTTAATGGGTATATCATTTATTTTATCATCAACTGCCAAAGCATTTAGAATATAGAAAACGTACAATAGCACACCAATAATAAGATGTTGGAACATCAATTCTTTTATGCAAGCCTAGCTTAAGCATTAGGTTTACATATTCCTTCTATACTGCCCACCCACTTCAAACAATGCATGGGTGATCTGGCCCAGTGAACATCTTTTACAAGTGTCCATCAAGGCCTCGAATAAGTTGCCATTTTGTATAGCAATTTCTTGCAGATGTCGCAATTCTTTTGCAGTGTGTTCGGCATTGCGTTCATGCAAATCCTTCAACATATTGATTTGATATTGTTTTTCCTCTTCTGTTGCGCGAATAACTTCTTTCGGCAATACCGTAGGAGAACCCTTGCTGCTCAAAAAAGTATTAACCCCAATAATTGGGAACTCACCAGTGTGTTTCAACGTTTCGTAATACAAACTTTCTTCCTGTATTTTTCCGCGTTGATACATGGTTTCCATGGCGCCTAATACACCTCCCCTTTCTGTTATTCTATCAAACTCCATCAACACTGCTTCTTCAACTAAATCTGTTAATTCTTCAATGATAAACGACCCTTGAATTGGATTTTCATTTTTAGCCAAACCCAACTCTTTGTTAATGATGAGCTGAATGGCCATGGCCCTTCTCACAGATTCTTCTGTAGGTGTTGTTATGGCCTCGTCATATGCATTGGTATGCAAGCTATTACAGTTGTCGTAGATGGCATACAAGGCTTGAAGGGTAGTTCTTATATCATTAAAATCGATTTCCTGAGCATGTAAACTTCTGCCACTTGTTTGTATATGATACTTTAGCATTTGGCTTCTCTCGTTAGCACCATATTTATTTTTCATGGCTTTGGCCCATATTTTTCTGGCCACACGCCCAATTACTGCATATTCAGGATCTATACCATTACTAAAAAAGAAGGATAGATTCGGGCCAAATTCATTGATATCCATGCCGCGACTTAAGTAATACTCTACATAGGTAAAACCATTGGCCAATGTAAATGCTAACTGAGAGAGAGGGTTGGCACCTGCCTCTGCAATATGATACCCACTGATAGAAACTGAATAGAAATTTCTTACCTTTTTTTGAATAAAATATTCTTGCACATCGCCCATTAATCGCAAGGCAAATTCAGTACTAAAAATACAAGTATTTTGTGCCTGATCCTCCTTTAAAATATCCGCTTGAACCGTACCTCTTACTTGGGCAAGGGTATAGGTTTTTATTTCATTGTATTTATCTAGTGGTAAAACCTGATCGCCAGTAACACCAAGCAACATAAGTCCTAGCCCATCATTGCTTTCTGGTAGCTCGCCTTGATATTGCGGCACACTCTGGTTTTTAGCTTTAAAAATAGCGGTTATTTTTTCCCTTACTTCCTTCTCCAATCCATTGGACTTAATGTATAATTCGCATTGTTGATCAATGGCCGCATTCATAAAATAGCCCAATAACATTGGCGCAGGCCCATTAATGGTCATAGATACAGAAGTTTTAGGATCAGCTAAATTAAAGCCGCTGTATAATTTTTTGGCATCATCCAAACAGCAAATACTGACACCAGAGTTGCCTATTTTGCCGTAAATATCTGGACGTATATGCGGATCGTTGCCATATAACGTAACACTGTCAAAAGCGGTGGATAAGCGTTTTGCAGGCATTCCCAAACTTACATAATGGAACCTGCGATTGGTCCTCTCGGGACCGCCCTCGCCCGCAAACATACGTGCAGGATCTTCTCCTTCTCTTTTAAAAGGATAAATACCAGCCGTGTAAGGAAATTCACCTGGTACGTTTTCCTGTAATTGCCATCTTAAACGATCGCCCCATGCTTTGAATTTTGGCATGGCTACTTTTGGTACCTGGGTATGACTTAAACTCTCGCTATGGGTTTTTATTTTTATTTCTTTGTCGCGAACTTTAAAGATATACTCTTCATTTTTATATTTTTCAACTAAAGCATCCCATTGGATAACCAAATCCATGTTCTCTGGACTTAATTTTCGTTCCAATTGAATCAATTGTTGTTCCATCGCGGTAATTAGCGATTTATCTGACATTTCTGTTGATGACATAATTATACGAGCAAAGGTAATAAAGAAACTGAAAAAAAATTCCCAATTTTCAAATGGCCAATTTTGATTCCTTTTTGTTTAAATAAGTCTTTATTTTTGCTCCATGATTCAACGAATTCAAAATCTTTGGCTGGCAGGAATATTTCTGATCACATTGGCCCTGCTCTTTGGAGATATGGGCATTGCTTTTTTAGGGTCAAGTGACATGTTAGTTGGGAGTACTATTAGTATACAAAAAACCTGTTCGATAGCTCCAGGCCAACCTCTCCATATCTCAACAAACTACTTGCTTATAAGCAGTCTTTTAATTTGTGGTTTGATAGCCATTGTTTCCATCTCTTTATTCAGGAATCTCTCACTTCAGCAACGATTAATTAACCTGAATTATATTTTTATCTTAGCGCTTTTATTCTGCATTTATTATACCTTAAATGATGCTGTCAGAGGGTTTGATACCGGCAACAAATCATTTTTTAGCCCTTCACTCATTTTGCCATTTTTAATGCTACTTTTTAATTATTTAGCACATAGAGGAAATAAGAAAGACCGTGAGCTACTGGCATCTGTAGATAGGTTAAGGTAAAATAAATTTCCATTGAATTGTTCTAAATTACAACAATGTAGAAAAATTGTAATTTTTTTTTTACAATTCATCAAAAATAACAATAAATTTGCGCACGACTTAAAAAAGACCATTTCAAGTTTTTATTCAAGAATGAACACAATAACAAAAAACATTTTCAAACTAGCATTGGTGGCGGGTATCATCTTCTTTGCTGCTTCTCTGATTTCTAAATCTGTAGATATTCATCAACTAAAAGTGGATGGTTACTCTGCCGAAACCATTGAGAAACCATTATTTGGTACTGATGAAATAGTATATGAAGCTCCGAAAGAAGTAGCTGCCAATGATGCCGTAGCAACTCGAGTAAAATGGTCATTGTTATTATTCGTTATTATTTTAATCATGGTGATCGCAAATGCTTTTGACATTAGTGCACTGACGGCTAAGTTAACAGGCAAGCAAGCTATTAATTCCAACAATGTCAATAAATGGATAATGCTCATTTTTTTAGTTGTGGGTCTATCTGCCACAGCATGGGAATATGCTGTGCATGGCAAGCACGCTTTACTAGGAAATGCTTCAAGTGAGCACGGTGCTATCTACGATAGCATGTTCAATATCACTTTAATTCTTACCACTATTGTTTTTGTAATTACACAAATTTTATTGTTCTATTTCTCATTCAGATATGCTAAAAAAGACGGTCAAAAAGCTTTATATTATGCCCACAACAACCGCCTTGAAGTATTTTGGACCATCATTCCAGCCATTGTTTTAACACTACTGGTATTAAGAGGTCACCAAACATGGCGTTCCATAGTTTATGCAGATGTGGATGGCACTAAATCTACAAATATTGAAATTTTTGCCTTCCAATTCGGTTGGAATGCCCGATACGCTGGTGATGATGGTATTTTAGGAGTAGCAGATTATAAATTCATTTCTGGTAAAAATAAATTAGGCTTGGCTTATGAGCCTGAAGTTGATTCATTAGTTGTTGAATTAAAAGCGGCCATTTTATCAGATCAACAAGCCCTTGATAATTTACCTAAAACACTTGAGAGCTTAAAAGCCGATTGGCAAGCTGCTAAAGATATGCAAGATCAAGAGGCCATGTCTTCTATCAAAAAAGAAATTGAAGAAATTAATTGTGGTGACCGTAAAGATGATTTAAATGCCTCTATTAAAAGAAAAACCAAACAATTAGAGCGTATTGCTTCCATTAAAAAAGACCCAGCAGTATATGCAACTTACTTTACAAAAGCTGAGGAAGACGATATTGTTACTCAAGAGTTACATTTAGTAAAGAATAAATTGGTGACTTTCAAATTCCGTTCAAGAGATATTATTCATAGTGCGTGGTTGCCTCACTTCCGCGCTCAAATGAATGTTGTTCCTGGTATGCCTACCAGATTTACATTCATGCCTACTAAAACAACCAAAGAAGCTAAAGCAGAAAATGGTCCTGATTTCGAATACTATTTATATTGCAATAAAATCTGTGGAACTTCACATTACAACATGAAAATGAAAGTAGTAATTGAGAGTCAAGAAGAAGTGGATGCTTGGTTAAAAACCCAACAACCTGCTTTCAAGCCAATGCCTGCAGTTATTGCAGTGCCTGCTGTATATTTAAAAGACTCAGCCACAATGACTAAAGATAGTAGCAAGAACATTACAAAGAAAAAACTAGCTTTAAGATAAACACATTTCCCTATTTAACTGTTAATATAATAACGAATAGTATATATCCATAAAAATGAGTACAGAAACGTTAACCGCAACACACACACACCAAGATGAGCATGCACATCATGAGCATCATGAACCATCATTTATCAGAAAGTACGTATTCAGTACCGACCATAAAATGATTTCAAAACAATTCCTAATCACCGGTATTATTATGGGTTGTTTGGGTATGTTAATGTCATTATTGTTCAGAATTCAATTGGCTTGGCCAGATGAATCATTTGGATTTTTGGAATCACTATTGGGCAAATGGGCCAAAGGTGGTAAAATAGACCCTAACTATTACATGGCATTGGTAACCATACACGGTACCATCATGGTGTTCTACGTATTAACGGCTGGCTTAAGTGGTACTTTTAGTAACTTATTAATTCCGCTTCAAGTTGGTGCAAGAGATATGGCCTCCCCTTTTATGAACATGCTATCCTATTGGTTTTTCTTTGCATCTTCAGTGGTTCTATTATCTTCTTTCGCAGTTGAAACAGGTCCCGCATCTTCTGGTTGGACGGTTTACCCGCCTTTGAGTGCTTTACAAAAAGCCATGCCTGGTTCAGGCTTAGGTACTACCCTTTGGTTAGTCGCTATTATATTATTCATAGTTTCTGCCCTTTTGGGTGGTATCAATTATATCGTAACAGTGTTAAACATGCGTACTAAAGGTATGTCTATGAACAGATTGCCGTTGACCATTTGGGCATTCTTATTAACAGCTTGTTTAGGTTTATTATCATTCCCTGTATTATTAGGTGCAGGTTTATTCTTGATTTTCGACAGAAGTTTTGGCACCAGTTTTTATTTAAGTGATATTTATTTAAATGGTATTGGCGCAATGACGAATAGTGGTGGTAGCCCAATTATGTACCAGCACTTATTTTGGTTCTTAGGTCACCCAGAAGTATACATTATATTATTACCTGCTTTGGGTATTACATCAGAGGTAATTGCTACCAACGCCCGCAAACCAATTTTTGGTTACAGCGCAATGGTGATTTCCTTATTAAGTATTGCTGTTCTTTCCTTTATAGTATGGGGACACCATATGTTTATTACTGGTATGAATCCATTCCTCGGAACAGTGTTTATGTATGTAACCCTTATTATTGCTGTGCCTTCGGCCGTTAAAACATTTAATTATCTGGCCACTTTATGGAAAGGTAATATCAGATTTACACCTGCTATGATGTTTGCTATTGGTTTGGTTTCTTTCTTTATATCTGGAGGATTAACTGGTATTTATTTAGGTAATGCTGCATTAGATGTACAATTACATGACAGTTATTTTGTAGTTGCACACTTCCACCTTGTAATGGGTAGTGCTGCTATATTTGGTATGTTCAGTGGTATTTATCATTGGTTCCCTAAAATGTTTGGCAGAATGATGAACAATACTTTAGGTAGTATTCACTTCTGGTTAACATTTGCATCTGCCTACATGGTGTTTTTCCCAATGCACTTTATGGGCTTGGCGGGTGTACCACGCAGATATTACCAATTCTCTTTAATACCTGAATTTGGTATATGGATGAACGTTAATATTTTCATCACCGTTTCTGCATTCTTAGGTGGTGCTGCTCAACTATTGTTCTTATACAATTTCTTCAGAAGTATATTTAAAGGTAAACCTGCAACTCAAAACCCTTGGGAATCTAATACATTAGAGTGGAGTGCTCCTATTAAACACCTTCATGGCAACTGGCCTGGTGATATTCCTGCGGTTTACAGAGGACCTCATGAATATAGCAGACCGGACAGAGACCTTGATTATTTCCCTCAACACGAAGTTGGTAATGGTGAGCCAGTTCATTACGAAGCACCTGCTGAAACTCAGAAAACTTATGCCTCAGACAATAAAGATAGCGCAACTAAAGTATTTTTCTCTTCATTTGCTCATTTATTTTTATTGAAAAAAGCATAATATTTAGTGCAAATTCTGAATTTATTTCAGAATGCATAAACTAAAAAATAATGGACTTTAAAATTTTAAACCGAAGATTTGGCTTACTAACCATCTCTTCGGTTTTTTTATTATTGATAGCTGGTGGCGTAGTAAGAAGTACTGGTTCTGGTATGGGTTGCCCTGATTGGCCAAAGTGTTTCGATAAATACGTACCACCTACTAATATCAATCAATTGCCTAACAATTATCGGGATGCTTATTTAGAAAAACGTTTGAAGAAAACACAAAAATTTGCTGCCCTTATAAGAAAAATGGGATTTAATAAAGAAGCCGATATATTACTAACCGACCCTGCCCTTTATATTCCCGAAGATTTTAACACAAGAAAGGCGTGGACAGAATATATCAACCGCCTGATAGGTGCTCTTTCAGGGTTATTTGCACTTGGCTTTTTCATTACGCTTTTTAAAGCCCGGTACAAAACAAATAAGACAAAATTTTGGTGCGGAATTATTGGTTTTATTCTCATGCTTTTCAACGGATGGTTGGGAAGTATTGTTGTTGCTACCAATCTCTTTCCAATGCTAGTAACCATTCATTATTTGGCGGCTTATGCTACTTTGAGTTTTTTCATGATGAGTGTTTTTGACGTCAGATCAGATGAAAATTCCAAAGGCATTCTTCAATTCAAATGGTTTTATCTTTTTCTTTTAATTTTTAGTTTAGTTCAAATTAGCTATGGCACACAACTTCGCCAATTGAGTGATGATGGTTTAAAAACTGGAAAGCTTTACCAAAATGGCAATCTGAACATAGAAGTGCTGGGCACTATCTTTAGTATTCATAGAATTTTTGCAATCGTTTTAATCATTTTAAGCCTTTTTCCAGCTTTGGCAACATGGAAAAAATGCACCAAAAAATGGCGCTCCATTATCATGGCAATACCTGCTGTTATGCTTATACAATATATCAGTGGTGTCTTAAATTTGCGCCTCAATTTTCCTTTTATACCTCAGGTTTCACACATCTTTTTTGCAGGTGTAATTTTTGGACTTTCGTTGTATATTTGCATCTCTAATTTTTCGTCCCAAAAAAATGCTTCAAACCTTGGATAATCAAACAGAAAATATCATAAAACCAGAACCACTAAGCAAAGCTTATTTTAAAGATTATTTTTTGTTGAGTAAGTTTCGCCTAAGTACCACGGTAGTTGGCACAACATTGATTGCTTATTTTCTAGGTATTTATAAAATTGGTATCTCTATAGATTGGATGACGGTATTTGGTTTAGCTGTTGGTGGCATGTTTGTTACCGCATCTGCCAATGGGTTTAATCAGATTATTGAGAAAGACTTAGACAAATTAATGACCCGCACACAGGAGAGACCAGTGGCCAATGGTAGAATGTCTGTAAACGACGCTTTCGTATTTAGCATGGTGCTTGGTATTTTAGGACTTCTTGCACTTGCGTATTACACAAATGTTAATTGTGCCTTTTTAGGATTATTATCTTTGCTAATCTACGTTCTATGTTATACGCCTCTAAAGAAAATGACACCAATGGCTGTATTTGTTGGCGCCATACCAGGTGCTATTCCGCCTGCCATAGGTTGGGAAGCCGTTGGAGGAGGATTACTTTCAGGCGATTTTCATACCATTGCTTTTATTCTTTTCTCAATTCAGTTTTTCTGGCAATTTCCACATTTTTGGGCCATTGCATGGGTGCTGGAGGATGATTACAGAAAAGCAGGTTATACTTTATTGCCAAATTATGCAGGCAGAACAAAACGAAATGCTATGCAAACTGTTTGGTATTCTATCATGTTACTTCTTATTAGCTTGTATCCAATCGTTATAGGCTTTGCAGGTTTATATGCCCTAATTATCATAGTGCCATGTGCAGGTTATGTGCTTTTCAGGGCGTTTCAGCTATACCACAAAATGTCCGTTGAAAGTGCCCGTGCGCTCATGTTTGCCACTTTAATTTATATGCCAGCAGTATTGCTCAGTTATTTATTCAATTAATATTATGTCCTCTTCTACCATACAAAACAATACAACTCCCAAAGAGTTCAGCCCCAAGACAGTGATTATATGGCTACTGATAGTGGCTAGCACTATGTTATTCTTGGCATTTTGCAGTGCTTATTTTGTGCATCAAGGCGATGGTCTTAGAAACAATGCTTGGTTAAAATTCGATTTGCCATTTGAGTTTTGGCTAAGCGCAGGTATTGTGCTAATATCTAGTTTCTTCATGCAAATGGCTTATCGTGCAGCACAGAAAGATGATATTTATAAAATCCCTTCCCTTTTAACCATCACCTTAATTTGCGGAATTGCCTTCTGTATTTCACAATTTTACGGTTGGTTGAACCTTATGGACAGAGGATTATTCCTGTCTAACAAAGAACCAGCAGAAATTTCTGCCTCTTTTGTATACGTTATTAGCGCCGCTCACTTTGCGCATATTATTGGTGGATTAATACTCTTAACCGTTGGTATTGCTAGAGCTTCTAAACTTCAAATACACAAAAAAAACTTGGTGTTTATAAATATATGCAAAACATATTGGCATTTTTTAGGCATACTGTGGATTTTGTTATTATTATTTCTTTATTTCGCATAATTATTATCAGCTAAAACAGTAATGTCTAATTCAGCAACAGTATCAACAAAAACATGGGCCGGTGGCCGTTCACCATTCAACGTAAGTTATGGTAAATTGATGATGTGGGTCTTCTTATTATCAGATGCATTCACTTTTTCTTCTTTACTTGTGGGTTACGGAGCTATCCGTTTCAGTTATTCAGGATCAGCTACCCCTTGGCCAGAACCTTCAACGGTTTTTAACCATTTTCCATTCGCACATGGTATTAACCTTCCACTGTTGTTCGTGAGTTTAATGACTTTTATTCTTATTTTCTCATCCGTTACCATGGTATTAGCTGTGGAGGCAGGACATAGAAACTCGAAAGCAGAGGTTGCAAAATATATGGTTTACACCATTTTAGGTGGTGCCGCTTTTTTAAGTTGCCAAGCTTGGGAATGGACCCAATTTATTCATGAAGGTGGCCGTTTGGATTCAAACCTTTTTAATTTTACCAATGAAGCAAAAATAAAAGCTGATCATTTGAAATTATTTGATCATGTGCATTGGGAACTTGCAGATAAACAACCTGGTCCTGTTCCATTCGCCTCTCTGTTCTTCATTGTAACAGGCTTCCACGGATTCCACGTATTGAGTGGGGTAGTCATTAACATTGTTATTTGGCTAAATGTAGTGAGAGGTACTTACGAGCGCAGAGGCCATTACGAAATGGTAGAAAAAGTAGGTTTATACTGGCACTTTGTAGATTTAGTTTGGGTATTTGTATTCACATTCTATTACTTGATATAAAACATTAAAAAAGATATAAGAGCATTCATTATGAGCAACGAACAAAACAATCCTCTTTCAGGCGAATATATACCTGAAACATTTATTCCACATACCGAAAGCCATGGCACTAAAAAACTATGGAGAACTTTTTGGATATTATCATTCATTACCATTATCGACTTTGTTATCTATTTTACTTTCGGTCCTAGCATGGCAAGAAATATTACTTTCGTTGCTATCGGTATCGTTAAAGCAATATTAATTGTTGGAATCTTTATGCACCTCGGTGATGAAGCTAAATTCTTGCGTTGGATGATCGTTTTACCAGCCGCAATATTTTTAAGTTATTTAGCTTGGCTTTTATTATTAGAAGGAAGCTTCGTAAGTACTTATTAAGATAAATGAATCAAGAAATTAAGAAACGCCCTAGCTTTAAAGTTATGGGCGTTTTGTTTTTAGTATTCGTGATGCCCGTATTGTGGATCATGCTTAACAAAACAGGTGTGCATTATTCTCGTCCTCTACCTTTTTTTGGGGAGCGTGAAGTAGGCCCCAATGGTGATACTATTTACCATACCATTGAAAATTTTAAATTGGTAAATCAAAATGCAGACAGTGTTACCTTGGATACTTATAAAGATAAAATACTTTTAGTGAATTTTTTCTTTGCTAGTTGTGAAACAGTTTGTCCCAAAATGAATGATTTTATTGCTCAACACATATACAGGGAATTTGAAAAAGATCCTTCCATCCAATTTTTGAGCTTTACTGTTGATCCAGAAAATGACAGCCCAAAAGTATTATTAAACTATGCTAACAAATTTGGCGCTAAGTTTCCAAACTGGCAGTTCTTAACTGGCAACAAAAAAAGAATTTATGATTTGGCCATGTACAGCTTTTTGATACCAGGCGCACATGATAGTCACCAAGGCTTATTTCACAGCGAAAAAATCGCTTTGGTTGACAAACAATTGCGTATAAGAGGTGTTTTTGAAACAGGTGGACAGTTGGATAAAAGTGCAATAATAGATGCTGTCCGCGCACTCAAATTAGAATATAAAAAGAAATGAAGACCATTCAGAAGAACGACCGTCTCGCTAATATCATAATCATTACCCTTTCCATTGTTGTATTTTCTCTCGTAGTGCTGATGAGAAAAATTAAAATTGATTTAGGATTTGGATTTGACACCCATATTTTTCCGCAATTAAGTGCTATTCTCAATTCTATAGTTTCTATTTTGTTATTGGCTGGTTTGTATGCCGTGAAGCAAAAAAACTTTGAACTTCACAAAAAAGTAATGCTGAGTGCTGTGGTTTGTTCCATCCTATTTCTGGTAACCTATGTGTTGTATCACTTTACCACCGTTGAGACCAAATATGGGGGCGTAGGTACTGCTAAGCTCATTTATTACCTTATTCTTTTTACCCATATTGGATTGGCAGGCATTATTTTGCCTTTTATACTTTTTGCTGTATACAGAGGCTTAACGGGAGAGTATGCGAAACACAAAAAATTAACACGCTACGTTTGGCCAGTATGGTTCTATGTATCTGTTACTGGTGTAATCGTTTATTTTATGATTTCACCCTTTTATTAATTTGTAAGTTCAACTAATAAGTGCAACTGGGTTTCTAACCCTTCGGGATGAAGTGAAGCGTAGCGAAACGAAATCCCGAAGGGTTAGAGCTGAAAACATATTTTCGCATTACGACATGACGAAAAAATATAATCAGCTCA
>JANXMZ010000036.1 GCA_025354385.1 Bacteroidota bacterium
GCCTGTGTCCGTTTTCCTTGATAGTGCAAAAATGGGGAATATCAAAACATGTTAAATAATAACCTAAAAATAAACAGCCTAAAAAATGTCCATTAGAAGTAATCGTCTTAAAAATAGCCTAAAAAATGTCCATTACTCCGAATTTATTAATAATTATAGTCTAAAAACATTTTTGACACTTAGTGTTAAAAATCAAAATAATTCATAATCTCTACCTTGGTGGCATCGCTAGTGGGCGTAAATAATTTCTGAACCTTTATACTGCTAGGGGCTTGTACTGTAGGTCCGCTTCGAATTGAAATGACTACATTTTTTCCATTGGTAACTTGGGTGCTGTTATCGAAAGTGGCACCTGCACTATCGCATTGCGAAACGAATATAGCAGAGAAGGTATTTTGTATGCTCCATTGGTCGAGCTTGATACCATTGTATGCCACCTCCAAATCCATAGAAGTAAAGGTATTGCTTTGACAATTGATTAAATTTAAACCATAGGATTTATCATAAAGCGTATTGGTATTGGGAATAATTGTATTGCTGAAGGCACCACTCACAGTGCAAAAAGTAGCGGTTTCTAAAACCACTCCACTGCCTGTTGCACTCACACCTACCAAATGCAAACGACATTCTAAAGGCCAACAGATTTTAATGGACGAAGAGCGCGAAGCCTTGGTTAAGTAGTTACTTGGCACATAGCCATTATTGCCAGTTATATCAAAATCGCAACCATTCCAAGGAAAATCATAACTGTTGCCAAATTGAACTAAGGCTGTATCCACTACCCCATAAAATTGCATACCAGTGAATTTCCAATAAAATGCATGCTCCCCTTTCCAATTAAATAGTAAACCTGGTTTACCACTTGTTAAGGGTGCACCTCCATTGATATAAAAACTAGCATTGTGACCCTGAAATTCTATACCATAACCTGTAAAAGCATTTTTCCAATTGGCATCCGTTAAGTTGGGTAAGAGTTTTGCAAAATCTACTTCGATTGCACCACTTGTAAAATAATAACCTGGCTTCATGTAAATAATGCGTTTGGTAATGGTTAAATGTTTAATGGCCTCGAAAATGCCTGCCGATTTATCAGCAGATTTCCATGGATTGGTAATGGTGCCATCGCCAGTACAAAAACGGTGTAAGAACACACAACCCATGGCGTCTTCCATAGCTTCTAGTGGATTGGGTAATTTTATTTTTGTGGTACTTTTCGAAAGTGAAATGGTATCGTTTGATATGCTTAATTTTTGCAATTCATTGGTGCTATCATCATCATTCAACTGAATGGTATTTGCATTGGATATTTTAATTTTATTGCCTGTTTTAATTAAACGCTGTGTATCGGTATTGTCTAAATATTTTCCCAAATAAACAGAGCCTCCATTTTTATTAAGTGATAAAGTATCATTGGCCAATTTTAAAATTTGTAAATCCAAACCAGTTTTTACATTACCTGCATAAATAGCATAAGGCACACTCATTAATTGTTGTTGTCCGCGAATGGTATAATTGGTACCTCCTGCAGGATCAATTTTAACACCAATCCATTGGGTTGCTTTTCCCCATTGAATACTATCAAACTTATTGTAAATGGCAGTACCTTTTCCAATAATAGTACTATACAAACCAAGGGCATTGGTGGTAAGCGAATGCGTTTCGACATATGCATTTTTGCGTATAGTAATACTGTCGTAAATACTAATTTCAATGCCAATTAATTGATTGGCTATGGGAGTACCATCGGCTTTGCGGGCGGCACCCTGGTAATTGATTCCATTAGGCACTTGCGCTTTTAATAACAGCGATGTAAAAAATAAGATTGATAAAAATAGATATTTAAATTTCATTGTAATTAATTGGTGAGTTTGCACAATTTATGAATGGCTAAAATTTCATTTTGTGCATTGTAAATACTGAGTAAATAAATTCCCGAAGGATAGTTAGACAAGTCGATTGATTTTTCTTGGGTAGAACTAATATTTTGACCAGTCATAGTAGTTACCACAAACTTTAAATCTGTTCTTTCGGTAGTTATATTAATTAAACTCGTAAATGGATTCGGATAAACGGCAACAGATAAAGTTTCAACAAATGCCACTTGATTGTTAGGGGCTGGGAGTTTAGGTTGCAAATATCCTTGAGTAGCGCAATGGGTAGAACTAAAAGCAGAAGTGGTTATCAGCTCGCCTATGGACATATCGAACCAACTATTTTGACCTTTCAAATACATACCCGCTGTATTCACAACTTGTGGACTTACTTGTGCGTTTGAAACAGAAGCAATAAAAATAAAAAGCAGTAAAAATATAGATTTCATGGTTTCCATTTTAGGGCTTTATAAATACAAATGTATGGAATAATTCTTCTAAGTAAGGCATCGAAAAACGCAAGTATTTGAAAAACAAATTGAAAATCGGCATTAAAAGCTAAACCTTAAAGTCTATTTTTGCAACCTTGTTTACTAAAATTAAAACATATAAAAACTTATTTATTCAAACTGCCAAGTTAGCTTATCCTATTACCATTGGTCAGTTGGGATTGGTATTAATGGGTTTTACCGATACTATTATGCTGGGTCGTGTAAGCAACGATGCCATGGGTGCAGCCAGTGTAGGCAATGCCATTTTCTTTTTGTTTATGTTGATTGGAGTTGGCACTTTGTATGCAGTTAGCACCTTTACTGCTATAGCCGATGGAGAGGGCAAACCACAGCAGAGCATTCCTATTTTCAAATCATCTTTAAGAGTGAATATTTGGTTGAGTATTGCCTTGTTTGGTATCAACTTAATATTGTATTACAACTTCGATATTTTCGGTCAGACCCCCGCAGTAACTGCACAAGGAGCCGAGTATTTATGGATTGTTAATTTTTCGATTCCTGCTTTGTTGTACTATAATTCGGGCAAACAAATGATGGATGGTTTGAGCAAAACACAAATCTCTATGGGTGTTACATTTTTTGGAGTGGCTTTAAATGTGTTATTAAATTGGGTAATGGTATTTGGTCATTGGGGCTGTCCTGCAATGGGTTTAGCAGGCTCTGCTTGGGCGACTAATATTTCGCGCTTTGCTATGGCAGGCCTAATGCTTTATTGGGCTTGGTACCATCCTTATGTAAAAGAATTGAAGAATAAGGTAATAGAAAACATAAGATACGATTGGGATTTAATCAAAACAGGATTACCTATTGGCTTTACCTTTTTCTTTGAAATGGGTGCCTTCACATTTGCCCTCATCATGTGTGGGTGGATTAGTGAAATTCATTTGGCAGCCCATCAGATTGCCATTCAATTGGCTTCGCTTACTTACATGTTTATTACTGGCATTGCTACTGGAGGCAATATTTTAGTGGGTAATTATTATGGCGCTAAGGATAAAATAGGTGTTCGCAAAGCTGGATTCGCAGCCATCCTATTATCATTGGCAGTAGAAGCCGTTTTTGCCTTGGTATTTTTAATTTTTAGCGGTCAATTACCTCAAATGTACACCAACGATACTGCAGTTATTGCATTGGCACAACAACTGCTATTTTTAGCAGCTCTTTTTCAGTTAAGTGATGGCATACAGGCAGTGGCAGCTGGTGTGTTAAGGGGAATCAAAGATACCAAAATTACGGGCATAATTGCCTTTGTTTCTTATTGGCTTATAATGGTGCCTGGCGCTTATCTTTTGTGTTTTAAATTTGATTGGGGCATACAAGGCATCTGGTTTGCTTTTATTTTCGGGTTAACATTTGCCGCCATATGGCTTTTGTACCGCTTCTTTCACAGGAGTCTATATGTTAATTTGGAATTTGAAGATTAATCTAATTTTGAAGATTTCTCAAATTCTAAATCAGATTTATTTCTAATGGATATACAAGTTATTTCTTTTTTAAATTAAACGGCCATTCCTTTTGTTTTTTCGCTTTGAAAAAATAAACTATTATTCCGAGCACTATTACCAACAAACCAGTGAGCACCATTTTAAATCCTGTAGAAACTAAAATAACCAACCACATTAAAATTGCCAGATATACAGGCAATGGAAACCACAGCATTTTATAAGGAAATAAAGTGGCATCGCGTTTATAACGCAATATTAACAAACCAATGGCTTGCCCTATAAATTGAATTAAAATACGCATGGCCAAAATGGCACTAATAACATCGCTAAGTTTAAAAAGTAAACTAAAAACAAACGCAGTTCCACCCAAAAACAAAAGCGAAATATATGGAAACTGACGCGTAGGATGCAGTTTGGCAAACACCTTAAAAAAGGCCCCATCAACAGCTGCTGCATAAGGGATACGGCTATATCCTAAAGTAGCAGAAAATACAGAAGCAAAGGCCACCCATAAAATTAAAATAGTAACAACAACTGCTGCTGCATTGCCCGCTAAACTTTGCATAAACAAACTAATAACGTGTTCGCTATCTTTAGCAATGTGCCAAGGAATAACACTGCTAACACTGATATTCATTGCCAAATATAAAATTGAAATGCCTGCTATAGACAAAAACATACTACGCGGTATGTTTTTAGTAGGATTAATAATTTCTCCCCCCAAATGACAAACATTGTAATATCCTAAATAGCTATACATGGTTTTCACACAAGCAAAACCCATAGCGGCTACAAAAGCATAATTCATTTGAATATTATCATTGATATGCTTTAGGGGTTCTAAAAAATTTCCATGTACAATACCTGCGCCAATAATCCACACTAATGTTAAAATAACACCAGCCCAAAGAAAGACCGATATTTTACCAATGTCTTCAATTTTTCGGTACAGAAGAACAACAATTAAAACCACCAACGCACCACTTACTGCCTTGGAAGCAATGCTCCCCAGAGGCCATAAGTAATTAAGATAGGCTGCAAAACCAATAGATGCAGATGCAATTACCAAAGGGGCTTGTATCATGGTTTGCCATACAAATAAGAAGCTCATCATTTTGCCAGCACCATGTTCCCCATAAGCTTCTTTTAAAAAATTATAAGACCCACCCGCCTTTGGAAAGGCCGCACCTAACTCGCTCCACACCATCGCATCTACCATAGAGAGCAGTGCCCCAGCCAGCCAAGCGTATAAAAAATAAGGTCCATTCATCATCCCTATTACCATGGGGAGGGTAATAAATGGGCCAATTCCTACCATATCAATCATATTAATGGCGGTAGCCTGCGTAAGTCCAAGTCGTCTTTGTAGCATAAATGTAATATAGAATATTCCTTTGTTAAGGAAAACTTTCAGCAACGAAAGTAAGATGGAGAAGTGATATGTTTTATAAAATATTCATTGTTTTTTTTCAGATGAAATCAACTCATTATGTGCTCCAAATTCAACAATTTTAATCGGAGTGGAATAACATCAACTATAGAACTATGAATATTACTTTTATTAGTGGCATTACTTTCTGGATACTATTTTTTGAAGGGGTAGTATCTAAATCACTTAAATTCCTAAAAGACAATACTAAATTCTGTTCATTACTGGTTGGTTATATTATTTGCCACATTATAAAAACAACGACATACAAAATAAAATTGAGGAGCAATACAATAAGTATACTTTTGTAAGAATTATAAATTAACCATTCAATATGAGAACATTCTTTAAAAGAATTAGTGCATTTTTTGACAAGAAATTAGATTTAAAAAATGTGTATGACGACGCATACAATGTTAAATTATTAAAGGAGGCATATGTTGGAATTGTACCAGGTATAATAGCTAAAACAGGTTACTTTGCAATTGAATGGTTGCTATATGCGGCCTCATTTATTTGCTTTTTTTATGCTTGGTTCATATGGTCAGGTCCACTCGATGCATTTATTGAACACCTTACCAGAAATAGACCCATAACTTCAAAGGAAAAAATTACACCAGAGATGATAAATTTATTTGAATATACCTCCCTTATTTTCCTTTTAATGCCAGGATTTATAATGTATTTTTAGCCCGCTTCAGTCGAAACAAACACAAAAAATTAGACAAATTGGCAATAATTGCCAAAAAAATTGATGAAGTGGAAAAAAACTTAAGCTACAGAATTGAAAACAGCATTAAATAAACTGATTCAACTAATATTAAACAAAAAAAAGCCTTTCAACAAATGCTGAAAGACTTTCAAGAAAGTTCGTATTTAACTATGCGTTGCCCATAGCTTTCAAATGCGCTACGTGCGATGCAATTGCATACCTTGTTTTAGCATGCTCGAGGTAAGGAATATTGTATTTTTGACACACTTCTTTAACAATTTTGCTCAATTCTGGATAGTGAACATGTGAAATATTTGGAAACAAATGATGCTCCACTTGAAAATTTAAACCACCTGTGAACCATGACCAAAATTTACTTTTAGTAGCAAAATTAGCAGTCGTTTTTAACTGATGAACAGCCCATTCATCTTCAACTTTTCCGGTTGCAGGGTTTGTTTCTGGGAAATGAGTTTCGGATACAGTATGTGCCAATTGGAACACTACGCTTAAAACAATACCTGCAAAGAAACCATATGCTAAGAAGCCAATTACCCATGCAAGAAATCCAACTTTATAAATCGGAATCAATACAAATAAAATTAGATGCAAAGCTTTAAAACCCCAAAAAGTAAAATGGTCCATAAAAGTCATTTTTTTTATTGGCATCTCACCTACTTTATTGGTGAAATATTTTTTGTAGTCTGTAAAGAATATCCAGTAGATGTATAACAAAGCATAAGCTGCCAAGAAATATAAATGTTGATATTTGTGAATTTTATATTTCTTTTGAGTTTCGCACAATCTTAGGAAAGGTTTGGCATTGATATCATCGTCTACCCCATCGATATTGGTAAAGGTGTGGTGTACAATATTGTGCTTCGTCTTCCACATAAATACATTTGCCCCTAAAAAATTAAGAGACAGGCCGGCCAATTCATTCACCCATTTTTTGCTACTGAAACTACCGTGCGCTCCATCGTGCATGATATTGAAACCAATGGCGGAGGTTAAGGCCCCTAGAATAAGGCACTCCGTAATATTGAGTAAAAGATAGGGAGAAATAAAAAACACTAGATGAATATAAATAGCAAGAAAAGAGACCACTAAAATAATTGCTTTAGAATAGAGCTTGATATTTCCCGTTTTCATGGTTTTCACTTTTTCAAAATACTCATTAACGCGGGTTCTTAACTCAGAGTGGAAGGAATCAGTTGGATTGAGAAACTTAGGGACTATCATTTTTTATAAATAAAATTTAATTGGGCACAAATTTAAGCTTAAATTTTTAAAAAAAGGAGTGTTTTGGTTAAATGAGGCTTCAATGCTGTTGAAAATTGAGTGAATTGATTAATTTAAAAGAATTTAAAGTTTTTTTTTGTTATTTGTTATATTTTACTATTTTTGCACTCCTCAAAAGGGGGCTTAGCTCAGCTGGTTCAGAGCATCTGCCTTACAAGCAGAGGGTCACTGGTTCGAACCCAGTAGCCCCCACTAATAAAATCAAGGGTTTCAAGAAATTGAAATCCTTTTTTATTTGCATACAATTTTAGTATGTAAAGCAATTTAATATAAAAATAGTCTTTGGGATGGTCGCTATTTTTTTCAGAACAAAAAAAAACTCCACTGAGTGGAGTTTTTTTTTCAATTGTTTGTGATCCCAACAGGATTTACAAAAATGAGCAATAATAATAAACTCCACTGGCTGGGTGGAGTTTTTGTGAAATGGTTAAGATTCATTATTTAATATTTTATGAACTAAAAATATTTCTAAAATAGATTCTAGTGGTATTTCGAAGTCGTCAAAATCGTGATTATTGTGCGCATAAAGCTTTACCAATTTGTTATCGCTACCCTTGCGCACATATCGTACCATATCGAAGTGCTCAGTACGAATTAAAAAAATATGCCCAAATGGCAAAATATTTTTATCTATCTGTTTAACCGCTATGCTGCCACCATTACATATTGCGCCACGCATTGCTTCGCCATGAACTCGCACCGCAAAATCGCATGTTTGCGAACCAGGGAAACTAAGTACACCTTCTGATTTTGTTAGTATTTTACTCGATTGTTCTTCTAAGTTATAAACCATAAGCGGAGCAATTTGCTGCTGTATGTTGGACGATCCATTGCTCTTATTGGTATCGTAAAACGCATTCATAGGCTCACTTATTATATTAGAGGCTGCATTTTCATCAGAAATAAAGATAGGCCCCTGATTATATTTGATATAATTTAAATTGAATTCTGGAAACGCATGAATAAAATCTTCTAAAAAATCAAGGCTGCACTCTCGTACCCCATTTAGAACTTTACTTATATAAGTACTGTCTTTTCGCTTCATTCGCTGCGAAATGTCGCTTTGCGTTATCTTCATGTCTTTTAATATAGACACTACTTCGGCAAAACGCTCCAATCTTTTTTCTGGTGTTGTCATTTTAAATTTATTTGACTTATAGTCAATAACTTGGACAAATGTGCAAAATATAATTTGCCCTATTGTCCAAAACCTTAATACTTTTGTTGTCGAATATCAACAACAAATTTAAATGGAACATTCAAATAATATGCCACAGACTACGAAAGTAATTGATGCAGACCTTAAGAGTATGTGTAAACGCTTGATAGATAAGGATGCTGTTAATGAAATTGCTAGAGAATGTGGCTTCTCTAGTTCTTATGTATACTATGTAATTAATGGCGACAGATACAATCAGGAGCTAATAGACAAGCTAAAATCATATTGTATAACTAAAGTTGATGAATTTGCAAAAGCGATAGAAGAATTTAAATTAAAACAGGTAAACCCGCAGGAAATTGATAACTAATGGGAAAAAGCAGACCTGCTATTTCCGAGCGGGTAAGGCATAACAGTAGGTCTGCTTTTTAAAAATTTAATAATAAATGATAAGCCAACAAACCATAGACGATATATTTACAAGCCTTGATATAATTGAGATTATAGGCGCTAAAGTTGACCTTAAAAAGAGAGGTGCTAACTATACGGGGAGTTGCCCATTTCATAACGAAAAAAGTGCAAGCTTTACAGTAAGCGAAAGCAAGCAAATGTATAAATGTTTTGGCTGTGGCGAGGGAGGAAATGCTATTAATTTCCTTATGAAAAAAGAAGGATGGAGCTATCCTGAAGCACTTAAACAAGTAGCTGCATTGTACAACATACCAGTAGTAGAAACAACCAGTGCCGAAGACGCATTAAAGCCCGAACAAATTGCTGAGAAGGATGCTGCACTTAAACTTATGGGCGAGGTAAAGAGAATGTATCATAAGCTATTAATGGAAAGCGATGCTCCATTGCAATACATGCTAGATAGAGGCTTTACCAGAGAGACATTGATACTTGAAGAAATTGGATATGCTCCAGACAGCTGGCGCACTGTAAGCGATTATGTAACCATGCAAGAGCCTCGCAGATGGGACTTGGCAGTAAAATGCAAACTATGCGTAGAAAAAGGCGATAAGAACTTCGATTTTTTTCGCAATAGAATAATGATTCCTATTCATGACGAAAAAGGCAATTGCATAAGTTTTGGTGCACGAATTTGGACCAGCGCTCAGGAAGCAAAAAAAGAGCCTAAATATCTGAATGGATACGAAAGTATTGTTTACCATAAAGATGCTACGCTATACGGCCTAGATAAAGCCAAACTGATAATTAATAAAGCCGATGAAGCAGTATTAGTTGAAGGTTATTTTGATGTACTTAAAGCTCGCCAAAATAACATTAACCATGCTGTAGCTAGTTGCGGTACTGCTGTTACCGAAACACAAATAAAAAGGCTACTTAAAATGACCAAGAATTTTGTTCTTGGAGGCGATAATGATAAAGCCAAGGATCAATTAAAAATTGATGAAGCTGCAGCAAAATTAGCTAGTAAAGAAATAGACCAAAAGGAGCACGATGAGAATGTATTGGCTATAAACGAAAAGGACAATGCAGGAGAAATTTCAATGCAAAAAACCATCAACCTACTATACACCTGTGGTGCAACCAATGTAGGTGTGGTAGAATGGCCTAAAAACATTAAAGACTTAGATGAGTGGATAGATTTTATAAACAAGCCTGAAGAGGCCATTGAACCAATTGAAGAAAAATTGACACCAGATGCAAAGAAAGTTGCACCAAATGCAAATAAATCTAAAAAATAATATGTGCACAACCGAAGAACGCAAAGATTTAATTGCTAGAATTGATAAAATGCTGAAGCAAAAACGCTATTGCTTTTGGTATGTAAGAATTGATGGCCAAAAGCAGCAATTGGTACTAAATGCCGAGCGAATAATGCATTCCGTAAAACAGATATCAAATGAGCAACTGGTACCTGTTCTTAAAAAATTTAGTAACGAAAGACTGGCCCCACTTATAGGCTCGCCTGAAAGCAAGTATTACAAGCACTACTTGCAATTGATAAACGATATTCAAAATTTAAAATAATATGAACAAACTAAAAAACAAACTAGCATTTGCAGGCATTCGTACTAACGATTGGCTGCACCAACAGTATTACTATGTACAAGATTGGTTACTACTTATAATTATTATTTCAACAATCGCTGCAATATTATTTTTATGAGAAAATTAATCTACTTCCCATACCTGATTTTGCCTAGCATTTATGGCTTATACCAAATAGACAACCTTAGTCAGGTAACAAGTATAGAGGCCGCTGATGCTAAATTTATGCAGCTCGTTTATATAAGTATATCTGTATTGGTAACAGGATTACTGCAAGCTTTTGCCTTGGAAGTTTACCACCGCTACCGCACACGCATTTTTCGCAATTGGTTGGCGTATAATAAACGCTCCAAAATCCATTTACAAACAATGAAACAACCTAAATACCAGCAGCATGCCGCCAACTGGGGTATTAAAGATATGGAGGCTCCACATTATACCAAATAAATTAATATGCTACACATAGAATCAAGCGACAAAATTTACTTCACCAGGGAGTATAATCAGTTTAAAATACTGAAGGGAAATAGAACCTTAAATGAAAAGAAAATCGGCAAAATTATTAATGAAATTAATAGCGGATTTAACATGCTGCCATACTGCCCAATTATAGTAGATACTGAAATGAATATTATAGATGGGCAACATAGATTTGAGGTCGCAAAACGAATTGATAGCAATATATTTTATACAATTGCCGATAAAACATCGCTATACCATATTGCTAAATTAAATACCAATACGGAGCGATGGAGTAGCAAGGATTTTATTAACTGCTATAGTGAGTTAGGTATTGAAGATTATAAAACACTCGATTCATTTCTTCGAAAATATGGCATGCCTAAAACAGCTAGCATTAATCTGTTAGAAAAAGGCTCTCCAAATCAATCTCATAACGATAATTGTATTGAGCGATTTGAAAGCGGAAATTTTAGAGTACAGTTTTTAGAAAAGGCAGAGGATTTAGCCAAGTTGATTTACAGATTTAAAACTTACAAAGGATTTTTAACTACCGATTTTATTCTTACTATTTACCATTTAAGTAAAAATGGCAAGTGCGATATGGAAGATTTAATTCGCCTATTCCTTATTTACAAAGAGCCGCTTGAACATGCGCAAGGCATGAAGCAAATAAAAGTTGCCCTGGAGCAAATTTACAACTACAAAAAAAGCATTCGTAGAATTATTTTCTAGTATGAAAAAACCAGCGCACTTTGCTTTTTTACTTGAATATGGCAACCGATTTACTGCCGAAATAAATGCCATTTTAGAAATGAAACAGTATATAGCTAATTATGGCTCCAATACCAACATACAGCAGTTACAAATAATGGAGCAAAAGCTAAATAACCACCTGCTCGATTTGCATACGCTACAGGAAATTGAGCAGGCACAAATTCAATTTAAAAATGCACCCATTCCAAAACCAAAGGCAGCGCCTAAAGTACGAATTAAAAAGCCCAACGTAGTAGCGGTGAGAATAAGTACCGAGGCATAAGTAATAGCCGCTAAAATGGATAGAGAAATGCTAGGGAGAAATCAAAAGTTTGCACCGCTAGATAAAGGGCACACCGTACCAGTACGCATAGATGCCAAAACCACCATATACATAAGCCCTGACCGCAACCCCGACCAAGCGCGCAAAGACTACTTAGCAAAATATTCAAAATCGATTAAAGACACTATTAAAGAAAGATGAAAATAACCACCACCCAAATAGATGCACTACTCGCCAAGCCTGTAGTATATCTTAAATACGAAGAAATAACAGAAATGTGCGAGCTACTAAATTTTAAGCTTGTAAAGTTCGAAAAATACAATAACCTAATGCGCCTAATTGTAGAGCACGAGGGTACCAAGGTAGAGTGCACCTGGTTCGATACCTTGCAGCCTCATATTGAATCTCAGTTTTGGATGGGTAACATAGGCCAACCACAATTGCAGGAAACTGTAGGGAATAGCGTAAGATTAATGTACATCATTTATAAAATGCGCACTCTCTATTGCCGTGAGTATGCTGTAACCATACAGCAAGCTGCTAAAGGCGAGTACACTGCAGAAGAAATGCAAACCATTGGCCACCACCTATGCGCTCGCATATTTAATGGGTAAATAAAAAAAATTAAGAAATATGAAAGAACATCCAATATTATTTAGCACGCCAATGGTGCAGGCGATACTTAACGGTAGAAAAACGCAGACTAGGCGAGTAGTAAAGCCACAAGGTAAGGCTGCTTGCTTTGATATAGCTATGAGAACAGACGGCTCAAATAAATGGCCCAGAAACTTAGATGCAGATGAAAGGTTTATTTCTGATATGAAATGCCCATACGGCCAAGTAGGCGATGTTCTTTGGGCGAGAGAAACAGTTAGTCAATTTAGTATGGGCGGAATTTATGCATATAAAGCGGATAATGACCCTGATGATAAAGGAACCAAATGGCGACCATCTATCCATATGCCTAAAGCAGCTTGCAGATTATTCCTTCGCATTAAATCAATAAAAGTAGAGCGTTTACAGGATATCAGTGAAGAGGATGCAATTGCTGAAGGGTGCTGCCTATATGGTCCTTTTGGGGAGTATAAAGGCTCCATTCATCCTAGTGGTGGCAGTATGAGATATAGAGCATTTAGTAACGCTTCTCGTGCATTTCAAGATTTATGGGAATCTATCAATGGTGAAAATTCATGGAAAGCCAACCCTTGGGTATGGGTAATAGAATTTGAAAGAATATAATGCCAACAATAGCAACATACGCTATGCAGCAATGCACAAATTGCCAAGGCTTAATAAGTATAGATGATGCCGAGTGTAACCATTGCAACGCCTACCAAACAAGTGCTATTATAAAACAAAAACTAAAACCTAAACAACACACAATTGCTACCGATGAGTACCAAATCTCAGTTTCAGAATTAATAAATAGAAAATATAGAAAATGAATAAATCACTAATAATATGCGGAGGCCCAGGAATTGGCAAAACGCAACTATCAAAAACCTTAGCAGAACTTGTAAATGAAGATCAATTTATGAGATTCGAAACTCAACGCTATACAAAAACGGCTCGTGATAATTTTCATAAAAGAGATGATATCAATTTTGAAAAATTAAGATTGATTATCATCGAATCAACATGGAGTAAACAATCGATTTTAGCTTGGAAAAAAGCTATTAGAAATCTCCCTCATATTAAATTCATTTTTACCTGCCAGGGCTATCTTGACAGAAACGAATTCGACTTCAGATTTTTTCATGTAATTCAATTAGCCGATGTTTACTAATATCACACAACCTATGCCAGTAAGCAATTGGTGGGAAGGCAAACAAATTGCTGAAGAATATTTCAAAAAAGCAATTGGATTTAAGCCGAATGAAATAAGTGTAAATGGATATCTTACAGAGGGCGGATGGGAAGGCAAACTATTTGAAGCTTCAATTGAAAGTCATAACTCCAATTTTTATTTTACAATTATATGACACCTATAAATACTAAACCATGCCTACTCGTTGGCGATGAGGTAATTATTTATTATGGCCCAAATGAAAGTAAGAAAATGGTTGGTGTAATTAAATATATAAATCCTAAGTATGCTATTGCAATAATTATATCCGGTGGTTTTTATTCAATTATTGGGGATAAAGACAATTTTGAATTAATGAGCCGCCAAGTAAAACCAAAAGCAAAAATATCATAACACAAATACGACACTATAAAACATGCAGCTATCTCCACTACAACAATTTAAAGCACTAACAAAAGACGGCATATTATGGAAAGCCGAGCGGCTGCAGCACAATGCAAAAGGCAACGACCGAGCCATTAGCCTTGCAATAGAAGAAGTGTGTAAAACCCTAAGTCTAGTAAAAAATGAATATATACGCAACAAACGAACCGATGAGGTAGCAAAAATACTTAGCACCAAGCCTGCCATTATTTCTAAAAATGTAGGCCAAATAATAAAATCTCGCGAAATAAGTGCCGAGACTGAAGAGGAATTTCAATCGTGGAAGTTTCCGAAATGGATGGGGCCAGAAGCCCAACAGGAAATACGCATGAATGGCTTTACACAGGTACACAAAGAGTATAATAAAGCCATTACTGGTATTCATATAAGCATGGGGAAAGATACCAAGCTAGTAAGTAACTGTGTGCTTAAACCACTTTACCTTGTTAAAAATGCAGACCCTGCAGATAATAAACAATTAATAGAGGTGCGAAGTGCCGATGATAAAGCCGTAATAGAATTTATGCGCTCGAGCTTAATAGAAGTACAGCAGTTTCGCAAAACACTGTGGGCAGGCAACAATATGGTATGGAGTGGTAATATAGATCAGTTAATTCTGGTAATGCAAACCATTAACCACGAGTTGCCAGTATGCGATGAGATAAATGTTTTTGGTTGGCAACCCGAAAGCTTTTGGTGTTACACCGATAGATTTTACACCAATAATACTTTAATAGAACTGAACGAATATGGTATAGGTAAACATGTGTTAAATAACAAGGATTACCTCTTTTATTCGCCAAGCAAAAGCAGCATTTTTAAGGATGCTAGGAAAGGCGGCAAGGGCTTTCAACAGTTTACTCCATTTAACTACAAACAATCGCCTACAACATTCGAACAATGGGCGGAACTGATAAGCAAAACCTATTTAGAAAAAGCCAAGTTTGCCATTGCATTTGTATTCATTACCTTATTTAGAGATATTATACTGAAGAAGGATAATAGCTGCCCTCATCTATATTGTTGGGGCGAACCAGGAAGCGGTAAATCTAAAATACTGGAGAGTTTAAATTTTCTTTTCTTCTCCGAGCCTCGCAAGTTTAATCTTAACTCCGGTACCGATTACGCACTCAGTCAGTTTGTAGAAGATGGGCGCAACGTGCCACACATGATGAACGAGGCGGATGAAGAAACCGTAACACCCATACGCATGCAATGGATGAAAGGTTGGTTTGATGATGAAGGGCGACCCAAAGGAAATAGCAAGAAGGGTAAAACTGAAATAATGCGATGCAATGGATCCATTACCATAGCTGGCCAAAAATTGGTAAACGGAGATAACAATGCGCTTCCATCGCGATGCATAGTACTTGAATTTAAAAATCTAGAAAAAGAACAGCGATCGGCAGAGCAGGTAAAGGCATTCGATATATTAATGGCCTACCAAAGCAACGGAGGATTTAATAGCTGCCTTACCGAAATATTAACTCATCGCCAATTTTTTGAAACCAAATTTCCTTCCACTTTCGATGAAATATTTAAAGAAGCCAGGGTGTACATGGCTGAAAATAAAATGCGCTGGAACGATAGAATTGTGCGCAACCATGGCTACTTATTAGCAATGGCAAAACTAGCAGCAGAAAAATTTAGATTGCCTTGGGTATACGATACTTTTTTTAAAGAAACCATGGCTGCTGCGCACGACCTAGCCGAGCGCATAGCCGGCACCGATAGCGCAAGCTCATTCTGGCAAATAATTGCAACCTTGGCCAATCAGCGTGTATTGGTAAATGGCTACGATTATAAAATTATAAATACTGCCGAGGTTACTACCACCACAGGCCGTGTAATATTGGCTACCAAAGGCACCAAACGCATACTTAAACTTAGATTTGCAAATGCCCATAGCTTATACATGGAGCATGCCCGCAAGCAAACAGGTAAAACAGGAATAAATAAACCAACGCTAGAGGCTTACCTGCGTAGCAAAGAATATTGGATAGGCAACTGTGCCCACGATCATTTTAAAGCAGTAATAAATGGCAAAACAGAAGCCACCAATAGTAGCTCATACATATTTAATGTAGATATGCTGGAGGAGCTAGGCTATTTCTTAGACTACAGCACCGAGCGCGTACACCATACACCTACAGTAGATACCCCGCCACAAACGGCAACAGCGGAGCCTGAAAACCCTCCATTTTAAATAGAAATTTTAATAATAAATATATGTATACAATACTAGAAGCAAAAGCAGAATTTAAAGACAATAAACTAACCAAAGTATGTGTGTTAGTTGATTGTACCAGCCGTAGTTCGGAACCATTTACCGATGTGCGAGCCATTTATGCCACCAACAAGCCTTATAGCGGCTATATGTTCCAACAGCATCAAGCGAATTAACCCCTAAGTTATTACAACAGGTAGCTGGGCAAGGCATGCAAGATCATTATACTGATAAGGTTTTTCCAGGATGGGAAAGTAGAATTAATTAAAATAATGAAAGAAATATATTGGAAAATTATTGAATTGGAAGAGCACCAGGTGCTTGTTTCAAAAGAAGAGGCGCCAGAGGAAGAAGAATCAGAAGCGCCACACAGACTTTGTACAACATTTCATTTAAATGGAGTTGAAGTAAAAATGACTGGCGCATATATTTTGGAAGAAATACGAAATGAAAAGTTCAATAATTACAATGCTGATTATGCTCAAGAATTAGTTAATAGAATTAAAAAATCATTTGAATAACTATGGCAAATAATAGAATAAAAATTGATGATACTTCAGTTGACCTTTTAAAAATGGTTACTGTTAGTTTAATAACTGAACTATCTGAAGAAAAAGAATCCTGTCAGGTAAAATCTCAAGCCTTCGGTTATTGGAATAAAGATACTGAAGAGGAATTTCAAATTCAAGTAATTGTTACCCGAGATGAGAGCGATTTTATTGAGCATTTTACAGTAGAGCATTTAAAAAAATATAACGGCTAATTTATGAAAAAGAAAATAAAACGCCAAATAGCTTATTACAAAGGCTATGTCGAGCATTTAAAGAGCGAGGGGGGGGGGAAATCGTTGAAGATGGAAATTGAATGCTATGAATGCGTTATAAATGATTTAAAACAGCTATTAAAATAGATGCAAATCGAAAAAATAATATCCGATGGCCTTAACTAAAATAGTAATTTCTAAACTAGATGAAGATAGTTATTTGATTGAGTTGGATAATATCGTTTCACAACCTTTTAATAAAAATAGTTGGAAGGATATGTTACTATTTATAAATGCTCATATCAAAAAATTAGAATGTAAAGATATGTTTAAGGCTATTGATGAATTTAAACTCCCATGATAGATGTAACCAAAATTCGCCTCGAGCTCGATTACCTATGGAGCATCAAGCTTGGTGCTTGTATTAGGGTGTATAGTTTCCATAAACCTTATACCCATACCTGGCACAGCTGGAGCAAATGTGGCCAATATCTAAATACCGATGGTGCCATAAATAAAACCTCATGCCCTGCCAATTGCCCTTGTTATTTGAACCGCGAAATACGCTATCCGCATACTACAATTTACCCCTGCGCACCAGGGCAGTGTGTAATAGGAATACCCGATATAAATGGCGGTTCAAAATTTTGGACCAGGAGTATAGAGGTATTGCAAAAACAAGTTAACGATCGCCATCTGTTATTTAATAACATACCAACCAATTGGTATAAATTAAAAATGGAAGCAAATCCACAGCCACTCCATCAGGCTAGCGATGGCAAATTAATGGAGCATTTGAGGGAGTATTTAATAGAGAAATAATTTAATAAATAAATATGGAATATTACATTCAAAACAAAGACGCAGGCTACTTAGGTAATGCAATTATTTTCTGGGCATTAAATTGCCAAGGCTACACTGCAGATTTAAACAAGGCTCAGAAATTTAATCAAACCCAAGCAAAACTAATAGTAGATGGTAATCCTATTAAAAACATTGCATGGCCTGTTGATTATATTGATAATAACGAAGGCATAAAGCGCATAGTAGATAGTCAATATTTAAATGCACAAAAAGCAAGCAAATTTTAAACCCATGCATAAAATAAAAACCATAATAGAAACCCGCATAGCTGAGCTAAATGCTGCCGATTCTGAATTTTGTAAAGATAGATGGGATCCTAATTTACATATGTTACAAAAAGCCATTGCCCGTGAAGGAAGTCTTATATCAACATTTGCTAGGCAAGAGCTGCAAGAGTTACTTAAAAAAATAGAGGCACAAGAGCCCGTAAAAAAGAAATGCTTTATTATACATAAGTTTAATAAATGGCAACAATACGAAGTACCAGTAACCTACCCTAATGGCACCAGCTACGAAATAAGGCAAAAAAGATGCTGCAGTGTATGTGGTAAAATGGAGGATAAGAGGGTGAGGTAACGCTTTCGGGTTTTGCGTTCGTTGGGGATTTCCAGCACTAAGGCTCATTTGAAAAACAAAATTTGAAGATATGACAGAACTTGATTTGAAAAACGAAAACCCCAATGACGCAAAACTCGTGTTACCTGCTAGTGCGGTTGGTTTACGAGTACTTTCCTTATTCGATGGAATGAGCTGTGGGCAACAAGCACTTGAAAGAATTGGTGTAAATGTTTTGGAGTATTACGCTTCTGAAATAGATAAACACGCCATTGCAGTAACAATGCACAATTACCCTAATACAATACAATTAGGAAGCGTTGTTGATGTAGATGGATATAAACTACCAAAGATTGATTTATTGATTGGTGGAAGCCCTTGTCAAAGTTTTTCATTTGCTGGGAAACGAAAAGGAATGAGTACAAAATGTGAAACTGAAATATTGACTTTAGGACATTATTTGGAATTAAAAGCGGAAGGTTACGAATTTGAAGGACAAAGCTATTTATTTTGGGAGTATATGAGATTGCTTAACGAAGTGAAACCAAAATACTTTTTACTTGAAAATGTGATAATGGGCGAAAAGTGGGAAAAGATATTGAGTAAAGCAATTGGAGTAAACGCTATTGAAATAAACTCTGCTTTGGTATCTGCTCAAAATCGTAGAAGATTATACTGGACTAATATTGGAATGCAACCACAAGGATTATTTGGAGATTTGGTAAGTATAATAAAACAACCTAAAGACAAAGGAATTTTACTAAAAAATATACTTGAAAGTGAAGTTGATGAAAAGTATTATTTGAGCCAACAGCGAATTGAAACGATGCAAAAAAGTGAAAGAAGTGTGCCGTATGTAGATGAAGAAACAAAGAAATTTAATTGCTTACTGGCTGGATATAATAAAATACCTACTGATGGGCAATATGTAGTACATAATACAATGCCACGAAGCTCAACTAATGGTAATGGTGGAACTGGGCATTTGAGCCGTACAGATGGTAAAACGAATTGCCTTGATACTGGCAACACAAACGCAATAGAAATACAATGCGTGGCAATGAGAGGCATAGAAGCCGTATTAACACCGAAACGTACTGAATATGGCAAATCTATACGAAAGGATTATGAAGCTGGCAATATTGAAACACAACGCAAAAATATTCAGCAATTAGAACCACGAACAGACGGCAAAACAAACACCCTTACAAGTGTGCAAAAAAATAACCTGGTAATGCAGTTAAATTCATCAACTGAAAGCGGTGGCAAACAACCTTACCAACAAAACAGAATTTATGATACAGATGGAATTAGCCCCGCCTTAATGGCTCAAATGAGTTGTGGCACACACGCCATAAAACACGAAAGAAGAATAAGAAGATTAACACCTTTGGAGTGTGAAAGACTACAAACCGTTAAAGATGGATATACAAGCGTAGTTTCCGATAGTCAGCGATACAGAATGTTAGGTAATGGCTGGACTGTTGATGTTATTGCCCACATACTATCTTACGGAGAATGGTCGTAGCACTTGCAGGTAACGTTTTGCAGCTACCAGAAGGGCGGGATTTTAACAACAAAATAATATTAGAAAGATGAATGATAATTTAACCACAAATGCTTCTAACGAAGCTGAAAAACCCGCCTTTTTGGTAGGTGCTGTTATAAGCCGTTTTGATTCGGAAGCATTTGTGCCACCGTTCAGATTAGGCAGAAGGCATAAACGAGCCATATTAGATTCAAAAGGTATAGAGGTAATTATAATGCCACATAATAGCGAGAAACAGGCACAAATGTATTGCGATTATCTAAATGGCTTATAACGGGCAGGCTTGGCGTTCCGTTTCAATGGCGCCAAGCCATTGATAGACGAAGCCCGAAGGGTTCGGATATACGGAACGCCAAGCCTGCCCGATAG